>NZ_JAHZUY010000010.1 GCF_019458025.1 Caldovatus aquaticus | reverse complement strand
CAGAGGCTCGATGATCCGCCATTCCGCCTCACTCAGATCGAACCGCGACATGCCAAGCTCCCGTCCAGCAGGGAACTTGAATCAGATCCCAGCCCGTCGCGTCCAGCAGTTTGGGTTCAGGACCTAGACCGGCGCGGGGCCGGCCGCCGCCTTCGCCAGCGCGTCGAACGCCTTGAGCCGCGCCATCAGCGCCGGCATCGCGCGCAGCGGGATCATGTTCGGCCCGTCGGAGGGCGCGCGGTCCGGATCGGGGTGGGTCTCGATGAACACCGCCGCGACGCCGACCGCGACCGCGGCGCGCGCGAGCACGGGGGCGAACTCGCGCTGCCCGCCGCTCGACCTCCCCTGCCCGCCCGGCTGCTGCACCGAATGCGTGGCGTCGAAGACCACGGGGTAGCCGGTCGCCGCCATGATCGGCAGGGCGCGCATGTCCGCGACCAGCGTGTTGTAGCCGAAGCTCGCGCCGCGCTCGCACAGCAGGATGTTCTCGTTGCCGGTGCTCGCGATCTTCGCCGCGACGTTGGGCATGTCCCAGGGCGCGAGGAACTGGCCCTTCTTGACGTTGACCGGCCTGCCGGTGCGCCCGGCGGCGAGCAGCAGGTCGGTCTGGCGGCAGAGGAAGGCCGGGATCTGCAGGCAGTCCACCGCCTCGGCCGCCGGCGCGCACTGCTCCGGCGCGTGCACGTCGGTCAGCACCGGCAGCCCGGTGCGCTCGCGCACCTCGGCGAGGATGGCGAGGCCCTCGGCCATGCCGACGCCGCGCGCGGCGTCCACGCTGGTGCGGTTCGCCTTGTCGAAGGAGGACTTGTAGACCAGGGGCACGCCGGCGGCCTCGGCCATCTCCTTCAGCGCCGCCGCGACCTCGAGCGCGTGCGCGCGGCTCTCGATCTGGCAGGGGCCGCAGAGGAAGGCGAGCGGGCGGTCGTTCGCGACCGCGACGCTGCCGATGCGGACGGTGCGCACCGTCATACGAGCCGCGCCTGGCGCACCGCGGCGCCGATGAAGCCGGCGAACAGCGGATGCGGGTCGAAGGGCTTGGACTTCAGTTCGGGGTGGAACTGCACGCCGATGAACCAGGGGTGGTCGGGATACTCGATGATCTCCGGCAACTGGCCGTCGGGCGACATGCCGGAGAAGCGCAGGCCGACGCGCTCCAGCACCTCCTTGTAGCGGATGTTCACCTCGTAGCGGTGGCGGTGCCGTTCGCGGATCTCCGCCGCCCCGCCATAGACCTCGCGCACCAGCGAGCCTTCGGCGAGCCGCGCCGGATAGGCGCCGAGGCGCATCGTGCCGCCGAGGTCGCCGTGCTCGCTGCGGCGCTCGACCTCGTTGCCGCGCAGCCATTCGGTCAGCAGGCCGACGACGGGCTCCTCGCACGGGCCGAACTCGGTGCTGCTCGCCCCCTTGAGGCCGGCGAGGTTGCGCGCCGCCTCGATCACCGCCATCTGCATGCCGAAGCAGATGCCGAGGAAGGGCACCTTGCGCTCGCGCGCGAAGCGCACGGCCTCGATCTTGCCGGCGGCGCCGCGCTCGCCGAAGCCGCCGGGGACGAGGATGCCGTGCACGCCCTCGAGCCGCGCCAGGGCGTCCTCCTCGCCGCGCTCGAAGATCGCGCTGTCCACCCAGTCGAGCCTGACGCGGACCTTGTGGGCGATGCCGCCGTGGGTCAGCGCCTCGGCGAGCGACTTGTAGGCGTCGAGCAGGTTCGTGTACTTGCCGACCACGGCGATCGTCACCTCGCCCTCCGGGGCGCGGATCGCCTCGACGATGCGCTCCCAGCGGCGGAGGTCGGGCTCGCCGTAGATGGAGAGGCCGAAGTGCCGCAGCACCTCGCGGTCCAGCCCCTCCGCGTGGTAGTTGAGCGGGACCTCGTAGATCGTCCTCGCGTCGAGCGCCGGGATCACGCTTTCCGGCCGCACGTTGCAGAACAGCGCGATCTTGCGCCGCTCGTTCTCGGGCAGCGGGCGGTCGCAGCGGCAGAGCAGGATCTGCGGCTGGATGCCGACCGAGAGCAGCTCCTTCACGCTGTGCTGGGTGGGCTTGGTCTTCAGCTCGCCGGCGGTGGCGATGTAGGGGACCAGGGTGAGGTGGACGAAGAGGCTCCGCTGCGGCCCCATCTCGTTGCCGAGCTGGCGGATCGCCTCGAGGAAGGGGAGCGATTCGATGTCGCCGACCGTGCCGCCGATCTCGACGATGACGAAGTCGTAGCCCTCGGTCTCCGCCTGGATCACCTCCTTGATCTTGTCGGTGATGTGCGGAATGACCTGCACGGTGCCGCCCAGGTAGTCGCCGCGCCGCTCCGCCGCGATCACGTCGGCGTAGATGCGCCCGGTGGTCCAGTTGTCGGCGCGCGTCGCGTGCACGCCGGTGAAGCGCTCGTAGTGGCCGAGGTCGAGGTCGGTCTCCGCCCCGTCGTCGGTGACGAAGACCTCGCCGTGCTGGTAGGGGCTCATCGTCCCCGGGTCCACGTTGAGGTAGGGATCGAGCTTGCGCAGCCGGACCCGGTAGCCGCGCGCCTGCAGCAGGGCCCCGAGGGAGGCCGCCGCGATGCCCTTGCCGAGGGAGGAGACCACGCCGCCGGTGATGAAGACAAACCGCGTCATGGGCGGCCTCCATAGCCTGCCGCGCGCGCCGGCGTCACCTCCTCCCGGGCGGGAATCCGCCTTGCGCGGAACGGAGGGCGGCGAGCGCGGGCGCGGCCGGTCAGTTGGTCGGCACCGCGGGCGGCGGCGCGGCGGGCGCGGCCGGCGCCGCGGGCGCCGGCGGCGGCGGCGCGTCCAGGATCGAGCGCTGCTGCCCGCCGGTGCCGCGGTTGAGCAGCGCCAGGGCGATGGAGAGCGCCATGAAGGCGGCGGCCAGGACCGCCGTGGTGCGGGTCAGCAGGTTCGCCGTCCCGCGCCCGGTCATGAACGCGCCCATGCCCTGCGAGGACCCGATGCCGAGGCCCCCTCCCTCGCTGCGCTGGATCAGCACCACGCCGATCAGCGCCAGGGTGACGAACAGGTGCAGGATGAGGAGGACCGTGGACATCGCAGGGCTTCTCTCGGGCGGCGGCGTTTTACCCCGCGCCGCCCGGGGCCGCTAGCCGCCGCTCCGCCGCCCCGGCTCAGCCGGCGGTGCGGTCGGACCCGTAGGTGAGGCGGACGAGGACGAAGACGCCGGCCCAGACCGGAGCGATCGCGAGCGGCAGCGACACGAGGCGCGGCAGGCCATAGGCCGCCAGCAGCGACGGCACGTCGGCGATCAGGCGCCGCAGCCCGAGGCGGCCAGCGCCACCAGCAGCAGCGCGGCCGCGAAGCCGAGCGCGAGCGGCCAGAGGCGCAGCGGCGGCCGCCGCCGGGGGACCGCCCGCCGCCGCGGCGGGGGCGGCGCGCTCGCCTCGGGGGCTGCGGCTGCCGCCGCCGGCGAGGTGCCGGGGCCGGCGCCGGATCGCGGCGCGCCGTCAGGGCCGGGGCGACCGGCCGGGAGGCGGGAGGGAGAGGCATGGGCCGCCCCAGCGCTCCGATCCGGGCAAGGCGGGCTGCGAGACGCATCGGAAACCTCACGGCCATGTGAGGTCTTGCTATACGATATTCAATCGCCGCGCATCCCCTTTGTGGCCAGATCGCGGCAACGATGGCGAGAATGTGACGCACGCGCCATACCCCTTCGCAACCAACGCCTGGGTTGAGGCGCCCCGCGCGGCCGTCAGCGATCGTCCCGGCCCTCCCCGCCGCGCCCAGCCGCGCCCGTGCGGCACCGCGCCCGGCGGGCGCGGAGGGTCTTCGCTCCCCCGGCGACCGGCGCCGGCCCCTGCGGCGCCGCCGCGCGAGCCGTCCCGTCGCGGCCGGCGCCCCGCTCAGCGGCCGGCCGACACCCCGGCCGCCGCCGCGATGGCGAGGAAATCCGCCGCGACCAGGCTCGCGCCGCCGACCAGCGCCCCGTCCACGTCCGGCTGCGCCAGGATCGCCCGCGCATTCCCGGGTTTCACCGAGCCTCCGTAGAGGAGGCGCACGCCCGCTCCCTCGGGCGCCGTGCGCGCCAGATGCGCCCGGATCGCCCCGTGCATCGCGGCGATGTCGGCCTCGGTCGGCGTCCGCCCCGTGCCGATGGCCCAGACCGGCTCATAGGCCACCACGCCGCCCCGCGCGGCGAAACCTTCCGGCAGGCTGCCCGCGAGCTGCCGCGTCACCACCGCCTCGGCCTGGCCCGCCAGGCGTTCGGCCTCGCTCTCGCCGACGCAGACGATCGGGACGAGCCCCGCCGCGAAGGCCGCCGCAGCCTTGGCGCGCACCATCGCGTCGGTCTCCCCGTGCCCGGCCCGCCGCTCGGAGTGGCCCACGATCACGTAGCGCGCGCCGGCATCGGCGAGCATCGGCGCCGAGATGTCGCCGGTGTGCGGCCCCTTCTCCCGCGCGTGGCAGTCCTGCCCGCCCACCGCGACCGGCGTCCCCGCCAGCGCTTCCGCCACCGCGGCGATCAGGGTGGCCGGCGGGCAGACCACCAGCTCCGCGTCGAGGCCCCGCGCGCCCTCGGCGACGGCACGCGCCAGGGCAAGCCCGTCCGCGCGCAGCCCGTGCATCTTCCAATTGCCGGCGATCAGCGGGCGCACTCCGGGGGTCATGGGGCGGTTCCTCTCCTGCTCCGTCCTGGCTGTCGGTCCGCGGTATCGCCCCGCCCTCCCCCGTTTGGCAACGGCCGGTCCCTCCCCTATGGTCCGCCGCCCTGACGCCGCCGCACCGGATCGCGCATGCTGACCGCCCTCCGCCGTCTTGCCGGAACCTGGGTCGCCCGGGCCCTGTTCATCGTGCTCGTGTTCTCCTTCGCGATCTGGGGCATCGGCGACATGGTGCGTAATTTCGGCCGCGACACCGCCGTCGCCCGGGTCGCCGGCGAGCCGATCGCGCTCGAGGAGGCGCAGCTCGCCGTCCGCCGCGAGGTGCAGCGCCTCGCCCGCCAGCTCGGCCCGAATTTCGAGGCCGACGAGGCGGTGCGCCGGGCCGTCGCCGCCCAGGCGGTCGAGGGCCTGATCGCCGAGCGCGCCCTGCGCGCCGAGGCGCGTCGCATGTCCGTCGTCGTCCCCGAGGAGGCGGTGCGCGAATTCGTCTGGACCATCCCCGCGCTGCAGGGGGCCGACGGCCGCTTCTCCCGCCCGCTGTTCGAGGGATTCCTGCGCCAGAACGGGCTCACCGAGGCGGAATTCCTCCGCCTGGTGCGCTCGGACCTGGCGCGCCAGCAGCTGGTCGGCGCCGTGCGCGCCCGCCCCGCCGCCCCGGATGCGCTGACCCGGCCGCTCTACGCCTTCGAGGCCGAGCGCCGCGTCGCCGACCTCGTCCTCCTGCCGCTCGCCGCGGCGCCGGAGCCCGAGCCGCCGACCGAGGCGCAGCTCCGCCGCTTCCACGAGAACAACCCCGACCGCTTCTCCGCCCCCGAATACCGCGAGGCCACGGTCGCGGTGCTCACCGCCGACCAGCTTCTCGACCAGGTCGCGGTGAGCGAGGAGGAGCTCGCCGAGGCCTACGAGGCCCGGCGGGCCCAGTTCGAGACGCCGGAGCGGCGGCGCCTGCGCCAGGCGCTGGTGCCGAGCGAGGAGGCGGCGCGCGCCATCGCCGAGGCCTGGCGCGGCGGCGCCGGCTGGGAGGCGATCGAGGCCCGGGCGCGCGAGGCCGGCGGCCAGGCGATCGCCTTCCCCGAACCCCTGGACCGCGCCGGCCTGCCGGTCCCCGAGCTGGCCGAGGCCGCCTTCGCCACGCCCGAGGGCGGCATCACCGATCCGGTCCGCAGCCCCTTCGGCTGGCACGTGCTGCGGGTGGACAAGGTGGAGCCCGCCCAGGCGCGCGGCCTGGACGAGGTGCGCGACGCACTGCGCCGCGAGATCGCCCACGAGAAGGCCGTCGACCTCGTCTTCGCCCGCGCCAGCCGCATCGAGGACGCGCTCGCCTCGGGCGCGCCGCTCGTCGAGGTGGCGCCGCGCTTCGGCATGGCGGTCGCCACCGTCGCCACCGACGCCGCCGGCCGCACCCCGGCGGGCGAGCCGGTGACGCTGCCGATCCGCGACACCGCGCGCGCCGAGCTGCTGCGCCGGATCTTCGCCGCGCGCCCGGGCGACGCGCCGCGGCTCGAGGAGCTTCAGGACGGCTTCACCGCGGTCGAGGTGAAGACCGTCACTCCGCCGGCGCTCCGCCCGTTCGAGACCGTCGAGGACCAGGTTCGCCGCGCCTGGACGGCGGAGGCGCGGCGGCGGGCGCAGGAGGAGCGGGCGGCCGCGCTGCTCGCCGCGGTGCGCGGCGGCAAGTCGCTTGCCGAGGCGGCGCGCGAGGCGGGCCTCGAGGCACGGGGCGACCGCATCGGCCCCTTCCCGCGCCAGCCCGGCCCGGGCAACCCGGCGCCGCCCGAGCTGCTCGCCCCGATCTTCGAGGCCAGGCCGGGCGAGGCGACGATGGTCGAGACGCGCGACGGCTTCGCGGTGGCGCAGCTCGTCGAGGTGATGCCGGCCAATCCGGACGCCGATCCGCTGGGGCTCGGCCGCATCCGCGACCAGGTGGAGCAGGCCATGACCGAGGACCTGGAGCAGCAGTATCTGGTGGCGCTGCGCCACCGCGCGGACGTCAGGATCAATGCCGGCCTGATGGAGCAGGTGGCGCGATGAGAGAGAGCAGCAGCGCCGGCCTGGGCGCCCCGGGCGGCTTCGCCGCCTTCCGCGCCGCGCTCGAGGCCGGGCGCGGCCAGATCCTGGTGCGCGAGCGGGTCGCGGACCTGGAGACGCCGGTCGGCGCCTTCCTCAAGCTCGCGCACGGCCAGGCCCATCCCTTCCTGCTCGAGAGCGTCGAGGGCGGCTCGGCGCGCGGGCGCTATTCCGCGATCGGCTTCGCGCCCGACCTGATCTGGCGCTGTCGCGGCGGGCGAGCGGAGGTCAACCGCCACGCCCTCTCGGCGCCGCACGCCTTCGTCGCCGACGCGGCGGCGCCGCTCGATTCGCTGCGCGCCGTGATCGCCGCCTCGCAGCTTCCGGTGCCGCCCGGCCTGCCGCCGATCGCGGCCGGGCTGTTCGGCTATCTCGGCTACGACATGGTGCGGCTGATCGAGCGCCTGCCGGCGGTCAAGCCGGACGTGCTCGGCATCCCCGACGCCGTGCTCTCGCGCCCGACCGTGGTCGCGGTGTTCGACCACGTGCGCGACACGCTCACGCTCTGCGCTCCGGTCTGGGCCGACAGCGCGGCGGCGCGCAACCCGCAGGCGGCATGGGAGGAGGCGCAGCACCGCCTCGACGAGGCGGAGGCCGCGCTCGACCGCCCCGTGCCGCGCCCGGCGCCGCCGGCCGACCTGCCCCCGCCTCCGGCGCCGGAGAGCAACTTCACCCGCGAGGGCTTCATCGCCGCGGTCGAGCGGGCGAAGGAGTACATCCGTGCCGGCGACGCCTTCCAGATCGTGCCCTCGCAGCGCTTCTCGATCCCCTTCGCCCTGCCGCCCTTCGCGCTCTACCGCGCGCTCCGCCGGATCAACCCGGCGCCGTTCCTGTTCTTCTTCGACTTCGGCGGCTTCGCCGCGGTCGGCGCCTCGCCGGAGATCCTGGTGCGGCTGCGCGACGGGACGGTGACGGTGCGCCCGCTCGCCGGCACGCGCCGGCGCGGCGCGACGCCCGAGGAGGACAAGGCGCTGGAGGCAGAGCTGCTGGCCGACCCGAAGGAGCGCGCCGAGCACCTGATGCTGCTCGACCTCGGCCGCAACGACGTCGGCCGGGTGGCGGAAGTCGGCAGCGTGCGCGTGCCGGCGCAGTTCCAGATCGAGCGCTACTCCCAGGTGATGCACATCGGCAGCGAGGTGCAGGGGCGGCTGCGCGCCGGCCTCGCTGCGCTCGACGCGCTGATGGCGGGCTTCCCGGCCGGGACGCTGACCGGCGCGCCGAAGGTGCGCGCGATGGAGATCATCGAGGAGCTGGAGCCCTCGCGGCGCGGCATCTATGCGGGCGGGTTCGGCTATTTCGGCGCCGACGGCGGCATGGACACCTGCATCGGCCTGCGCACCGCGCTGGTGAAGGACGGCGTGATGCACGTCCAGGCCGGGGCGGGCGTGGTCGCCGACTCCGACCCGGCGGCGGAGTACGAGGAGACGGTGCAGAAGGCGCGCGCCCTGTTCCGCGCCGCGGAGGAGGCGGTGCGCTTCGCGGCGGGGCGGCGCTAGGGCGGATCGCGGTCGGCCGGGAACGGCCGGGAGCGTGAACCCGCCCGGCAGACAACGCGCCGGAGCCGTGGCCGCGCGCCCGGCCGAGCGGAAACAGCTCCCAGAGCGGATCGCGCACGCCCGGGCGCGCGAGGCGGCGCCGCCGCCACCGCGCCACGGCCGCTGCCGCGCGCCCAGGCGGAACCGGCCGGGGCGCGAATTCGCCCCCGCAGACCGCCGGGAGCCGCGGGAGCGCGCAACCGACCTCAGGCGATCGGCCGCGCCGGCACCCCCGCCACCCGCGCGCCGGGGGGCACGTCCTCCACCACCGCGGCGCCCGCCCCGATCACCGCCTGCGCCCCGACGCGCACGCCCGGGCGCAGCACGGCGCCCGCGCCGACGAAGGCCCGCGCCCCGATGCGTGCGCCGCCGGTCAGCACCGCCCCGGGGGCGACATGCGCCGCCTCCCCGACCGCACAGTCGTGCTCGACGACCGCGCCCGTGTTGATCAGCGCCAGCGCGCCGATCCGCGCCTCCGGCCCGATCACGGCGCGCGCCATCACCACCGCGCCGGCCCCGAGCGCCACCCCGCGCCCGACCACCGCCGCCGGATGCACGAGCGCCGGCAGCGCGAAGCCGAGCGCCTCGAGCCGCGCCCCCGCCGCCGCCCGGGCCGCGTTGTCGCCGATCGCCGGCGCCGCCTCCGTCACCCCCTCCGCCCGCAGCGCCGGCAGCACCTCCTCGTCGCCCAGCACCGGCAGGCCGAGCACGGCGGCCGGCGGGCGCACCGCGGCGTCCACCAGCCCCACCACTGCGATCCGCTCCGGCCCCGCCTGGTCCAGCGCCAGCAGCAGGTCGAGCACGGCCTTGCCGTGCCCGCCGGCGCCGAGGATCACGATCCGCCGGTGCCGCCCCCCGGCCGCGCGGGACGCGAGGTGCCGCGTCACTCCCGGTTGCGCAGGAAGCTCTCCGCCCAGTCCGCGAAGCGCGCGGCGGCGGCGGTCACGGCCTCCGGCCGGCCCGCGCCCGGCGGCAGGCCCCGCGCGGCGGCCTCGGCGAATCCGAGCACCTTGGCGTTGAGCGCGCCGAGCACATGGTCAGGCTCCGCCGCCACCCGCGCGACATCGGCCGCGAGCGAGGCGAGCGCCGCCTGCGTGACCAGGAGGTCCGCGCGCAACTCGCCCACCGCCTGCCGCAGTTCGCGCAACACGGCCGCTTGGTTCTGGTGCGGCTCTCCTTCGGTGCGCGGCATCGCCGCTGCTCCCCCTGTCGTGATCGCTCAGGCCCGTAAACTTGCATTCAATTTGGCGCGAGGCAAGACGATGCCGCCCGGTTCCCCCGGTCCGGTCCGCCGTGGTATCGTTGCGAAGCCGCGCAGACTGCGGCCCGCCGCGCACCGTGTCGCCGCCCCGACGAATCTCAGCGCCGCGACGGACGGGGTGCCCGCCGGAGGATTCCCAGAGGTCCGGAGGACCGAGCGCCCGCTCCGCCACCGTCCGACGTGCCGAGCATCGCCAGGAGGAACCGCATGCGCAGAGCCTTCGTCGCCGCCTTCACGCTGGTCGTCGCCCTGTGCGCCACAGCCGCCCCGGCCCGGGCGCAGAACCGGTTCTGGCTCGTCAACGCCAGCGGCATGACGATCCAGGAGGCCTACGTCTCGCCCTCGCGCCTGTCGAGCTGGGGGCCGGACATCCTCGGCGCCAGCGTGCTGCCGGCCGGCCAGCAGGTCTGGGTGACGCCGCATTTCGGTGACTGCATCCTGGACGTGCGGGTGCGCTACGCGAACGGGGCCGAGGACACCCGCATGGGCGTGAATGCGTGCCGCCTGAGCCGGATCGTCTTCGGCGGCGGCGCCGGGGCGAGCGTCGGCGGGGCCGGCGCGTCGATCTCTCCGGCTCCGGGCGTGGCCGGAAATCCGTCCTTCACCTTCGTGAACCAGTCCGGCGCGACGATCCGGGAGCTCTATGTCTCCCTCTCCAGCGACCGGAACTGGGGGCCGGACCGGCTCGGGGCCAACGTGCTCTCGCCCGGCCAGTCCGTCTCGATCAGCCTGCCGGTGACCGGGGTCTGCACGGTGGACATGCGGGTCGTGTACATGAACGGCGCCGCGGCCGAGCGGCGCGGCGTCGAGACCTGCAGCATCACCAGCTACGGCTGGCGCTGAGCCGCCCGCCCGGCGCCATCGCCGGCCGGACGGCTCGCCGCGGTCGCGCCCGACCCCGGGCGACCTGCCCGGCCCGGCAGCGCCGGTCCGCGGGCCGCCTCAGCGCGGCTGCGCCGGTGCCGGCTGGGGCGCGGCCCCGCCATCCCGCGGCGCCGCCGGCGCCGCCTCGGCGCGCCCCGGGGCGCGCGGCGCGCCGGGCGCGCCCGCGGAGCGGCGCCCTGGCCGCACCTCGTCGCGCGAGAGGGCGCCGTCGCCGTTGAGGTCGTGGGCGCGGAACCATGCCTCGGCCATCGGGCGCAACTCCTCGGGCGTGACCCGGCCGTCGCTGTTGGCGTCCACGAAGCGGAACATCATCCCGGCGCGCTCGCGGAACCGCTCCTGCATGTGCGGCGGCGGCTCGCGGCGGTTCGGGCCGCGCCGCGCCTCGGCGAAGGCCAGCACCTCGTCCAGGGTGACGGCGCCGTCCTTGTTCGCGTCCGCCTCGGCGAACCGCCCCTGGAGCCAGGTCCAGCCCTCGTCGCGCGTCACCCGCCCGTCGCCGTTGGCATCGGCGCGGGCGAAGGCCTCGCCGGCCGCGAAACCGCCGCCGTAGCGGCCCGGGCCGCCGCGGTGCCAGCCCGGCCCGCCATCGGGGCCGCGCCCGCCCATCATGGGCCCGCCGCCCGGCGGGCCGCCGGGCCCCGGCTGGGCCAGCGCCACGCCCGCCACCCCGAGGCCGATCACGGCCGCCGCCAGCAGCGCGACCTTCGTCCGTCTCTGCATCCGAACCCTCCTTCCGGCCGTTGCGGCCGATGCACGAACCATGCGGCGCGCGTGTAACGCCCCGATTGCTGGGCCGGCCCGAACGCGTGACGAAGCGTAACGCCGCCACCGCCCGGTCCCGCACCCGGACGCGCCGGCGCCGCTCCTCGCCCGGCAGGGCTCGCGGCAACGGCTCCCGCCCGTCGTTCGCAGGACCGATCCATGCCGCCCTCCCGCTTCCGCCATCCGCGGCCGGCGCTAGCGGACGAGGTCGCGATAGGCATGCCAGGTGGCGTGCCCGATCAGCGGCAGCACCAGCGTCAGGCCGAGGAAGAACGGCACCAGCGCCATCGCCGTGAACACCACGATCAGCCCGGCCCAGAACGCCATCGGCGCGGGATTGGCCGCGACCGTGCGGATGCTGACCAGGACCGCCTCGACCGCCGTGATGTCGCGGTCCACGAGCATCGGGATGGACACCGCCGAGACGGCGAAGGCCGCGAGGGCGAACGCCGCGCCGACGGCGGTGCCGACGACCAGGAACGGCAGCAGCGCGTCGGAGCGCAGCATCGCCAGCGGCAGCTGCTCGAGCGGCGGGGCGAAGTTGATGCCGAAGAACAGGCCGAAGATCAGCGCCGCCACCCGCACCCAGAACAGGTGCAGCAGCAGCAGCACGACGCCCATCAGGGCAAGCTGGGAGGCGTTGCGGGTGAAGCCGCGGGCGCAGGCGGCGAGTGTCACCGCCTCGCCGGCTTCCCGCCGCCGGCTCGCCTCGTAGAGCCCGGCCGCGAGCAGGGGAGCGACGAGGAAGAACCCCGCCGTCGCCGGCAGGATCGCCCACAGCGCGCCCGCCCAGAGCAGCAGCAGCACCAGCGCCCAGCCGCATGCGGTCAGGGCGGCGCCGTAGGTGAACCCGACATGCGGCGCGGCCATCAGGTCGCGCCAGCCCTCGGTCAGCCAGACCCACGGCCGGTCCACCGGGACCAGGCGGATGCGCGAGCCCGGCGCTGACGGCGGCGGCTCCGGCGTGACATCGAAGGACATGCTCGCGCCTCCTCCTTCTCGCCCCGCGCAAGGGGCGCGCGCGACACGCTACCTCCCAGGAAAGGCGAGCATTTGATCCGGATCAAGGATGCCCCGGCGCCGGTGCGCTCTTGTCGCGGTGAGCGCCGGCTGCCCCACGCGGCCGCCCCGCGCGCCCAGGGAGAATACCGCATGCACGTAGGAGGCACCGCCGCCCTCGCCGCCGAGGCGCAGACCGCCTCGCGGACGGCGGAACGCTATGTCGAGGGGCCGATTCGCGCCTTTGCCGTCGCCACCGTGTTCTGGGGCATCGTCGGCTTCCTGATGGGCGTGGTGATCGCCTCGCAGCTCGCCTGGCCGCTGCTCAACCTCGACCTCGAATGGACCACCTTCGGACGGCTGCGGCCCGTGCACACCAGCGCGGTGATCTTCGCCTTCGGCGGCAACGCGCTGCTCGGCACCTCGCTCTACGTCGTGCAGCGGACCTGCCGGGCGCGGCTGTTCGGCGGCGAGGACATGGGCTGGTTCCTGTTCTGGGGCTACCAGTTCTTCATCGTGATGGCGGCGCTCGGCTACGTGCTCGGGATCACCCAGAGCAAGGAGTACGCGGAGCCCGAGTGGTACGTGGACCTCTGGCTCACCGTAGTCTGGGTCGCCTACCTGGTCGCCTTCGGCGGCACCATCCTCCGGCGCGAGGAGCCGCACATCTACGTGGCGAACTGGTTCTACCTCGCCTTCATCGTCACCATCGCGATGCTGCACATCGGCAACAACATCGCGCTGCCGGTGAGCCTCGGCCACGCCAAGAGCTACATCGCGCCCTCCGGCGTGCAGGACGCGATGATCCAGTGGTGGTACGGCCACAACGCGGTCGGCTTCTTCCTCACCGCCGGCTTCCTCGGGATGATGTATTACTTCATCCCGAAGCAGGCGGAGCGGCCGGTCTATTCCTACCGCCTGTCCATCGTGCACTTCTGGACGCTGATCTTCCTCTACATCTGGGCGGGCCCGCACCACCTGCACTACACCGCGCTGCCCGACTGGGCGCAGACGCTCGGCATGGTGTTCAGCGTGATGCTCTGGATGCCGAGCTGGGGCGGCATGATCAACGGCCTGATGACGCTCTCCGGCGCCTGGGACAAGCTGCGCACCGACCCGGCGCTGCGCTTCTCGGTGGTCGCCGTCGGCTTCTACGGCATGTCCACCTTCGAGGGGCCGGTGATGTCCATCCGGGCGGTCAACGCCCTCTCCCACTACACCGACTGGACGATCGGCCACGTGCATTCGGGCGCGATGGGCTGGGTCGGCTTCATCAGCTTCGGCGCGCTCTACTACCTGGTGCCGAAGCTGTGGGGCAAGCGCGGGCTGTGGAGCCGGCGCCTGGTCGAGTGGCACTTCTGGATCGCCACCCTCGGCATCGTGCTCTACATCACCGCGATGTGGGTCTCCGGCATCATGCAGGGCCTGATGTGGCGCGCCTACGACGAGCTGGGCTTCCTGCAGTACAGCTTCATCGAGACGGTCGCCGCCATGCACCCCTACTACGTGATCCGCATGCTCGGCGGCGTGCTCTACCTGACCGGCGCGCTGATCATGGCCTACAACCTGTGGCGGACCGCGACCTCCGAGGCGCTGGGCGAGGAGGCGGCGGCGCCGGCCGCGGCCGCCCGCGCGCCGGCGCTGGTGGCCGCGGCGGCCAACTGACCGAGGAGAGTCGCGTCCCATGTTCCGCTGGCTCGACCACGGCCGCATCGAGCGCAACCTGATCCTGCTCGGCGTGCTGGTCCTGATCACGGTCTCGATCGGCGGCCTGGTGCAGATCGTCCCGCTGTTCGCGGTGGAGACGACGATCGAGCGGGTGGAGGGGGTGCGCCCCTACACCCCGCTCGAGCTCGCCGGGCGCAACATCTACATCCGCGAGGGCTGCTACGTCTGCCACAGCCAGATGGTGCGCCCCTTCCGCGACGAGCTGGAGCGCTACGGCCACTACTCGCTCGCCGCCGAGAGCATGTACGACCATCCCTTCCAGTGGGGCTCGAAGCGCACCGGGCCGGACCTCGCGCGCGTCGGCGGGCGCTACTCGGACGACTGGCACGCGGCGCACCTGCGCAGCCCGCGCGCGGTGGTGCCGGAGAGCGTGATGCCGCCCTACGCCTTCCTCGACCGCCCGCTCGACTACGACGACATCGCCGAGCACCTGCGCGCGCTGCGCCGCGTCGGCGTGCCCTACAGCGAGGAGATGATCGCCAACGCCCGCGCCGACCTCGAGGCGCAGGCGCGGCCCGAGGCGGACGCCTCCGGCCTGCTGGCGCGCTACCCGCGCGTCCGCCAGGCCGCCTTCGACGGCGACCCGCGCACCGTCACCGAGATGGACGCGCTGATCGCCTACCTGCAGATGCTCGGCACGCTCGTGCAGTTCCGCGACGTGACGCCCGAGCAGCTCCGCCAGCAGTGAGAGGGAGGACGCCGCCGTGATGGACACGCTGATTGCCCTCTACCCGACGCTGAAGGCGCTGTGGGTGGTGTGGCTGTTCCTGCTCTTCCTCGGGATGCTGGCGTTCGTCCTGCGCCCCTCCAGGCGCCGCCACTACGAGGCGCAGGCCGGCCTTCCGCTGCGCGACGACGCGCCGCGCGACATCCGCGCCTGAGGAGCGCCCGCGATGCCGACCAAGATCGAGAAGGACCACATCACCGGCACCGAGACCACCGGCCACGAGTGGGACGGTATCAAGGAGCTGAACACCCCCCTGCCGCGCTGGTGGCTGATGGTGTTCTACGCCACCATCGCCTTCTCCGTACTGTGGATGATCCTCTATCCGTCGCTGCCGATCCCCGGGGCGACGGGACTGACCGGGTGGATCGCGCGCGAGGCGGTCACGGGCGAGATGCAGGCGCACCAGGCGCGGCTCGAGCCCATGCTGGCCCGCCTGCGCGCGGCCACGCCGGAAGAGATCGCGGCCGATCCGGAGCTGCGCGCCTTCGCCCTCGCCGGCGGCCGCGCCGCCTTCGCCAACACCTGCGCCGGCTGCCACGGCGCCGGCGGCCAGGGCGCGCCGGGCGGCTTCCCGAGCCTCGCCGACGACGACTGGATCTGGGGCGGCAGCCTGGAGGCGATCCGCACCACCATCCTGCACGGCATCCGCAACACCGAGGACGAGCAGACGCGCCAGTCGCAGATGCCGCGCTTCCTCGCCGACGGCCTGCTGAGCGCGGCGCAGGTGAACGACGTCGCGGAATACGTGCTCTCGCTCTCCGGCCGCGCCACCGACCAGGCGGCGGCGGCGCGCGGCGCCGCGATCTACGCCGAGAACTGCGCGAGCTGCCACGGCGAGCGCGGAGAGGGCAACCGCGAGCTCGGTGCGCCGCGCCTGTCCGACCAGGTCTGGCTCTACGGCGGCGACAAGGCCTCGGTCGTGCGCAGCATCGCCTTTTCGCGCGGCGGCGTGATGCCGGCCTGGCAGGGGCGGCTCGACCCGGCGGTGATCAACATGCTCGCCGTCTATGTCCACGCCCTGGGCGGCGGCGAATAGCAGGGGCGCGGCAGGCATGTCCGAGATGAAGGCGCCGGAGCGGCTGCAGGCACGGCCGGCGGCGGCGAGCCCGGCGCCGGCGGCGGACCTGCCGCTCTACGCCGACCGCCAGAAGGTCTACCCGAAGGCCGTGCGCGGCCCGGTCCGGCGGGTCAAGTGGGCGGTGCTCGCGCTCTGCCTCGGCCTCTACTACGTCGTGCCCTGGCTGCGCTGGGACCGCGGGCCCGGCGTCCCGGACCAGGCGGTGCTGGTGGACATCGCCAATGCCCGCCTGTTCTTCCTCTGGATCGAGCTCTGGCCGCAGGAGATCTACTTCCTCGCCGGCGCGCTGATCCTCGGCGCGATCGCTCTGTTCGCCGTCTCCTCGCTGTTCGGGCGGCTGTGGTGCGGCTTCACCTGCCCGCAGACCGTCTGGACCGACCTCTTCATGTGGGTCGAGCGGCTGATCGAGGGCGACCGGGTGGAGCGCATGCGCCTCGACAAGGCGCCCTGGACGGCGGCGAAGTGGGCGAGGAAGACCGCCAAGCACGCCGCCTGGCTCGCCATCGCCGCGGCCACCGGCGGCGCCTGGATCATGTACTTCAACGACGCGCCGACGGTGACGCGGGAGATCCTGACCGGCACCGCGTCGGCCCGCGTCTACTTCTTCTTCGGCCTGTTCACCACCACCACCTACGTCCTCGCCGGCTGGGCGCGCGAGCAGGTCTGCACCTACATGTGCCCCTGGCCGCGCTTCCAGGCGGCGATGCTCGACGAGCACTCGCTCGTCGTCTCCTACCGCGCCTGGCGCGGCGAGCCGCGCGGCAAGGCGAAGGCGCAGGGCGTGGGCGACTGCGTGGACTGCCTCGCCTGCGTGCAGGTCTGCCCCACCGGCATAGACATCCGCGACGGCCAGCAGCTCGAATGCATCGGCTGCGGCCTGTGCATCGACGCCTGCGACCAGATCATGGAGCGGCTCGGCCGGCCGAAGGGGCTGATCGCCTTCGAGACGCTCAGCAACCTCGCCGCCAGCGAGGCCGCCGTCGCCGGCCTGCCGCCGGGGCCGGAGCGCTACGCCCGCGGCATGGCGGCACGCAGGCCTCCCCGCTTCATCCGCCCGCGCACCCTGGTCTATGCGGGCATGCTCTCCGTCGTCAGCCTGGCCATGCTCGCCGCCTTCCTGCTGCGCGAGACGCTGGGCATGACGGTGATCCACGACCGCGCCCCGACCTTCGTGCGGCTCTCGGACGGCGGCGTGCGCAACGGCTACACCGTGAAGATCGCCAACAAGACGCGCGAGACGCCGATGCTCGCGCTCGCGCTCGAGGGGCCGGCCGGGCTGCGCCTCGCGGTGCCGGACGCCGCCGGGAGCGACGCGGCGGGGCGCCCGCTGCTCGCGGCGCGGCCGGACGGGCTCGCGCAGTACCGCGTCTTCGTCACCGCCCCGCCCGCCCTGCGGCTCGCGGAATCGACCCCGATCGCCTTCCGCCTGCTCGATCCGCGCGGCCGCGCCGTGGCGCGCGAGGAGAGCGTGTTCCTCGGGCCGAAGCCATGACCCCCTCCGCTTCCCCGGATCCCCGCCGCTCCGCCTGGATCCCGTGGGCGTTCGCCTGCGGGATGCTCGCGGTGGTCCTGGCCAATGCGGTGCTGATCTACGCCGCTCTCGCCACCTTCCCGGGCGTCACCGTCGAGCGCGCCTACGAGCGCGGGCGCGGCTACAACCAGGTGCTGGCCGAGGCGGCGCGGCAGGACGCGCTCGGCTGGCGCGCCGAGCTGGCGCTGGGGGAAGACCGCCGGCTCACCCTGCTCGCCTTCGACCGCGCGGGCCGGCCGCTCGAGGCGCAGGTGGCGAGCCTGCTGGAGCGCCCGCTCGAGGGCACGGAGCTGCCGCTCGCCTTCGCCGCCGCCGGCCCGGGCCGCTGGGTCGCCGCGGTGCCCGGCGAGGCGCGCGCGGGGCAATGGGACGCGCGCCTGACCCTCACCGGGCAGGCCGGGGAGCGCCTCGAGCTGCGCCGGCGGATCTTCCTGCCATGAGCATGCTCGGCCGCATCGCGCCGGCGCCGGCGGCGAGCCTCTCCGCGGCGGCCTGCGCGCACTGCGGCGCGCCGCTCGCGGCGGGTCAGGCGCGGTTCTGCTGCGCCGGCTGCGAGGGCGCGCACGCCCTGGTCGCCGGACTCGGCCTCGACGCCTTCTATCGCCGGCGCGACGCCGCCGCCTCCTGCGGCGCGCTGCGCCCGGCCGCGGAGCCGCCCGCCACCGACTTCGCCCCGCTCGCGCGCGCCGGGCGCGACGGCAGCCACAGCCTGGAGCTGATGGTCGCCGGTCTCACCTGCGGCGCCTGCGTCTGGCTCGTCGAGCAGGCGCTCGCCGCCGAGCCCGAGGTGCTGCGCGCCCGCGCCAGCCTCTCGGCGCGGCGGCTCACCGTCGCCTGGCGCGGCCCGGCGGAGCGCGCCAACGACTACGCCGCGCTCCTCGCGCGCCTCGGCTTCCGCGTCGCGCCCTGGTCGCCCGCCTGCCTGCGCGCGACCGAGGACGAGGAGGGCCGCGCCCTGGTCCGCGCCCTCGGCGTCGCCGCCTTCGGCGCGATGAACGTGATGCTGGTCTCGGTCGCCGTCTGGGTCGGCTGGGACATGGGGGAGGCGACCCGCGCCGCGATGCACTGGCTCGCCGCGCTGATCGGCCTGCCGGTGATCGCGGTCGCCGGCCTGCCCTTCTACCGCTCCGCCGCGGCCGCGCTGCGCGCGGGGCGGGCGAACATGGACCTCGCGATCTCGATCGGCGTGCTCGCCACCGCGGCGATGAGCCTGTCCGAGGCGATCCGCAACGGCCCCTACACCTGGTTCGACGGCGCCACCGCCCTGCTCGCGCTGCTGCTCGCCGGCCGGGTGCTCGACCGCGCGGCGCGGCGCAAGGCGCGCCAGGCGGTGGCCGAGCTGCTCGCGCTGCAGGAGGGCGGCGTGACGCTGCTCGGCGAGGACGGCGCCGCGCGCACCGTGCCGGTCGAGCGGGTCCGCCCCGGCGACCGCCTGCTGGTCGCTTCCGGCGAGCGGCTGCGCCTCGACGGCACGCTGGAGGGCGGCGCGGAGGAGGCGCTGCTCGACACCAGCGCCATCACGGGCGAGAGCCTGCCGCGCCGCTTCGCGCCCGGCGCCGCGCTGCCGGCCGGCGCGGTGAACATGGGCGCGCCGTTCCGCCTGCGCGTCACGGCGGCGGCGGCGGACGGCTCGCTCGCCGCCATGGCGCGGCTGCTCGAGCGCGCCGAGCAGGCGAAGAGCCGCTTCGTCTCGGTCGCCGACCGCGCGGCGCGGCTCTACGTGCCGGTCGCGCTCGGCGTCGCGCTCGGCACCTTCCTCGGCTGGTGGGGCGGCGTCGGCGTTCCCTGGCAGGAGGCGCTGGTGCCGGCGGTGGCGGCGCTGATCATCACCTGCCCCTGCGCGCTTGCCATCGCCGTGCCGGCGGTGCAGGTGGTCGCGGTCGGGGCGCTGTTCCGGCGCGGCATCCTCGTCGCCTCGCCGACCGCGCTGGAGCGGCTCGCCACCGCCGACCACGCCGTGCTCGACAAGACCGGCACGCTGACCGAAGGCCGCCCGGTGCTGCTGCCCGATCCGGCGCGCGATCCCGCCAGCCTGCGCGCGGCCGCCGCCCTCGCCCACGCCTCGCGCCACCCGCTCGCCCGCGCCCTGGTCCAGGCCTGCCCCGACGCCCCCGCGGCCGAGGGCGTGCGCGAGATCCCCGGCGCCGGCCTCGCGCGCGGCGCCGAGCGCCTCGGCAGCGCCGCCTTCTGCGGCGTCGCGGGGGCGCCGGAGGAGGGCATGGCGCTCTACTACCGCGCCGGCAGCGACGCGCCCGCCGTCGCCTTCCGCTTCGCCGACCGCGTGCGGGAGGACGCGCCCGCGGCGGTCGCCGCGCTGCACCGACTCGGCCTCTCGACCGAGCTGCTCTCGGGCGACGGCGGGAAGGCGGTCGCGCGCGTGGCCCGCGCCTGCGGGGTCGGCGCATGGACCGCCCACGCCACGCCGCAGGCCAAGGCGGCGCGGATCGAGGCGCTGCGCGCCGAAGGGCGGCGCCCGCTGATGGTGGGCGACGGCATCAACGACGCCGCCGCCCTCGCCCTCGCCCATGTCTCCGCGAGCCCCGGCGACGGCACCGACCTCGCCCAGACCGCCTCCGACCTGGTGCTGCGCGGCGAGGGGCTGGCGGCGCTGCCGGCGGCGATCGCGACCGCCCGCCGGGCGCAGCGCATCGCCCGCCAGAACATCGCCTTCAGCCTGGCCTACAACGTCGTCGCGGTGCCGGCGGCGGTGGCGGGGCTCGCCACCCCGCTGATCGCGGCGGCGGTGATGGCCTCCTCCTCGCTGGCCGTGATCCTCAACGCGCTGCGCGCCGGAAGGGAGCCGCCGCCATGGACGCGCTGATCCTGCTCGTGCCGCTCGCGCTGTTCCTCGGCCTGCTCGGCCTGCTGTTCTTCCTCTGGACGCTGCGCGCGCGCCAGTACGATGACCTCGACGGCGCCGCCAGCCGCATCCTGTTCGACGACGAGACCCGCCGCGATCCACGGAGCCCCGCGCGATGATGACCGGAACCAACCTCTTCTTCCTCGCCTTCTCGGTGCTGATCGCCCTGGTCGGGCTGTTCGCCGCCGCGGCGGCGCGCCAGGACGGCATGTCCCTCTTCGGCCTCGGCCTGTTCGCCTTCGGCGTGCTGTTCGCCTACGGCATCGTCAAGCGCGTCTTCGACGCCGCGGAGGCCGCGCGCGGCAGGCGGTGAGCGCCTGGCGGGCGCCGCCGCGGCGGCCGCGCCCGCTCAGGGCACCGGCGAGACGCTGAGCTTGAGGCAGCGCAGCGCGAAGCTGGTGCGGGTGTGGCGCACCCCCGGCAGGCGGTAGAGCTTCTCGCGCAGCAGCGCCTCGTAGCCCTGGGTGCCGCCGACCGCGGCCTTGATCACGTAGTCGTATTCGCCGGTGACGAGGTAGCATTCCAGCACCTCGGGGATCGCGGCGACGCTCTCCTCGAAGCGGCGCAGGATCTCCTGGTCGTGCCGCTCCAGCATGACCTCGATGAACACCGTGTCGGGCAGGCCGAGCGCGGCCTGGTCGAGGACCGCGACATAGCCCTTGATGACCCCGGCCTGCTCCAGCCGCCGCACCCGGGTCCAGCAGGGGGAGGGGGAGAGCCCCACCTCCTCGGCCAGTTCCGCATTCGTCAGCCTTGCGCGCCGAGCCAGGGCGCGCAGGATGCGCCGGTCAATCGGATCGAGGCGCGGCCGGTCGGGTCGCGCCGGGCCGGAGCGCTCCCGCTCCGGCCGGGGCGCATCCACGCGGTGAGGGTCCATGGCAGAAGCGTCTTCCGTCCTTTCGGCGCTGCACAACAGAATTCGAAAGAAACCTCTGGCGGCGCAACCCTATTCTTCCCATATCGGGCCACGGGCCCGGGAGGTGGAAGGATGGGCACCATCCAGCGACCCGAGGCGCGGCTCGAGGACCGCTACACGCGGCGCGGCGACCTCGTGCTGCTGACCGGCATCCAGGCGCTGGTGCGCCTGCCGCTGCTGCGCCGCGAGATGGACGCGGCGCTGGGCTGGAACACGGCGGGCTTCATCTCGGGCTACCGCGGCTCGCCGCTCGGCGGCCTCGACCGCGAGCTGGAGCGGCAGGCGGAGCGGCTGAAGGCCGCGAACATCGTCTTCCGGCCGGGGCTGAACGAGGACCTGGCCGCGACCGCGGTCTGGGGCTCGCAGCAGGCCGGGCTCTACCCCGGCACCGCGAAGTTCGATGGCGTGTTCGGCATCTGGTACGGCAAGGGGCCGGGGGTGGACCGCAGCGGCGACGCGCTGCGCCATGCCAATTCCGCCGGCACCGCGCCGAAGGGCGGCGTGCTCGCGCTCGCCGGGGACGACCCCTCGGCCAAGTCCTCGACCATCACCTCGGGCTGCGAGCACACCTTCGTGGACCTCGAGATCCCGGTGCTCGACCCGTCCGACGTCGCCGACGTGCTGGAATTCGGCCTCAAGGGCATCGCGCTCAGCCGCTTCGCCGGCCTCTGGGTCGGGCTGAAGTGCGTCGCCGACACGATGGACGGCACCGCCTCCGTCACCGTGGACCCGGCGCGCTACGCGACGGTGGAGCCCCCGGGCCTCGCGCCCTCGCCGGACGGGCTGCACATCCGCCTCCGCGACCACTGGATCGCGCAGGAGCGGCGGCTGCGCGAGTTCAAGCTGCCGCACGCCGTGGCCTTCGCCCGCGCCAACGGCCTCAACCGCGTGGTGCTGGACAGCCCCGTGGCGCGCTACGGCATCGCCGCGCGCGGCAAGGCCTACGCGACGCTGCGCCAGGCGCTGCTCGACTGCGGCATCACCGACGAGGTGGCGCGCGCGCATGGCCTGCGCCTCTGGAAGGTCGGCCTCGCCTGGCCGCTCGACGCCGAGGCGGCGCGCGAATTCGCCCGCGGCCTCGAGGAGATCCTGGTGGTCGAGGACCGCCGCGCCCTGCTCGAGCCGCAGCTCCGCGACGCGCTCTACCACGCGGACCCGCGCCCGCGCGTGGTCGGCAAGAGGGACGAGGACGGCCGGCCGCTGCTCTCCGAGCTGACCGAGCTCGAGGCCGGGCAGATCGTGCGCGCCCTCTCCGCCCGCCTGCCGGAGCCCTTCCGCACCGAGCGCATGCGCGCGCGCCTCGCCGAGCTCGACGCGCTCGCCGCGGCGCAGCCCGATCCGCGCCACCTGCGCGCCCCCTATTTCTGCCCCGGCTGCCCGCACAACACCTCGACGCGCGTGCCGGAGGGGAGCCACGCGCTCGCCGGCATCGGCTGCCACTTCCTCGCCGTGACGATGGACCGGCAGACCGACCTCTTCACCCACATGGGCGCGGAGGGGTCGAACTGGATCGGCATGGCGCCCTTCGTCACCGAGAAACACGTCTTCGCCAACCTCGGCGACGGCACCTACGCGCACTCCGGCATCCTCGCGATCCGCGCCGCGGTCGCCGCCGGGGCCAACATCACCTACAAGATCCTGGTCAACAGCGCAGTGGCGATGACCGGGGGCCAGCGCCCGGACGCCGAGACGACGGTGCCGCGCATCGCCGCCCAGCTCCGCGCCGAGGGCGTCGAGCGCATCGAGATCGTCTCCGACGACCCGGACCGCCACAGGGGCGACCCGCTGATCCCGCCCGGCGTCGGCTTCCACCACCGCTCGCGGCTGGATGCGGTGCAGCGCGCGCTGCGCGAGGTGCCGGGCGTCACCGCCCTGATCTACGACCAGGAATGCGCCACCGAGCGCCGGCGCAAGCGCAAGCGCGACCTGGCGCCGCAGGCGCAGAAGCGCGTCGCCATCAACCCGCGCGTCTGCGAGGACTGCGGCGAGTGCTCGCGCGTCTCCAACTGCCTCGCGGTCGAGCCGCTGGAGACCGCGTTCGGCCGCAAGCGCCGGATCGACCAGAGCAACTGCAACCAGGACTACTCCTGCCTCGAGGGCTTCTGCCCCTCCTTCATCACGCTGATCGGCGCCACCCCGGCGAAGCCGGAGACGCAGGCGACCGCCGGCGGCCCGGTCGCGGCGATGCCGGAGCCGCAGCGGCCGGAGCCGGCGAAGGGCGACGCCTGGAACATCCTGCTCGCCGGCGTCGGCGGGCAGGGCGTGCTCTCGCTCTCGGCCATCCTCTCCATGGCGGCGCATCTCGAAGGCCGGCCGATCCGGGCGATGGACCAGCTCGGCCTGGCGCAGAAGGGCGGCGGCGTGTTCGGCCAGCTCCGCATCGGCCGGGCCGGCGCGGCGCCGGAGTCGATCCGCGGCCCGCGCATCGGGCTCGGCCAGGCGGACCTGCTGCTCGCCGCCGACATGGTGGTGGCGCACGGCCGCAGCGCGCGGCCGATGCTCGGCCCCGCGCGCACCGTCGCGGTGGTGAACGCCGACCTCGCGCCGACGGCGGAGTTCGTGCGCGACACGGGCACGCGCTACGACCGCGCGGGCATGGTCGCGAACCTGCGCGCCGCCTGCCGCGAGATGGCGCTGATCCCGGCGGCGAGCCGCGTCGTCGCCGAGATGGGCGATGCGATCTACCTCAACGTCTTCCTGCTCGGCGTCGCCTACCAGCGCGGCCTGATCCCCGTCTCGGCCGAGGCGATCCTCAAGGCGATCGCGCTCAACGGCGCGGCGGTCGAGCGCAACCAGGAGGCGTTCCGGCGCGGCCGCGCCGCCGCCTGGGACGAGGCGGCCGTCACGCCGCCGACGCCGGAGAGCGAGACGCTGGACGCGCTGATCGCGCGCCGCGTGGCGGACCTCACCGCCTACCAGAACGCGGCCTATGCCCGCCGCTACGCCGACTTCGTCGCCAGGGTGCGCGCCGCCGAAGGGGCGCGGGTCGGCGTCGGCGAGGAGCGGCTCGCGCGCGCCGTCGCGGTCCAGCTCCACCGCCTGATGGCCTACAAGGACGAGTACGAGGTGGCGCGGCTGCACGCCGACCCGGCTTGGCAGGCGGAACTCGCCCGCGGCTTCACCGGGACGCGGCGGATCGAGCTGCACCTGGCCCCGCCGCTGCTGGCGCGGCGCGACCCGGAAACCGGCCTGCCGCGCAAGCGGGCGTTCGGCCCCTGGATGCTGCGCGCCATGGGCTGGCTGCGGCACGGCAAGGTGCTGCGCGGCACCTGGCTCGACCCCTTCGGCCGCACCGCGGAGCGGCGCACCGAGCGGGCGCTGATCGAGGAATACCGCGCCGGCATCGAGCGGCTGCTGCCGCGCCTCTCGCCTGCGACGCACGCGACGATCTGCGCCTGGGCCGAGGCGGCGGCGGACATCAGGGGCTTCGGGCACGTCAAGGCGGCGAACATCGCCCGGGCGCGCGCGCGCATGGCGGCGATCGCGGCCTCGCTGGACGCCCCGGCGCCGCAGGCCGCGCCGGCGCCCGCCGAGGCGGTGGCCGCGGAATAGCGGCGGCCGGCCGCCCGGGCCGGGCGCCGCGCCCCGCCCTCGCGCGGCGGCTGCGCGCGCACGGCCCTGGACGCGCGGCCGCCGCCGGCCGATACCGGCGCCCGGGAGACCCAAGCGATGCCGCCCGACACCAGCGCCAGCTTCGACCTGCCCGAGAGCACCCGCGCGCTGCGCGAGACCGCGCTCGCCTTCGCCCGCGAGGTGCTCGCCCCCAGGGCGCAGGAATGGGACGAGCGCAAGCACTTCCCCCTCGCCGAACTGCGCCAGGCGGCCGGGCTCGGCATGGCCGCGCTCTACGTGCGCGAGGAGTCGGGCGGCGCCGGCCTGACGCGCCTCGACGCCGCGGTGGTGTTCGAGGCGCTGGCGCAGGGCTGCCCGACCGTCAGCGCCTTCCTCTCGATCCACAACATGGTCGCCTGGATGATCGACCGCTTCGGCACCGAGGCGCAGCGCGCGCGCTGGCTGCCGAGGCTCGTCACCATGGAGGCGATCGCCGCCTACTGCCTGACCGAGCCGGGCGCGGGCTCCGACGCCGCGGCGCTCTCCACCCGCGCGGCGCGCGAGGGCGGGCACTACGTGCTGAACGGCGCCAAGCAGTTCATCTCCGGCGCCGGCGCCGCCGACCTCTACGCTGTCATGGCGCGCACCGGCGGCCCCGGGCCGGACGGCATCTCCTGCCTGCTGGTGCCGAAGGAGACGCCCGGCCTCTCCTTCGGCGCGCCGGAGAAAAAGATGGGCTGGAACGCCCAGCCGACGCGCCAGGTGGTCTTCCAGGACGCGCGGCTGCCGGCGGAGGGGGCGGTGCTCGGCGAGGAGGGCCGCGGCTTCCGCATCGCCATGGCCGGGCTCGACGGCGGGCGGCTGAACATCGCCGCCTGCTCGCTCGGCGGCGCCCAGGACGCGCTCGACCGCGCGCTGGCCTATGTGCAGGAGCGCCGCGCCTTCGGCCGCGCCGTCGCCGACTTCCAGGCGACGCAGTTCCGCCTCGCCGACATGGCGACCGAGCTGGAGGCGGCGCGCAGCCTGCTCTGGCGCGCCTGCGCCCGGCTCGATTCGGGGGCCCCGGACGCGACCGCCTACTGCGCCATGGCCAAGCGCTTCGCCACCGACGTCGGCTGGCGTGTGGCCGACGAGGCTCTGCAACTCCTGGGCGGCTATGGCTACCTGGCCGATTATCGGATCGAGAAGACGGTTCGCGACCTGCGTGTCCATCGCATCTTAGAAGGCACGAACGAGATCATGCGGGTGATCATCACACGCCACATGCTGGGCCGGCGTTGACGGCGCATCGCCGTGCGCGCGTAATCGCCGCCGCTGCACGAAAGCGGAGCATGGAGAACGCGCGATGCGACTGCACGGCTACTACCGCTCCACCGCCGCCTGGCGGGTCCGCATCGCGCTGGCGCTGAAGGGGCTCTCCGCCGAGCCGGCCACGGTCCATCTCCGCCGCGGCGAGCAGCGCTCCGAGGCGTTCCTGCGCCTCAATCCCCAGGGCCTGGTGCCGGCGCTCGAGCTCGACGACGGCAGCGTGCTCACCCAGTCGCTGGCGATCTGCGAATACCTCGAGGAGACCCATCCCGATCCGCCGCTGCTGCCGCGCGACCCGGTGGGGCGTGCGCGGGTGCGCGCCTTCGCCCTGGCGATCGCCGCGGACATCCATCCGCTGCAGAACCTCAGGGTGCTGAACCGCCTGCGCGCGCTCGGCCACGGCGAGGAGCAGGTGAACGCCTGGGCGCGCGCGGTGATCGCCGAGGGCCTCGCCGCCTGCCAGGCGCTGCTGCAGGGCGAGCGCACCGGCCCGTTCTGCTTCGGCGACCGGCCCGGCCTCGCCGACATCTGCCTCGTGCCGCAGCTGTTCAACGCCCGACGCTTCGGAGTGGACCTCGCGCCCCTGCCGCGTCTGCTCGCGGCGGAGGCCGCCTGCCTCACCCTGCCCGCCTTCGCCGCGGCAGTGCCGGAGCGCCAGCCCGACTTCGAGTAGCGGCGGCCGAGCGGGGCGCAATCGCCGCTTGCATCCGGCGCCGCTTCCGGGTTTTCATCACGGCGCCGTGATGAAGGCCCGAATCCTCCTCGTCGCCCCTGCCCTGGCGCTGCTCCTCCCCGGCGCGACGGCCGCGCAGCAGCTCGGGACCGTGGTCGTGCCGGCGGAGGCGCAGGTCGTGATCGCGGCGCGCGGCGCGCCCCAGCCGCGCCTCGCGCCCCGTCCGGCGCCGGTCGCGCCGCCGGGCGGCATGCCGGGCGGACGGGCGCCCTCCTGGCTGTTCGAGCCCGCCTATGACGAGCTGACCTCCGGCATGACCACCGGCCAGGCGCTGCTGCCGTTCGCCGCGGCGGCCGCCCTGGCGGCGACGCTCGGCAACGGCGCCCCCGGACGCGGCGGGGGGACCACGGCGCCCGCGCGCACGCGGTGAGGACGCGCCGCCGCCGCGGGCCGAGGCGCGCGCGCCGCGCGGGCCTGGACGACCGCCGCCCGACTGGCCATCCTCCCCGCGCCACGGCGGAGGGGGCGAGGACCGAGATGGCGAGCCGCGAGGGCGCGATCGCGCGCGCCAGGCGCTTCTTCGACGGCGACGGCGCTCAGGGCTCCGGCTTCAGGGACCTGCTCGCCGGACTCGTCGCCATCCCCTCGACCGCGCAGGAGGAGGGGCGCGAGGCCGAGCTCCATCGCTACCTCGACGGCGCCATCCGCCCCTGGGTGGAGCGCCTCGGCTTCCGCGCGACGATCCACCCCAATCCGATCGAAGGCTTCGGCCCGATCCTGACCGCCGAGCGCCTCGAGGACCCGGCGCGCCCGACCGTCCTGCTCTACGGGCATGGCGACACGGTGCGTGGCCTCGACGACCAGTGGCGCGCAGGCCTGAGGCCATGGACGCTGGTCGAGGAGGGCGACCGCTGGTACGGCCGCGGCACCGCCGACAACAAGGGCCAGCACGCGCTGAACCTCGCCGCGCTCGAGGCGGTGCTGGCCGAGCGCGGCGGCAGGCTCGGCTGCAACGTCAAGATCGTGCTCGAGATGGCGGAGGAGCGCGGCTCCAGGGGCCTGCGCGAATTCGTCGCCGCGCACGCGAAGGAGCTGGCCGCCGACGTGCTCATCGCCTCCGACGGCCCGCGCGTCGAGCCCGAGGTGCCGACCATCGCCACCGGCACCCGCGGCAGCTTCCACTTCGACCTGGTCGTCAAGCTACGCGAGGGCGGCGTCCATTCCGGCCACTGGGGCGGCCTGACCACCGACCCCGCGATCGTGCTCGCGCACGCGCTCGGCTGCCTCATGGACCGCCACGGGCGGATCCTGGTGCGCGGCTGGCTGCCCGCGGGCGGCGTGCCGCCGGCGGTGAAGGCGGTGCTGAAGGGCTGCCCGGTCGGCGGCGGCGGCGAGGCGGCGACCATTGATCCCGGCTGGGGTGAGCCGGGCCTGACGCCGGCCGAGAAGATCTACGGCTGGAACTCCTTCATCGTCCTCGCCATGGTCTCCGGCCGTCCGGAAAGCCCGGTCAACGCCGTGGCGCCCGAGGCGCGCGCGCACTGCCAGATCCGCTACACCGTGGACAGCGACCCGGCGGGCTTCGTCCCGGCGCTGCGCGCCCATCTCGACGCGCAGGGCTTCCCGATGGTGCGGATCGAGAACGCCGGCATCCGCATGGCGGCCAGCCGCACCGATCCCGACCACCCCTGGGTGCGCTGGGCGCAGGCGAGCATGCAGCGCACGCTCGGCAAGCGCGTGCAGATCATCCCCAACGCCTCGGGCGGGCTCCCGGGCGACGTGTTCGTCGAGCATCTCGGCGTGCCGCTGGTCTGGGTGCCGCACAGCTACAACGGCTGCAAGCAGCACGGCCCCGACGAGCACCTGCTGATCGCCCCGGCGCGCGAGGGCATCGCCGCCTTCGCCGGGCTGTGGTGGGACCTCGGCGAGGACGGCACGCCGCCGCGCCGCGGCTGAGGGCCGGACGGCGCCGCGGCCGACCGGCGCGGCGCCCCTTCCCTCCGGGCGGCGGCCGGTGCACCTCTTCCGCGACGCTCCGCAAGGGAGCCGCCTCGAGTCCAGGGAGGACGAGCCGCCGCCATGCGCCGCCGACAATTCATGCCGCTTGCCCTCGCCACGGGGGCGCTGCTCGCGTCGGGCCAGGGGGCCGGCGCCTTCCCCGACAAGCCGATCGTCCTCGTCACCGGCTATTCGCCGGGCGGCTCCACCGACATCCTCGCCCGCCTGCTGGCGGACCGGCTCGCCGCGCATATCGGCGGCGGCGCGCGCATCGTGGTGGAGAACCGGCCCGGCGCCGCCGGCACCATCGCCAGCGAATGGCTGCGCCGCCAGCCCGCGGACGGGCACGTCCTGATGGTGGCCGAGAGCGGCTCCCACGCCATCGCCCCCAATGCCCTGATCGGCGGCACGCGCTACCATCCGGTGACGGACTTCACCCATCTCGGCGTGCTCAGCACCGGGCCGCTGCTGCTCGTCGTCAACAACGCCTTCCCGGCCCGCACCGCGCCGGAGGCGATCGCCCACCTGCGCACCGCGCCGCCCGGCACGCTG
This sequence comes from Caldovatus aquaticus, assembly GCF_019458025.1. Lineage (GTDB taxonomy): Bacteria > Pseudomonadota > Alphaproteobacteria > Acetobacterales > Acetobacteraceae > Caldovatus > Caldovatus aquaticus. The sequence continues at coordinate 71,948 of NZ_JAHZUY010000010.1, read as the reverse complement.
AACTACGCCACCTCCGGCTTCGGCGGCGTGCTGCACCTGGCGACCGAGATGCTGGGGCAGGAGCTCGGCACGCGCTTCGTGCACGTGCCGTACCGCAGCGGCGGGCTGATGCTGCAGTCCATCCACACCGGCGAGACGCAGTTCGGCATCGCCGCCATCGCCTCCGCCTTCGCCATGGTGCGCGACGGCATGGTGCGCCCGATCGCCGTCACCGGCGCCGAGCGCTTCCCGCTCTACCCCGACATCCCGACCCTGATGGAGAGCGGCGTCCCCGGCTTCGACATCGGCGGCTGGTACGTGCTGCTCGGTCCCGCCGGCATGCCGGAGCCGATCGCGGAGACGATCAACAGCGCGCTCAACGCCGCCCTCGCCGAGGAGCCGCTGCGCGAGCGCATGCTCGGCTCCGGGCTCAACCCCTGGCGCGGGCCGAACGGCCTCGCCGAGGCGCGTGCCTTCATGGTGCGCGAGCTGGAGAAGCACCGCGTCATCGTCGAGCGGACCGGGGTGCGGCTGCAGCCGTGACAGGGCAGGGCGCTACGCCGCGGCCGCCAGCCGCGCCGCCAGCGCCGCCAGCACCACGCCGTTGAGCGCGAACAGCGCCGTGGCGGCCAGGCGCAGCGCCGCCCCCCCGCGCCGCCCGAACAGCCGGCCGAGCAGAGCGACGGCGGCGAGGGCCGGCACCGTGCCGAGCACGAAGGCCGCCATGCCCAGTGCGCCGCCCAGCGCGCTGCCGGCGGCCGCCGCCCCGGCCAGCGCGCCGTAGAGCAGCCCGCAGGGCAGCGCGGAGAGCAGGAGGCCAAGCGCGACGCCGCGCCATCCCGTCGGGGCGGCCAGCAGCGCCGCGATCCGCCGCTCGATTCCCGCCGGCAGGCGCGGCGCCGGCAGGCGCGGCCACCAGGCCGAAAGCCGCGCCGAGGCCTGGCCGAGCATCAGCAGCGCCGCGACCGCGAGCAGCGCGGCCAGCAGCAGGCGCAGCCCGCTCGCCTGCGTCGCCAGCCCGGCCGCCCCGCCCGCCAGCGCGCCGAGCGCGGCGTAGCCCAGCATCCGCCCCGCGTGGTAGGGGACCAGCGCCGCGCCCGCGAGCCGGCGCAGCATCCCGCCCGCGGCCGCGCGGTCCGCCGTCGCGGCAGCCTGGGCGAGCACGAAGGGCGCGCACATCCCGGCGCAATGCGTCAGGCCGCCCGCAAGCCCGGCAAGGAACAGCGCCCCGATCAGCGCCGGCACGCCGCCAGGGCCGAGCAGGGTCAGATCGTGCAGGCAGTCCGCGAGCATGGGCCCATCCCTACCCTGCCCCCCGCGTCGCGCCTTGCGGCGCATCAAGGCCGGGGTCCAGACCACGCCGCCGCCAGGGGCCGGCGCGCCCCCTGCCTCCGGTCGCGCCGCCGCCCGGGCCGATCGTTGACGGCGCGGGCACCGGCGGAGGCACGAGCCGGCATGAACGGTATCACGGCGGGGCCGTCACCGCGGGTCCAGGCGCGCGCCCGCGGCGTCCGGGCGCCGGGCGACGCCCTGTCCGAGGGCGGTCGCCCGGGGGCGGACGCGCCGGCGCCGTCGCGCTGGCCGCCGGGTCCGAGGAGCCGCTCGTGTCGGCGGCGGACCGCGGCGGGGCAAGGTGCTCGCTGCGGCCGGCCGGAGGAGGCGCCGGACAGGCACGCCTGCGCGGCGCCGCCTCGTCGCGGCCCGCGGAGCGGCGGTGCGCGCCGCGGCCGGCCTGCCCCTCCGCGGCGGCAGAGGCGGGCCGGCCGCTGGAGCGGAGGCGCGGCCTGCGCTAGACCCCGCCCCCATGCCGCCGCTTCCCCCCCTCGCGCTGACCATGGGCGAGCCCGCCGGGATCGGGGCCGAGATCGCCGCCGGCGCGTGGGCGGCGCTGCGCACGACCGGCCCGGCCTTCGTCTTCCTCGGCGACGCGACACAGATCGCCGGCGTGCCGGTCGTGCCGGTCGCTGCCGCCGAGCAGGCGCTCGCCGTCTTCCCCCATGCGCTGCCGGTGCTGCACCGCCCCCTCCCCGCTCCGGTCGTTCCCGGCCGGCCGGATCCCGCCAACGCGCCCGCGGTGATCGGCGCCATTGACGAGGCGGTGGCGCTCGCCAAGGCCGGCCGCGTCGCCGGCGTGGTGACCAACCCGATCCAGAAGGCGACGCTCTACGCCGCCGGGTTCCGCCATCCCGGCCACACCGAATATCTCGGCGAGATCGCCGGCACCCCCGGCGGCGGTCCGCCGGTGATGATGCTCGCCTGCGCGGAGCTGCGCACGGTGCCGGTCACCGGGCACGAGCCGCTCGCCCGCGCCATCGCCCGCCTGACCCCGGCGCTGATCGTCCGGCACGCCCTCGTCACCGCCGAGGCGCTGCGCCGCGACTTCGGCATCGCCGCGCCGCGCCTCGCGGTCGCCGGCCTGAACCCGCACGCGGGCGAGGACGGGACGCTCGGCACCGAGGACCGCGCCATCGTCGCCCCGGCCGTCGCCGCGTTGCAGGCCAAGGGGATCGCGGCGCGCGGCCCGCTGCCGCCCGACACGCTGTTCACGCCGCTCGCCCGCCCCACCTACGACGCGGCGATCTGCCTCTACCACGACCAGGCGCTGATCCCGGTCAAGACGCTCGACATGGCGGGCGGGGTGAACGTCACGCTCGGCCTCTCGATCGTGCGCACCAGCCCCGATCACGGCACCGCGCTCGACATCGCGGGCCAGGGGCGGGCCGACCCCTCCAGCCTGATCGCGGCGCTGCGCATGGCGGCCGCGATCGCGCGCCAGCGGAGTCTCGCGCCGTGACCGCCGCGCTTCCGCCCCTGCTGCTCTCGGTCAACGTGGATCACGTGGCCACGCTGCGGAACGCCCGCGGCGGCGCCTTTCCCGATCCGGTGGACGCCGCCCGTGCCGCGGTCGCGGCCGGCGCCGACGGCATCACCGTGCATCTGCGCGAGGACCGCCGCCACATCCGCGACCGCGACGTGGAGCGCCTCCGCGCCGAGATCCCGGCGCCGCTGAATCTCGAGATGGCGGCGACCGAGGAGATGGTCGGCATCGCCACCCGGCTGCGGCCGCCCGCCTGCTGCCTGGTGCCGGAAAGGCGGCAGGAGCTCACCACCGAAGGCGGCCTCGACGTGCTGCGCGCCGGCCCGGCGCTGGCCGAGGCGGTGAAGCGCCTCGCCGGCGCCGGCATCCGCGTCTCGATCTTCGTCGAGGCCGATCCGGCGCAGATCGAGGCGGCGGCGCGCATCGGCGCGGCCTGCGTCGAGCTGCACACCGGCCCCTACGCCGAGGCGCCGGTAGCGGAGCGCGCACCGCACCTCGCGCGGCTGCGTGCCGGCGCGGAGGCGGCGCGCGCCGCCGGCCTGCACTGCCACGCGGGCCACGGCCTCGGCTACGACAGCATCGGCGCGATCGCCGCCATCCCGCAGATCTCGGAAGTCAGCATCGGCCACTTCCTGATCGGGCAGAGCGTGTTCGAGGGCCTGCCGGCGGCGGTCCGCCGAATGAAGGCGCTGATCGCCGCAGCCCGGCGCTGACGCGGCCGCGAGCCGGCCGGCCTGCAGGGCGGGAGCGACGTCCGTCCCCCTCGCGTCCGCCCCCGGCGGGGGCGCACCGACGGCGAAGCCGCGCGCCGCCACCCGCCTTCCCCGGGACGCGCAGCGCCGGTCCTGCCCCGGCGTCCCGGGACGGCCAGCCCCGGCCAGGAGCGCAGCAACCGCGTGCGGTGCCCGGCGACGCCCTCGGGCCAGCGTGAGCGGGCGGCCCGGCGCGGGAGGGGGCAGGCCGGCGCATCCTGCGAGGCCCTGAGGCGCCTCGCGCGGCCCGGCCGGGCGAGACCGGCGCCCGCGCCGGCAGACGATCAGCCGCGCACCGGCAGGCAGGCGCGGCCGGCGGCGCGCAGGCGGGCGCAGAACTCCCGCGCTTCGGCGGGATCGGCGAAGCCCTCGGTCCGCAGCCGCCAGACTTCGCCGCCGCCCTCGCGCCCGATGCGGAGGATGACCGGCTGGCGCGATCCGAAGAGGTCGGGGAATTCGCGGCTCAGGCGCCGCCATTCCTCGCGCGCCGCCGCCTCCGTCGGCATCGAGGCGAGCTGGACCCGGGTCCGGGGCCCCTGCGGGGAAGACGGCGCCGCCAGGGCCTGCGCGTCGTCCGGAGCCGGTGCCACGGCGGCGTTCGGCGCCGCTTCGGGCCCGGCCGCCGCCGTCACCGGCGATCCGGCGTCGCCGGCCGCCGGCGCGGAGGCCGCGGGAAGCGCCGCCGCCGGCGATGCGGCGGGTCGCGGCGCCTCCGGGGACGGCGCGGCCGGCGCGGGGGCGGTGGCCGGCAGCACCCCGCCCGGATCGCCCCGCCCCGCACTCCCCCCACCGCCGGCCGGAGCGCGGCGGTCCTCCGGCACCCTGCCGATGGTGGCGGCGAGGCTGTCCAGGTCCTCGGCCGAGATCCGTCCGGCGAGCGTCGCCTGGGCGGCGCCGCGATCCCCCGCCGCGGCCTGGGCGATGCCCAGATTGGTCACGGCCCGGGCCGGCGCGCCCGCGCGTGCCGCGACGCTCGAGAGCACCGACACGGCCTCCGCCGGCCGGCCCTCGAGATAGAGCAGCGTGCCCAGGTTGTTGGCGGCCGCGATGTTGTCCGGGGCCGAGGCCAGCACGCCGCGGAACACCTCCTCGGCCTGCCGGGCGTAGCCGAGCTGGTAGAGGGCGACGCCGCGCCCGTTGAGTGCCGCCGTATTGGCGGGATCCCGGGCGAGGACGCGGTCGAACAGGCCGATCGCTTCCTGGGCCGCGCCGGTGGCGAGACGGAGCCGCCCGCGGGCCAGCAGGAGGGAGATGTCGTCCGGCCGGCGCTCCAGCGCGCGGCTCAGCACCAGGTCGGCCTGCTGCGGCTGGCCGACCCGCAGCAGCAGGCCGGCGTAGCGCGCCTGCACCTCGGTATCGTCCGGCGCGGCGGCGGCCGCGGCAGCGTACATCGAGAGCGCGATATCGAGCTGCCCCGACTCCTCCGCCGCGGCGGCGACGCGCAGCCGCGAGGCGGAGGCCGGATTGCGGAAGCCCTCCTCCGCGCTCCGCGGCAGGGCCGAGCAGGCGGTGGTGGCCAGCAGCGCCGCGACGGCAGCGAGCCGGAGTGCGGGGCGGGAGCGGAGCGGAGGGGTCTGCCGGAAATGCATGTCGCGCATGTGAAATCCGCTGCTGCGAGGCAGGCGGCGTGCCCGGGCGAGAGTCAGAACCGCCCGCCGAGATTGCCAAGGGTTTCCATGATGGTGAGGACGGAAGGCCCGACGAGCGCGATGAACAGGCTCGGCATGATGAACAGGATCAGCGGCAATACCAGAAGCGCGGGCAGGCGGATCGCCTTCTCCTCCATCTTGAGCATGCGCTCCTGGCGCATCTCCGCGGCGAGCACCCGCAGCGTCTGGCCGAGCGGCGTGCCGTAGCGCATGGTCTGGGCGAGCGTCGAGCCCAGCCGGCGGAAGCCCTCGATGCCGCTCCGCTCGGCGAAGCGCTCCAGCGCCTGGCGCCGGTCGGGCAGCATCCGCAGCTCGTTCAGGAGGATCGTGAATTCCAGCGCGATCGGCGTGTTGGTGCCTTGCATTTCGCGCGCCACGCGCTCGATCGCGGTTTCCATCCCGAGCCCGGCCTCGGCGCAGACCACGAGCAGGTCCAGCGCATCCGGCAGGCCGCGCTGCAGCTTCTTCTGGAAGGGGCGGCGCAGGAAACCGACGGCCCAATTCGGCCCGAAGATCCCGGCGACCAGCCCGGCCAGCGTCAGCAGGCCGGTCATGCGCAGGCTGTGGCCACTTTGCGAGGCGTAGAGATAGGCGGCGAGCGGGAAGACCACGAGCGTCACCGCCTTGATGCCGACGAAGGTCGGCACGGCCCGGCGGGGGTCGATCCCGAGCGCGGCGACCGCGCGCTCGAGCTGGGCCAGGTCCTTCTCCGAGATGAAGGAGGAGGCGCGCAGCGATTCGCCGAGCTTCTGGAACGGCGCGGCCAGGAGGTCGACGACGACGTTCGCCGCCGCCTGGGCCTGCGCGCCGCGGTCGGCCGGCCGCACCACGCTGCGCACGCGCGACGTGATGTCGCGGTCCTCCGCGGCGCGCGCCAGGAGGATCGCGGCGAGGCTTCCCAGCGCCAGCGCCGCCAGGCCGGCCGCGATCGCGAGCGCCAGGGTCTGCGGATCGAGCAGGGAGTGCGCGGCGCCCACGCCTCAACCCTCCTGCGCGTTGCGGATCAGCCAGCGGATGGTGAGGATGCCGAACCCCATCAGCGTCAGCCCCGCCACCATCATGTTGAAGCCGGCCTGGGTGGTGAAGAAGGTCGAGAGATGGTTCGGGCGGATGAGCGTCATGGCGAAGACGCAGATGAAGGGCAGCGCGACCAGGATGAGCGCCGAGGTCTTCGCCTCGGCCGCCAGGGCGCTCGCCCGCTGCGCCATCGCCACGCGCTTGCGCACGAGGTCGGCGAGGTTCTCGAGCGTCTCCGCCAGGCTGCCGCCGGTCTGGCTCTGCAGCCCGAGCGTCACCGAGAGGAAGGCGAATTCGGTGATGCCCGAACGTTCATAGACCCGCCAGATGGCCTGGTCGATCGGGCGGCCGATGGCGATCTCGCCGACGACGCGCGCGAACTCCTCCTTGGTCGGCGGCGGCATCTCGCGGCTGACCGAGCGCAGCGCCTCGCCCATCGGCAGCCCCGCCCGGATCGCGCGGATGATCAGGCCGAGCGCGTCCGGGATCTGCCCGAACAGCGCGTCCCGGTAGCGGCGGTGCTGCCAGCGGAAGATGAAGCGGACCACGAGCCCGCCGGCGAGCAGGCCGAGCGGGGCCGCGCCGAGAGGCCCCACCCAGGTCCGCGCCCGCCAGTAGGTCGCGAGCGCCGTAGCCAGGCCCGCCATCACCACGGCAGGCCAGGGGATGATCTGGGCCTGCGGCACTTCCGGGCTGTAGCCGACCAGCCGGATCAGCAGCGCCAGCACCCGGTTCTCGGTCGGCGCGGAAAGCCGGATCGAGGGGACGGCCGAGGCGGCGACCAGATCGGTCTCCCGGACCACGCCACCGGCGGTGCGGACTCGGTCCTTGAGCTGCCGATTGCTCGCGGCGCCGAACAGCGCGACCGCGCCGGCGAGGAGCGCCAGCGCGAGGGCGCCGAGGAACAGCAGGCCGGCGCCGATCTCCACGGCTACTGCGCCTCGGCCAGGGCCTGCATCCAGGCGTGCGCCAGGCCGAAGTACTCCAGCCGGTCCTGGAAGCCGGGCCGCACGCCGGGCGTGACCCACCGCCCGCGGATGCGCCCCGAGGGGTCGTCGCCGAGATACTCGAAGACGAAGATGTCGTTCATCGTGATCACGTCGCCCTCGAGGCCGCAGATCTCCGAGATGGCGGTGACGCGCCGGCCGCCGTCGCGCATGCGCTCGATCTGGATGATGAGGTCGATGGCGCTCGCGATCTGGGTGCGGATCGCCTTCACCGGCAGGTTCTGCTGGCCCATCTGGACCATGTTCTCGATGCGCGTCAGCGCATCGCGCGTGGTGTTGGCGTGGATCGTGGTGAGCGAGCCGTCGTGCCCCGTGTTCATCGCCTGGAGCATGTCGAAGGTCTCGGGTCCGCGGCACTCGCCGACGATGATGCGGTCGGGCCGCATGCGGAGCGCGTTGCGGACCAGATCGCGCGCCGTCACCTCGCCCTTGCCCTCGAGGTTCGGCGGCCGCGTCTCCAGCCGCACCACGTGCGGCTGCTGGAGCTGCAGCTCCGCCGCGTCCTCGATGGTGACGATGCGCTCGCCGTGGTCGATCAGGCGGGAGAGCGCGTTGAGCAGCGTGGTCTTGCCCGATCCGGTGCCCCCGGAGATGACGATGTTGAGCCGGCAGCGTGCCGCGATCTCGCAGATGCGCGCGACCTGCGGCGACATGCTCCCGTTCGCCACCATCGCGGAGAAGTCGAGCTTCTTCTTCGTGAACTTGCGGATCGAGATGATCGGCCCGTCGAGCGCGAGCGGCGGGAAGACGACGTTGACGCGGCTGCCGTCGAGCAGGCGGCAGTCCACCAGCGGGCTCGACTCGTCCACGCGGCGCCCGACGGTCGCCGCCATCTTCTGCGCGATCGCGGCGACCTGCGCGGCGTTGCGGAACCGCACGTTCACCCGCTGCAGCCGGCCCGCGCGCTCGACATAGACGTTGTCCGGGCCGTTCACCATGATGTCGCTGATGCTCTCGTCCTGGAGCAGGGGCTCGAGCGGCCCGTAGCCCACCATGTCGTGGGCCAGCTCCTCGGCGATGCGCGCCTGCTCGCGCGCGGAGATCTCGATCCGCTCGCGGTCGGCAAGCTCGTGGATCAGCGCCTCGAGCTGCTCGCGCAACTGCGCGGGCGGGAGCTCGGCGGCGACGACCGGATCCACCCGCTCGAGCACCTGGGCGCGGATCCGTGCCACCGGCCCTTCCATGAGCGGATCGAAGTTCGGGCGCAGCGCCGCCGGGCCGGCCGGCTCGTCCGGCAGCGGCGGCAGCGGGATCGTCGGCACCCCGGGCATCCCGGTCTCTGCGCCGGGCGGCGGGCCGGAATGCGCGACATCCTCGAACCGCGCCGGCACCGGCGGAGCGGCGCCGTTGCCCTCGGCACGGCGACCGAAGACACGCATCAGCGCTTCCTTCCTCCGAACAGGCGGGAGAGCAGCGAACCCGACTTCTCGGCCGACACGCCGGAGATCTCCTGCGTCAGCGGCGCCAGGGCGCGGCGGAAGGCGGCGCTCTCGTGCAGCGCCGGCCGGCCGAGATGGGCCGCGCGCGGCAGGTGGCGCGGCAGGTCCGGGATGATGAAGTCCGGCGGCTGGCCGAGCCCCTCGCTCACCATCTTGAGCTTGAGGCCGCCCGGCACGCCGGCGCGGTTCAGCACCGTCAGCGTCCGCCCGGCGACGCCGCCGCCGAGCTTGCGCGCCGCGACCACGTCGCGGATGCCCGCGACATCCGGACCGAAGACCAGGACATGCTGGCGCGCCATCGCCAGCACCACCCGCTCCGCAGCCCCCGGCGGAATCGGCGTGTCCACCACGATATAATTGAAGCGCTGGCGCAGCAGGTCCAGGACCCGCTTCGCCCCCTCCGCGGTGACCTTCACCTCCGCCTCGAGCGGTTCTTCCGCCGCGAACAGCCGCACCCGGTCGTCCACGGGCGTGGCGATGCGGTCGAGGAGCAGGGTGTCCACCCGGTCCGGCTCCTCGAGCGCGAGCTTGAGGCCGGCCGAGGGCCGGGCGCCGAGCATCATCGCCGTGGCGCCGCCGCGCAGGTGCAGGTCGAGCAGCGCCACGTGCCCGCGGGTGGTCTGCGCCAGGTGCAGGGCGAGGTTCACGGCGATGGTCGTCGCCCCCGCCCCGCCGCGCACGCCGCACACCGCGACGACGCGCCCGCCGCGATGGTCCGCGCCTTCCGTGTCCTCCCCGACGAGGTGCGGCACGAAGAGGCTCGTGACCGTGTCGCGGGTGATCGGCTTGCAGGCGTATTCCGTCACCCCGAGGTCGCGGGTGAGCTGCCGGTAGAAGGCATAGTCCTCGCGGTCGCCCACCACCAGCACCCGCACGTCCGGGGTGCAGACCGTGGCCAGTTCGTCGAGCGCCTCGATCGGGTTCTCGATGCCCGCGATGTCCACCAGCAGGACCCGCGGCGTCGCCTCGCGCTCGAGAGCCTTGGTCGCGGTCCGGATGTTGCCGCGGCGGATCTGCAGGCCCTCGATGGTCTGGCCGAGGGCGGCGCGGACCGCCGTCTCGGTCGTCTCGTCCGCGACGAAGGCGATGAAGTTCGGGCGCCCTCCACCAGGGGCGGCGGCGGCGCCGCCCCGGGGCCCGGCCTCCCGTGCCGACATGGCGTCAGCGACCGGCACCACTGCCTCCGCCGGGGCCGGCGACCGGCGCGTCGCCGCCCGTGGGCGCGGTGGCCGCCGTGCTCAGGGTCGAGAGCGGCGGCAGGCGGCGGCGGCGGTCAACAAAGAGCCGGGTTGCGGCGTAGGCGCCCGCCTGCCCCCGCTCGGTGGCCGCCCCGACGCCGCGCTCGAGGTCGCTCGGCGTCGCCACCATGGCGCGCAGGTTCTGGTCGTTCGCCCCGGCGGGCCGCCAGGTGCCCGGCGCGTCGAACGGATCGCGGTTCAGCGAGCAGCCGCCAAGGACAAGCAGCGCCGCCAGCACCAGCCTGGGACGGTCGAAGACTCGGCTCATGGCGGCGGTCACTCCAGGATGAAGCCGGCATCGGGCCGGCCCCGCAAGGGCGGCATCACGGCCCCGCGCGCGATCTGGCGCTGGAACAGCACCCGGTCGAGGTCCACCGCGGCCCGGAAGCCGTCGGTCGGCAGGGCGAGCTGGCGCGGATCGGAAACCGGGCGGACGAGATAGGGCGTGACGATGATCACCAGCTCCGTCTCGCCGCGCAGGAAGCGGTCGGAGCGGAACAGCGCCCCGAGCACCGGAATCTCCGCCAGCCCGATGACGCCGTGATCGGACTGGCTGGTGCGGCGGGTGAGCAGCCCCGCGATCGCGAAGCTCTGGCCGCTGCCGAGCTCCACCGTGGTTTCCGCGCGGCGGACCGTGAGACCCGGGATGCGGACGACGCCGCCCGCGAGCGGCAGGTTCACCGCCCCGGTCTCGGACAGCTCGCTCACCTCCGGCCGGATGCGCAGGTTGAGGCGGTCCGGTCCGAGCACCGTCGGCACGAAGGCGAGGCTGACGCCGAAGGTCTTGAACTCGATGCTGATGCTCACGGCGCCCGTACCGGTGGAGCCGGAGACCGGCACCGGGAACTCGCCGCCGGCGAGGAAGCTCGCCGTCTCGCCCGACTGCGCGGTCAGGTTGGGCTCGGCGAGGATGGTGAGCAGGCGGTCCTGCGCCAGCGCGTCGATGATGGCGTTGATGTCGTACCGGTTGCCCGTGGCGCCGAGGCCGATGACGCTCGGCGCGGTGGTCAGGGACGGGTCCACCCCGGGCCGCAGGATCGCGTCGAGCGCCCGCCCCGCGCTCTGGCCCGTGCGCAGGCCGATGGCGAACTCCCCGATCTGCCCGAAGGCCTGCCAGTTGAAGCCGAGGCCACGGGTGATGTCGCGCGAGATCTCGGCCACGCGCACCCGCACGTTCACCTGGATCGAGGACAGCAGCTCGAGGTTGTTGATCACCTCGCGGTCGTCGCCGGCGAAGGAGCGGGCGATGGCCTCGGCGCGCTGCGAGTCCGCCGCGTTCGCGACCGTCCCGTTCAGCACGAGCGTGTTCGGCCCGGCGGCGCGGACCCGCACGCCGCTCATGCCGCGCAGGGAGCGCCGGATCGCGCTCTCGACCGCCGCCGGGTTCAGCGGCGCCGCGTCACGCCGGTCGCGGCCGAAGATCTGCTCGAGCGGGCCGGGCTGCGGCGGCTGCGGGGCGAGCACGCCGCGCCCCGGCCGCACCGTCACGTCGTATTCGGCGACCGGGCTGCCGTCCTCCGAGGTGGCGATGATGGTCGTGCGCCCGGGGGCGACCGCCATGACGAAGAGCGAGGTCGGCGAGGCAGGCTGCACCCGCGCGATGCGCGGATCGGCCGCCATCACCGAGGCCGCCGGCGCCGGCAGCTGGACCAGCCGGCCCGAGCCGGCCTCCACCACGATCGGCAGCGGCACCGGCGCCGGCCGGAGCTGCGGCGCCGACGGCATGGTGCCCACCGTCGGCGCGGGCGTGGTCGGCACCACCTGCGGCGCGACCGGCTGTGGCGCGGCCGGAGCCTGGGCGGCCACCGACCCGGACATGGCGAGGACGCCCCCCCCAACGAGCAGGATGGCCGCGCGATGCGACGCGGCGAGGCACTTCATCGGAAATTCAGCTCCTGTCTTTCGGTGCCCTGGATCAGACGCATGCGAGAACCGGGGGCCGTGCTCGAGCGCGCCAGGGCCGGGGAGACGTCCGCGCTGAAGACCGAGGTGGCGGCGCGGGCGAGCGCGTCCTCGGGCGCCTCGTCCACGGCGCGGACGGCGATGTCGAGCCGGCCGAGCGAGCGCGCGACGGCGAGCTTCTCGGCCTGCTCCGGCGTGACTTCGAGCGAGACGGTGCGGGCGACCCGCCCGACCGCCGCGCCGTCGGCGGGCCCCTGCGTGATCTGCTGGTCCACCGCGATCACCCGCACGTTGGACAGGATCGTCTCGCTGACGACGCGGCGGTGGATCTGGGCCTCGCCCAGCTCCTGGGTCAGGATCACGTCCACCTGGTCGCCGGGCCAGACCAGCCCGGCCGCGCCGGTGGTCGCGTCCACCCCGATCGAGATGGCGCGCATCCCGGGCTTCAGCACGGCGGCGAGGAAGCCGCGGTCGCGCGGGCGCAGGAAGTCGCCCCGTGCGATGGTCGCGCCGGGATCGAGGAAGCGGCGCAGCAGCGCGCCGCGGATCTCGGCGCGCGCCTCGTTGGTGCCGGTCAGGGCGCCTTCCGGCGCGTCCTCGGGGAGCACCTCGCGGATCGCGAAGTCCTCGTCCTTGAGCAGGGTGCCCGCCGGCAGCGCGCGCGCGGCGACCAGCAGCCGGACCTTCTCCACGGGCGGCGGGGGCGGCGGCAGCGCCGCCTCCGCCACGACCGGCGGCGGCGGCGGGCGCACCAGTTGCAGCGCGACGTAGCCGAGCGCCGTCGCGGCGATCAGCAGACAGGCGATGGCGAGGGTCCGCAGCGTCATCCGTCAGGTCCCGACCGAGCGAAACAGGACAAGCATGCCGCCGGCGGCGATCGCCACGCCGTAGGGCAAGGGGCCGCGGCGGCGCAGCCGCCGGGTCTCGGCGATGAGGACGCGGCGCAGCAGCGGCGTGCCGCGCCGCGCGGGCGAAGCGACACCACCGGCCGCCGGCGCGCGCAGCATCCGGGCCAGCGCCAGGTAGATCAGCGCCAGCACGCCGCCGGCCAGGGCGGTCGTGACGATCAGGTGATAAATGCCGATCGGCGGCAGGGCAAGGGCGGTGGCGGTCGCGAGCTTAAGGTCGCCGCCGCCCATCGCGCCGGCCATCGCCAGGAGAAGCAGGAACAGGAACAGCGCCAGCGCGGCGGCGAGGGTGGCAAGCAGGGCGGGCATCCCCTCGGCCAGGCGCTGGGCGAGGCCGAGCACGGCGATCGCGGCGCAGATCCCGTCCGGGATGAGCCGCGTCGCGACGTCGCGCCAGGCGGCGACGGCGAGCAGCAGCGCGGTCGCTAACGCCGCGAGGGTAAGCATGTCCGCGATGGCTCGAACATCCGAATGAACCGGGTAAGTAACGAAATTACGAAATCGCAGCGAGCGGCCACGCGGGGATCGGCGCGCCGCCCACCCCCGCGTGACGCGCGCCGGATTAGGGCAGGGTGCCCGGCTTGGCGCGGAACCAATCGGAGAACTGATTGAAGATATTGCCGATGCCCTGACCAAGATAGTCCGCAGCGAATGCGACAACAACGACGAGACCGGCGGCGATCACGGCATACTCCATGGCGGTGACGCCCTTGCGGTCCTTGAGAGCGATACGGATCAGTTCGATCATGAGCCCCGTCCCGTTTTGGGTGGTGTTCGCGAGCGCGGTTGGGTCGCTTCCGGCGCGCGGCTCGCTTGCGCGGCGGAAGCCGGGGGGCATGCTCAACGTCCGGTGATGAGGGCCGGGCCGTTTGCCGTTTCCCCATGGCGAAACGTTCTGTATCATGTTGCGGTAGTAGTCTATATTAACTTTTTGTAAGGTTAAACCGGAACGGCTCGCCCGGACGCTTGCGGCAACCTTCGGCTGTGCCGGCCTCCCCTTGGCGCGGCGAAGGGCCGCCTTGCGGTTGCAGGGCAGGAGGCAGTGCATCCATGACTGCGGCGCGCGTGCCCTCGGAACAGCTCCCCGCCGGCCCGGTGGACGGCGCGGCCCTTGCCGCCCCGCGGCCCGTCTCCGGCCGGACCGGCGCCGCACCGGCCCGCCCCGGCGGCGCGGCCGCGGCGCGGCGGCGCCCGCTGCGCGCGGTGCTGCGCGACCGGCGCGGTGCCACCGCCCTGGTCTTCGCCGCTTCCGCGGTCGCGCTGTTCGGCTTCGCCGCCCTCGCGACCGAGGGGGGCAACTGGTACTTCAACCACCGCAACGCCCGCAGCGCCGCCGACATGGCGGCCCTCGCCGGCGCCTCGGCCTACGCCCGGGCGAGCACGGACAACAAATCCGCCGCCGAGGCGGTCGCGAAGCTGACCGCACAGAACAACGGCTTCGTCTCCGGCACCGATTCCGGCACGAACGCGACGACGAAAGTCACCGTGGATGTCGGGGTCTGGACGCCGCCGTCACCGCCCTACCCGGCCGGATCGTCAGCAGTGCCCGGTTCCGTCAGGGTGACCATCGAGCGGCAGGTGCCGACCTTCCTCGCCGGCCTCTTCCTGGGCAGCGACGCGGTGACGATCCGCGTCCGGGCCACCGCGGCCGTGTTGGACAATGGCGGCGAGGCCTGCATCCTCGCGACCGCCGTCTCCGGCATCGGCCTGGACATGATCGGGACGGCGGACGTGAAGGCGTCGAATTGCGTATTGCATTCGAACTCCCGCGGCTCGAGCAGCGTCCGGATCCAGAGCGGTTTCGCCAGTGCGCTGGAGGCGCTGGGGGTTTCCGCGGTCGGCGGTTGCTTTGGCAATTCCTGCAACAGCCTGCCAAACGTGCCGGGTCACCAGGTGCAGACGAATGCCTGGCCGGTCGAGAACCCGTACGACGCCCTGCAGGATGTCGTGGAAAGCTACACCAACGGGAAGCCGACAAACGGGCCCGCCGGCTGCTACCAGGTCCCGAACCAGGCGCTTCGTCAGACGGAAGCGACTGCCCTCGCCGGAAGCATCGTCGCCAAAGGCGGCGTTCTGTGCGCGGCCAACAACAACCGCAATCTCAGCCTTCGCAATAATGTGACATTGACGCTGCCGCCGAACCGCACCTATGTCTTCTGGAACGCCGGGCTTGATCTCGCGAACGGCACCCTGAACTGCAGCGGATGCACGTTCATCTTCACCGGCGCCAATGGGCAGGGGGGGGCGGTGCGGATCAACGGCGGCGCGACGATCCGCATGGACACCTACACCAGCGGCACCCCCAATCCGCCGCTGCCGATCGCGATCAGCCCCGAGCCCATCGTCGGGGTGAGCATGTTTCGCGACGAACGGTCGTCCAACAACCTCCCCGGCGGCGGGGCCCCGGTGCAGATCAACGGCTCGTCCCAAAGCTACATCAACGGGGCGCTGGTCTTCGCGAACAGCGAGATCCGCTACAACGGCAACTACACCGGCGCCGGCAGCACCGGGCCGGCCTGCGTGGTCGTGATCGGCAAGACGATCGAGTTCTCCGGCACCGCCCGGCTGAACACCTCCGGCTGCAAGGCGGCCGGCGTGCGCACACCGCTCATCCGGGTCGTCCGCCTGGTGGAGTGAAGACGCCATGGCAGCCGCCATCCGCCGCGCCCGCGTCCGGCGCACCGGGGCTCGCCTGGTCCGCCGCCTGCGCGACCGCCGCGGCGTCTCCGCCCTCGAGTTCGCCCTCCTCCTCCCGGTGCTCATCACCGTGCTTATGGGCGCCTTCGACCTCGGCAATGCCTTCCAGCAGTCCATCCGGCTGGAGGCCGCGGCGCGCGCCGGCGCCCAGGCGGCGTTCTACAGCCCCGCCGCGGACAGCAACGGCCGCATCCCGACCGTCGAGACCCTGGTGAAGAACAACCTGCCCGCGGAGTGGAAGGACCTGACGGTCACCGCGCGGGTCACCCTCTATCGCTGCGACAACGGCACCGACTCCACCACCTATTCCTCCAGCTGCAGCACGCCGAAGGTGGTGCAGATCGACGTCAGCCGGCCCTTCACCTTCGTCGGGCCGCTCACCCAGTACATGCTGCCATTCCTGTCACCGGTGCGGGGCAATGTCGAAGTCCGCCTCATGTGACCGCGGCGGCCGGGCCGGCCGCGCCCTGCGCTGCCGCAAGGGCGTGACGGCGCTGGAATTCGCCATCATCGGTCCGATCTTCCTGATCCTGGTCCTGTTCGCGATGGACCTCGCCCGCTACTGGTACGTCGCCGAGGCGGTCCGCACCCACACCGCGGAGGTGCTGCGCGCGGCGATCGTCGTCGCCGGCGCCGACAACCCGCCCGCCGTCAACACCTGCCCGAACGGCTCCATCACCGTCAGCGCCACGCCGCCCCCCGGCCTCGATCCGGCGTCCCTGAAGACACAGGCCACCTGCACCCGGCAGGGGCAGCAGCGGGTCGTCACGGTGAACGTCTCCTACGCCTTCAGCTTCGTGATCCCGGCGGTCGCCAATTTCTGGAACCAGAACCAGGTGATCAGCGACTCCCAGACCACCACCTTCTGACCGCCTCGCCGGGCGCCACGGCGCGCCCCGTTCCCGCCGCAGGCGCCCACGCGCCGGCGCCCGCGCACGCCAGGGCCAGACCGCCCCCTTCCCCGCCGTCGCCGCGCCCGCCGCGCCCGCCCTACAGGCCGAGCGCGCGCAGCCGCGCCACCACCTGTTCCGGATCGCGCGCGACATGCGCGCCGGCGGCGGCGAGCGCGGCGAGCTTCGCCTCCGCCGTCTCGCGCGCCGCCCCCGCCAGCGCCCCGGCATGGCCCATGCGCCGCTCCGGCGGGGCGTGGCGGCCGACGATCAGGGCGACCACCGGCTTGCCGCATTCGGGAATCGCCTCCGCCAGCGCGTATTCCTTGTCGCCGCCGAGCTCGCCGACATAGAGGATCGCCGCGGTGCGCTCGTCCGCGGCCAGCGCGGCGAGGTATTCGTGCGGGTTGCGCCCGATGACCGCATCGCCGCCGATGTTGATCGCGATGCGCTGGCCGATCCCGGCGCGCGTCAGCAGCCGCGCCAGGGTCAGCGTCAGCGTGCCGCTGCGGCAGACCAGCGCGACCCGCCCGGGGGCGCAGAAGCTCGGCGCGATCGAGCCGAGCACCCCCTCGCCCGGCACGCAGAGGCCGAGCGTGTTGGGCCCGACCAGCCAGCACCCGGCGGCGCGCGCCGCCTGCGCGGCGCGCAGCCCGTCGTGCAGCGGCGTGTATTCGGCCGCGGCGACGATGGTCGGGATCTCGGCCGCAGCGCATTCGCGCACCGCATCGAGCAGCCCCTCGGGCGGAGTGTAGAGCACGGCGGCATCCGCGGGCTCGGGCAGGGAGAGGAGGTCGTCGTAGAGCGGCAGGCCGGAGGCGTCGCCGCCGCCGCGGCCGAGCTGGATGCCGGCGACGAGGTTCGTCCCCGCCGCGCGCATCGCGGCGACTTGGGCGGCGGCGTAGCGTCCGGCCGGGTTGAACACCACGACGCGGCGAGGGAAGCTTTCGAGGAACGGGGCCATCATCACGGAGGGCAAGGTGCGGCTGATCGAGCAGGAGGGCAAGGCGCTGCTGCGCCGCCACGGCATCGCGGTCCCGCGCGGCGTGCTGCTGCGCCCGGGCGAATCGCCGCCCGCCGGTTTCCCGCGCGCCGGCGCCTTCCTCAAGGCGCAGGTGCCGGAGGGCGGGCGCGGCAAGCGCGGCCTGGTGCGCCGGGCGGAGGAGCCGGGCGCGGCCGAGGCGATCCGCGCCGCGCTGGGCGATCCCGCCGCGCCGCTGCTGCTCGAGGAGGCGATGCCGATCGCGCGGGAGCTCTACCTCGCGCTGCGCGTGGACGGCACCGCCCAGGCGATCGAGCTCCTGGTCTCGGCCGAGGGCGGGGTGGAGGTCGAGGCGGGCGCGCCGCCGCTCCGCCACCACCTCGACCCCGAGGCGCCGGGCGCCGCGGCGGGCGTGTTCGCAGCGCTGCGCAAGGGCGACGCCTTCCCCCCCGACCTCGCCGCGCGCCTCGCGCGCCTTGCGGTGCGGCTCGCGCGCGTGCTGGCGGCGGAGGATCTCGAGCTCCTGGAGATCAACCCGCTCGCGCAGCTCGCCGACGGGCGGCTGGTCGCCTGCGACGCCAAGCTGGTGCGCGACGACGCGGCGGCGTTCCGCCACGCGCCGGCGGCGGAGGAGACGCCGCTCTCCGCCGCGCTCGCCGCCGCCGCGCTGACGCCGCTCGAGCGCCGCGCGCGCGAGCGCGGCTTCCACCTGGTCGAGCTGCCGGGAGGGACGGTGGCGATGGTGACCGCCGGGGCGGGGCTCGGGATGCTGATGCTCGACCTGCTCGGCGATGCCGGCCTGCCGGCGGCCTGCTTCATGGACAACGCGCAGGGCGGGCCGGACGAGACCATGCCGGAGCGCCTCGCCCTCGCCTTCGAGATCGCGCGGCGGCCGGAGGTGAAGGCGACGCTGTTCTACACCACCATCGCCTCGCGGCCGCTCAAGGGCCGGGTCGAGGCGCTGGCGAAGGCGCTGCGCGAGAGCCCGCCGCCGAAGCCGCTGTTCGTCGGCTTCGCCGCCGCCCACGCCTCGCTCGCCGGCTATTCGCTGGAGGAGGCGCGCGCCGCGCTGCGCGCGGCCGGGGTCGCCGCGCTGCACGACGACCCGCTGGAGCTGGTGCGGGCGCTGAAGGCGGCGGTGGGGTAACCCCGCGCCGCCGCTCAGGCGAAGGGCAGGGCGAGCGGGGCGATCGCGTCGCCGTCGCGGCCGCGGTAGTCGCGCCGCGCCGCGTCGCGCAGCATGCGCGCCTGGGCCTCGGCCAGGGTCCCGGCCGCCTCCCGCAGGTCGAGACGGACCGGCCGGCCGTCCGCATGGACGAGGCGGCCGTCCACATAGACCCGCCGCACCGCCCGGTCGGCGGCGTGGAACACCAGGGCGCGCAGTGGATCGCGCGGCGGCGTCATCAGCGGATGGCGGAGGTCCACCAGCACCACGTCCGCCCGCGCGCCGACCGCGAGCCGCCCGAGGTCGGGCCGGCCGAGCGCATCCGCGCCCCCGACCGTCGCCGCGTGGAACACCGCCGCGGTGTCGGCAGCGGCGAGGTCGCGCGCCGCGTTGCGCGCGAGCAGCAGGGCGAGGCGCATCTCCTCGATCAGGTTGTGCGGCGCGCAGTCGGTGCCCATCGCCATGCGCACGCCGCGGGCGGCGTAGCGGCCGAAATGCCGCAGGTGCTCGCCGTAGCGCGCGAAGGGGCTCGGGCAATGGGCGACGGCGACGCCGTGCCCGGCCATCAGCGCGAGGTCGCGCCGCGTGTGCCAGCCGACCGAGGGATGCTCGTCCACGAAGATCGCATGCCCGAGGATGGTGCGCGGCGTCAGCAGGCCGAGCCGCGCCGCGTACTGGATCGGGGTGACGCCGTGGCGGCGGAGGATCTCGCGCACCTCCACCACCGCCTGGGCGATGTGGGTGGTGAAGGGGCGGCCGGTGGCCTCCGCGAGCGCGAGGGAGTCGCGCAGCAGCCCCTCCTCCACGGTGTCGATCTGCGCCGGGAAGACGATGCCCGAGAGGCGGCCGGAGGGATCGCGCTCCGCCTCGTCCATGATCGCCTGGGCGCGCTGGAAGGCGCGGCGCCCCGCGGCCTCGTCCCAGATCCAGGTGACGGTCTGCGGCGCGCTCATGCCCCAGCGCGCGCTGGCGTAGCCGGGCCCGACCCAGACCCGCAGGCCGCTCTCGCGCATCACGTCGAGCCAGCCCTCGAACGGGCTGGTGAGGTCCACGACGCTGGTCACGCCGGCGGCCATCAGCTCGGCATAGGCGAGGCGCATCGCGGCGCGCTGGCCCTCGGGGTCGAGGCGGAAGGCCTGCATGCGCTCGAACAGGCCGGTCATCGCCTGCTCCGGCACGCCGTGGTCCTCGCGCACGCCGCGATAGGCGGGCTCGGTGGTCGGGTGGGTGTGGACGTTGACGAGGCCCGGCAGGACGAGGGTGTCGCGCCCGTCCACCACCGCCGCGCCGGCAGGCGGCGGCGCCGCCGGGTCGTGCGGCGCGATCGCCGCGATCCGTCCGCCCGCCAGGGCGATGTCCACGCCGCGCGCGTAGGCGTGGCGCCCGGCGGCGGCGTCCCAGACCACGGCCCACGCGGCGTTGCGGATCAGGGTGGAGTCCGTCGTCATCGCGCCCTCCCCGGCCTGCGCGCCCTGCCGCAGCCTGCGCCGCGCCGGGCGGGGGGCGCAAGGCGTTCCTGCGCGACCCGTGCGGCCGGCGGACGCCTATTCGAGCGTCGCCTCCAGGCCGATCTCCGCGTTCAGGACGCGCGAGACCGGACAGTTGGCCTTCGCCTCCTCGGCCAGGCGGCGGAACTCGGGCTCGGCGATGCCGGGCACCCGCGCGCACAGGCGCAGCGCCACGGCGGCGATGCGCCAGCCGCCCGCCGCCTCCTGCTCCATGGTGACGCGCGCCTCGGTGCGGAGGCTCTCCGGCGCGTGCCCTGCGCCGGACAGGCGGAAGGCGAGCGCCATGGTGAAGCAGCCGGCGTGGGCGGCCGCGATCAGTTCCTCGGGGTTGGTGCCGCGGTCCTCGCCGAAGCGGGTGGCGAAGGAGTAGGGGGTGTCGCGCAGCGCCCCGCTGGGCGTCGTCAGGCTGCCCCGCCCCTCCTTGCCGCCGCCCCGCCAGGCAGCCGAAGCGGTGCGATGGATCGTGGCGGCCATGGACCGTCTCCTCCCGCGGTGTGCCGGATCGCCACGCCAACGCGCGGGACCGGGCGGCGTTCGCGCCTCACGCGGCCGCGCGGGGCCGTTCCCGCCCGCGGCCGGGAGCGGTCGGCGTCAAGGCGCGCGGGGCCGCCCGCGCGCGGCGCGCACGACCGCGGCGAGGAAGGAGCCGGTGTCCACCGCCGGCGCGGTGCGGTCCACGGTCGTCATCTGCACCTTGAGGAACTTCCCCGCCGCCCCGCCGACGCAGATCTTCTGCGTCACCGGCATGCGTCCGTAGCTGCCGCGCAGGACCGCGCAGCGCAGCCCCGGCCCGGCGTCCTCCGGCAGCGCCTCGGTCGCGCGCTCCCGCTCGGCGAGACGCCGGCCCGGACGGCGGCCCACCGCCTCCAGCGTCTCGGCCACGGAGCGGTCGAGCTCCGCCTCGATCTCCGGCGCGGCCGGATCGTCGGGAATGCGCACCTGGCTGCCCCGGTCGTAGATCTGCACGCTCGCAACCGCCGTCCGGCTGCGGGTCGCGTAGTCCACGTCGGTGCCGAATCCCGGCCGCTCCGCCTCGTGCTCGACAGTGGCGCCGCGCTGGAATTCCCCGGCCGAGGCCGGCAGGCGGCGGGCGATCTCGGCCGACGACGGCGCGGGCTGCGGCGCCTCGACGGCGAGTTCGGCGCAGCCCGCGGCGAGCGGCAGCGCGACCAGCAGCGGCAGCGCGCGCCGCGGCGACCGGACCCGCTGCCTCATCCGCGCAGCGGCCAGGCCGGATCCGCGCCGTGCCCGGCAGGCGGCGGCGCCGCACCGGGCAGCAGGAGGCCCGCGTGCCCGGCAGCCTCGCCCTGCCACATGCCCCAGAGCCGTTCGGCGTCGTGCCAGATCATCTCCACCCCGATCCAGACGATGAGCGCGACGCCGACATAGGCGATCCAGCGGTAGCGTTCCATAAGCCGGGAGATCACCGTGGCCGCGGCACCCATCATGAGGATGGAGATGGTCAGGCCGAGGACCAGCATCGGGATGTTGCCCACCGCCGCCCCCGCCACCGCGAGCACGTTATCGAGGCTCATCGAGACGTCGGCGATGACGATCTGCTGCAGCGCGGTCGCCATGGTCTTGTGCGGCGCCTCGCGCGCGCCGGCGAGCGCGGCCTCCTCGGCTTTGTCCTCCTCGCGCAGCTCGTTGTAGAAGGTCCAGGCGATCCACAGCAGGATGGCGCCGCCCAGCAGCAGCAGGCCCGGGATCTCCAGCAGATAGACCGCCGCGAGGCTGAGCAGGACGCGCAGCACCACGGCGAGGATCATGCCGAACAGGATCGCCTGGCCGCGCTTCGCCGCGGGCAGGCCCGCGGCGGCGAGCGCGATCAGCACCGCGTTGTCGCCCGAGAGGACGATGTTGACGCCGAGGATCTTGCCCAGAACGACCAAGTCGAAGCTGGTCGAGAGTGCGGTCAGCCAGTCCATGCGCAGCGGTCTCCGGTGGCGCCCGAAGGCTTGGCAGGAGCCCGGACGCCACCTGGACGGCGCGATCCCGGCTCCGTGAACGGAGGCGGGACGCTAGTCGAGCCGACGCTGGACGAAAAGCCGCTACCCTACGATCTTCGTCCGCTTGAATGGCATTTCTGCAATATTTTCGACAGATTTCCGCTCGGCGGCGACGGGCGGCTGTTCGCGCGCCGCCAGGCGGGCATGGCGGCTGCGCAGCACCTCCACCACCAGGGTGGCGACGGCGGTGAAGCCGATGACCTGGCCGAGCGTCGCGATGGCCCAGAGCCAGGGGGGGAAGACCCCCGGCAGGGCGAGATAGCCGAGCGGGAGCATGAGATAGGCGTAGGCGCCTGGCACCTTCTCGGCGACCTCGTGCGTGCCGTGCCAGATCATGTCGAGCGCGACGTAGAGGATCACCAGCAGGCCGAGCCAGGCGATCCAGCGGTGCCGCTCGAGCAGGCGCGCGATCAGCGTCGCGGCCACGCCCATCAGGACCACCGAGATCGCAAGGCCGACCACGAGCACCCAGATGTGATGCTTCGCCGCCCCTGCCACCGCGAGCACGTTGTCGAGGCTCATCGAGACGTCGGCGATCAGGATCTGCGTGATCGCCTGACCCAGCGTCTTGCGCGGCACGGCAGCCGGCAGCGGCGTCGCGGCGAAGCCCTCCTCCGGCGCGTGCGCGGGCTCGGCGTCGGCGACATCACCCGGCTTCCCGTGCGGCTCGCGCAGCTCGCGGAACATCTTCCAGCACACCCAGAGCAGCAGCACGCCGCCGGCGAGGGTGAGGCCGACGATCGCCAGCAGCTGCACGGTGATCGAGGCGAAGGCGATGCGCATCAGCGTCGCCGCCGCGATGCCCCAGACGATCGCTTGGCGTCGCTGCGCCGGCGGCAGGCCCGCGGCGGCCATGCCGACCACGATGGCGTTGTCGCCGGCCAGCACGATGTCGATGAACAGAACCTGGGCGAGCGGGACGAGCCAATCCGGCATGGGACCGTGTTCCTGGGATGGTGCGTTGCGCCGATCCGTCCGTCCGTCCTCGCCCGCCCGGAGCGGATGCGGGCGAACGGCGGCGGCCGCGCGGGGCGGCTGAACCGCGCTCATATAAATTTACAGCAATCTATTTGCAATCTTGCGCGGCGGCGAGGCGCCCCGGCCCCTCCACCCTTGCCAAGCCCGCCCGCGTCGCGCCAAACCGCGCCCGCCTTCCGTCGTTCCGGAGCCTCCCGCCATGGTCCCCCGCTACACGCGCCCCGAGATGGCCGCGATCTGGTCGCCCGCGGAACGCTACCGGATCTGGTTCGAGATCGAGGCCCTCGCCGCCGAGGCCATGGCCGCGATCGGCGCCATCCCGGCCGAGGCGGCCCGCATCATCCGCGAGCGCGGCGCGGCGCGGGTGGCCAACATCACGGAGGCCGACCTCGCGCGCATCGACGCGATCGAGCGCGAGACGCGCCACGACGTCATCGCCTTCCTCACCTGGCTCGGCGAGGGCATCGGGCCGGAGGCGCGGTTCATCCACCAGGGCCTGACCAGCTCGGACGTGCTCGACACCTGCCTCGCGGTGCAGCTCAGCCGCGCCGCCGACCTGCTGATCGCCGATTGCGACGCGCTGCTCGCCGCGCTCAAGCGCCGCGCCTTCGAGCACAAGCTGACGCCGATCATCGGCCGCAGCCACGGCATCCACGCCGAACCCACCACCTTCGGCCTCAAGCTCGCCGGCCACTACGCCGAGTTCGCCCGCAACCGCGAGCGGCTGCAGACGGCGCGGCGCGAGGTCGCGACCTGCGCCATCAGCGGCCCGGTCGGCACCTTCGCCTCGGTGGACCCGCGCGTCGAGGCCTACGTCGCCGAGAAGCTCGGCCTCGCGGTCGAGCCGGTGAGCACGCAGGTGATCCCGCGCGACCGCCACGCCGCCTTCTTCTGCGCCCTCGCCGTCACCGCCTCCGGCCTCGAGCGCCTCGCGATCGAAGTGCGCCACCTGCAGCGGAGCGAGGTGCGCGAGGCGGAGGAGTACTTCCATCCGGGCCAGAAGGGCTCCTCCGCCATGCCGCACAAGCGCAACCCGGTGCTGTCGGAGAACCTCACCGGCCTCGCCCGGCTCGTGCGCGGCTACGCGCTGCCGGCGCTCGAGAACGTCGCCCTCTGGCACGAGCGCGACATCAGCCACTCCAGCGTCGAGCGGGTGATCGCGCCGGACGCCACCATCGCCCTCGACTTCGCGCTGGTGCGCGCCGCCGGGCTGATCGAGCGCCTGGTGGTCTATCCGGAGCGGATGGCGGCCAACCTCGAGGCGCTCGGCGGGGTGGTGCACAGCCAGAAGGTGCTGCTCGCGCTCACCCGGGCGGGGATGAGCCGCGAGGACGCCTACCGCGCCGTGCAGCGGGCGGCGATGGCGACCTGGACCCGGCTCGGCGCGCCGGACGGGCGCGACTTCCGCACCAACCTGCTGGCCGATCCGGAGGTCGCGGCGCGCCTCGATCCGGCGGCGCTGGACGCGGCGCTCGACCCGCGGCGCGACTTCGCGCAGGTGGAGGCGATCTTCGCCCGCGTGTTCGGCCCGGAGGGATGACGCGGCCGGGGCGCGGCGCGGTCGGCGCTGCCCCGGCGCCGCCCTAAATCCTCCCTGCTCCGGCCGCATGGCCGCTGCAGCCTGGCGGCGCGGCGCAGGAGAGCCCCCCATGCCCAGCCCCCGCCCCGGCGCGCGTCCTGACCGGCCGCGCTCCCTTCCCGTCCTCCTCATGACGCTGCTCGGCCTGGGCGGCTGCGCCTATGACGGGGACGGCTCCGCCTACGGCTACTACGGCCCGGCGGTCGTCCCTGCCTACGGGCCGGCGGCGTATGGCTACGGCCCGCCCCGCCATGGCGGCGCGCTGATCGGCGGCCCATTCGCCGCGGCCGGCGGCTGGCGCCGCGGCTACCCTGCCGGCGGAGGCTACCCGGCCTGGGACGGCCGTGGCGTGCCCGCGCCGCCGCCCGTCTTCCAGGGCGGCCATCGCGGCGGATGGCCCCGCCCGGCGCCATCGCCCTTCGCCTGGGGCCCGCCGGCGGGCCCCTCCCCTTCCGCCTGGCACGACCGGCGGCTGCGGGCGCCGGAACCCGGGGCCTGGCGGGGCGTCCTCGCGCCCCGCGACCCGGCCCCGCCCGCCGGGCCGGGAGGATTCGGCCGGCCCTGGCACGGTGGCGGCCCGCCGGGGGCGCCTCCTCTCGCCGGCTCAGGCCGGGGCGGCGGGCCGTGGCAGGGCGCCGGACCGCCCGCCCGCCCGGGCGGCGGCCCTCCCCCTTGGCATCGCGGCGGCTGGCGGCCGGACCGCTGAGGCCGGCGCGGCGGGCAGCCGCGCCGGGCTGCCCTGTTTTCGCCCCAAGGGTCGCATACATCCTCCTTGCCTGCGTAAGGATGGTCCTCAGGGAGCCTGGATCATGCGCCTGCTTCGCCTCGCCCTGCTCGGCGCCGGTGCGTTGCTGGTCGGCCTCACGGCGCTGCCGGGCGACGCCGCGGCCGATCGCGACGGGTGGCACCGGGGCGGCTGGCATCGAGGGCACTGGTACTGGGGGCGGCCCCACTACGTGGCGCCCCCGCCGCCGGTGTACTGGTACCGTCCGGCGCCGCGCGTCTATTACGCGCCGCCGCCGCCGGTCTATTACGCGCCGCCGCCGGTCTATTACGCGCCGCCCGCCGTCATCGCCCCGGCGCCCAGCGTCGGCTTCTACTTCCGCTTCTGACGGGCGCCGCAGCCCCGTCGCCGCCCCCCGAAGCCGGCATCTTGCCGCGGCGGCGGCGCTCGCGCAGGTTCGCCGCGTGTGCACCGTGATCCTGCTGCGCCGCCCCGGCCACGCCTGGCCCCTGCTCATGGCCGCCAATCGCGACGAGCGGCTGGACCGGGCCTGGGACCCGCCGGCGCCGCACTGGCCGGATCGCCCGGAGGTCGTCGGCGGAAGGGACCGCGGCGCGGGCGGCACATGGATGGCGCTCGACACCGGCACGGGGGTGGTCGCGGCCGTGCTGAACCGGCCGGGCAGCCTTGGTCCGGCACCCGGCAAGCGGTCGCGCGGCATCCTGCCGCTCCTCGCCCTCGAACACCGGAGCGCCGCGCGCGCCGCCGCGCACCTCGCGGCGACCCTGCCGGCGGGGGACTGGCGCCCCTTCAACCTGGTGCTGGCCGATTCGCGCGAGGCCTTCTTCCTGCGCGGCCTCGGCCACGGCCGGCCGGAGGTGGAGGCCCTGCCCTGCGGCATCAGCCTGATCACCTCGCACGATCCCAACGACCTGACCCATCCGCGCACCCGCCGCCACCTGCCACGCTTCGCGGCGGCGCCGCCGCCCGAGCCCGACCGCCCCGCAGGCTGGCGCGGCTGGGCGGCGCTTCTGGCGGACGACGCATTCGACCCCGCGATCGGCGTGGCCGAGACACTGTGCGTCCCGCCGCTCGGCGGCTTCGGCACGGTCTGCTCCAGCCTGCTCGCGCTCGCCGCCGATGGCACGCCGCACTGGCTGTTCGCCGCGGGGCCGCCGGGGCGGGCGCCCTTCGAGCCGGTGGCGCTGGCGCGCCTCGCGGCGGCGCAGACCGGCGACTGACCCCGCACCGCCGGCAGCGGGGCGGCGCAGGGCGCCTTCGTCATCGCCGGCGATCCGCGGCGGGGGCAGCCGCCGGACGCGAGCGGCCGGCAACGCGGAAGCGGCGCGCAGGCCGACGCCCCGCCGGCGCGCCGGTCGCGGGCCGGCGCCGCTGGCGCCCTTTCCGCTCGGCTGCGCGCGCGGCAAGAGCTCTGCCTCCTTCTCCGCCGCGCGGATTCACGCTCCCGGCTGTTTCCCGCCGTCCGCGATCCGCTCGCGGAGGCGCGGCGGACCGCTTCAGGCGCAGCCGCAGCCCTGCGTCGGTCCCGTCGCCCTCCGGATCACGTGATGGTCGATCCACTCCGCGACCAGGCGGCGCGCCTCGGCGACCGAGGCCTCCGGGTGGTGGATGCGATAGAGGGCGGTGCAGGCCTGGAAGGCCGCGAAGTCGTCAATGCCGACCTCGCGCAGCTCGCGATAGGCGCTCACCACGGCCCGCTCGCAGCGGCGGGCGATGCGGCTGACGTCGCGTCCCATGCGGGACCCTCTTGCTGCAACCCAATTGCGAGCGGTTCGCAATTCCTGGCGGCACTGTAGCGGCACCCGGATGGGCCTTCAAGCACGCCCCCCTCCCCGCCCGCGGGCCGGACGGCGCCCCGCTTGCGCGGACGCGGGGCGCATGGGCCTATGCGCGCGAACCGCACGGGAATGGCGATGCTGATCCTCGGTCTCTACACCGCGCACGACGCCAATGCGGCGCTGCACGACGACTATCGCCTCCTCGCCGCCGTCGCCCAGGAGCGGGTGACGCGCATCAAGGGCGATGGCGGCGCGCTGCCGGGCGAGGCGGTCGAGGAATGCCTGCGCGCCGCGGGGGTGACGGCGCGCGACGTCGCGGTGGTGGCGCTGCCGCGGGTCGAATATCCGGCGGAGTACTTCCGCTGGCGCGCCCACTTCCCGGCGCGCCAGCGCGCGAGCCGCGGGCGCCTCGACCTCGCGCGGGTGATGTCGCGCAACATGATCCGCGATCCGCTGGCGGCGCTGGACGCGCGCCGCTGGCTGGCCGGACACGGCCTGCAGCCCCGCCGCATCGTGTTCTACAACCACCACCTCGCCCACGCGCTGGGCGCGCTGTTCCACACCGACTGGGACGACGCGCTGCTCTACACCGCCGACGGCGGCGGCGACCGCGTCTTCTACAGCGCGCGGCGGCTGAAGGACGGGTGCCTCACCGACCTCTTCGGCGGCGAGCGGGATTCGCTCTCGCTGCGCCGGCCGCAGGTGCGCGCGGACAGCCTCGGCCTGCTCTACGCCGGCATCACGCGCGAACTCGGGATGGTGCCGCTGCGCCACGAGGGCAAGGTGCTCGGCCTCGCCGCCTTCGGGCAGCCGCGCTTCGCCGAGGAGCTGGTCCGGCTCTACGAGGTGCGCCCGGACGGGCAGATCAAGGCGCGGGTGGACCACGGGACGATCCAGGCGCGGCTGAGCGCGCTCGCCGCCGGCGCGGAGCGGGCGGACGTCGCGGCCTCCGTGCAGGGCGCGCTGGAGACCCTGGTGCTGCGGGCGCTGCAGGCGATCCTGGAGCGGCATCCGGCGCGCGCCCTCGGCCTGAGCGGCGGCGTGTTCGCCAACGTCAAGCTGACCCAGCGCATCGCCGAGCGTTTCCGCGGCCTCGAGGAGGTCTTCGTCTATCCCGCCATGTCCGACCAGGGCGAGGCAGCGGGCGGCGTGCTGCAATACCTGCTCGAGCGCGACGGCCTCGCGGCCTGGCTCCGCCGGCGCCGCCGCTTCGCGGACCTCTACCTCGGCCGCGACTACGCGGCGGGGGTGGACGCGGCGTTCCGGGCGGCGGGATGCGAGGTCGTGGCGGAAGGGCCGGCCGTGCCCGGGCGGGCGGCGGCGCTGCTGCGCGAAGGCAAGGTGCTCGGCACCTACATCGGGCGCTGCGAGTACGGGCCGCGCGCGCTCGGCGCGCGCAGCATCCTGGCCGCGCCGGTCTCGCGCACGGTGAACGACGAGCTCAACCGGCGCCTCGACCGCACCGACTTCATGCCCTTCGCCCCGGTCGTGCGCGAGGAGCGCTGCGCCGAGGTGTTCGCCCTGCCCCGCAGCCTGCTCTACACGGCGCGCTTCATGACCGTGACCTGCGACGTGCGGGAGGAGTGGCGCGAGCGCATCCCGGCCGTGGTGCACGTGGACGGCACGGCGCGCCCGCAGGTGCTCGCGCGCGCCGCCAACCCGACCTACTACGACATCCTCGAGGCCTACGAGCGGGCGACCGGCCTGCCGGTGCTGATCAACACCTCCTTCAACGTCCACGAGGAGCCGATCATCAACCGCCCGGAGGAGGCGCTGAAGGCGCTGCGGCAGGACCGGGTGGACTTCCTGGTGACAACGCAGGCGATCTACGGCCCGCCGCGCCCATAGAGCGGATCGCGGACGGCGGAAAACAGCCGGGAGCGGGACTCGGCGCGGGCAGCGCCGGGCCGGAACCGCCGCTGCGATCCCGCCGCGCGACCACGCCGCCCGCCCGCGGGATCAGGCGGCGTTGCGCCCGAGCGCGCGCAGCCGCCCGAGCCAGGCCTCCGCCCGCGCCGCCCCGAGGCTCCCCACACCGCCGATCAGCGTCTCGCGTATCGGGCGGATGCCGATGAAGCCCAGGATGTTGCGCTCCAGGCTGCGCAGCGAGTACGCGCCGAACCACCAGCGGTAGGCGAGGGCCGGCATGCCCATGGTGACGACGATGCGCGCCGAGCGGCCCTTCATCAGCTTCTCCGGCAGGCCGTGCCCGGCGTCGCGGAAGGCGAAGCCGGGGCGGCAGACCTGCTCGAGGAAACCCTTGAGCAGCGCCGGCATGGCGCCGAGCCAGAGCGGGTAGAGCAGCACCCAGTGCTCGGCGCGCCGCAGCGTCTCCTGCGCGGCGCGGATCGCCGCGGGCGGGGCCCCGGCCTCGAACTCCGCCTGGGTCCGCAGCAGCGGGAAGTCGAGGCGCGCGACCTCGATGCGCTCGACGGCGTGGCCCGCGGCCTGCGCGCCCTCGGCATAGGCGTCGGCGAGGGCGTGGCCGAAATGCCCGCCCGCGGGATCGGGATGGCCCTGGATGATCGCGACGCGACGCGGCACGGTCCGCCTTTCCTCCGCTGCTGCGGATCGCGGACGGCAAGCGGCCGCCGGGGGTGCGAATCCGCTCGACAGACAACGAGCCGGCACCGTCGCCGCGCGCCAGGCCGGGCAGGAACGGCTGCAGGCCGGCCGGCGCCGCGGCCCTCCCCCGCCGGCTCCTCAGGCGCGCGCCACCGCCTCCGCCAACGCCTTGCCCACCTCCGCCGTTCCGGCCTGCCCGCCCATGTCGCGCGTGCGCGGCCCCCCTTCGGCGAGCAGCGCCTCGATCGCGCGGAGGATCGCCTGCGCCGCCGCGGTCTCGCCGAGGTGCTCGAGCATCATCGCCCCCGACCAGACCTGGCCGATCGGGTTGCAGATCCCCTTGCCCGCGATGTCGGGGGCGGAGCCGTGCACCGGCTCGAACATCGAGGGGAAACGCCGCTCCGGGTTGATGTTGGCGGAGGGGGCGATGCCGATCGAGCCCGCCACCGCCGGGCCGAGGTCGGAGAGGATGTCGCCGAACAGGTTGGAGCCCACCACCACGTCGAACCAGTCGGGATGCTGCACGAAATGGGCGCAGAGGATGTCGATGTGGTACTGGTCGGTCCTCACCTCCGGGTAGTTCCGCGCCATCGCCGCGAAACGCTCGTCCCAGTAGGGCATGGTGAGGGTGATGCCGTTGGACTTGGTGGCGCTCGTCACCTTCCTGCGCGGCCGCGTCATCGCCAGTTCGAAGGCGTAGCGCAGCACGCGGTCCACGCCCTGGCGGGTGAAGATGCTTTCCTGGGTGACGAACTCGCGCTCCGTGCCCTCGAACATGCGCCCGCCGACCGAGCTGTACTCGCCCTCGGTGTTCTCGCGCACCACGTAGAAGTCGATGTCCTCCGGCCGGCGGTCGGCGAGCGGCGTGCGCACCCCGGGCAGCAGCCGGCAGGGGCGGAGGTTGACGTACTGGTCGAAGCCGCGGCGGATCGGGATCAGCAGGCCCCAGAGCGAGATGTGGTCGGGCACGTCCGGCCAGCCGACGGCGCCGAGGAAGATCGAATCGGATTCGCGCAGCCGGTCGAGCCCGTCGGGCGGCATCATCCGCCCGGTCCGCTTGTAGGTCTCGCACGACCAGTCGTAGTGGGTGAGCTGGAGGTCGAAGCCGAAGCGGCGCGCGGCGGCATCGAGCACGCGCAGTCCCTCCGGCACCGTCTCCTTGCCGATGCCATCGCCCGGGATCACCGCGATCCGGTAGGTCTTCCGTGTCGCCATGGCGCTGTCCTGCCGCTCCCCCTCCGGTGACGAAGAGGCCGCAGGGTGGCGACCCGGCGCGCCGGGCACAAGCCCTCCCGCCGCCGCACCGGCCGCGCCGCCTCAGTAGCAGAGGACGAGCAGGGTCCGCCCGTTCGGATTGTCCTCTTCGGTCCGGCGGCGGAACGGATCGGGCCGCGCGAAGCTGGTGGCGCAGCGCCGCATGCCGTAGGGCACGACGCGGGCCAGGGTCACGTCCGTCCCCTGATAGAGACAGACCAGCGTGGGCGCCTGCGACCCCGGCGGGATCGTCCATTCGGTGGTGCCGCGGCTCTGGTCCACCAGGCGCCCCTGGATGCGCTGGTTGGCCGCGGGATCGCCCTCGAACATCTCGGCCCCGCGCAGCCAGCGCCGCGTGGGGCGCGACGCCGCGCTCCAGCCCGCGGGCGCGTTCACGTCGGCGATCGGCGCGACATCCACGTAGCGCGGGCACCCGAACGGCTCGGTCTGCGCCCCGGCGCGGCCGGGCGCGAGCAGGGCCGCGGCCAGCGCCGCGCAGAGCAGGGCCGGCGCGGCCGGGACGAGGCGACGGGAGGGGTGCCGGCGAATCATGGCGCGGAAAGGGTGCCACCGAAGCGCGCGGGGCGCCACCGTCGCGGCCGGCCGCCGCCGCCCCGCGGCGCGGCGCTCAACCCTCCGCCCGCACCAGCAGCCCGCGTGCCCGGATCTCCGCCGCGACCCGGCCGCTCTCGTCGAGCGGCGCGCGCGCGAAGGGGGCGGGCGCGGCCGCGACGGGCCGCGCCTGGCCGGCGGCGTAGAGGCTCTCGTGCAGGCGCCGCTGGCGCACGCCGGACGCGCCGAGATCGGCGATGAAGACCGGGGCGGCGCCGGCCAGGGCCTCGGAGATCATCGAGACCGAATCGCCGCTCACCACCACCGCGTCGGCCCAGGCGAGGAAGCCGAGATAGGGGTTGGGCCCCGCCTCCCCCCACCGGTGCAGGCGGTGGGGGACGCCGGCGAGCGCCGCCGCCAGCGCCTCGGTCGCCGCCCGGCCGGTGCGGCGGCTGGTGGTCGCCAGCACCGCGCCGGCGAAGCCGGCCACCCGCGCGCCGAGCGCCGCCGCCGGGGCGGGATCGAGCCCGACCGCCCGCGCCGGGCCGCCGAGCAGGAGCGCGACGCGCGGCCGCGGCAGCGGCGCCAGCGCCCCGGCCCATTCGGCGCGCGCCGCGGCCAGGCGCGCCGCGCTGACGCGATGCGTGGCGCCGAGGATCGGCAGCAGGTTCGGGGCGGCCCAGGGCGCGTCATGGCGGCCGAGCACCAGGAGGTCGAAGCGGGCGGCGCCGAAGCCGGGCCGCATGCAGTGCACGGTCCGCACTCCCCGATGGCGCCGCAGCCACAGCGCGACCGGCGCCGAACGCCGCCCCGCCGACAGCACCAGGCGCGGCCCCGGCGGCAGAGCGCGCAGCGCCTGCCGCACCGGCGCGGCGAGCCCGGCCAGGGTCGGCCAGCGCAGCGGCAGCCCGGCCAGGGGCGACCAGGCCAGGGGAACGGTGCGGAACGGTACGCCGAGCCGCTCGGCGATGCCGAGCGCCTGCGCCGCCGTGCCCGCCCGGGGGTCGGCGAGCACGAGCACGCCTTCCGCTTCCTCTGTGCCGTCCGCCATGGGCCCGGCCTGCCGGCTAGCGCCGTGCGCGTCCGGCCGCGGGCGCGCCGGCGGCCCTGGTCCGGCGCCGGCCGGAGCGGGTTTCCCTCCCGGCCGTTTCCAGCCGTCCGCGATCTGCTCTAGGAACGGGGCAGACCGAGGGAGCCGCCATGCCTGCGCACCATGCCTCCGACTGGGACCGCGACGCCGCGCTGACCACCGCGCGCATCCTGCTCGAGATCAAGGCCGTCAATTTCCGCCCGGAGGAGCCCTACACCTTCACCTCCGGCTGGAAGAGCCCCGTCTACATAGACTGCCGCAAGATCATCTACTTCCCCCGCGCCCGCAACCGCATCTGCGACCTCGGCGTGGAGAAGATCGGCCGCCACGTCGGCTACGAGACGATCGACGTGGTGGCGGGCGGCGAGACGGCGGGCATCCCCTTCGCCGCCTGGATCGCCGACCGCATGCTCACGCCGATGGCCTACGTGCGCAAGCAGCCCAAGGGCTTCGGCCGCGGCGCGCAGATCGAGGGCGACGTGCCGGAGGGCAAGAACACGCTGCTGGTCGAGGACCTGACCACCGACGGCGCCTCCAAGATCCGCTTCGCCCAGGCGCTGCGCGACGCCGGCGCGGTCTGCGAGCACACCTTCGTCGTGTTCTTCTACGGCGTCTTCCCCGGCACCTTCGAGACGCTCCAGCGCATGAACCTCTCGCTGCACCACCTCTGCACCTGGTGGGACGTGCTCGAGGTGTGCAAGGAGCGGCCCTACTTCGAGGAGCGCGCGCTGCGCGAGGTGCGCAAGTTCCTGGAGAACCCGGTGGAGTGGTCGCGCGCGCACGGCGGCGTCGGGAGCGTCGAGGAGGCGAACCGGGCGCCGGGATGAGGCGGGCGACGATGCGGGCCGCCGCGGCGCTGGCTGCCGGCGTCGTGCTCGGCGCCGGCGTCGTGCCCGGCGCCCGGGCGCAGGACGCCGCGGCGCCACCGCGCGACACCCTCGCCATCGGCATCGCCCAGTTCCCGTCCACCTTCCATCCCAACATCGAGGCCATGGCCGCGAAGTCCTACGTGCTCGGCTTCGCGCGCCGCCCCCTAACCGCCTGGGATCCCGACTGGCGCCTCGTCTGCCTCGCCTGCGAGACCCTGCCCTCGCTCGAGAACGGCCTCGCCGCGCGCGAGACGACGCCGGACGGCAAGCCCGGCATCAGGGTCACCTACCGGCTGCGCGACGATCTCCGCTGGGGGGATGGCACCCCTGTCACCGCCGAGGACCTGCGCTTCGCCTGGGAGGCGGGGCGCGAGGCCGCCACCGGCTTCGGCCCGGCGGAGTACTACCGCTCCGCCTACGAGCTGGTCGTCGTGGATGCGCGCACCGTCACGCTCCGCTTCGACAAGGTGACCTTCGACTATGCCTCCGCCGGCGATTTCCAGCCGCTGCCCGCGCACATCGAGCGCCCGCGGTGGGAGGCCGACCCGCGCAGCTACCGCACCCGCACGGCCTACGACACCGAGACGGCGAATCCCGGCCTGTGGAACGGCCCCTACCGGATCGCCGCCGTCCAGCCCGGCGCCTCGGTGACGCTGGAGCGCAACGGCGCCTGGCGCGGTCCCGCCCCGGCGTTCCGCCGCATCGTCGTCCGCGCCGTCGAGAACACGCCGGCGCTCGAGGCGCAGCTCCTCGCCGGCCAGCTCGACATGATCGCGGGCGAGCTCGGCCTGCCGATCGAGCAGGCGATCGCTCTCGAGCGCCGCGCCGGCCGCCGCTTCCGCTTCGCCTACCGGCCCGGCCTGATCTACGAGCACCTCGAGGTGCGGCTCGACCACCCCGCCCTCTCCGACCGGCGCGTGCGCCAGGCGCTGCTGATGGCGGTGGACCGCGCGCAGATCGCCGCGCGCCTGTTCGACGGCCGCCAGCCGGTCGCGCACTCCCCGGTCAATCCGCTCGATCCCATGCACGACCCGGAGGTGCGGCAGTGGCCCTTCGATCCGGCCCGCGCCGCGGCGCTGCTCGATGCGGCGGGCTGGCGGCGCGGCCCCGACGGCATCCGCCGCAACGCCGCCGGCGAGCGCCTCGCGCTCGAGCTGATGACCACCGCCGGCAACCGCTCGCGCGAGCAGGTGCAGCAGGTGCTGCAGGGCATGTGGCGCGCCGCCGGGATCGAGGCGCGCATCCGCAACGAGCCGCCGCGCGTGTTCTTCGGCGAGACGCTCGCGCGCCGCCGCTTCCAGGGCCTCGCCCTGTTCGCCTGGATCAGCGCGCCGGAGAGCGTGCCGCGCTCCACCCTGCATTCGGACGAGATCCCGCGCCCGGAACGGAACTTCTCCGGCCAGAACTACGGCGGCTTCCGCAACGCCGAGATGGACGCGCTGATCGAGGCCATCCCGCTGGAGCTGGACCCGGAGCGGCGCCGGCCGCTGTGGCACCGGCTGCAGGCGATCTACGCCGAGGAGCTGCCGGCGCTGCCGCTCTGGTTCCGCGCCGACGCGCATGTCTGGCCGCCCTGGCTCGAGGGCGTGCGGCCGACCGGGCACCTCAATCCGTCCTCGCTCTGGGCCGAGGCGTGGAGGACGGCGGGCGCGCCGTAAGGCGCGCTGGCCGGGCTGCGGCGCATGGCGATCGCGGCGGCCCCGCGCGCCGACCGTCGCGCGCGGGCGGCGAACCGGCAGGCGTCGGACCCGCTCCGGGGCGCGGCGGTCGCGTCGGGCACCATCGGAGCGCCGGCGACGAGGGCGGAGGGCCGAGCGACGCAACCGGCGCGACAGGGCCGCGTTCCGGGCGCAGGCCGCCCGTCGCCTTCCCGCGCGGCGGCAGCGCCTGCGTCCCCCCCCGGCACGAGGCCCTGCCGTTGCCGGCGATCGGCCGTGCGGCACGAACGGCACGCAGAGGAACCGCGCCATGAGGGGGGCAGCCGCGGCCGCCCTGGCGGCGGCGACGTTGCTGATCGCCGCCTGCGGCTCCACGCGGGAGGAGCGCACGACCGGCGGGGCGGCGGCGGGGGCCGCGGCCGGCGCCGGCATCGGGGCGCTCGGCGGTCCGGCCGGCGCTCTCGTCGGTGCCGCCATCGGCGGCGCCGCCGGCGCCGTCACAGGCGCGACCACCAGCCCGCGGGACCTCAACCTCGGGCGGCCGCCCTGGACCAACCCGGAGACGGTGCTGCCCTTCGGCCGCCGGGCCCGGGCCGCCGCGACGGGCTCTTCCCCGATCCGCTAAAAGCGGCTTGCGGAGGACGGCGACCACCGCGCGCGCAAACCGGCTCGGCAGACGATGAGCCCCGACGTCGCCGGCGACGCGCCGGGCCGATCGGCGACTTCGGGGCCCACGGGCCGTGCAGGCACAGCCGGCGCCGCCGCAGACGCATGCCCCGGCGCGGATCGGGCCGGCGGATGCGACGACCGGTGGTTCACCGCGCGGCGCCGCCCGTCCCCTCGCCGCGGTCAACGCGCGAGCGCCGTCGCCGGCAGCCAGGTCACGAGGCCGGGAAAGACCGTCACCAGGGCGACGGCGGCGACCATCAGGAGGAAGAACGGCAGGGTGTGGCGCGCGACGGTGAAGATGTCCTTCCCCGTCAGTCCCTGCAGCACGAACAGGTTGAAGCCGACGGGCGGCGTGATCTGCGCCATCTCGACCACCAGCACGATGAACACGCCGAACCAGAGCAGGTCGAAGCCGGTCTTCTGCACGATCGGGAGCACCACCG
Source organism: Caldovatus aquaticus (assembly GCF_019458025.1). Taxonomy (GTDB): domain Bacteria; phylum Pseudomonadota; class Alphaproteobacteria; order Acetobacterales; family Acetobacteraceae; genus Caldovatus; species Caldovatus aquaticus. Next base: position 35,808 of record NZ_JAHZUY010000010.1, on the reverse strand, counting down.
AGGCGGTCAGCACGATCATGCTGATGCCGTCTATGAAGCAGCCGAGGATGAGGTAGATCACCGTCAGGCAAGCGATGATGACGTAGGGGCTGAACCCCTGCGCCCCCACCCACTGCGCCATCGCCGCGGGGATGCCGGAATAGGCCATCGCCTGGGTGAGGAAGGCCGCGCCGGCGAGGATCAGGTTGATCATGCAGGAGAGCCGCGTCGCGCCCATCAGGCTCGCGACGAAGCTCTCCCGCGTCAGCGTCCCGCCCCAGGCGGAGAGGGCGAGCGCGCCGACGACGCCGAACACCGCGGCCTCGGTCGCGGTGGCCCAGCCGAAGTAGATGCTGCCCATCACGAAGGCGATCAGCGCCATCACCGGGATGAGCTGGCCGCTCTCGCGCAGCCGCCGGCGCCAGGGCATGGGCGGGTCGGGCGGCGGCGTGAGCGAGGGGTTGAGCAGCGACCACACCGCGATGTAGCCGCTGAACAGCAGCATCAGCAGCAGGCCCGGGATCACCCCGGCGATGAACAGCCTGACGATCGAGACCTCGGCCGCCACGCCATAGACGATCATCACGATCGAGGGCGGGATCAAAAGGCCGAGCGTGCCCGCGCCGGCGAGGCTGCCGATCGCCATCGGCGGGTGGTAGCCGCGCGAAAGCAGCGCCGGCAGCGACATCTTGCCGATCGTCGCCGCGGTCGCGGCGCTGCTGCCGGAGACGGCGGCGAAGATGCCGCAGCCGATCACGTTGACATGCATCAGCCGCCCGGGCAGGCGCTGCACCCACGGGGCGAGGCCGCGGAACATGTCCTCGCTGAGGCGCGTGCGGAACAGGATCTCGCCCATCCAGATGAACAGCGGCAGGGCGGCGAGCGTCCAGGAGGCCATGGCCTGCCAGATCGCCGTGCCCATCACCTTCTCGACCGGGAAGGCGGGCATCCCCGGGACCAGGAGCGGCAGCACGACGATCCCGGCCAGCGCAACCAGCATCAGCGCGAGGCCGATCCAGACGCCGAGCGCGAGCACGAGGAACAGGAAGCCGAGGAGGAGCAGCCCGGCCTCGGTCTGGGCGAGCTCCATCAGACCTCCTCGGCGGCGCGCTCGAGGGCCGAAGCCTCCGCCGCGCGGCGGTAGCTCGGCGTGCCGCCGGCGAGATGGACCGCCAGGTCGTCGAGCAGAGCGAGGGCGAGCAGCCCGGCCCCGAACGCCGCGAGCCCCTGCGGCACCCAGAGCGGCCAGGCGACGCTGCCCTGCGCCACCTCGCCGAACTCGAGCGAATCGCGGGCGAGGTCCGCCATCGCGTAGGCGAAGCCGAGCGCGACGGCAGCGGCGAGCAGCAGCGCCAGCGCCTCCATCGCGAAGCGCGCGCGCCCGGCGAGCCGGCCGATCACCAGGTCCACGCGGATGTGCGCGCCGTGGCGGAAGGCGTAGGCGAGCGGCAGGGTGGCCGAGGCGGCGACGGCATAGGCGGTGAGGTCGTCGGCGCCGAGCAGGACGCGGCCGAGGACGCGGCCGCCCACCTGGAGGGCGATGATCGCGCCGATCCCGGCGAGGGTGAGTGCGCCGAGCACGCCGCCAAGGAGATAGAGCGCGTCGAGCGCGCGACGGAGCAGGGCCATCGGCGGTCAGCCGGGCGCAGCAGGGTCCCGGGACCGCCGGGCGCGGCCGTCGCCGGCGGTCGCGCCGGTGCCGGCCCCCGCGCGGCGCCGCCAGCACGCGCCGGTCATGCCGCCCGGTAGGCCTCGATCAGCTTCCGCCCGTCCTCCCCGGCGCGGGCGATCCACTCCTCCACCATGGTGCGGCTCACCTGCTGGAACTGCGCGCGCAGCTCCGGCGTGACCGTGCCGATCGTCATGCCGCGCTCGGCGAGCGTCCGCTGCGTGGCCTCCGTCGCCTCCTCGGAGTAGCGGTAGCCGCGCGCCTCGGCCCGCGCCGCCGCGTCGCGGATCGCCTGCTGCAGCGCGGCGGGCTGCGCCTCGAAGTCGCGGCGGCGGACGATCACGGCGTTCTTGGTCATCGAGAAGCCGGCCGGGGTGAACACCTTCACGTAGTCCCAGGCGGCGGTGTCCACCCCGGTCTGCGCCGAGGTGACCATCGCCTGCACGATGCCGGTGGCGAAGGCCTGCGCGAGCTCCGCCTGCTGCACCAGGGTCGGGCTGGCGCCGACGAGCTGGGCGAAGCGGTTGGTGAGCGCGCTGAAGGTGCGGAAGCGCGTGCCGCGGAGCTGCTCGAGGCTGCGCAGCGGCTCGTTGGTGTAGAAGCCGGCCGGGGGCCAGGGGACCATGTAGAGCAGCATCAGGCCCTGGCGCTGCAGCCGCGCCTCGATGTAGGGCTTCTGCAGGTCGGAGAGCTTCTTCGCCTCCTGGTAGTTGGTCACCAGGAAGGGCAGCGCGTCGGCGTCGAAGAACGGGTCCTCGTTGGCGTAGGCGGTGAGCAGGATCTCGCCCATCTGCACCTGGCCGGTCTGCACCCCGCGCTTGATCTCCGGCATCCGCAGCAGGCTCGCGCCGCTGTGCACCTGGATGGCGAGCTGGCCGTTGGAGGCGCGTTCGATCTCGGCGACGAACTCGCGGATGTTGCGGGTGTGGAAATTGCCGTCCGGGTAGGCGGTGGCCATCTGCCAGCGCGTCTGCGCGCCGGCCCGGCGCGCCGGGAAGGATGCGGCGCCGGCCAGCGCGGCAGCGCCCAGCGCGAGGATCTCGCGGCGTCGGATCGTCATGTCGTCCCCCGGGGCAAAGCCTGTCGTTGCGGCGCAGGATTGCCCGCGGCGCGGCCCAGCGCAAGCCGCCACCCGCCGGCCCGGGGCGGAGGAGCGCCGCGCGCCCCCGCCCCCACGGGAGGAACGCCCCGCGGGGCGCCCCTCACCCGGCCTGCGCGACGTAGCTGCGCAGCTCCTCGGCCTCGTGCTCGACCTCGACGATCCGGTGCTTCACCAGATCGCCGATCGAGACGATCCCGGCGAGGCTGCCGTCGTCGGCCAGCACCGGCAGGTGGCGCACGCGGCGGTCGGTCATCATGCCCAGGGCCTCGACCACCGAGGTGCGCGGCGTCACCGTGTGCAGCACGCGGGTCATCAGCCGCGCCGCGTCCATCGCGAGCAGCGCCTCGCCGCCCTCGGCGGCGAGGGCCCGGACGATGTCGCGCTCGCTGACGATGCCGAGCACCGCGCCGGTTTCGTCGCAGACCAGCGCCGCGCCGATCCGGTGCTCGGCCAGGGTGCGGGCGACGGCGACCGCCCCGTCCTGCGGCCGGACCGAGACGACCCCGGTGCCCTTGCGGCGGAGGATCTCGGCGATGGTCATGGCGGCGCACTCCCCTTCCCTCAGGGGGCGGGACGGCCCGGATGCGCCGCGCCGCAGCAGGAGGGTGCGATCCCGGGTCGGCCGGCCCTCTATGCGTGGTGGGCAGAATGCCAGCTTGCCGCGGCGTGGCGCAAGCGCGACGCCGCGCGCCCCGCAGCCGCCGCTCAGTCCGCCGCGGCGTGGGCCGGGGCGGCGTCGCCGGTGAGCTGCGTGCGCACCAGCTCGGCGAAACGGCCGCCCGCCGCGACCAGCTCGGCGTAGGTTCCGCGCTCGACGATGCGGCCGCCGTCGAACACCAGGATCTCGTCGGCCTCGCGCACGGTGGACAGGCGATGGGCGATGATGAAGGTGGTGCGCCCCTTCATCAGCGCCCGCAGCGCCCGTTGCACCCGCGCCTCGGTCGCCGCGTCGAGCGCGCTCGTCGCCTCGTCGAGGATCAGCACCGGCGGATCCTTGAGCAGCGCGCGCGCGATGGCCAGGCGCTGGCGCTGGCCGCCGGAGAGCGAGGCGCCGCGCTCGCCGATCACGGTGTCGTAGCCCTGCGGCTGGCGCATGATGAAGTCGTGCGCCTCCGCCATGCGGCAGGCCCGCTCGATCTCCTCCTGGGTGGCGTCGGGTCGGCCGACGAGGAGGTTGTCGCGGATCGTGCGGTTGAAGAGCATGCTCTCCTGGAACACCACGCCGATGTTGCGGCGGAGCGATTCCAGGGTGAGGTCGCGCAGGTCGTAGCCATCCAGCGTGATCCGCCCCTCGAGCGGATCCCACATGCGCTGGAGCAGCGCCATCGCCGTGGACTTGCCGGCGCCGGTCGGGCCGACCAGGGCGACGGTGCGGCCGGGCGGCACCTCGAAGGAGACGTCGTCGAGGATGCGCGGCCCGCCGGGATAGGCGAACACCACGTGCTCGAAGGCGACCGCCCCCTTGGCCCGCGGCAGGTCGATCGCGTCCGGCTTCTCGGGGACGGTGCTGCGCGTGTCGAGCACCTGGAACAGCTCCTGCAGCGCGGGGACCTGCAGCACGAGGCGGGAGACGAAGCTGACGGCGCCCTCGAGCTTGCCGATCAGCAGCGTCGCGAAGCCCATGAAGCTCACGATCTCGCCCACGCTCGTCAGGCCGCGCATGTGGAGCAGGGTGCCGAGGATGAAGATCGCGATCACGGTGAGGGTGCTCGCCGCGCGCGTCATGACCGAGACCAGCGCCCACCAGGTGAGGACCGGGTACTGGTGGTGCAGCACCTGGCGGGCGATGTCCCCGAACAGGCGGGCCTCGGCGGCGAGCCGGCTGAAGGACTGGACGACCACGACGTTGGCGAGCGCGTCCTGCGCGCTCCCAGCGAGCCGCGAGTGCAGCGATTCGACGCGGCCCTGCGCCGCCTCGGTGCGGTTGACGACGAAGGCGGTGAGCAGGCCGAACAGCACCACCAGGCCGATCAGCAGCAGGCCGAGCCGCCAGTTCAGCGCCAGCGTCATCGGCAGCAGCACGAAGATCGCGATCAGCGTGTTGAGATTGTCGCGGAACAGCGACAGCCACAGCCAGAACAGGTTGTCGGTCCCGACCAGCATGACCTTCATCAGCCGCCCGGTCTGGGTGTGGCCGTGGAAGGAAAGCGGCAGGGAGAGCACGTGCTCGAAGGTGCGGGCCATCACCGCCAGGCGGTTGCGGTGCGCCATCCGGTCCGAGAGCAGGGCGATGGCGACGTTGGCGCCGATCCCCGACAGCCCGACCGCGCTCCAGAGCGCGAGCAGCCGGAGCGACTCCCCCCAGACCAGCGCCGGATCGAGCCGGTCGGCGCGGGAGAGCACGTCCACCACCCGGCCGAAGAGGACGGGTTCGAGGAACTGCAGCCCGGCCATCGCCAGCGAGGCGAAAGCGAGCGCGATCGCCACCCACCGGTCGGGGCCGAGCAGGCCGAGAGCCCTGCGGTAGATCCTGAGGAAGCCCATCCCGCCGCCCCACCTGCCCCGCCGGCGCAGTCCGCCGCCCGCCATGCGGCGCCCGCCGCCCGCCGGAATCCATGCCCTGCCGCCCGCGCCTTGGCAACCGAGCGGGCCGGCGCGCGGAGAAGGGCGGGCACCATCGCACCGTCGGCCGCGCGGGCCCCGGGTTCCCGCGCCGCCGGCCGGAAGATGGCCCGCCGCGGGCGGCGCCCCCCGATTGACCGCGCCGGCGAAATCAGGTGTGGGAGAGGCGAGGAGGACCGCGACATGACACACCACCGCCGCACCCTGCTGCTGGGCGCTGCCGCCTTCGCCTGGGCGCCGCTCGCCCGCGCCGGCGCGCAGCCCGCCGGCTGGCCGGCCCGGCCGATCCGCCTGATCGTCGGGTTCCCGCCCGCCGGCACCACCGACATCGCCGCGCGCATCATCGCCCCGCCGCTCGGCCAGCGGCTCGGCCAGCAGGTGGTGATCGAGAACCGCCCCGGCGCCGGCGGCAACCTGGGCGCCGACATCGTCGCCAAGGCGGAGCCCGACGGCTACACGCTGCTGATGCAGACGATCAGTTCCGGGGCGATCAACTACGCGCTCTACAAGCAGCGCATGCCCTACCGGCCGGAGGACCTCGCCGCCGTCGCGCTGGTGGTGCGGGTGCCGAACGTGATCTTCGTGCACCCCTCGCTGCCGGTGCGCACGCTGCGCGAGCTCGTCGCCTACGCCAAGCAGAGGCCGGGCCAGCTCAACATCGGCAGCTCCGGAAGCGGCACCAGCCTGCACATGACCGGCGAGCTGCTGAAGCTCGAGGCCGGGATCGACATGACGCACGTGCCGTTCCGCGGCGCCGGGCCGATGCTGACCGAGGTGATCGCGGGCCGCGTGCAGGTGGCGGTGGACAACCTGCCCTCCGCCCTCGGCCACATCCGCGAGGGGCGGCTGCGCGCGCTCGCCGTCACCACGGCGACGCGCTCGCCGGCGCTGCCCGACTGCCCGACCACCGCGGAGGAGGGCCTGCCCGGGGTCGAGGCGACCGCCTGGTTCGGCGTGCAGGCCCCGGCGCGCACCCCGCGCCCGATCATCGAGCGGCTCGGCCGGGAGCTGGACGCCATCGTGAAGGAGCCGGAGACGCGCGCCAAGCTCGCCGATCTCGGCGGCATGCCGCCGAACCTGACGCCGGACGGCGGCACCACGCCGGAGGCCTTCGAGGCGTTCATCCGCAACGAGATCGCGAAGTGGGCGCAGGTGGTGGAGCGTTCCGGCGCCACCATCGACTGAGGTCCCGCCGCGGACGGGCGCACGGGGCGTCTGGCCGGGGAGGCGGAACGGCGGCTAGAGTTCTCCGGGGCGTCCCACGCGCCGCCCCGGGAGGAAAACCGGAATGCATCCAGACCGCCGCGCGATCCTGCTCGGGAGCCTCGCCCTCGCCGCCGGCTCCGGCGTTCCCCTCGCCCGCGCGCAGCCCTTCGCCGCCGCCGACTACCCGTCGCGCCCGGTCCGCCTGCTGGTGGGGTTCCCGCCCGGCGGCACCACCGACATCGCCGCGCGGATCTACGCCGAGCGGCTCGCGGCGCGGCTCGGCCAGCCCTTCCCGGTCGAGAACCGCCCGGGCGCGACCGGCAACATCGCCGGCGAGGCGGTCGCCCGCGCCGCGCCCGACGGCTACACGCTGCTGGTGAACGCGATCTCGCCGGCGGCGATCAACTACGCGCTGTTCGGCCCGCGCATGCCCTACCGGCCGGAGGATCTCACCGCGGTCGGCCTGTTCCTGCGCGTCCCCAACGTCGTCTTCGTCCACCCCTCCGTCCCCGCGCGCAGCATCGCCGAGCTGGTGGCGCTGGCGAAGGCGCGGCCCGGCCAGCTCAACTACGGCAGCGCCGGCAGCGGCGGCTCGCCGCACATGACGATGGAGTACTTCAAGCTCCGGACCGGCGTGCAGATCACCCACGTGCCGTTCCGCGGCGCCGGGCCGATGCTGGTCGAGGCGGTCGCCGGCCGGGTCGAGGTCGGCTGCGACAACATGCCCTCCTGCATCGGCCACATCCGCGAGGGGCGGCTGCGCGCGCTCGCCGTCACCAGCCACGTCCGCTCCCCGGCGCTGCCGGAGGTGCCGACGCTCGCCGAATCCGGCGTGCCGGACTTCGAGGCGACCGCCTGGTTCGGCCTGCAGGCCCCGGCGCGCACGCCGCGTCCGATCGTCGCGAAGCTCGGCGCGGCGGTGGACGCGGTGAGCAAGGAGCCCGCGGTGCGCGCCAAGCTGGCGGAACTCGGCGCCGACCCGCCGAACCTGACGCCGGACGGCGGCACCACGCCCGACGCCTTCGAGGCGTTCATCCGCGGCGAGATCACGAAGTGGGCGGAGGTGGTGCGGGTCTCCGGCGCGCGGATCGACTGAGCGCCGGCGCGGCGATCAGCGCGTCGCCTCGACCTCGGCGAGGAAGGCGAGCACCGCCGCGAGTCCGCCGCGCTCCGGCGCCTCCGCGCGGCCGACGCCCTGCAGCCGCACGAGCCGCTTCGGCTCGGCCGCGGCGGCGAACAGGCGCTCGCCGAGGGCGAGCGGCACCACCGCGTCGCGATCGCCGTGCAGGATCAGCACCGGCGCGCCGGCCCGCCGATGCGCGCGGCAGAGTCGAAGCGGTCGCGCATCGGGAGGCCGACCGGGACGAAGCGGAAGGCGGCGCGCGCGACGTCTACGGCGGAGGAGAAGGGCGCCTCGAACACGAGACCGGCGACGCGCCGCCCGGACGCGAGCCGCACCGCGACGCCGCTGCCGAGCGACCCGCCGAACAGCACCGGCGGCGCCTCCGGGTGGCGTTCGGCGACGAAGGCGTGGGCGGCGCGGGCGAGGCCCTCCTCGCTCGGCCGGCCGGTGGAGCCGGCGTAGCCGCGGTAGCTGAGGACCAGCAGGCCGCGCCCCTCCGCGGCGAGCGCCGCGGCCCGGTGGCGGCGATGGGCGAGCGTGCCCGCATTGCCGGGGGAGTAGAGCAGCACGGCCCGGCCCGGCGCCGCCGGCGCGCGCCACCAGGCGGCGAGGCGCTCGCCGTCCTCGGTGGCGAGGCGGACCGCCCGGAAGCCGGGCGGCGGATCGCCGGGCGAGGCGTCCGGTCCGCCCGGCCAGGCGCCGGGATACAGGAGCGGGCGCTGCGCGAGGAACAGCAGCACGACCAGAGCCGCGTAGGCGAGAAGCGCGGCGAGGAGCAGGCTCGCCGGCGCGGACGCGAGGCGCCGCCCCGCCGCCGTCCCGCGCCGCGGCGCGCCTCAGACGCCGCCCGGGGCGGCGGCGGTCAGCCCTCCGTCCACCACGATCTCGGTGGCGGTGATGTACTTCGCCTCGTCGCTCGCGAGGAACAGCACCGCGTGCGCCACGTCCCAGCCGGTGCCCATGTGGCCCATCGGCACCTTGGCGTGGCGCTCGGCGATCAGCGCCTCGGCGTCGCGGGCGCCGAGCTGGCGCACCAGGCGGTGCTCGACCAGCGGCGTGTGCATCAGGCCCGGCACCACCGCGTTGCAGCGGATGCCCTTCTTCGCGTAGGCGAGCGCCACGGACTTCGTGAAGCCGAGGATCCCGGCCTTCGCGGCGCTGTAGCCGACATGCGTGCGGTCGCCGCTCATCCGCAGCCCGGCGACCGAGGAGATGTTGACGATCGCGCCCGCCCCTTGCGCCTCCATCACCGGCAGCACGTGCTTGCAGCCGAGGAAGGCGGTCTTGAGGTTGAAGTCGATCTGCCGGTCCCAGACCTCCTCCGGCATGCTCACCGGGTCGCCCGGGTGGGAGCCGCCGACATTGTTCACCAGGATGTCGATGCGTCCGAAGCGCCGCAGGCAGGCCTCGACCGCGGCCGCCACCTGCGCCGAGTCGAGCATGTCGCAGACCTGCGTGGCGCAGACGCCGCCCTCCTCCTCGATGATGCGCCGCGTCTCCTCCGCCGCCGCCCCGGCGATGTCGAGGGCGAGGACCGAGGCGCCCCGGCGCGCCATCAGCACCGCGGTCGCCTTGCCGTTTCCCCAGCCGGGACCGACCGAGCCGGCGCCCGTCACGATCGCGACCTTGCCGCTGAGGCTGAGCATGTCCTCCGTCCCCTCCGTGCCTGGCACGGCAGGCTAGGCCGGCGGCGCGCGGGGCTCAATCCGCACCGTCCCCGCCCCGGGGGCTTCGGAACGGGGCGCGGCCGTGCCATAGGACCGGCGGTGAGGCGCCCGCCGGCTCGGCGGCGAGGGCGCCGCGCACGGACGGGACGGGACGGATGAACGACGGCGGCATGCTGCAGCGGCGGGTGGCCTCGATCGAGGCGGTCGAGGCCGGGCTCGGCGCCGCCGGCTACATCGCGAGCCGCCCGATCGCGACCGCGATCTACCTCGCGCAGCGGCTCGAGAAGCCGGTGCTGGTGGAGGGCCCGGCCGGCGTCGGCAAGACGGAGCTCGCCAAGGCGGTGGCGCGCTGGCTCGGCCTGCCGCTGGTGCGAATGCAGTGCTACGAGGGCCTCGACGAGTCGAAGGCGCTGTACGAGTGGAAGTACGGAAAGCAGCTCCTCTACACCCAGATCCTGAAGGACAGGCTCGCCCCCGTGCTCGGCGAGGCGGCCAGCCTGGAGCAGGCGATCGAGCGGCTGCACGGCGTCGGCGACGTGTTCTTCTCGCGCCACTTCCTCGAGCCGCGGCCGCTCCTGCGCGCGCTCGAGGCGCCCGCCGGCGCGGTGCTGCTGATCGACGAGGTGGACAAGTCCGACCAGGAGTTCGAGGCGTTCCTGCTGGAGCTGCTCTCCGACTACCAGGTCACGATCCCGGAGATCGGCACCGTGCGCGCCGCGGTGCCGCCGCTCGTGCTGCTCACCTCCAACGCGATGCGCGACCTGGGCGACGCGCTGAAGCGCCGCTGCCTGCACCTGCACATCGGCTTCCCCGACCCGAAGCTGGAGGCGCGCATCGTCGCGAGCCGCGTGCCGGAGGCGGCGGCGGGCCTCCGGCGCCAGATCGTCGCCTTCGTACAGGGGCTGCGCCGGCTCGACCTGAGGAAGCTGCCCTCGGTCAGCGAGACCATAGACTGGGCGCAGGTGCTGGTGCTGCTGCACGCGCGCGAGCTCGGCGCCGATCTGGTGCGCGAGACGCTGAACGTGCTGCTCAAGTTCGAGAGCGACATCAGGGCCGCCGACAGCCAGATCGCGCCGCTGCTGTTCCGGGCGCGCGAGGAGGCGGCCACGGCGGCGGCATGACCGCGCCCCTCGCCGCGCCGGTGCTGCGCGACTTCCTGCGCGCGGCGCGCAGCGCGGGCTTGCGCGTCTCGACGGCGGAGGGGCTGGACGCGATCCGCGCGGCGGAGGCGGTCGGCCTCGCCGACCGCGCGACGCTGCGCGACGCGCTCTCGCTCGTGCTCGCCAAGACGGCGGAGGAGAAGCGGCGGTTCGAGGAGTGCTTCGCGCTCTTCTTCGGCCGTGAGGGCTTCCGGGAGGTGCCGGCGCCGCCGCGGCCGGCCGCGGAGGGCGCCCCGGAGCCGGCAGCGCCGGAGGGTCCCGGGGCCGCCGGCGGGATCGGTGGCGGCGACATGGGCGGCGGGGCCACCCCCTCCCCGCTCGGCCGCATGCTGCTCGCGGGCGACCGCGCCGGCCTCGCCGCGGCGATGGAGCAGGCGGCGGAGGCGATCGGCCTCTCCAACATATCGGTCTTCACCCAGGTCAACATGTACGCCCGCCGCATCATGGAGCGGATGGGCCTCGAGGAGCTGGAGGACGAGATCGCCGCGCTGCGCCGCGATCCCGCCGGCGCCGAGCGCGCGGCCCGGCTCGAACTGGCCAGGGACTACCTGCGCGGCGAGGTGCGCGAGCTGGTGCAGCGGAACCTGCTGCTCTTCGCCCGCGGCGAGACCGAGCGCTGGCGGGAGGAGATGCTCCGGCAGGCGCGCCTCGCGGGCCTCGACCGGCGCGATGCGGAGCGCATGCGCGTGCTGGTGCGCGCGATCGCCCGGCGCCTCGCCACGCGCTACGCCCGCGTCCGGCGGCGCGACCGGCGCGGGCAGCTCGACGCGCGGCGCACGCTCCGGCGCAACATGGCCTGGGGCGGCGTGCCGTTCCGCACCGTCTGGAAGCAGCGCAAGGTCGAGAAGCCGAGGCTCTTCGTGCTGTGCGACGTCAGCGGCTCGGTCGCCGCCGTGGCGGAGTTCCTGCTGCTGTTCGTCTACTCGCTGCACGAGGCGCTCTCCGGGGTGCGCGCCTTCGCCTTCACCTCCGGCACGATCGAGGTGAGCGAGATCCTGGAGCGCGAGCCGATCGAGCAGGCCATCGCGCAGATCATGGGCCGGATCGGCTTCGGCTCCTCGAACTACGGCACCTCGCTCGAGGATTTCGAGAAGGGCTGGATGCAGGCGGTGGACCGCCGCACGACGGTGATCGTGCTCGGCGACGGGCGCGGCAACCGAACCGAGCCGCGGGTGGACATCCTCCAGCGCCTGGCGGGCCGCGCGAAGCAGGTGATCTGGCTCAACCCGGAACACCCCGCCTCCTGGGGCAGCGGCGATTCCGACATGCTGCGCTATGCGCCGCATTGCCGCCTGGTCGCGCACTGCGCGACGCTCGCCCAGCTCGAGCGGGTGATCGGCGACCTGCTGCGCGACCATGCGGGCTGAGGCGCCGCTGCGGCGGCGCCTGCCGGCGTCCCCTTTCCCGGCAGCGGGAGGGTGGCGACCCCCGTCTTGGTCATCCGCCGCCGCCGTGGTGAAGTGGCGGGGCCCGGGCGCCCGCGCGCCCGCGACAGAGGAGGACCGCAAGGCATGTCCGCGATCAGCCGCCGCTCCGCCCTCTCCCTGCCGATGCTCGCCCTCGCCCGGGGCACGCGGGCGCAAGGCGCGCCGAACCCGCCGCCGGGCTACCCCGCGGAGTACCGCGCCATGGCCGAGGCCGCGCAGCGCGAGGGCAGCCTGCTGATCTACTCGATCATGTCGGCCGAGAACTGGCGCCCGGTGATCCAGGGCTTCAACGCCCGCTACCCCGGAATCCGCGTCGAGACGCTCGATCTGCCGAACGCGCGCGACACCTTCGAGCGCTACCTCGCCGAGCGCGCGACCAACAGCCGCACCGCCGACCTGATCGCCACCGCCGACCCGAACGGCTGGATGGACTTCCACGAGCGCGGCGAGCTGCTCGACTACCTCTCGCCCGAGGCCGCCGCCTGGCCCGCCTGGGGCAAGCCGCTGCCCGGCCTCTACACCATCTCCGCCGACCCGCTGATCCTGATCTGGAACAACACCCTGGTGCCGGAGGCGCGCCGCCCGCGCGGCTTCGCGCAGTTCGTCGAGCTCGCCAAGGCGAACGAGCGCGCCTGGCGCAACAAGATCACCAGCTACGGCGCGCACTTCTCGACCTTCGGCTACAACGGCAACTACGCCTTCATCCGCCGGACCGGCGAGCAGGGCTGGCAGTGGTTCGCCGAGCTCGCCAGGCTGCAGCCGCGCTTCGAGCGCTCGGGCGGGCCGATGACGGAGAAGGTGACCTCGGGCGAGTACGCCGCGGCCTGGTTCGTCTCCGCCATCACCTTCTGGCCGCGGCTCAACGATCCGGCGCGCGCGCGCCTGCTCGGCTGGAGCTTCATCCCCGAGGCGCAGCCGATGATGATGCGCGGCATCGGCATCCCGAAGGGCTCGCGCAATGTCAACGCGGCGAAGCTGATGCTCGACTACATCGTCTCGGCCGAGGGCCAGCGCGCCTTCGGCCTCGGCGGGCTGACGCCGGCGCGGCCGGACGTGAAGCCCGGCGAGGGCATCCGCCACACCTACAGCTCGATCGTCGAGGCGATCGGCGGCGATGCGAACGTCTCGCTGGTGAACTACGACCACGCCTTCGCGCGCGACTACGACGCCTTCATGGCGCGCTGGAAGCAGACCTTCGGCCTGCGATGAGCGGCGCGGCCCTCCCCGCCGCGGGCGCGCCCGGGGCGCGGGCGGCGGCGCATTCCTGGCGCGAGGCGCCGATTCAGTACGCGACGGCGCTGCTCACCCTGGTGCTGGTCGCGGCGCCGCTGCTGCCGGTGCTCTACCAGTCGGTGGTGGACCGGCCGCTCTACGATGCGGGCCGGCAGCTCACGCTCGGGAACTTCGTCCGCCTCGCGCGAACGGAGGGCTTCGGCCTCGTTCTCTGGAACACCTTCGCCTTCGCGGCGCTGACGACGCTGATCGCGCAGGTGCTCGGCACGCTGGCCGCGGTGCTGTTCGGGCGCACCGACCTGCCGGCGGCGCGGCTGCTCGGCGAGCTGTTCCTGTGGCCCATCTACCTCTCGGCGCTGGTGCTTTCCTTCGGCTGGTACACGGTCTACGGCCCGTCCGGCTACCTGACGATGCTGTGGAACGCGGTGTTCGAGGAGCCGTTCTGGGATCTCTACACGCTGCCCGGCATGGCGGCGATCGCCGGCGTGTCGCTCGCGCCCGTGGCGTACATCTACTGCATGTCCTCGGCCACCATCACCGACCCCTCGCTCGAGGAGGCGGCGCGCGTCGCCGGCGCCGGCACCTTCCGCACCCTCTCGCGCATCACGCTGCCGCTGCTGCTGCCGGCGATCGCCTACAGCGCGGTGCTCAATTTCACCGTGGCGCTGGAGCTCCTGGCGATTCCGCTGGTCTTCGGCGAGCCGGCGGGGATCACGGTGCTGACCACCTTCCTCTACACCCAGGGCGTGGCCGGCATCAGGCCCGACCACGGCCTGGCGGCCACGGCGGCGGCGCTGATGCTGGCCGTGGTGTGCCTGCTGGTCTGGCTGCAGGGAAGGCTGCTCGGCAACACGCGGCGCTTCGTCACGCTGGGGGGCAAGGCGACGCGGCCGCGGCCGTTCCGGCTCGGGCGGCTGCGCTGGCCGCTGTTCGCGCTGGCGGCGCTCTACATCCTCGCCACGGTGGTGGCGCCGATCGGCGTCCTCGTCCTGCGCGCCTTCGCGAGCTTCCTCTCGCCCATGGTCCCGCTTTCCGAGGTGCTTTCGCTCGCCAACTTCGCCCAGCTCTTCGCGGAGCCCATCTACAGCCGCGCGGTCTGGAACTCCCTCGTCGTCAGCGCCGTGGGCGGTGCGCTCGCCACCGCGCTGATCGCGATGATCGCCGTCATCGTCCACCGTTCGGATTTCCGCTTCCGCGAGCCGCTGCACTACGCCGCGCTGTTCCCGCGCGCCGTGCCGGGCGTGGTGGCCGGCATCGGCTTCTTCTACGCCATCGCCCTGATGCCGGGCCTCGGCGAGATCCGCAACACCATCTGGGTCCTCGTCATCGCCTTCACCATGCGCTTCATCCCGACCGGCTTCGGCGCCGTCGCCCCGATGCTGCTGCAGGTGAGCCCCGACCTCGACCGCGCCGCGCGGGTGCAGGGCGCGGACTGGTGGACCACCTGCCGGCGCGTCGTCCTGCCGCTGATGCGCCCCGCCCTCCTCGCCTGCTACACGATCCTCTTCATCTCTTTCTTCAAGGAGTACACGACGGCGATCTTCCTCTTCGCCCCCGGCAGCGAGGTGATCGGCACCGCGCTGCTGCACCTCTGGATCCAGGGCGAGGCGGGCCTGGTGGCGGCGCTGGCCGCGATCCAGGTCGGCGTCATCGCGGCCTGCGTCGCCGCGGCGCGCGCCGCCTTCGGAGTGCGCCTGCATGGCTGAGCTGGTGATCGAGAACCTCACCAAGCGCTTCGGCGAGGTCCTCGCCGTGGATTCCGTCTCGCTCCACGTCGCCGAGGGCGAGTTCGTCACCCTGCTCGGCCCGTCCGGGTGCGGCAAGTCCACCACCCTCGCCGCGATCGCGGGGCTGGACCGTCCCGACGGCGGGCGCATCCGCATCGGCGGCACGGTCTGTTTCGACGACCGCAGCGGCACCTTCCTGCCGCCCGAGGCGCGCAACTGCGGCCTGGTGTTCCAGAGCTACGCGCTCTGGCCGCACATGACGGTGTTCGACAACGTCGTCTTCCCGCTGACGCTGCGCAAGGTGCCCGCCGCCGAACGCAGGCGGCGCGTCGAGGAGGTGCTTGCGCTGGTCGAGATGGAGGCCTACGCGGACCGCTATCCGCACCAGCTCTCCGGCGGCCAGCAGCAGCGGGTGGCGCTGGCGCGCACGCTGGTGTACCGGCCGGCGATCCTGCTGCTCGACGAGCCGCTCTCCAACCTCGACGCGAAGCTGCGCGACCGCGCGCGCGCCTGGCTCGCCGAGCTGCGCACCCGCCTCGGCCTGACGACGATCTACGTCACCCACGACCAGATCGAGGCGCTGTCGCTCTCCGACCGCATCGTGGTGATGAACCGCGGCCGCGTCGCGCAGGTCGGCCCGCCGCAGGAGGTCTACGAGCGCCCGGCGGACCCCTTCGTCGCCGACTTCATCGGCACGACGAATTTCCTGCCCGGCCGCGTGGTGGAAACCGCCGATGCACGCGCGCTGGTCGCGCTCGGCGACGGTCAGCGCGTCGCCGTCCGGACCGCCCGGCCGCCCGCGCCTGGCGCGCGCGTCACTCTGGCCTACCGGCCCGAGCAGATCCGCATCGCCGAGGCAGGCGAGATGCCCGCCGGCGCCGGCTCGGTCGTCGCCGCGCGGGTGGCCTCCCGCGCCTATGTCGGCGGCCGCTGGCAGCTCGGCCTCGATCTCGGCGGAAGCCCGCTGCGGCTGGAGACCGCGGCGCCGCCCGCGGGCGATCGGCTGCGGCTGTGGCTGCCCGCCGATGGCGCCATCCTTTTCCAGGGGAGCACCGATGTCAGCCTCGTCTGAGGACCTGCCCCGCGCCGACTACCAGCCCGGGGCGCGCGGCCCGCTGGCCGGCCTGCGCGTCGTGGACCTCTCGCGCCTGGTCGCGGGCAACATCCTGACGCAGCACCTGGTGGATTTCGGCGCCGACGTGATCAAGGTCGAGCCGCGCGAGGGCGACACGCTGCGCGGCTGGAAGGTCAACGGCATCGAGACCGCCTGGAAGGTCCACTGCCGCGGCAAGCGCAGCCTGTGCCTGGACTTCCGGCATCCGGAGGCGATCCCCCTGATCCGCCGCCTGGTTCCCGGCGCCGCCATCCTGGTCGAGAGCTTCCGCCCCGGCACGCTCGAGCAGATGGGCCTCGCGCCGGAGGAGCTGCTGCGCATCGAGCCGCGCCTCGTCGTCGTGCGCATCTCCGGCTGGGGGCAGACCGGCCCCTACGCGCGGCGCCCGGGCTTCGGCACGCTGGTCGAGGGCTTCTCGGGCTTCGCCGAGATGAACGGCTTCCCCGACCGCGAGCCGGTGCTGCCGCCGATGCCGCTCGCCGACGTCATCGCCGGCATCACCGGCGCCTTTGCCGCCCTCGCCGCGGTGCGCGAGGTGGAGGTCAACGGCGGCAGGGGCCAGGTGATCGACATGCCGCTGCTCGATCCGATGTTCAACGCGCTCGGCCCGACGGCGGCGAACTTCCGGCTGACCGGGACGAAGAAGCAGCGCAGCGGCAGCGGCAGCTCCACGACGGCGCCGCGCAACGTCTATCGCACGCGCGACGGCGCCTATGTCTGCCTCTCCGCCTCGACGCAGGGCATGGCGATGCGCCTGCTGCGCGCGATCGGCCGGCCGGAGCTGTGCGACGACCCGCGCTTCGCCACCAACGCCGCGCGCGTGCGCCACCGCGAGGAGCTCGACCGCCTCATCGGCGCGTTCGTCGCGCAGCGCACGCTCGAGGAGAACGTCGCCTTCTTCGAGGAGGCCGAGGTGACCATCGGTCCGGTCTACGACATCGAGCGCTTCATGCGCGACCCCCACGTGCGCGCCCGCGCGCTGCTCGCCGACTATCCGGACGAGGAGATGGGGCTGTTCCCGCAGCACGCCGTCACCGCCCGCCTCTCGGCGACACCCGGCGCCATCCGTGCGCCGGCGCCGAGGCTCGGCCAGCACACGCGCGAGGTGCTGCGCGAGGCGGGCTTCGGCGAGGCCGAGATCGAGGCGGCCCTCGCCTCCGGACTGGCGAGGGCCACGCCGTGAGCGCCGCCCCGCAGCAGATGCCGGTCTGGCGCTCCCTCCTGTTCGTGCCGGTGAACGTGGAGCGGTTCCTCGCCAGGGCGCACGAGCGCGGCGCCGACGGGATCATCCTCGACCTCGAGGACAGCATCGCGCCGGGCGAGAAGGAGAACGCGCGCAGGCTGCTGCCCGCGGCCGTCGAGCGGCTGCGGCGCAACGGCCGCAGCGACGTGCTGGTGCGCATCAACCAGCCGCTCGAGCTCGCGGTGCGGGACCTGGAGGCGGCGGTGCTGCCGGGCGTCGCCTCCCTCCTCGTCACCAAGGTCGAGGGCGTCTCCCACCTCCGCCTGCTCGATGAGCTGGTCGCGCGGCTGGAGGAGCGGCGCGGCCTCCCCGTCGGCGGCATCCGCTTCAACGGCCTGATCGAGACCCCCGCCGCGGTCGCCAGGGCCCACGAGATCGCGCGCGCCACGCCGCGCCTCGTCGCGCTCTCGCTCGGCGCCGAGGACTACGCGACCGCGATCGGCGGCAGGCCGACCGAGGAGGTGCTGCTGATGCCGAAGCAGCTCGTCGTCCAGGCCGCCTGCGCGGCCGGGCTGATGGCGCTCGGCACGATCGGCACCCTCGCCGACTTCTCCGACCTCGAGGCCTATGCGCGGATGGTGCGCCGCTCGCGCGATTTCGGCTTCGTCGGCGCCTCCTGCATCCATCCCGCGCAGGTGCCGATCCTCAACGCCGCCTTCAGCCCCACGCCGGAGGAGATCGCCGAGGCCGAGCGCATCGTCGCCGCCGACCGCGCGGCGGCGGCCGAGGGCCGCGGCTCCTTCCAGCTCGACGGCAGGATGATCGACATCCCGATCGTGCGGCGGGCGGAGGCGCTGCTCGCCCGCGCCCGCGCGATCGCGGCGCGGGAGCGGGGCGCGTAGCCGTCGCCTCGGCGTCCGGCGCCCGGGCGGCGTTCCTGCGCCGCCGCGCGCAGCGCCATCAGCCCCGGGACGGCATCGAGCGTCGGCGTCGGCATGCCGGCCGGCGCCCGCATCTGCGCGAGGTTCGCCGCCAGCGCCGCGAATGCCAGCGCCCCCGCTCCAGGTGCTGCCTTAGGGACATGCGATGCTCCGTCGCGCCGATGCGGCGGGGACGCTCCGCGATCGGCGCCGGCGCGCGCAGCCCGAGCCGGCGGCCGACCAGCGGGACCTCGAGCCCCCCCGCCGTGGCGAGGGCGCCGCCGCCAGGGAGGCGGACACGCGTCAGGGCGACGCTCCGCGCGGCGCGCCGGCCGGCGGTGCGGCGGCGGCGCCGATCACCTCGACGAAGACGTCGTTGTAGGCAGGCTGCCCGCCCGGCGACCAGGCGGGGGGACAGAGCAGGTTCGCGACGGCGCCCTCCTCCTCGGGCGGGCTCCACCACTTCCCCGGCAGGACGACGACGCCGGCGGGCACCGCGTCGCTGACCCGCAACGTCGCCCCGATCGCGCCCTGCGCGTTGCGCAGCCGCACCGCCTCGCCGTCGCCCAGGCCGCGCGCGGCGGCGTCGGCGGGCGCCATGTGCAGCGTCGGACGGCCCTCCGCCCGCTGCTGGCGCGGCTGGTTGGCGAAGCTCGAGTTCAGGAAGAAATGCGCCTTCGGCGTCAGCAGCCGCAGCATCCCGGCCGCGGGCGGCGCGGCCGGCAGCGGCACGGCGTCGCCCCGCACGAGCCGCAGCCCCGCGCCCTCCAGGCGCGGCGGCGGCTTGTGCCTCTTCACCCAGCCCGCCTCCCGCAGCGCCTCGAGGCTCACCCCCGGCGGCAGCGCCGAGGCGGCGATCTCCTCGTCGCTCTCGCGCATGGCCGGATGGCCGAGGCCCATGCGACGCGCCAGCAGGCGCATCACCTCGCCATGCGACTTCGCCTCGCCGAGCGGCGCGATCGCCGGCAGGTTGACCGTGATGTACTGGTGCCCCCAGGCGCCGAGGATGTCGAAGTGCTCGAGCTGCGTCGTGGAGGGCAGCACGATGTCGGCGTAGCGCGCGGTGTCGGTGAGGAAGTGCTCGAGGACGACGGTGAACAGGTCCTCCCGCGCCAGGCCCCGGCGCACCCGCCCGGCATCGGGCTGCACCACGGCCGGGTTCGTGCCCCACACCATCAGGCCCTTCACCGGCGGGTCCGGAGCGGGGTCGGTCAGGATCGCGCCGAGCCGCGCCATGTCGAGGGCGCGCGGCGAGGCGCCGGCGGGGATCAGGTCGGCGCGGTCGGCCCGCATGTCCTCGAGGCCCGGCGTGGCGATGACGAGGACGCCGCCGCCGCGATGACGCCAATGGCCGCCCAGGATGGCGAGCGCGTGCCACAGGCGCACCACCGCCTCGCCCTGCGCGCTCTGCTGCGGCCCGACGCCGGCCCGGATCACCGCCGGCCGCGCGGCAGCGAATTCGCGCGCGAGGCGCAGCACGGTCTCCGCCGCGACGCCGCACGCCTCCGCGGTGCGTTCCGGCGTCCAGGGCGCGACCAGCGCGGCGAAGGCGTCGAGATCGGCGCAGGCCGCGCGCGCGTAGTCGAGGTCCGCCAGCCCCTCCTCCAGCATGACCCGCGCCATGCCGGCCGCGAGGGCCGCGTCGGAGCCGGGCCGGAGCGCGACATGCTCGTCGCACTGGCGTGCGGTGCGGGTGCGGACCGGATCGAGGCAGACGACGCGCGCGCCGTGGCGCCGGCGCGCCTCCTGCACGAAGTGCCAGTGGTGATGGCAGGTGGTGAGGAGGTTGAGGCCCCAGAGCAGGACCAGGCGGCTCTCGGCCATGTCCTCGGGATCGAAGCCGAGCGGGAAGCCCTCCCCCGCCACCGCCTGGGCGGCGACGCTGCAGATGCCGCCGGCGAGCCGGCTCGCGCCGAGGGCGTGGAACAGGCGCATCGGGGCGCGCCGCTGCACGACGCCCATCGAGCCGAGATAGCGGTGCGGCAGCAGCGCCTCGGGACCGTGCCGGGCGGCGATCTCCCCGAAGCGGGCGGCGATCGTCGCCACGGCCTCGTCCCAGGAGATGCGCTCGAAGCGGCCCGAGCCCTTGGGGCCGGCGCGCCGCAGCGGGTGCAGCAGCCGGTCGGGCGCGTAGGTGCGCGCCTCGTAGTCGTTGACCTTGGCGCAGAGCACGCCGCGGGTGAAGGGATGGTCCCTGGCGCCCCGCACCGCGACGACCCGGCCGTCCTCGACCTCGGCCACCCAGGCGCAGGTGTCCTGGCAATCGAGCGGACAGCAGCCCTTGACGCGGCGGATCTCGCCCATGGCTCGCCCCTCCCCCGCGCCCGCGGCCGGTCCCTCGGTCCTGGTGTTCCGGCGGGCCTTTGCGGCCCCTCCTCCCCGCGCCCGCGGCCGGTCCCGGCGCGTGCGGCGAGGCTACGCCGCCGCGACTCGCGAGGCCAGCGGGAAACCGGCGCGGCGGGCCCCTCCCGGCGACCGGGCGCCGCGAGCCGGACCGCCGGGACGGTCCCGCCGCGCTCGCGCCCCCGGCGGCATCGCGCGGATCCGCTCCCGTGCGGCCCCGGCTCCGACCGGCATGTCCTAGACGCCCGGCCGCGGCACGAGGCCGGTGCGCCGGGCGCACCCCGTCCGGCACGCCGCCCTGACGGACGAGGACGGGCGGGCGGCGCGCCCTCGGGCCGGGGCCGGCCCGCCGCGGCGGAAGGCGCGACGGGCCGCACCGGCGGCCCCGCCCGCCGCACGCGGCGCCGCGCCGCTCTCGGCGCTCCGCCCGTGCGCGGCGTGCCGGGCTGCGCCGGGCCCGGGGCTGCGACGCAGCGACTGCGGTTGCGTTGCGCCTCCCGTCTTGGCACACCCCGGCTCCCCCGGCCCGGTCCCGCGCTCCATGCCTTTTCCGGACAACGCCCATCCCCAGCTCCTCCGCGCCCTCGCCGAGCGCGGCTACACCGAGCCGACGCCGGTGCAGGCCGCCGTGCTGGCGCCGGAGGCCGAGGGGCGCGACCTGCTCGTCTCCGCCCAGACCGGCTCCGGCAAGACCGTCGCCTTCGGCCTCGCCCTCGCGCCGACCCTGCTGCCGGGTGGCGCGGAGCGCTTCGGCCCGCCGGGCGCGCCGCTCGCGCTCGTCATCGCGCCGACGCGCGAGCTGGCGCTGCAGGTCCAGCGCGAGCTGACCTGGCTCTACGCGCGCACCGGCGCGCGCGTGGTCTCCTGCGTCGGCGGCATGGACATCCGCCGCGAGCAGCGCGAGCTGGCGCGCGGCGCGCACATCGTCGTCGGCACGCCGGGGCGGCTGCGCGACCACCTCGACCGCCAGAACCTCGACCCGAGCGCCATCCGCGCGGTCGTGCTCGACGAGGCGGACGAGATGCTCGACCTCGGCTTCCGCGAGGAGCTGGAGGCGATCCTCGACGCCCTGCCGGCGGAGCGGCGGACGCTCATGTTCTCCGCCACCATCCCGCGCGAGATCGCGCAGCTCGCGCGCCGCTACCAGCGCGACGCGCTGCGCATCGCGGTCGGCGCCGAGAGCGAGCCGCACCGCGACATCGAGTACCGCGTCGTCCTCTGCGCGCCGCACGAGACCGAGAAGGCGGTGGTCAACCTGCTGCGCTGGTACGAGGCGCGCGGCGCGCTCGTCTTCTGCCAGACGCGCGAGGCGGTGGCGCGGCTGCACGGCAACCTGCTGGAGCGCGGCTTCGCCGTCGTCGCGCTCTCGGGCGAGCTGTCCCAGGCCGAGCGCAACCGCGCGCTGCAGGCGCTGCGCGACGGCCGGGCGCGGGTGTGCGTCGCCACCGACGTGGCGGCGCGCGGGATCGACCTGCCGGATCTCGGCCTCGTCATCCACGCCGACCTGCCGCGCGACCGCGAGACGCTGCTGCACCGGAGCGGCCGCACCGGGCGGGCGGGGCGCAAGGGCATCTCCGTCCTGGTCGTGCCCTTCAACCGCCGGCGCATGGCGGAACGCCTCCTCGCCGCGGCGCGCATCGAGGCGAGCTGGTCCGGCGCCCCCTCGGCCGAGGCGATCCGCGCCCGCGACCAGGAGCGGCTGGTGCAGGAGGCGCTGCCGCCGGAGGACGGGCTCGCCGAGGAGGACCTGGCGGCGGCGCGCGCCCTGCTCGCCCAGCGCCGCCCGGAGGAGATCGCGGCCGCGCTGATCCGGCTGCACCGCGCGCGCCTGCCGGCGCCGGAGGAGCTGCAGGAGGCGCTTCCCGCGCCGGCGCCGCGGGGGGAGGAGCGCCGCCCCGGCCCGCCGCCGCGCCGCGGCGAGGGCGGCGGCGTGTGGTTCCGCATGAGCGTCGGGCGCAACGCCAACGCCGACCCGCGCTGGCTGCTGCCCTTCCTCTGCCGCCGCGGCCACGTCACGCGCCAGGAGGTCGGCGCGATCCGCGTCATGGACCGCGAGACGCGCTTCGAGATCGCCCCGCACGCCGCGGCCCGCTTCGCCGCCGCGCTGCGCCGGCCGGACAGCCACGACGAGGGCATCCGCATCGAGCCGCTGGAGCCGCTGCCCAGGCCGCGCGGCCCGGCGCGCCCCCCCTTCGGGCGCGCGCCCGAGCGCCGCGACGGCGGCTACGCGCCGCGCAAGCGCCGGCCGGCCTGAAGGCCGGCGCGCGCCCTCAGGCCGGGGTGAACATCGGGAAGGGCGGGCCGCCGCCCTCGGTCGGCTTGAACACCAGCCTGACCGGCTGGCCGATCCGCAGCGCGTCGAGGTCGCAGTCGACGATGTTGGTCATCATCGTCGGCCCTTCCTCGAGCGTGACATAGGCGATGGCGTAGGGCTCCGGCGCGCGCTTCATCACGCTCACGCTGTAGATCACGCCCCGGCCCGAGGCCGGCCGCCACTCCGTCCGGTCGCTGAAGCAGAACGGGCAGATGGCGCGCGGGTACCAGTGGTTCTTGCCGCAGGCGGCGCAGCCCTTGACGAGGAACCGGCCCTCGCGCGCCGCGGCCCAGAAGGGCTCGGTCTCCGGGTTGATCCCCGGGGCGGGAATCTTGCGCTCGGCCATCTCTCTCACTCCCGCTCCATGATCAGCGTCGCCGCGCCGTGGCGGCTGCCGAGCAGCCCGCCGGTGCCGTGCGCCAGCGCCAGGTCGCAGTTCTTCACCTGCACCGCGGGATGCGCCTCGCCGCGGAGCTGGCGGACGGCCTCGATCACCTTGGTGATGCCGCCGCGGTTCGCCGGGTGGTTGTTGCAGAGCCCGCCGCCGTCGGTGTTGAAGGGCAGCCTGCCGACGCCGGAGATCAGGTTGCCGTCGGCGACGAACCTGCCGCCCTGGCCCTTCTCGCAGAAGCCGAGGTCCTCGAGCTGGATCACCACCGTGATGGTGAAGCTGTCGTAGATCGAGGCGTACTTGATGTCGGCGGGCTTCACCCCCGCCTCGGCGAAGGCCGCGGGGCCGGAGCGCACGCCGGCGGAGTAGGTCAGGTCCACCTCGCCGCCCATCTGGCCCTTCATCGACTCGCCGGCGCCGATCACCTTCACCCGCGGCCGGTTGAGGGACTTCGCGATCTCCGGCGCCACCACCACCAGCGCGCCGCCGCCGTCGGAGACGACGCAGCAGTCGAGCCGGTGCAGCGGCGTGGCGATGACCGGCGAGTTCAGCACGTCCTCGACCGTCACCACCTCGCGCAGCATGGCGTGCGGGTTGTGCTGCGCATGGTGCGAGGCCGCGACCTTCACCCAGGCGAGCTGCTCCGGCGTGGTGCCGAACTGGTACATGTGGCGCGCGGCGCACATGGCGTAGGCGTTGATGGTGGCGACGCCGAGCGGGAACTCCCACTGCGTGTCCGGCGCATCGGCGCCGCGCATGCGCGGCACCGCGCCGGAATGGCCCTCGCTGCGCGGCCGCCCGGCCAGCGTGATCAGCGCCACCCGGCACTTGCCCATTGCGATCGCCTGCGCCGCGTGCGCGACATGGGCGATGTAGGAGCAGCCGCCGAGATCGGTGGAATCGAGATGGCGGAGCTTCAAGTTCATGTAGTCCGCCATCGCCAGCGGGCCGAGCCCGGGGGCGTCGCCGGCGCAGAAGTAGCCGTCCACGTCCTCCTTGCTGAGCCCGGCGTCGGCGAGCGCGCCGAGCGCGCATTCCGCGTGCAGCTGGGCGACGGACTTGTCCTTCGCCAGCCGCGTCGGGTGCTCGTAGGCCCCCATGATGTAGGCCTTGCCCTTGATGCTCATGCGCCGGCGTCCCCTCCTCCTCGCTGCGCTGCGCTGCGGTGGCGCAGCTTACCGGTGCGGGGGGTGGGCGCAAGCCGGGGCGCGGCGGCGCGCCCGTCGCCGCGCCGCACGACCGGCCCGCCCGCCGCAGGGCCGCGCTACGCGTTCCGCCGCAGGTCGGCCACCGCCGTCGCGCCGGCGATCTTGCCGAACACCGCGCCGTTGATCAGCCCGGAGCCGCCCGGGTAGTTGAAGTAGAAGATGCCGCCGACCAGCTCGCCGCACGCATAGAGGCCGGGGATCGGCTCCTGGTCCTGGTCCAGCACGCGCGTCTCCGGGTCGATGCGCAGCCCGCCGAAGGTGAAGGTGATGCCGCAGCCGACCTGGTAGGCCTCGAAGGGCGGCTCGTCGATGGTGTTCGCCCAGTTGGACTTGTTGATCTCGAGCCCCTCGGTGCGCCGGCCGTCCTTGACGTTCGGGTTGAACGGGATGTCGGTGCGCACCGCGGCGTTGTAGCGGCGGATCTCCTCGAGGAACGCCTGCGCGTCCACGCCCTCAAGCTTCTGCGCGAGTTCCTCGAGCGTATCGGCGCGCACCTTGGTCACCTGCTTGATGCGGTACTCGTCGCGCAGGAGGTGCAGCACCTTCCTGTCGAAGATCTGCCAGGCGAAGTTGCCCGGCTGCTCCAGCACCACGCGCCCGTACTTGGCGTAGGTGTAGTTGCGGAAGTCCGCGCCCTCGTCGAGGAAGCGCCGCCCGTTGGCGTTGATCAGCACGCCCCACGGATAGGAGTGCTTCTGGAACGCATCCCCGACCGCGAGGTCGCCGAACTCCGGCGCGTTGAAGTCCCACTGCACGGCGTGGCAGCCGGACCAGTTGCCGAAGGGCGAGGCGCCGATCTCGAGCGCCATGCGGATGCCGTCGCCGGTGTTGAAGCGGGTGCCGCGCACCTTGGCGAGCTCCCAGCCCGGCCCGAGATAGCGGGTGCGCCACTCCGCATCCGCCTGGAACCCGCCGGAGGCGAGGATCACCGCCGGCGCCCGCAGCTCGTAGAACCGCCCCGGCGTGCGCACCTGCACGCCCTGGACGCGGAAGCCGTCGGTCAGCAGCTTCACCGCCCGGCTGCGGTAGCGGATCTCGACCCCGCGCTTCCGGCACGCCTCGGTCTCGGCCTGGACCAGCCCGGGGCCGCCGCCCCAGGCCTCGACGGTCAGTCCGCCCCAGAACTTGAACTTGCCGTCCACCTTGAAGGCCTGCCGGCCCCAGATCGGCTGGAAGCGCACGCCCTTGCCGCGCAGCCACTTCAGCGTCTCGAAGCTGCGCCGCACCAGGATCTCGCACAGCACCGGGTCGGTGCGGTTGCGCGTGACCCGGAACATGTCGTCGAAGAACTGGTCCTCGGTGTAGGTGCCGAAGTCGGTCTGCGCGATCTCGGCCTCGGTCAGGTCGGGCATCAGCTCGCGCAGGTCGTCCACGCCGCGGTAGGCGACCCGGATCGCCCCGGCGGTGAAGCGCGAATTGCCGCCCGATTCCTCCTCCGGCGCGCGCTCCAGCACGACCACGCGCGCCCCCTGCTCCTGCGCGGAGAGCGCGGCGCAGAGCGCGGCGTTGCCCGCCCCCACGACGATCACGTCGCAACTGTCGCCCGAATTCGCCGCCTCCGGCATGCAGGATACTCCGCCCAGGGTGTATGGATGCTTCGCGCCGCCTTGTATCATCCTGGCCGGGGCGGTCTAGACAGTCGCCCTCCCCTGGCGCGGCGCCGCCCCTCGCCGAGCGGATCACCGGATTGTGAGACTGCCCGGCGGCGGGGAAGGGCCGGCGGGCGGGTGCGCTCGGCTAGATACGCCGCGTGTCGCGCCAGCGCCGTTCTCTCACCCTCCTCCAGCGCCTGTATCTGCTCGTCGGCTTCGCCCTGGTGCCGGCGGTGCTGCTGCTCGTCGGCGCGGTGGCGGCGCTGCGTGCGCAGCACGCCGAGGCGGCCCGCGACCAGGCCCGGCGCATCGCGGAGGACGGCGCGGCCCGGCTCGAGCGCATCATCGAAGGCACGCGCCAGACGCTGCTCATGCTGGCCGAATCGGGCGCGATCCGCGCCGGCGACGCCCGCGCCTGCGCCCTGCGGCTGCACACCCTGGGCCAGCGCCTGCCCGAGCGGATCCGTTTCGCCGTCCTGGACCGCGACGGCCGCGTGCTGTGCGACACGACGGACGCGGGCCCGGAGGAGCGCGGCGCGGACCGCCCCGGCGGCGGCATGGACCTCGACGTGCGCGCCGTGCTCGCCGCGGGCGGCTTCGTCCTCGCCGGCTTCGGGCCGGAGGCGCGCGGTCCGGGCGACACCTCCCGCATCCTCGCGCTGCGCATGGCCCTGCCCGTCGGCGGGGCGGCGGAGGAGGGCGCGCCGCCGGCGGGCGTCGTCGCCGCGGCCCTCGGGCTGCCCTGGATCGCGACGCAGCTCCGGCCGATCGGCCTGCCGCCGGGAGCGGAACTCTTCCTGCTCGACCACGACGGCCAGCCGGTCCTGCGGCTGATCGCCGCCCAGGGCCGGAGCGACGACATCGCGCCGCCCCCCGCCGGCACGAGGGTCGCCGAGACGCTGGCCTCCCTGCTGGCGGCGCTGCGGGCCGACGATGCCGGCGCCGGGCAGGGCGCGGCCGCCGGCGCGGGCGGCCCGGGCGAAGCCTTCCGGCGCGGCCCGCGCGCCCCCGATCACCGCGCCCTGCTGCGCGACGGCCCCGGACCCGACGGGACGCCCCGGCTCCATGCCCTGGCGCCCGAGGTGGTGGGTGCCCAGGGCCGGCTGTACCTCGCCGTCTCGCTCGACGCCGCCGGCGCCCTCGCCGCCGTCGCCGAGGTGGGATGGCGCTGGGCGCTGCTGCTCCTGCTCGGCCTCACCGCCTCGCTGGCCGCGGCCGGGCTTGGGGCGCAGCGCTTCGTGCTCGCCCCGCTGCGGGCGCTGCAGCAGACGGCGCAGCGCTGGGCCGCCGGCGAGTACGGCGCGCGCGCCGGGGCGGCGCTGGCCGCGCCGCCGCCGGAGTTCGCCCGCCTCGCCGCCGCGCTCGACCGCGTGGCGGAAGCGGCGGAGCAGCGCGACCGCGCCGCCGCCGCCCTCGCCGAGAAGGAGGCGCGGCTCTCGCTCGCGCTCGAGGCCGGCGGCCTCGGCGCGTGGGAGATGGACCCGCGCAGCGGCGCCGTGGAACGCTCGCCGCAGCACGACGCGCTGTTCGGCTACGCGCAGCCGCCGGCGGAATGGAGCTACCGGCGGCTGCTCCGCCACGTGGTGCCGGAGGATCGCGCGAAGGTGGAGGCGGCCTTCCGCCGCGCCCTCGCCGAAGCGGCGCCGTTCCGCGCCGAATGCCGCATCCGCCGCGCCGGCGACGGCGAGGTGCGCTGGCTGGAGGCCACCGGCGCCCCGCATCGCGGGCCGGACGGACGGGTGAAGTATCTCGGCGTCGTCGCCGACATCACCGAGCGCCGCCGCGCCGAGGAGCATCTGCGCCTGGTCGCGGGCGAGCTGAACCACCGGGTGAAGAACACCCTCGCCGCGGTGCAGTCCATCGCCGCCCAGACGCTGCGCTGGCCGCCCGGCGAGGTGCCCGCGGCCGAGACCGCCCGCGCCGCCTTCGAGGCGCGCCTGCTCGCCCTCGCCCGCTCGCACGAGCTGCTGACGCGGGAGGGGTGGTCGGGCGCCGACCTCGCCGAGCTCGCGGCGCGCGCGCTCGCGCCGCACGCCGGCGGCCCGCAGGCGAGGGGAGCGGACCACCCGCGCGTGACGATCGCCGGGCCGCCGGTCCGGCTCTCGCCGCGCAGCGCGATCCCGATCGCGATGGCGCTGCACGAGCTGGCGACGAACGCGGCGCGGCACGGCGCGCTCTCGGTCCCCCAGGGGCGCGTCGCGGTGCGCTGGACCGTGGCGCCGCCGGCGTCGGCGCGCGCCGGCGCCGGCCGGAAGGGCGGCGGCGAGGCGCCGGTCCTGACGCTGCACTGGGAGGAGAGCGGCGGACCTCCCCTGCCCGGGCCGCCGGCGCGGCGCGGCT
Organism: Caldovatus aquaticus; assembly: GCF_019458025.1. Classification (GTDB taxonomy): domain Bacteria; phylum Pseudomonadota; class Alphaproteobacteria; order Acetobacterales; family Acetobacteraceae; genus Caldovatus; species Caldovatus aquaticus. Next base: position 7,548 of record NZ_JAHZUY010000010.1, on the reverse strand, counting down.
TCGGGACGCGGCTGCTCGAGCGCGGCCTCGCGATGGAGCTGCGCGGCACGGTGCGCCTCGACTTCGCGCGCGAGGGGCTGCGCTGCGCCATCACCGCGCCGCTCGCCGCCGCCGCGACGCCGGACCAGGCGCCTGCGGCGCCCGGGCCGGACCGCGCGCCGGTGCCGCCGCCCCCCGCCGCGCGGCAGCCGACCGCGCCGCCGGATCGCGCGGCAATGGCCGAAGGGAGCGCGGGCTCCGCCTGAACCCGTCGCCCGCGCCGCGCGGCGCCGCGCGCGCGGAGCGGCGCCGCGGGCCCTTGGCAGCGGGCGGCGGCCCCGGCAGCCTGCGGGCCGACCGACCCAGCAGCAGGAGGATCCGCCGCATGCGGCTCGACCCCACCGCGATCCTGCCGGAGGACTGGCCGCAGGGCAGCTACGCCGCGCGCATCATGACCGAGGCGGGCCCGGTCGTCCTCGGCCTCGCCGGCGGGGAGGCCTTCGACCTGACCCCCGCCTTCGGCACCGTCAGCCGCTGGCTGGAGGAGGAGGACGCCGTGGCCGCCATCCGCGCGCGCGGCGAGCCGCTCGCCCTCGACCTCGCCGGGCTGATCGCGAACTCCGCCCACGACGCGCGCCGCGCCGGCGCGCCCTGGCTGCTCGCGCCGGTGGACCTCGCGGCGGTGAAGGCCTCCGGCGTCACCTACGTCCGTTCGATGCTGGAGCGCGTCATCGAGGAACGCTGCCGCGGCGACGCCGCGCGCGCCGCGGCGGTGCGCGCGGAGGTGCAGGCCATCATCGGCGACGACCTCGCCAGCCTCCGCCCCGGCAGCCCGGAGGCGATGCGGGTGAAGGAGGCGCTGGTCGCCAAGGGCTGGTGGAGCCAGTACCTCGAGGTCGGCATCGGCCCCGATGCCGAGATCTTCACCAAATGCCCGCCCATGGCCGCGGTCGGCCTCGGCGCCAAGGTCGGCGTGCACCCGATGAGCGCCTGGAACAACCCGGAGCCCGAGGCGGTCTTGGTGGTGAACGCGCGCGGGCGCATCGTCGGCGCCACGCTCGGCAACGACGTGAACCTGCGCGACGTGGAGGGGCGCTCGGCGCTGCTGCTCGGCCGGGCGAAGGACAACAACGCCTCCTGCGCCCTCGGCCCGATGATCCGCCTGTTCGACGGGTCCTTCACGCTGGAGGATGTGCGCCGCGCCACCCTCACCCTCGCCATCGAGGGACGGGACGGCTTCCGGCTGGAGGAGACCGGCGAGGTCGGCGCGATCAGCCGCGATCCCGTCGAGCTCGTGGCCCAGCTCATCGGCCCGCACCACCAGTATCCGGACGGCGTGGTGCTCTTCCTCGGCACGCCCTTCTCTCCGGTGAAGGACCGCGGCGCGCCGGGCATGGGCTTCACGCACAGGGAGGGCGACGTGGTCACCATCCGCAGCCCGAGGCTCGGCGCGCTGGTCAACGAGGTGGACCGCACCGACGAGTGCCCGCCCTGGACCTTCGGCGCCGGCGCGCTGTTCGCGAGCCTCGCCCGCCGCGGCCTGCCGCGGAGCGTGCACCGATGACGCGCGAGGAGAGCGGCACCCTCGCGCGCGCCGACGGCGTGCCCCTCGCCTGGCGGCGCCTGCCGGGACGCGGCCCCGGCGTGGTGTTCCTCGGCGGCTTCCGCTCCGACATGACCGGGCAGAAGGCGGAGGCGCTGGCCGCCTTCTGCGCCGCGCGCGGCCAGGCCTATCTGCGCCTCGACTACTCCGGCCACGGCGCGAGCGGGGGGCGGTTCGAGGACGGCACCGTCGGGATCTGGACCGACGACGCCGCGCTTCTGATCGAGCGGCTCACCGAAGGCCCGCAGGTCCTGGTCGGCTCCTCGATGGGCGGCTGGATCGCGCTGCTGCTCGCGCGCCGCTGGCCGGAGCGCGTCGCCGGGCTGGTCGGCGTCGCCGCCGCGCCCGACTTCACCGCCGAGCTGCCGGAGCGCCGCATGACGCCGGAGCAGCGGGCGGCACTCGCGCGCGACGGCATCGTCCGCCTGCCGAGCGCCTACGGCGAGCCGACCCCGATCACCCGCGCGCTGATCGAGGACGGCAACCGCCGCCTGGTGCTGAACGCGCCGATCCCGCTTGCCGGTCCGGCGCGGCTGCTGCACGGGCAGCAGGACCCGGACGTGGACTGGCGCCTCTCGCTGCGCACGGCGGAGGCGCTCGCGTCGCCGGACGTGCACGTCATCCTGGTCAAGGACGGCGATCACCGCCTGTCGCGGCCGCAGGACCTCGCGCTGCTGACCCGCACCCTGGATGCGCTGCTCGCCGACCTCGGCGGCTAGAGCGGATCGCGGACGGCCGGAACAGCCGGGAGCGTGAATCCGCCCGGCAGACACCGCGCCGGAGCCGTTGCCGCGCGCACGGTCGGGCGGAAACGGCGCTAGGGCCGATCCGCGCGCCCGGCCGGTTCTCCGCCGTCCGCGACCGCCTCCGCGGCGAGGATCGCGCGCAGCCCCTCCCGGTAGCCCGGATACCGCCAGGCGAGGCCGAGCGCCGCCTTGGTGCGGGCGTTGGCGACGCGCCGGTTCTCCGCCCAGAAGCTCAACGCCTCCGGCGACATGCCGGGCGCGGCCTCGGCAAAGGGCACCGCGGGGGGCGGCGGCAGGCCGAGCAGCCGCGCCGCCTCCTCGACGACCGCCGCGTTCTCCGCCGGCTCGTCGTCCACCAGGTGGAGCACGCGCACGCGCCCGGGCTCCGCCGGCTGCCCGGCCGCCGCCGCCACCGCCCGCGCGAGATCGTCGCGGTGGATGCGGGCGAAGGCATGGCCCGGCTTCACGATGCGCCGCGCCGTGCCGGCGCGCAGCGCCGCGAAGACGGAGCGTCCGGGCCCGTAGATGCCGCCGGTGCGGAACAGGTCGAGCGCCGGACGGCCCGGCGCCTCCGCCGCCAGCGCCCGCCACGCCTCCTCGGCGGCGAGGCGGCGGCGGCTGCGCGGCTGCGCCGGCGCGGGCGGCGTCGCTTCGTCCACCTCCCCGCCGCCGCGATCGCCATAGACGCCGGTGGTGGAGAGATAGCCGATCCAGCGGAGCCGCGGCGCCGCCAGGATCGCCGCGCGGTGCGCCGCGATCACCGGATCGCCCGCCTCCCCGGGCGGCGCCGTCACCAGGAGATGCGTCGCCGCCGCGAAGGCCGGCGCCGCTGCGCCGAAGGCGACCACGCGGACGCCCTCCGGCGCGCCGCGGCGCGCCGCGTGCGGATCGCGCACGGTGCCGGCCACCCTCCAGCCGCGCGCCGTCGCCTCCCGGGCGACCGCCATGCCGGCGTAGCCGAGGCCGCAGACGAGGAGGAGCCGCTGCCGCGAGGCCATGGTCGCGATCCGCCGCGTACGGTGCCGCAGGCGCCGCGCTAGCGCGCCGCGAAGCAGGCGAAGGCGCGCACCAGCTCCTCGTAGATCGGGCGCTTGAAGGGCACCGCCAGCGCGGGCAGCTCCTCGAGCCGCACCCAGCGCCAGGCGTCGAATTCCGGATGCGGATCGGCGTCGAGCCGGATGTCCGAATCCTCGCCGAGGAAGCGCAGCGCGAACCAGCGCTGCCGCTGGCCGCGGTAGCGGCCGCCGAGCGCCTTGCCGATCAGCTCCGGCGGCAGGTCGTAGGTCAGCCAGGCGTCGTGCTCGGCGAGGATCTCCACCTTGTCGGTGCCGATCTCCTCGGCCAGCTCGCGCAGCACCGCCGCGCGCGGATCCTCGCCGGGGTCCATGCCGCCCTGCGGCAGTTGCCAGCCGCCGGCGGCGCCCTCGGCGTTCGGCAGGTCGGCGCGGCGCGCGACGAAGACGAGGCCGTCACGGTTGAACAGCACCGCGCCGACATTGTCGCGATAGGGCAGATCGGACACGGCCGGCCGGCTCCTCAGCGGGGGGACGGAGAGGCAGGCGGCGGAGCCGGCGCCGGGACCGGGAACCCGGCGGCCACCGGCGGCCCTCCGCCGGCGCAGCGGGCGCGCTCGGGGCGGCGGATCACCGCTGTCAGGGGCGCCAGCACCAGGCCGCGCGCCTCCAGGCCCGCCGCCCAGGCGGCCAGCCGCTCGACCACCACCGGCGCCGGGTCGCCCGCGAGCCCGAGGGCGCTGCCGTTCTCGCGCGCCAGGCGCTCGAGCTCGGCGAGGCGGCGCTCGATCTCCCCGCGCGTCGCGGGCTCGTCCAGCACGACGTCCACGGCGCGGCCCCAGGCGCGCGCCGGGTGCGGCGCGCCGGGGCGGGAGTCCACATAGAGCAGCCCGCGCGCGCACAGCACATCCTGCACCGGGCCGAGCAGGTCGGCGAGCTGGGCGAAGCGCTCGCCGCGCAGCGGGCCGAGCCCGCCCAGCACCCCGACATAGCCGGCGGCGCGGGCCAGCGCCCAGTCCAGGCGGTTCAGGTTCTCGGCGAGGGAGAGGCCGGTGAGCAGCGCCTTGTCGCCCGGATCGGCCAGGGGATAGCCGGCCGATTCCATCGGCACGGCGACCAGCGTCTCCATGCCGCGTTCCCGCGCCCGCTCCGCCACCGGATCGAGCCGCGGCGCATAGGGATTCAGCGCCAGGGTGACGGCCGGGGGCAGGCGCCGGATCGCCTCCCCCGTGTCGCTCGCCGAGAGGCCGATGCCGGCCAGCACGACGGCCACGCGCGGGCGGGTGTCGGCCCGGTCGAAGCCGGCCTGGGCGTAGGCGCGGAACGCGGTCCGTCCGTCCGGCGCGATCCGCGGCAGCCGGACGCCGCCCGGGCGCTCCTCGAGCAGGGCGGGATCGGGAGGCGGGATCGGACGCGGCCCGGACCCCGCCAGCATCGGGCCCCGGGGCGGTTCCCCCCTCCCTCCCGCGGGGGCAGCCGCGAGGGCGGCGAGCGGCGGAGGCTCCGGCGCCGGCGGCGCCGTAACCGGTGCGGCCGCGCCGGCCGTCGCCGCGGCGGGCACCGCCACGGCTCCGCCCCCGGCGGGGCTCTCGCGGCCCGGTGCCGGCGGCGAGCCCGCCTCCGGGCCGGCAGCCGCCGGGGCCGCGCCGCCGGCGAGGTCCGCAGCCGGAACCGCCGCGCGCGGCGCCGGTGCGCGGGGGCCGGTTTCCGCCCGCCCCGCCGGCGAGGCGCCATTGTCGTGGCGCTCCCCGGCCGGCGCGAACGCAGGCGAACCGCCCGCGGCGCCCCGGCTCGCCACCGCCGGTTCGCCGGCCGGCGGCCCAAGCCAGGCCAGCCCGCCGACGAGCCCGAGGACGGCCAGGGCCACGATCGCCCAGAACCAGCCGAGCGCCCGCCACCCTCCTGCCCGCCGGCGCGGCGCCGGGGCGATCATCGGCGTGCCTCCCTCGGCCGGAAGCCGGAACTCCCACATGGCATCGCGTTCGCGCTCCGGACGCCCGTTCGCGTCCCCGGCCGGTCCCCGCGGGAGGCGCGAGCGCGCCGTCCGTCGCACCGGACCCGCCGCTCCGCAGGCGGCGCGTCACCGGAGCCCACGGCGGGCGGCGCGACGGCGCCGTCGGCGCGCGCCCGGACGCCCGAGGCCGGCCCCGGAGCGGATCGCGGACGGCCGGAAACCGCCAGGAGCGTGCATCCGCCCGGCAGACAACGCGCCGGGGCCGTTGCCGCGCGCACGGCCGAGCGGAAACGGCTCTAGCGCGCCGCGCGGCGCTGCGCCGACTGGGGCTGCGCCGCCGCGAGGCCGCGCAGCAGTTGCAGCGCCTGCTGCAGCTGGTGGTCGGTCTCGGGCTTGGTCGGGTCGAAGGCCGGCGCGCCCTCGGGCGGAAGCCGCGCCACCCGCTCGACCAGGCCGGGCGGCAGGTTCAGCGGCGGCAGCGACGGCGCGGCCTGGGGCTGCTGCACCGCGCCCTCGCGGCGCAAGGCGCGGCGCAGGTCCGCCTCGCGCTCGCGCGGGATGCCGGCCGCGGCCTGGTCCCGGTTGGCGTGGACCTCGATGTCGGGCTCGATGCCGGTGGCCTGGATCGAGCGGCCGGAGGGCGTGTAGTAGCGCGCCGTGGTCAGCCGGATGGCGCCGTTGTTTTCGGGGAGCGGCATCACCGTCTGCACGCTGCCCTTGCCGAAGGACTTGACGCCGAGGAGGATCGCCCGGCGGTGATCCTGCAGCGCTCCGGCGACGATCTCGGAGGCGCTGGCGCTGCCGGCGTTGATCAGCACCACCATCGGCAGGCCCTGCGCGATGTCGCCGGGCTTGGCGTTCCAGCGCTGCGCGCCCTCCGGGCGCCGGGCGCGGGTGGAGACGATCTCGCCCTGCTCGAGGAAGTCGTCGGCCACCTGCACCGCCTGGTCGAGCAGCCCGCCCGGGTTGTTGCGCAGGTCGAGCACCACGCCGCGCAGGTTGCCGCCGGCCTGCTGGCGCATCCGCGTCATCGCCTCGCGCAGCCGCGTCTCGGTCTGCTCGTTGAAGCTGGAGAGGCGGATATAAGCGATGTCGTTGCCCTCCAAGCGGTACTTCACCACCTGCGGGCGGATCACGTCGCGGACGATGGTCAACTCGATCGGCCGCTCGGCGCCCTCGCGGCGGATGGTGAGGCGGATCGAGGTGCCGCGCTCGCCGCGCATCTGCTCGACCGCCTCCTGCAGGGTCAGGCCCTGCACGGTGGTGCCGTTGAGGTGGGTGATGACGTCGCCGGCGCGGATGCCGGCCCGCGCCGCCGGCGTGTCGTCGATCGGCGAGATGACCTTGATGTAGCCGTTCTCCTGCGTGACCTCGATGCCGAGGCCGCCGAACTCGCCGCGCGTCTGCACCTGCATGTCGCGGTAGGTCCGCGCGTTCAGGTAGCTCGAATGCGGGTCGAGCCCGGTCAGCATCCCGTTGATCGCGTTCTCGATCGCCTCGCGGTCGTTGATCGGCTCGACGTAATCGGCGCGCACGCGCTCGAAGACCTCGCCGAACAGGCCGAGCAGCTTGTAGGTCTCGTTCAGCCCGCTGCGCTCCTGCGCCCAGGCGGCGACCAGCGGGCCCACCACCACCCCTGCGGCAAACGCCGCCGTGACCGCGGCAGCCGCTCGAGCCTTCCTCATGCGCGCATGCACTCCTCGCTGCGCGGCCCGCCCCCCGGTCCGGCGGGCCCGGCGCCATCATTATGCACTATGCCACAACCTCCGCCCGGCAGCGCAGTAGTGATACGCAGCCGGGCGGATCCCGGTCCCCGCCCGGAACGGCCGCAGCGCGCCCTGGCGCCCGCCCCCGCTCCCCGGCGTCACCCGTCGCCCCCCGCCGCCAGCCAGGGCAGCGGGTCCACCGGCCGCCCGTCGCGGCGCAGTTCGAGATAGAGGCGGCCGCCCTCGCCGTCCACGCCGCCGCCGCCCAGAACCCCGACCGGCTCGCCGGCCAGCACCCGGGCGCCGGGCTCGACGTCCAGCCGGGCAAGGCCGGCCAGCACGAGATGGGTGCCCCGGCCGCATTGCACAATCAGCACCTGCCCGTAGGAGCGGAAGGGCCCGCCGAACAGCACGCGGCCGGCGCAGGGGCTGACCACCCGCGCGCCCGGCCGGGCGGCGAAGGTGAGGCCGCGGAGGGGTCCGGCCTCGCCCGGCTCGCCGAACCGGTGCAGGAGCCGCCCCGCCGCGACCACCGGCACGGCGCCCG
>NZ_JAHZUY010000102.1 GCF_019458025.1 Caldovatus aquaticus | reverse complement strand
CGCCGGCGGCCGTCACCGTGCCGGGCCCTCCTCGTCCTCCTGCGGCGTCGCGCCGCCGCCGCGCGGCCTGCCGGCGGCGAGCGCCTCCGGGTCGGCGCGGTGGCGGCGGCGCTTGGGAACGGCCCGCTCGACGTGATGGCGCGCGACGAAGGCCTCGGTCACGGCGCGCAGGCCGGGCGGCATGGGAAGCGACTCCAGCAGATCGTTCCCGGCGTCGGCGTAGAGGTGCGCCTCGCCCGCATCCACCGTCACGGTGTGCAGCGCCATGCCCGGCTCCGCCTCGACCGGGCGCAGCACGACCCAGACCCGCGGCGGATCGGCCGCCAGGTTGGCCCGGTAGTTCGGGGTATCGGTCGGGTGCAGCGCGACCTCGGCATGGCCGGCGAAGTAGAGGGCGCCGCCGTCGTCGCGCCGGCGCAGCACGGTCCAGGGCGCCAGCCCGGGCGGCGCCTCCTCCAGCACCTCCACCGCGCGCCACACCCAGTCCTGCCAGGGCGTGGCGCCGCGCCGGCGCTCGGCGAGCACCGCGACGGGGATGCGCACCGTCCCGGGCGGGTCGCGCATCATGAGGGGGACACCAGCGGCAGCCCCGTCACCAGGTTCTGGGGCTTCATGCGCACCCGGCGCGCCGCGTCCATCGCCAGCGCCAGATATACCGGCCGCCCCCGCACCCGCGGCAGCACCCGCCCGGGGTCGGCGAATTCCAGCACGCCGAGCCAGAGGATGCGCGCCAGCCGCTCCTGCGCCACCCGCTCGCCGTGCCACAGCTCGTTCGCGATCGCCGTCGCCTCCGCGTCGAGGCCGACATGCCAGGTCCAGTCGCGGTCCTCGATCACCGGCACGGCGCGGATCGCGACCGTCTCGCCGAACACGTGGCGGATGAAGCGCGCGAGCGCGCGGGCGAGGCCGGCCTGGCCGGGCCGCCCCTCGGCGATGTCGAGGGCGAAGTCGTGCGCGTCCGACCGCGCGCGGTAACGCGCGGCGTTCGCCTCCGACAGCACCTCGAGCTCGACCTCGCGCGGCGGCGCGCCGGCCTCGGCAAGCAGGCGGCCGAGCGCGCCGAGGCCGCCCGCGGCGGCGCGCGCCGCCACCACCTCTTCGTCGGCGAGCAGCAGCGCGCCCTGGTGGATCGCCGCGCGCTGCGGACGGAAGAACAGCTCGGCGGCGCGCAGCGTGAACGGATCGTCCTCGCCCTCCAGCGCGGCGCGGGCGACGAGGTGGGTCAGCATCTGCAGCAGGACCGGCGGCAGGCCGGACACGCCCTCGCGATAGAGCGCGCACCAGGCCCGCTCCAGCGTCGGGTGCGCCGCGACGCGGTCGCGGAAGGCGAGGAAGTGCGTCCAGTTCTCGCGCGCGTCGGGATCGGCGAGGCGCGCCACCTCCGCCGCCGCCACCGGCCGCAGCGGCGCCTCGAGCAGCGCCGCGTGCAGCGCGCGCTCGGCGGCGCAGGCCTCCGCCGGCGGCACCAGCTCCGGCCGGGCGAGGAAGGCGCGCCAGAGGTCGGGGGTGGCGCGCAGGCACCCCTCCGCGTCGCGGTCGCAGAACAGGTGGCCCGAGGAGACCCAGAACTCGCCGGGCGGCGGCGCGAGGTCGCTCATGCGCCGCCCTCCCGGGCCAGGGCGGCGAGGTCGGGACGCTCCGCCGGCGCCTCGCCCTCGTCCTCCTCGACCGCGGCGAAGACCGGCGCGGCGCTGCGCCGGTGCAGGGTGCGGAAGCGCTCGCGGAAGCCGCCCCCGGCCTCGATCGTGCGGCTCAGCGCGATCACCGTGCCGGGCGGATGGTCGCGGCAGAGGCTCTCGGCGAAGGCGATCTCCTCCTCCGCCGCCGCCCGCGCCGCCGCCTCGTCCGGCGCGCCGTAGGCGGCGAGGAGATGCGCGGCGAGCGCCGCCACCGCCGCCCCCCGCGCCGCCGCCGAGGCCTCCGCCACCTCGACCAGGGTCGCCCAGCCGAAGGAGGAGAGGCCGAGGAATCCGGCGCGGAAGGCCTGGCGCCGCCTGCCGGAGAGCGCCGCGAGGTCGTCGTCCCAGAAGCAGAAGCCCCCCGGCACCGCCCATTCCCCGGGCGCCGCGGCGCGCTCGAACACCAGCGTGTCGGAGGCGTCGAGGCGCAGCGTGCGCGGCAGGCGCGTCATGCCACGCCCTCCGCGACGGCCGCGCGCAGCGAGCGGCGGGTGAGCGCGCCGTCCGGCCGCTGCAGCACCAGGTCGCCGGTGGCGGAATCGAGGCCGCGGCGCGCCGCGCCGGCCTGCGCCGGGTCGCGCTCGAGCCAGCCGAGATACCGCCCGGCCAGGCGCGCGAAGCCGCGCTCCTGCCATTCGTTGAGGCCGGTCATCAGATGCCGTGCCCAGGCGGCGGTCAATTCCGCCGTGTCGGCCTCGTCGAAGCCCTCCTCCTCCAGCGCGGTGCGGCCGGGATCGGTGCCGGGCTCGACGCCCGGGGGAAGGGCGCGGCGGACCTCGACGCCGACCGCGAGCCACGCCGGCACCGCCGTCTCCGCCGCGCCGGGCGGGGCGGCGAGGCGCGCCGCGCCCACCACGCCGCGGTTGACCACCAGCGTCGCCGGCCAGCGCAGCGCGATCTCGGCCTGCGGCGGGCCGAGCGCGGCCAGCGCGTCGGCCATGGCGGCGGCGGCGGCGAGCAGCGCCGGACGGGCGGCGGCAAGCGGCTGCTCGGGCTCCAGCACCACCGCCGCCTCGACCCGGGCATAGGCGCGCACCCAGACGAAGCATCCCGCGCCGTGCTCGGGCGCGAGCGCGACCGCCCGCGCCAGCGCGTCGCCGCCCTCGCGCAGCGCGAAGACCGGACCGAACAGCGGCGGCAGATCGGGCAGCCCGTCTCCCAGTGCGCGATCCATTCCCTCCCGGCCTTCCCTCGGCTGCCGGCGGCGAGTCGCAACCCGGCCTCGGCGGGGATATAAGCCCTTCCGCCCGCCCCTCCCAGGGCGCGGGCGAGAGGAGCGCCGGGATGGCCGGACAAGGCCGCATCGTCTTCGTCTGCAGCTGCGAGGACACCATGCCGCTCGACGGCCGCGCCCTGGCGCGCGGCTGCGGCGGGGAGGTGCGCACCGCCGAGCAGCTCTGCCTCGCCCAGCGCGACCGCTTCCTCGCCGCGCTGCGCGAGGGCCGGCCCCTGACCGTCGCCTGCACCGCCCAGGCGCCGCTGTTCCGCGAGGAGGCGGAGGCGGCGGGCGCCGGCGACGCCTCCCTGGCCTTCGCGAACGTGCGCGAGCATGCGGGCTGGTCCGACGAGGCGCGCGACGCCGGCCCGAAGATGGCGGCCCTGATCGCCGCCGCCGCCGAGCCGATGCCGCCCGTCCCGCTGGTGCCGCTGCGCTCGGAGGGAGTGACGCTGATCCTCGGCCGCGACGCGGTGGCGCTGGAGGCGGCGGAGCGGCTCAAGGACAGGCTCGACCTCACCGTCCTCCTCTCCGGCGAGGAGGAGGTCGCCCCCCCCGCGCACGCCGCCGAGTACCCCATCCTGCGCGGCCGCGCGCGGACCGCGACCGGCTGGCTCGGCGCCTTCGCGGTGACGGTGGACGGCTACGCGGCGCCGCGCCCCTCCTCGCGCGCCGCCTTCCGCTGGGGCCCGGCGCGCGACGGGGCGGTGAGCCGCTGCGACCTGATCCTCGACCTCTCCGGCCGGCCGCCGCTCTTTCCCGCCTTCGCGGTGCGCGCGGGCTACCTGCGCGCCGACCCGCGCGATGCGGCGGCGGTGGAGCGGGCGATCGCGCGCGCCGCCGAGCTGGTCGGCGCGTTCGACAAGCCGCGCTTCGTCGCCTTCGACCCGACGCTCTGCGCCCATGCGCGCAACCGGCGCACCGGCTGCACGCGCTGCCTCGAACTCTGCCCGACGGGGGCGATCGCGCCCGGCATCGCCGCCACCGGCGCGCCGGGGCCCGCCGACAGCGTGCAGCTCAGCGCCGAGATCTGCGCCGGCTGCGGCGCCTGCGCCGCGGTCTGCCCGACCGGCGCGGCGACCTACGCGCTGCCGCCGCCGGAGGCGCTGCTGCGCCGGCTGCGCACCCTGCTCCTCGCCTACCGGGAGGCCGGCGGGCGCGATCCGGTGCTGCTGATCCACGACGCCGCGCACGGCGAGCCGCTGCTCGACGCGCTGGCGCGCCAGGGCGACGGGCTGCCGGCGCGGGTGCTGCCCTTCCGCGTCGGCGAGCCGACGCAGCTCGACCTCGGCGTGCTCGCCGCGGCCCTGGCCTGGGGCGCGGTGGCGGTGCGGGTGCTGCTGCCGGCGCGCCGGCCGGAGGGGGCGGAGGGGGTGCTGCGCAACTGCGCCTACGCCGAGGCGGCGCTGGCGGCCCTGGGCCTCGCCGCGCCCGGGGCGGCGCGCGCCGGGACGATCGAGACCGACGATCCCTTCGCGCTCGGCGAGGCGCTGCGCGCGCTGCGGGTGCCCGCCTTCGGCTTCGCCCCGGCGCGCTTCCTCGCCCTCGGCACGCCGCGCGAGACCGCGCGCCAGGGCTTCGCCGCGCTGCGCGAGGCGGCCGGCGAAGGCGCCCCGGCCGTCCTCCCCCTGCCCGAGCGCGCCCCCTTCGGCGAGGCGCGGGTGCGCACCGAGGGCTGCACGCTCTGCCTCGCCTGCGTCTCGGTCTGCCCGACCGGGGCCCTGGGCGCCAACCCGGACCGGCCCGAGCTGCGCTTCACCGAGGCGGCCTGCGTGCAGTGCGGCCTCTGCGCCGCCACCTGCCCGGAGAAGGTGATCGCGCTCGTCCCGCGCCTGAACCTGGCGCCGGAGGCCGCCGAGCCGCGCGTGGTGAAGGCCGAGGAGCCGTTCCGCTGCCTCGCCTGCGGCAAGCCCTTCGGCACGAGGAGCAGCATCGAGCGGGTGCTGGCGAAGCTCACCGCGGGGGCCGGCCACTGGATGTTCCGCGACCCGGCGCGGCGGCGCGCGCTCATGCTCTGCGAGGACTGCCGCATCGCCGAGGTCACGCAGGCCGGGCTCGATCCCTATGCCGGCCCGCCGCGGCCGGCGCCGCGCACGAACGAGGACTACGGGGCGCCCGACGCCGAAGGCTGACCGCCTTGACAGCCCTGGCGCGGCGCCGGCAGCGCGCCGCGCGACCGCCACAGACGAGGAGAGCACCGTGACCACCGCCATCCGCGCGAGGCGCATCGGCATCCCGGAGATCCGCAGCCGCAAGGGTGGCGCGCCGCTGGTCTGCCTGACCGCCTACACCACGCCGATGGCGCGCTGGCTCGACCCGCACGTGGACCTGCTGCTGGTCGGCGATTCGCTCGGCATGGTGCTCTACGGCTTCGCCAGCACCCTGCCGGTGACGCTCGAGATGATGATCGCCCACGGCGCCGCGGTGGTGCGCGGCGCGGCGCGCGCCTGCGTGATCGTGGACCTGCCCTTCGGCAGCTACCAGGAGAGCCCGGCCCAGGCCTTCCGCAGCGCGGCGCGGGTGATGGCCGAGACCGGCGCGAGCGGCGTCAAGCTCGAAGGCGGCGCCGAGATGGCGGCCACGGTGCGGTTCCTGACCGAGCGCGGCATCCCGGTGTGCGGCCATGTCGGGCTGATGCCGCAGGCGGTGAACCTCGCCGGCGGCTTCCGCGCCACCGGGCGGTCGGAGGAGGAGGCGGAGCGGGTGCGGCGGGACGCGCGGGCGATCGCCGAGGCGGGCGCCTTCGCCGTGGTGCTGGAGGGGGTGCTGGAACCGGTCGCGGCGGCGATCACGCGCGAGGTCGCGGTGCCGACCATCGGCATCGGCGCCTCGCCCGCCTGCGACGGGCAGATCCTGGTCACCGAGGACCTGGTCGGCCTGTTCGCCGACTTCACGCCGCGCTTCGTCAAGCGCTACGCCGATCTCGGCCCGCGCATCGCGGAGGCGGCCGCAGCCTATGCCGAGGAGGTGCGCCGCCGGCGCTTCCCCGGGCCGGAGCACTGCTTCCTGCCGAGATCCGCGCCGGGCGGCGGCTAGGTCCTGAACCCAAACTGCTGGACGCGACGGGCTGGGATCTGATTCAAGTTCCCTGCTGGACGGGAGCTTGGCATGTCGCGGTTCGATCTGAGTGAGGCGGAATGGCGGATCATCGAGCCTCTG
>NZ_JAHZUY010000101.1 GCF_019458025.1 Caldovatus aquaticus | reverse complement strand
ATGCTTCAATCGCCTCAAGCATTTCCGCCGCATCGCCACACGCTTCGACAAGCTCGCACGCAACTACCTCTCCACCGTCGCCCTCGCCGCCATCCGGCTGTGGACACGGTTTGAGTCCAGGACCTAGAGCGGAGCGCGGACGGCCGGAGGGAGCCGGCGGGGCGGCTCCGCAACAGGGGCGAGTGCCGCCGGGGCGGGCGCCCCGGGCGGGCGGCCGATCCGCGCCGGGCCCTCCCGGGGCGGTGCCCGCCGGCCGGCGCCGCCCCGTCCGGCCCGCGCGGCGGCCTGCGGGGCTGGCCCAGCCGTGACGGCCTGCGGCGCCGGCGCCGCTTTGCGCGGCGCGCAAGCCCGCCTAGCCTGCCACCCGACGGGTTGCAGGAGGCCTCGACATGTCCCGCAGGCAAACGCCTCGCCGGTCCGCTGCGGTTCCGCTGCTCGCGCTCGCTGGCGCCCTCGCCGCCTGCGTCGCGCCGCCGCCGAGGACCGACGCCGTGTCCGCGGCAGCGGTCCAACTGGCGTCGGATCTCGCCGAGGCCGATGCGGCGATCGAGCGCGCCGTCCTCGGGATCGACCAGTTCTCCCGGATGAACCGGCGCGAGGCGGCGGCGATCGCCTACGCGACCGGCGGCCGCCTGCCCGCGCCGCGCCGCGGTGCCGGCGTGGTTGCCGGCGACAGCGCCGCCGAGGCCGCGGGCGCGGTCCTGGAGCCGGCCTTCGAGGCGCTGGCCGAGCATGGCCGGCGCCTCGCCGCCCTCACGGGACCGGTGCCGCCCGGCCCGCCGCCGCCGCAGCCGGCCGTGCTGCGGCGCCAGGCCGAGGAGGGCCTCGCCCGCTACGAGGCGCTGCTGCGCCGCTCCGACCTGACGCCGGCCGCGCGCGAGGCCGGTCTCGCCGCGATCGCCACCCTCGCCTCGGCGCCCGCGGCCGGCACCGAGTTCAGCGCCTTCATCACCGAGCGCCAGGCGGCGGTGGAGGCCCTCGCCAGCCTGCTGCGCGCGGTGATCGGGGCGGACGAGCGCAGCGGCCTGCGCGCGGTGCTCGCCGCCGAGCAGGCGGAGGCGCGGCGCGGGCGGGACGCGCTGCTGGCCGCGGCGCGGCGCGATCCCGCGGCCGGCGTGCTGGGGCGCTATGCCCTGTTCCACGGCGTGATGCGCGCCGAGGAGGAGCAGCCGGCGGACGAGGTGCTGGCCGAGGCGGTGCGCGTGCTGGCGGCCCTGCCCGCGGCGCACGCCGCGCTGGCGGAGGGCGACCCGGCGGCCGCCGCGCAGCGCGTCGCGGCGTTCTCCGCGGCGGTGGACCGGCTGGAAGCGGCGGAGCGGGAACTCGCGCGCGCCGCCTACTGAGGGGGCCTCGGGCGGCGCGCGGGGATGCGCGCATCTTGCCGCGGGCGCGGCGGCGGCCTATCGGCGGCCGGCACGCCGCGCCCCTCCCGGCGGACCGGGAGGGGCGCGCCCTGGGCTCGCCGGAGGGATCCATGACCGCATCCGCCGCCATCGCCGACATCATCGCGCGCGAGATCCTCGATTCGCGCGGCAACCCGACCGTCGAGGCGGAGGTGGTGCTGGATTCCGGCGCCAGCGGCCGCGCCGCCGTGCCCTCGGGCGCCTCGACCGGGGCGCACGAGGCGGTGGAGCTGCGCGACGGCGACCCCGCGCGCTACGGCGGCAAGGGCGTGCGCAAGGCGGTGGCGGCCGTCGAGGGCGAGATCTTCGACGCGATCGGCGGCATGGACGCCACCGCGCAGATCGCCATCGACGAGGCGATGATCGAGCTGGACGGCACGCCGAACAAGGCGCGCCTCGGCGCCAACGCGATCCTCGCGGTGAGCCTCGCCGTGGCCAGGGCGGCGGCGGCGCATCTCGGCATCCCGCTCTACCGCCACGTCGGCGGGGCGTTCGCGCGCACCCTGCCGGTGCCGATGATGAACATCGTCAACGGCGGCAAGCACGCGGACAATCCGATCGACATCCAGGAGTTCATGATCATGCCGGTCGCCGCCGGCACCATGGCGGACGCGGTGCGGATCGGCGCCGAGGTGTTCGCGGCGCTGAGGAAGGCGCTGCAGGAGGCGGGCCACAGCACGAATGTGGGCGACGAGGGCGGCTTCGCGCCGGACCTCCGGAGCGCCGACGAGGCGCTCGGCTTTATCGCCAGGGCCTGCGAGGCGGCGGGCCACCGCCCGGGCGAGGAGGTGGTGTTCGCCCTCGACTGCGCCGCGACCGAGTTCTTCCGGGACGGCAAGTACGTGCTGGAGGGCGAGGGCCGGACGCTCGACGCCGGCGGCATGGTGGACTACCTGGCCGCGCTCTGCGACCGCTGGCCGATCGTCTCCATCGAGGACGGCTGCGCCGAGGACGACTGGGAGGGGTGGAAGCTGCTGACGGACCGGCTGGGCGGCAAGGTCCAGCTCGTCGGCGACGACCTGTTCGTGACCAACCCCGAGCGGCTGCGCCTCGGCATCGGGCGGGGGGTGGCGAACGCCATCCTGGTGAAGGTCAACCAGATCGGCACCCTGACCGAGACGCTGGAGGCGGTCGAGACCGCGCACCGGGCGGGCTACCGCGCGGTGATGAGCCACCGCAGCGGCGAGACCGAGGACGCGACCATCGCCGACCTCGCGGTCGCGACCAATTGCGGGCAGATCAAGACCGGCTCGCTCAGCCGCTCCGACCGGCTGGCGAAGTACAACCAGCTCAT
Source organism: Caldovatus aquaticus (assembly GCF_019458025.1). Taxonomy (GTDB): domain Bacteria; phylum Pseudomonadota; class Alphaproteobacteria; order Acetobacterales; family Acetobacteraceae; genus Caldovatus; species Caldovatus aquaticus. The sequence continues at coordinate 4,467 of NZ_JAHZUY010000101.1, read as the reverse complement.
CCGCATCGAGCAGGAGCTCGGCGCCGCGGCGCGCTACGCGGGACGGGGGGCGCTGCGGCGCGGCTGACGGCCGCGCGGGACGCGGGCGAATTGGCGCTCGCCTGGTGGGTCCGTTCCGCGTATGGTTTGAATGGCGACTCGCGCAAGAGGGGGGTCTTACGCGGATGTCGGATCGGTTCGCCGCGCTGGGGCGCGGGGTGAAGCGGCGCCTGCGCGAGGCCGCGCTGCCCGTGCTGTTCAGCGCTGTCTGCGCCTACTTCGTCTGGCATTCCATCCATGGAGAGCGGGGCTACCTCGCGCGCGAGCAGCGCCTGCAGGAGATCGCCGCCGCCCGGGCCGAGCTCGCCCGGGCGGAGGCCGAGCGCGAGGCGATGGAACGGCGCGTCGCGGGTCTCCGGGGAGAGGCGCTGGATCGCGACCAGCTCGAGGAGCGCGCGCGGGTCCTGCTGAACCTGGTGGCGCGGAACGAGCTGGTGGTCCCCTACGGGCCGGGACAGCGCCTGTTCTAACCGGTTGCCCACCGCCGGAGCGGGCGGCGGGAAACGGCCGGGGGCGTGAGGCCGCGCGACAAGCTGTGGGCCGGAACCGTTTCCGCGCGCATGGCCGGACGGAACGGCCTCGGGTGGCGCTGCCCGCGGCCGGGCGGGCGGTGTGCGCAGGTGCGGCGGGGGCGGCGAGCGATCGGCCTCCCGCCCTCAGGCCGCAACGCGGCGTCGCTTGGCCGGCGGGCGGGGGCATGCTTCTCGTAGCGCGACGCCCGGCCGGCGCGGCTCGGGCCTGGGGACCCGGGGCGTCTGGCGGCGAGGCCGGGCGAGACCAGCGGCGCGGCGAACGGGTCGGGGCCCGCTCCACCCATGGGCGGCGGCGGCAGGGGGGAGCCGCTTCGCGGCGGCCGAGGGAGCCGCGGCTTGCACGGCATCGCGCCGGAGGCGGCGGTCCGATCCCGGGCCGGCGGGCGGAGGCGCGAAGAGCGGTCGCCCGCGCTGCCGGGCCCGGAGCCGTTTGCGCTCCGCCGTGCCCGCGGACGCCACTCCGAGTCGTCGCCCGGCGGGCGCGTTCGCTCTCGCGGCCGTTGCCAGCCGTTCGCGAGCCCCTCGGGGAAGGGGCGGGTCGCGATGCGGACGGGTGTTCGCGCGGCATCGGAACACCATCCCCTTGTGGGGCGGGCGGGAGGGATGGGCTCGCGGGCGTTGGCGGTGACCGGACGGGCTGGCGGCGGTCGAATCCGGCCGGCGGGTGACCCAGCGCACTTAACCAAAAAGAGGTTAAGTGACTTATTGCATTGCAAAAGAACGATTTTTCGTTCGGGCTTCGCTTGCGTGGGCGGCGGCGCGATCGTAAGTGCGGACACTGCGACCCCATCTTCGAAGCTTGCCGCTCAACGAGGAGACGCCGGAATGGTCCAGGGGGCCGAGACCGCCACCGCCACCGCCGCCAGGCGCCGCACCGCCAGGGGGAAGGAGCCCGCGATCACGCGCGAGGAGCTCCTCCGCGCCTATCGCGACATGCTGCTGATCCGCCGCTTCGAGGAGAAGGCGGGCCAGCTCTACGGCATGGGCCTGATCGGCGGCTTCTGTCACCTCTACATCGGCCAGGAGGCCGTGGTGGTGGGCATGCAGATGTGCATCAAGCCCGGCGACCAGGTGATCACCAGCTACCGCGACCACGGCCACATGCTCGCCTGCGGCATGGACCCGCGCGGGGTGATGGCGGAGCTCACCGGGCGCATCGGGGGTTATTCCAAGGGCAAGGGCGGCTCGATGCACATGTTCAGCATCGAGAAGGGGTTCTACGGCGGGCACGGCATCGTCGGGGCGCAGGTCTCGCTCGGCACCGGCCTCGCCTTCGCCAACTGGTACCGGGGCAACGACCATGTCTGCCTGACCTATTTCGGCGAGGGCGCCTCCAACCAGGGCCAGGTGTACGAGAGCTTCAACCTCGCCGCGCTGTTCAAGCTGCCGGTCGTCTACATCATCGAGAACAACAAGTACGGCATGGGCACCAGCGTCGAGCGCGCCTCCGCCTCGAAGGACCTGTCGAAGAACGGCGCGCCCTGGGGGATTCCCGGCGAGCAGGTGGACGGCATGGACGTCATCGCCGTGAAGGAGGCGGGCGAGCGCGCGGTGGCCTACTGCCGCGCCGGCAACGGGCCCTACCTCCTGGAGATGAAGACCTACCGCTACCGCGGCCACTCGATGTCCGACCCGGCCAAGTACCGCACGCGCGAGGAGGTGCAGAGGATGCGCGAGCAGCGCGACTGCATCGAGACGGCGCGCAAGCGGCTGCTCGAGATGGGGCTGGACGAGGCGGCGCTGAAGAAGGTGGACGACGAGGTGAAGGCGATCGTCCAGGACGCGGCGGACTTCGCCCAGGCCTCGCCGGAGCCGCCGGAGAGCGAGCTGTGGACCGACGTGCTGGTCGAGGAGGAGGGCCGCTAGGCCATGGCCGGGACCCAGATCCTGATGCCCGCGCTCTCGCCCACCATGACCGAGGGCAAGCTCGCGCGCTGGCTGAAGAAGGAGGGCGACACGGTCAAGCCCGGCGACGTGATCGCCGAGATCGAGACCGACAAGGCGACCATGGAGGTCGAGGCGGTGGACGAGGGGGTTCTCACCCGCATCCTGGTGCCCGAGGGCACGGAGGGCGTGGCGGTCAACGCGCCGATCGCCGAGCTGAACGGCGGCGGTGGCGGCGGGGGCGGATCGGCGGCGCCCGCCGCCGACCGGGCGCCGGCGGCACCGGCCACACCGGCGGCGCCGGCCGAGGCCCGCCCCGCGCCCGCTGCGCCCGCCGCGCGCGCCGCCGCGCCCCGCGCGCCGGAGGAGCGCGCCGCCGCGCCCGAGAAGGACTGGGGGCCGACCCGCCCCCTCACCGTGCGCGAGGCGCTGCGCGACGCCATGGCCGCCGAGATGCGCGCCGACGACCGCGTGTTCCTGATGGGCGAGGAGGTCGCGCAGTACCAGGGCGCCTACAAGGTGAGCCAGGGGCTGCTCGACGAGTTCGGCCCGCGGCGCGTGATCGACACGCCGATCAGCGAGCACGGCTTCACCGGCCTCGCGGTCGGCGCGGCCTTCGCGGGTCTCCGGCCGATCGTCGAGTTTATGACCTTCAACTTCTCCATGCAGGCGATCGACCAGATCATCAACAGCGCCGCCAAGACGCACTACATGAGCGGCGGCCAGGTGCGCTGCCCGATCGTCTTCCGGGGGCCCAACGGCGCGGCGGCGCGGGTCGCGGCGCAGCACAGCCAGGACTTCTCGAGCTGGTACGCGCACTGCCCGGGGCTGAAGGTGGTGGCGCCCTGGTCCTCGGCGGACGCGAAGGGGCTGCTCAGGGCGGCGATCCGCGACCCGAACCCGGTGGTCTTCCTCGAGCACGAGATCCTCTACGGCCAGACCTTCGAGTGCCCGATCGCCGAGGACTTCGTCCTGCCGATCGGCAAGGCGAAGGTGGAGCGCGAGGGCAGGGACGTGACGCTGGTCGCGCACTCGATCGCCGTCGGCCTTGCCATGCAGGCGGCGGAGGAGCTGGCGCGCGCGGGGATCGAGGCGGAGGTGATCAACCTGCGCACGCTGCGCCCGCTCGACATCGCGACCGTGGTGCGCAGCGTGCGCAAGACCAACCGGCTCGTCACCGTCGAGGAGGGCTGGCCGTTCGCCGGCATCGGCGCGGAGGTGGCGATGCAGGTGATCGAGCACGCCTTCGACTGGCTCGACGCGCCGCCGGTGCGCATCGCCGGCCGCGACGTCCCGATGCCCTACGCCGCCAACCTCGAGAAGCTCGCGCTGCCGAACGCGGCGGAGGTGGTCGAGGCGGCGAAGCGCGTCACCTACAGGGCCTAGGCGCCGGGCGGAGGGGAGCGGGACGGAATGGCGACCAACATCCTGATGCCGGCGCTGAGCCCGACCATGACCGAGGGCAACCTGGCGCGCTGGCTGAAGAAGGAAGGCGATCGCGTGAAGCCCGGCGACGTGATCGCCGAGATCGAGACCGACAAGGCGACCATGGAGGTCGAGGCGGCGGACGAGGGGATCCTCGGCAAGATCCTCGTCCCCGACGGCACCCAGGGCGTGAAGGTGAACCAGCCGATCGCGGTGCTGGTCGAGGAGGGCGAGGCGGTGCCGAGCGGCCCGGTGGAGGGCGGCGCCACCGCGAGCGAGCCCGCCCCGGCGCCGGCGGCGCCCGCCGCACCCTCTGCCGCTCCCGGCCCCGCGCCGGCCGCGCCCGCGGCGGCGGCGCCGGCGGCCGCCCGGGGGAACGGCCACGACCGGGAGCAGCGCATCGTCGCCTCGCCGCTCGCGCGGCGGATGGCGCAGCAGGCCGGGCTCGACCTGTCGCGGATCGCGGGCAGCGGGCCGGGCGGGCGGATCGTGAAGGCGGACATCGAGGCGGCGCTCGCGCGCGCCGCGCCGGCGGCCGCGCCGCCGCCGCCCGCCGCGCCTGCGCCCGCCGCCGCGCCTGCGCCCG
>NZ_JAHZUY010000100.1 GCF_019458025.1 Caldovatus aquaticus | reverse complement strand
CGGGCGGGGCCGGCGCGGCGCGTCCCTCCCGCCGGCCGGGCCGGGCGGCCGCGGCGCCGCCGGCGCCGCGGCGAGGCCGAGCTCCAGCGCCTCCAGCCGCCGGATCTCGTCGCGCAGCCGCGCCGCCTCCTCGAATTCGAGGTCGGCCGCCGCCGCGCGCATGCGCTTCTCGAGCTCGGCGATGGTCGCGCGCAGGTCCTTGCCGACGAATTCGGCCGCGCTTCCCGCCCCCTCCACCGCCTCGACGGTCACGTAGTCCTGCTCGTACACGCTCTGCAGCACGTCGGCGATCTGGCGCCTGATGGTCTGCGGCGTGATGCCGTGCGCCTCGTTCCACGCCATCTGCTTGGCGCGGCGCCGCTCCGTCTCCTCGAGCGCGCGGCGCAGCGAATCCGTCATGACGTCGGCGTAGAGGATCACCCGCCCCTCGGCGTTGCGCGCGGCGCGGCCGATGGTCTGGATCAGGCTGGTGGTCGAGCGCAGGAAGCCCTCCTTGTCGGCGTCGAGGATCGCGACCAGCATGCATTCGGGGATGTCGAGCCCCTCGCGCAGCAGGTTGATCCCGACCAGCACGTCGAAGGCGCCGAGGCGGAGGTCGCGGATGATCTCGATGCGCTCCAGCGTGTCCACGTCCGAGTGCAGGTAGCGCACCCGGATGCCCGCCTCGGTCATGTACTCGGTCAGGTCCTCGGCCATGCGCTTGGTGAGCGTCGTCACCAGCACGCGACCGCCCCTGCGCGCCACCTCGCGGCACTCGGCGAGCAGGTCGTCCACCTGGCCCTCGACCGGGCGCACCTCGCACAGCGGGTCCACGAGGCCGGTCGGGCGGATCACCTGCTCGACGAAGGCGCCGCCCGTCCGCTCCAGCTCCCACGGCCCCGGCGTGGCGCTGACGAAGATCGTCGCCGGGCGGTAGGCGTCCCACTCCTCGAAGCGCAGCGGGCGGTTGTCCACGCAGCTCGGCAGGCGGAAGCCGTGCTCGGCGAGCACGCTCTTGCGGTTGTAGTCGCCGCGGAACATGCCGCCGAGCTGCGGCACCGTGACGTGGCTCTCGTCCACGATCAGCAGCGCGTTCTCCGGCAGGTACTCGAACAGGGTCGGCGGCGGCTCGCCGGGATTGCGCCCCGTCAGGTAGCGCGAGTAGTTCTCGATCCCCTTGCAGGAGCCGGTCGTCTCCAGCATCTCGATGTCGAACCGGGTGCGCTGCTCGAGCCGCTGCGCCTCGAGCAGCCTGCCCGCGGCCTCCAGCTCGGCGAGGCGCTGCTTCAGCTCCGCCTTGATCTGCGCGATCGCCTGCTGCAGCGTCGGGCGCGGCGTGACGTAGTGGCTGTTGGCGTAGATCGCGACCGCGGCCATCTCCGCGGTGATCTCGCCGGTCAGCGGGTCGAACTCCCGGATCGCCTCGATCTCGTCGCCGAACAGCGAGACGCGCCAGGCGCGGTCCTCGAGGTGGGAGGGCCAGACGTCCACCGTCTCGCCGCGGATGCGGAAGGTGCCGCGCGCGAAGAAGGCGTCGTTGCGCCGGTACTGCTGCTCGACCAGGGCGCGCACCAGCGCGTCGCGCTCGATCCGCCCGCCCTTCGCGAGCCGCACCACCATGCGCGAATAGGTCTCGACCGAGCCGATGCCGTAGATGCAGGAGACCGAGGCGACGATCACCGTGTCGCCGCGCTCGAGCAGCGCCTGGGTGGCGGCGTGGCGCATCCGGTCGATCTGCTCGTTGATCTGCGCGTCCTTCTCGATGTAGGTGTCGGTGCGCGGGACGTAGGCCTCGGGCTGGTAGTAGTCGTAGTAGGAGACGAAGTACTCCACCGCGTTCTCCGGGAAGAACGCCTTCATCTCGCCGTAGAGCTGCGCGGCGAGGGTCTTGTTCGGGGCGAGGATCAGCGTCGGGCGCTGCACCGCCTCGATCACCTTCGCCATGGTGAAGGTCTTGCCGGAGCCGGTGACGCCGAGCAGCACCTGGTCGCGCTCCCCGCGCGCGAGCCCCTCGACCAGCTCGCGGATCGCCTGCGGCTGGTCGCCGCTCGGCGCGAAGGGCGAGACCACCCGGAACGGCCGCTGCGGCGGCGGAGGCGGGCGCTTCTCGGGGAAGAACAGCACCGGGGGGGCGGCGAGGAGGTTCATCGGCGGGCGGTTCGGTCCGGCGGCGGGCGGCCGGTGCGGCGGGCGGGCCTCGCCCGCGCGGCCCGGCGGCGCCGGGAGCGAAGATGGGGGCGCGGCCGCGCTCCGTCGAGCCGGCCGGCCCCGGCGCCGGAGCCGTTTCCGCCCGGCGGTGCGCGCGGCAACGGCTCCGGCTCGCTGTCTGCCGGGCGGATTCGCGCTCCCGGCTGTCTCCGGCCGTCCGCGCTCCGCCCTAGTCCGCCGCCGCCGGCTTCGCCGCCGCGGCCTCCTGCGCCGCCTCCGGGTAGCGCGCCCGCACCACCGGCCCGTCCGCCGCCCAGGCGAGGCAGGTGCCGATCAGCTCCGGGCTGCCGCCGCCGCTCTGCCCGCCGATCGTCTGGTAGGCGACGGTGGCGAGCTGGCCGAGCATCTCGCGCAGGTGCGTGCAGCCCGCCACCCCGCCGACCCGCTCCCGCACCGCGCGGGTGAAGCCGGGGCCGATGCGCAGGCCCCGGAGGCGCTTGAAGTTCGCCGCCGCCGCCGGGCAGATCGCGTAGGGCGTGTGGTCGGAGGCCGCCTCGACATCGTGGATCAGCATCGTCTCGTCCACCGTCAGGCGCAGCCACATGCCGTGCAGCGGCTCGCCCGGCGCGATCCGGCCGCGGTCCATGGTCTCGAACGGGGCGGTCTTGGTGTCGGTGAGCTGGCCCTCGATGTCGTAGAGCCCGTCCTCGCGCCGATAGCCGCGCATGACGAGGCTGCGGGTGTGCAGGGGCTGCCGCCGGGCGGCGGCGGGGGGCAGGGGCATGGGCGGTCGGATCCGGCCTGCTCGGGTGGCGTGCTGCGGTGCAGCGCAACCGTTCCTATGCCAGCCGCCGGGCCGGAAGGCCAGAGCGCCGCCGGCCCCTTCCCGCCCGGCCGCTCCGTCAGATCCGCTCGCTGAGCCGGATCGCCACCCGGCAGCCGGCCTTGATCGCGGCCGAGAGCAGCCGGTAGGCCGGCGCCCGCTCCGCCTCGTGCGCGAGGCCGATGTCGCGGTGCTCCAGCTCCTCGGCGCGGAAGCGCGCGATCGCCGCGCGGAGCGCCGCCTCGTCCTCGCCGAGCGCCGCCTCCTGCGCCCGGTAGTGCGCGTCGATCGCCTCCTCCACCGCGACGGTGCAGGCCATGGCGGCGCGGTGGCCGAGCAGCGCCGTCGCCGCGCCGAGCGCGAAGCCGGCCACGTGCCAGAGCGGCAGCAGCGCGGTCGGGCGCACCCGCCGCTCGGCGATCAGGCGCGCGAAGGTGTCGAGGTGGTGCTGCTCCTGCGCCTGCATGTGGCGCAGCAGCGGCTCCCAGCGCGTGCCGCGCAGCACCGCGATCTGGCCCTCGTAGATGCGCTTCGCGCCGTATTCTCCCGCGTGGTCCACGCGGATCGTCCGCGCCACCACCTCGCGCGGGGTGGGGTCGCCGGGCAGGCGGGGCTCGCCGGTGGCGGCGGGCCCGTCGGCGGCGGGGGCGCTCATCGCTCGCCGCGCCGCCGCGCCGGCAGGGCCAGGGCGAGGCCGCCGAGGCCCAGGGCGTAGAGCAGGTTCATCGCAGCCATCGAGACCGGCAGTCCCTCGATCAGGTAGGTCGGCGCGTCGCAGGGCTTGGTCGGCGCCGGGGCGAGGCCGCGCATCAGCTCCTCGACGCTCGCCGCCGGCGCGCCCGGGGCGGTCGGCACCTGGCAGCCCGGCAGCGGCGAGGGCCACCAGCCCTGCTCGACCCCGACATGCAGCGCGGCGATCGCCGCCGAGGCCAGCACCGCCCCGCCGGCAAGGCCGAGCAGCACGGCGCGCGCCCGCCCGACCAGCAGGGCCGCCGCGAGCGCGAGCCCGGCCGCGACCCAGTAGGGCCAGCGCTGCCACAGGCAGAGCGCGCAGGGCGCAAGCCCCCACCAGGCCTCGCTGCCCCGCGCGAACAGCGGCGCGGCGGCGGCGAGCGCGGCGACGAGCAGGGCGGCGGTCGCGGAGGGGGCCATGGGCCGGCATACATCGCCTCTCGGCCGCCGCGCCGCAACTGGACCCCCCGCCCGCGCCGCGCCTACCGTGGCGGCCGCCGCGCAACGGGAGGAGTCCGCGCCATGCTGAAGATCTGGGGCCGCAGCAGCTCGAGCAACGTGATGAAGGTGCTCTGGCTGTGCGAGGAGCTGGGGCTGGCCTACGAGCGCATCGACGCCGGCGGCGCCTTCGGCCGCACCCGCGACCCGGACTACCTGGCGAAGAACCCGAACGCCCTGGTCCCCACCATCGAGGAGGAGGACGGGTTCACGCTGTGGGAGAGCAACACGATCCTGCGCTACCTGTGCAACACGCGCCCCGGCGGCGGCGCGCTCTATCCGGCCGCGCCGCGCCCGCGGGCCGAGGTCGAGCGCTGGATGGACTGGCAGCTCTCGCGCGTGAACGGGCCGATGACGACGCTGTTCTTCACCTACGTGCGCACGCCGGAGCCGCAGCGCGACCTCGCCGCGGCGGCGAAGGCGCGCGACGCGGCGGAGGAGGTGTGGGCCATCCTCGACGCGCAGCTCGCCGGGCGGGACTTCGTCGCCGGGGCGGCGTTCACGATCGCCGACATCGCGCTGGGGATCCAGGCCCACCGCTGGTTCAACCTGCCGATCCGGCGGGCGGACCTCGCCGGGCTGCGCCGCTGGTACGAGCGGCTCGGGCAGCGGCCCGGCTACCGCAGGCACGTCATGGTGCCGATGAGCTGACGCCGGGGCCGCGGCGGCCGGCGCGGCCCGCCTACGCCGCCTGCTCCGCCGCCGCGGGTCCGCCCTCCAGGGCGGCAAGGAAGCCGCGCGACCAGGCCGCGGCGTCGTGCGTCCAGACCGCCTGCGCCATCCCGCGCCAGCGCGCGATCCGCTCCGCCGCCGGCATGGAGAGCGCGCGGTCCAGCGCCTCGGCGATCTCGTCCGGGTCGAGCGGGTTGACCACCAGCGCCCCCTCGAGCTGCCCCGCCGCGCCGGCGAAGCGCGAGAGCACCAGCACGCCCGGATCCCCCGGGTCCTGCGCCGCGACGTATTCCTTGGCCACCAGGTTCATCCCGTCGCGCAGCGGCGTCACCAGCCCGACCCGCGCGATGCGCATGAACCCGGCGAGCGTCGGGCGCGCCACGGCGCGGGTGATGTAGCGCAGCGGCACCCAGTCGAAGTCCGCGTACTGGCCGTTGATCCGGCCCGTCAGCTCGTCCAGCTCGCGCCGCAGGGCGCGGTACTGGGCCACCTCCTCGCGCGAGACCGGGGCGAACTGGAGGTAGGTCACGGCGCCCAGGTGGCGCCCCTCGAAGCCGGCGAGCAGCCGCCCGTAGCCGCTGAAGCGGTGCGGCAGGCCCTTGGTGTAGTCGAGCCGGTCCACGCCGATGACGAGCGACCGCCCGACCAGCGACGCGCGCAGGCGCTCCGCCTCCGGTCCGGCCGCCGCCCGCCTGGCCATCGCCGCGAAGCCCGCCGCGTCGATCCCCGCGGGCCAGGTGCCGACCCGCCGCGCCGCCTCGTCATGGCCGGCGCGCTGCAGCGCCTCGCGCAGATGCCCCGCATCCTCCTCGGTCTGCACGCCGATCACGTCGTAGGCGGTGAGGTCGGCGAGCAGCTCCTCCGACCGCGGCAGGGCGCCGAAGACGCTGGGCGGCGGGCAGGGGACGTGCAGGAAGAAGCCGATGCGCAGGTCCGCCCCGCCGCGGCCGATCCGGCGGCGCAGCTCGGCGCCGAACGGGAAGAGGTGGAAGTCGTGCACCCAGACCGTGTCGTCGGGCCTGAGCAGCGGGGCGAGCGCCGCGGCGAAGGCGGCGTTCACCAGGCGGTAGCCGGCGTAGTCCTCGCGGTCGAACTGCGCGATGCCGAGCCGGTAGTGCAGCATCGGCCACAGCGACGCGTTGGCGAAGCCCTCGTAGTAGCGCCGGTAGTCGGCCTCGCCGAGGTCGAGCCGCGCGTAGGTCATGCGGCCGTGGCGCACGATCCGCGGCTCGCGGGGCGTGGCCTCGGCGCACTGCCCGCTCCAGCCGAACCACAGCGCCTCGCGTCCGGCGAGCGCCTCCTGCAGGGCGACGGCGAGGCCGCCCGCGGCGGCGCCGCGCTCGCGCGGATTGGGCACCCGGTTGGCGACGATCACGAGGCGGCGGCGGCGGCTCTCGTGGCAGTAGTGGCCGGCGCGCCTCATCGCGGCGGCGCCTCGTCCGGCGCCGCCGCGCGCCATCCGGCCTGGCCGGCGCGCGCGCGCGGCGGGGGCGCCGCCCCGTCCGCCGGCGCCCCGGCGGCCGCGGCGAGCCAGGCGCGCAGCCGGGCGGGCGTGCCGAACGCCTCCTGCAGGCGCAGCCCGAGGCCGCCGGCGGCGCGCGCCGCCGCCATCCCCTCCTCGTCGGTCGCGTCGTCGCCGATGAACACCGGCACGCGCCCGGCGAAGGGCGGGCGCGCCATCAGCGCCGCCACCGCGCTCGCCTTGGAGACGCCGCGCGGGCGCACCTCCCACGCCTTGCGCGCGGAGAGCAGGGTGAAACGCGCGGGGTCCTCGGCCACCAGGGCGGAGAGGAGCGCGCGCGCCGCCTCCCCCGCCTCCGGGCCGGCGAGGCGGTAGTGCAGGACGAAGCCGTGCGCCTTGTCCTCGAGCAGCATGCCCGGGAAGCGCGCCGCGAGGTCGGCGGCGCGGGCGCGCCATGCGGGCGGCGGCAGGGGAAGGTTCGGGCCGATCGCCGGCGCCGCGGGGCCGAGGCGCAGCGTCGCCCCGTGGTCGCCGACCTTCACGATCGGCAGGGGCAGGAAGCGGTCGAGATCCGCGATCGGCCGCCCGCTGACCACGGCGAGCGCACCCTCGAGCCGCCGCGCGAGCCGGTCCAGGACCGGCAGCAGGCCGGGCGGCACCCGCACCGCGTCCGGCACCGGCGCGATCTCCACCAGCGTTCCGTCGAAATCGAGGAACAGCGCCGCAGCGGGCGGCAGGCCCGGCGGCGACGCGCCGGGCGGGAGATCGTCGGGCGGCATGGGCGGCAGATGGGTTCGGTTCACATCCCCTTCGGTCACGAAGCACGGAGCCGGGGCCGGCGGCCCGTGGCCCGGCCGGCCCCCGGTGGGCGCCGCGCCCGCTCCGCCCCGCGGCCGTCCGCCGCGGACGGCGGGCGCGCCCGGCCACGGGCGCGCCTGCCGCCCGGGCCGGCGGCGCGTTATA
>NZ_JAHZUY010000099.1 GCF_019458025.1 Caldovatus aquaticus | reverse complement strand
GGGGCGGCGGTGGCGCGCGCGGCGGGCGGCGGCGGGGCTGAGCGCCCGCGGCCGGGGCGGATGGACGCCCGCCGGTGCGGCGTGCGAGGCTCCGCGGCATGAGCGGAGCCGACGCGACGGCCCCCGCCGCGGGCGCGGCCTGCGGCGCGGGCCTGCCGGCGGGGCTGAGCGCCCGCGGCCGGGGCGGATGGACGCCCGCCGGTGCGGCGTGCGAGGCTCCGCGGCATGAGCGGAGCCGACGCGACGGCCCCCGCCGCGGGCGCGGCCTGCGGCGCGGGCCTGCCGATCTCCCCCTCCATCCCGCGCGCCGCGCTGGTCACCGGCGGCGCCGTGCGGCTCGGCCGCGCGATCGTCCTCGCCCTCGCCGAGGCCGGCTTCGACGTCGCCGTCCACTACCGGAGCAGCGCCGCGGAGGCGGAGGCGACGGCGGCGGCGGTGCGGGCGCGCGGGCGCGGCGCCGCGACGCTGGAGGCCGACCTGGCGCGCGAGGCGGAGACCGCGGCGCTGCTCGGCCGCGCCGCCGCCGCGCTCGGCGGGCCGATCGGCGTGCTGGTCAACAACGCGAGCGTGTTCGAGCGCGACGAGTGGCACGACGCCACGCGGGCGAGCTGGGATGCGCATCTCGAGCCCAACCTGCGCGCCCCCTTCGTGCTGACCCAGCACTTCGCGCGCGCGCTGCCGCCGGCGGCCGAGGGCGTCGTGATCAACATGCTGGACCAGCGGGTGTGGTCGGTCACGCCGCACTTCGTCTCCTACACCGTCTCCAAGGCCGGGCTCTGGACGCTGACCCGGAGCCTCGCCCTCGCGCTCGCGCCGCGCATCCGGGTCAACGGCATCGGCCCCGGTCCCGCCCTGCCCTCGCGGCGGCAGACGCCGGAGCAGTTCGCCCGCCAGTGCGCCTCCACGCCGCTCGGGCGCGGCACCTCGCCGGAGGAGGTGGCGCGCGCGGTGTGCGCCATCCTCGCCCTGCCCTCGATGACGGGGCAGATGATCGCCCTCGACGGCGGCCAGCACCTGCAGTGGTCGCCGGCGCGCGCCGGCGGGGCGG
>NZ_JAHZUY010000098.1 GCF_019458025.1 Caldovatus aquaticus | reverse complement strand
GCCGGAGTGAGCGGCGACGCCGGCGCCTTCGCGCCCGACGCGGGGCGCGGCCTGCGCCTCGTCTTCGTGCGCGGGCTCGAGGTGCGCGCGCTCCTCGGCGTCCACCCGCACGAGCAGCGCGCGCCGCAGCGGGTGCGGATCGGCATCGAAGCCGCCGTCGAGGACGACGCCGCGCCCGACCGCGTCGGCCCCGACCGCCTCGCGCGGGTGGTGGACTACGGCCGGCTCGCCGAGGCGGCGCGGCGCGTCGCGACCGAGGGCCACGTGCGGCTCGCGGAGACCCTGGCGGAGCGCATCGCGCTCGCGGTGCTGGCCGACCCCCGGGTGCGGGCGGCGCGGGTGACGGTCGAGAAGCCGGACGCCTTCGCCGATGCCGACTCGGTCGGCGTAACGGTCGAGCGACAGCGGCGACGCCCCTAGAACGGTTCGCCGCGGAACTTGTCCACCGCGCGCACGACTGCGCGAGCGGCGCGGAATGCGTCAAGGCGGAGATTGTTCTTGACGCCTCGGGGGAGTGATCCGCAGCGGCAATTTATCGATAAATCAATGACTTGAAAATCGGAGTCCCCGATTGCCCAAAAATGCGGCAGTTGAATGTGACCGGCTTATGACGGGCATTAGGCGACGCTATCGCGGCGTCCTTCCACAGAGTTTTCCACAGCTTCGGTGGACAAGCCCGGGCCTTGAGCGCGCTCCCGCCCGGCCATAGGTCAGGGCCATGGCAGAGGTGAACGAAGCGGGCACGAGGCGGCGCGACGCCGCGCCCGTCCTGGAAGGCGTGCGGGTGATCGAGAGCGCCCTGCCGGCCCTGCCGCTCGCCCCCGGCGTCTATCGCATGCTCGATGCCCGCGGCGAGGCGCTCTACGTCGGCAAGGCGCGCGCGCTGCGCAAGCGCGTCGCCGCCTACACCCAGATCGGCCGCCTGCCCGAGCGGCTGCGCCGCATGGTGCACGAGACGCGCAGCCTCGAGGTGGTGACCACCGCCTCCGAGGCCGAGGCGCTGCTGCTCGAGGCCAACCTGATCAAGCGCCTGCGCCCGCGCTACAACATCGTGCTGCGGGACGACAAGTCCTACCCCTGGCTGGTGCTGACCGAGGACCACCCCTTCCCGCAGATCGCCAAGCACCGCGGCGAGCGCCGCAAGGGCGCGAGCTACTTCGGCCCCTTCGCCTCCGCCTGGGCGGTCAACCAGACGCTCGCCGCCCTGCAGCGCGTCTTCCTGCTCCGCTCCTGCCGCGACACGGTGTTCGAGAGCCGCGACCGGCCCTGCCTCCTCCACCAGATCCGGCGCTGCTCGGCGCCCTGCGTCGGGCGCATCTCGCGCGAGGACTACGCGGCGCTGGTGCGCGAGGCGAAGGAGTTCCTCTCCGGCGGCACGCCGTCCATCCAGAGGCGGCTGGCAGCGGAGATGGAGGCGGCGGCGGAGCGCCTCGAATTCGAGCGCGCCGCCGCCCTGCGCGACCGCATCCGCGCCCTCACCCACGTGCAGGGGCACGACCGCATCAACATGGAGGGGGTGGGGGATGCGGACGTGGTCGCGCTCTGCCAGCTCGCCGGCCAGTCCGCGGTGCAGGTGTTCTTCTTCCGCGGCGGCCGCAACTACGGCAACCGCGCCTTCTTCCTCGGCCACGCCCGGGGCGACCAGGCGGAAGGGGAGGTGCTGCAGAGCTTCGTCGCCCAGCTCTACGACGACCTGCCGCCGCCGCCGCTGGTCCTGCTCAGCCACGCGCTGCCGGAGCAGGCGCTGGTGGCCGAGGCGCTCTCCACCCGCGCCGGCCGCAGGGTCGAGCTGCACCGCCCGCAGCGCGGCGACAAGCGCGCCGCCGTCGAGCACGCCCTGACCAACGCGCGCGAGGCGCTCGAGCGCCGCCTGGCCGAGGGCACCGCGCAGGCGGCGCTGCTCGAGGGGGTGGCGAAGGCGTTCGGGCTCCCCGCCCCGCCGGCGCGGATCGAGGTCTACGACAACAGCCACATCCGGGGCGCCAACGCCTACGGGGTGATGATCGCCGCCGGCCCCGAGGGCTTCCTCAAGAGCGCCTACCGCAAGTTCGGCATCCGGGGGCCGGTCGCGCCGGGCGACGACTTCGCCATGATGCGCGAGGTGTTCGAGCGCCGCTTCGGCCGCGCCGTGAAGGAGGATCCGCGGCGCGAATCGGGCGCCTGGCCCGACCTGGTGCTGATCGACGGCGGCCTCGGCCAGCTCAACGCGGCGCGCGCCGCGCTGGACGCGCTCGGCTGCGGCGACATCGCCCTGGTCGCCATCGCCAAGGGGCCGGACCGCGACGCCGGGCGCGAGTGGTTCCACCAGCCGGGGCGCGAACCGTTCCAGCTCCCGCCGCGCGATCCGGTGCTCTACTACCTGCAGCGCCTGCGCGACGAGGCGCACCGCTTCGCCGTCAGCGCGCATCGCGCCGGCCGCTCGCGGTCGCTGGTGCGGAGCGAGCTCGACGAGGTGCCGGGGGTCGGGCCGGCGACCAGGCGCGCGCTGCTGAACCATTTCGGCTCGGTCCGCGGGGTCAAGCAGGCCGGCCTCGCCGATCTCGAGAACTGCCCCGGCATCGGGCCGGCGCTGGCGCGGCGCATCCACGAGCATTTCCACCCCGGCGCCGCAGCGGCTAGAACCCCGGCCTGAACCGCTCCCGAACGTCGCCGATCCGCCCCGTGCCGACCGACCTGCCCAACCTCCTCACCCTCTCGCGGATCGCGGCGATCCCGCTCATGGTGCTGTTCGCCGCCCTGCAGCGGCCCTGGGCCGACCTCGCCGCCTGCGCCGTGTTCTCGGCGGCCGCGATCACCGACTACTTCGACGGCAGGATCGCGCGGCAGCGGCGGCAGATCAGCCCCTTCGGCCGCATGCTCGACCCGATCGCCGACAAGCTGCTGGTGGGCGCGGCGCTGATGCTGCTCGCCGCGCACGGCCGGCTCTCGGCCTACGGTCTGTATCCCGCGATCGTGATCCTGCTGCGCGAGATCCTGGTCTCCGGCCTGCGCGAGTTCCTCGCCGGGCTCCGGGTCGGGCTGCCGGTGACGCGGCTGGCGAAGTGGAAGACCGGCGTCCAGATGGCCGCGCTCGGCACGCTGCTCGCCGGCGATTCGGGCGCGGGGGTGATCCTCCTCGATCTCCTCCCCATCTCGCTCATCGGCGAGGCGATGCTGTGGACCGCGGCGGGGCTGACCCTGGTGACGGGCTGGGACTACCTGCTCGCCGGGCTGCGCTACGCCGCGGGCGAGCGGGGCCGGGCGGCGGCGGCCGCGGCGCTCGCCGAGGCCTCCGATCCGGCCGCGCCGCGGCCTTGAGGCGACGCCACCGGTGGCGCATGGTGCGGACTGGCAGGGAACGGGCGCGGCGGCGAGCGCCGAGGTCCGGAAAGGCCGACGGGAGCGCAGGCGGCATGACCGGCACGGATGCAGCGATGCGAAGGGCGGAACCGGCGCGGACAACCGGGCGGGGCGCCCTCGCCGCCTGCGCGCTGGCGGCGCTGTCCGCGCTCGCCCTGCCGGGCTGCGCCGCGCTCGACGTCACGCCGCCCTGGAGCTTCGCGGGCGCGCGGGTGGCGGATACCACGGACAGCCTGACCGTGCGGCGCATCACGGGCGGCGCCGCGGCCGACGACGCGGCCCAGCCCCTGGTGCCGGAACCGGGCGACATCTGGCCGCGGGGCGAGTCGCCGCGGGTCACGCTCGCCGACCCGGAGGAGGTGCTGCGCGGCATCCCCCCCTACGAGCCCGGCGGCGCGGCGCGCGGGCAGGCGGCGCCGCCCGCGGCGGAGCCCTCCGCCCCGCCCCCGCGCCGGCGGCCGTCGCGCGGCTCCTCCTCCGCCCCGCCGGCGCCGCCCGAGCCGCGGGCCGAGCTCCGCGTGCCGGCGGAGCCCCCGGCCCTGCCGGTGACGCCGCCGCCGGAGCGGGCCGACGGGCGCGTCATTCCCTATCCGGGCGGCCATGCGGTCACGACGGGCGGGACCGACCGCTACCAGACCTTCAACGAGCCCGGCACGGCCGGGGGCGGCATCGCCCTGCGCGACGGCCCGGTGATGACCCTGATCGGGCCCGACGGGCGCGCGCGGGTGGTGCCGGCGCCCCGGTGAGGAAGCCTCCGATGCCGCCGGGAGCGGAACCGCGCCGCCGCCGGGGGCCGGCGCACAGGGGGCGGTAAGGGAACCGCGATGCGCGTGCTCTACTTCGCCTGGCTGCGGCAGAAGGTCGGCCTCGCCGAGGAGGAGGCCGCGCCGCCGCCGGAGGTGCGCGACGTGGCCGGCCTGATGCGCTGGCTCGCCGCGCGCAGCCCGGGCCATGCCGCCGCCTTCGCCGATCCGCGCCAGGTGCGCGCCGCGGTGAACCAGGAGTTCGCCAGCCCCGACACGCCGGTCGCGCCGGACGACGAGGTGGCGTTCTTCCCCCCGGTGACCGGAGGCTGAGGCGGGCCATGGCGACGGTACGGGTGCAGGAGGCGCCGTTCGACCTGGCGCAGGAGACCGCGGCGCTCGCCGCGGGACGCGCCGATGCCGGCGCGGTGGCGAGCTTCCTCGGCATCTGCCGCGCCGACGACGGGCTCGCCGCGATGGTGCTCGAGCACTACCCGGCGATGACCGAGCGCGCGCTCGCGCGCATCGCCGCGGAGGCGGAGGCGCGCTGGCCGCTCACCGGCTGCACGGTGATCCACCGCGTCGGGCGGATCCTTCCGGGCGAGCCGATCGTGCTGGTGCTGACCGCGAGCGCGCACCGCGCCGCGGCGCTCGAGAGCTGCGCCTTCCTCATCGACTGGCTGAAGACCAAGGCGCCGTTCTGGAAGTGCGAGGAGTTCGCGGACGGCGCGCGGCGCTGGGTCGCGGCGCGGGCGGAAGACGAGGCGGCGGCGGCGCGCTGGGTCGCGGCGGCCGCGGATGCGCCGGCGCGCCGCCGGCGGGAACCGGAACGCACGACCGGATGATCCCGCCGCCCTCGCGGTCGCGCGCGGGCGGCGCCCTCCTCGCGGTGCCTGCCGGCGCCGCGCTGCTGGTCTGGCCGGCCTTCCTGAACGGCTACCCGATCGTCTTCAGCGACACCGGGGCGTTCCTGGCGCAGACCCTGGTGCCGCTGATGATCTGGGACAAGCCGTACGTGTACGGCCCGTTCCTGCACCTGTTCCATCAGCGCCTCACGCTCTGGGGCCCGCTCGCCGCGCAGGGGCTGATCCTCTCCCACCTGCTGTGGGTGACGCAGCGCGCCGTGCGCGGCGGCATCTCGCCGCTCGGGCACCTGGCGCTCGCGGCGGCGCTGGCGGCGCTCACCGGCGCGCCCTGGACGGCGGCCTTCCTGATGCCGGACCTGTTCGCGCCGGTGACGGTGCTCTGCCTGGCCCTGCTCGGCCTCGCGCGCGAGCGGCTCGGGCGCGGCGAGGCGTGGTATCTCGGCGCGCTCGCCACCCTCGCGATCGCGTCGCATCTCGCGCATCTCGTCGTCGCGGCCGGCGTGATCGCGGCCGTGTTCGCGCTGACCCGGTGCCGGGCGCGGCCCGCGCTGCGCGCGGCGGCGCCGCTCGGCGCGGCGCTCGCACTGCTGGTCGCGAGCAACGCGATCGGGCATGGGCGGCCCGCGGTCTCGCCCTACGGCGCGACCTTCCTGCTCGCGCGGCTGCAGCAGGACGGGCCGGCGACGCGCACGCTGCGCGCGCTCTGCCCCGGCGCGGGCTGGCGGCTCTGCGGCTTCCTCGACCGCCTGCCGATGGATTCGGACGAGTTCCTGTGGTCGCCCGAAAGCCCGCTCTACCGCGAGCCGGACGGCGCGCCCCTGCCGGGCGGCGTTCCCGGCGGCGCGCGCATGGCGCCGGAGGCGCGGGCGATCCTGGCCGCGACGCTGCGGCGCGAGCCGCTCGGCGTGGCGGCGGCGATGCTGCGCAACACGCTGCGGCAGCTGCTCGCCGCGCGGGTCGGCGACACCCTGCACGACCGGTTCCTCACCCTGATCCCCGGGCGCGAGATCGCCGCGCATTTCCCGGCGCGCGAGCTGGCGGCCTTCCACGCCGGGGCGCAGAAGCGCGGCGCGCTGGAGGCGCTGGCGGCGCCGTTCCTCGCGCCGCATCTGCCGGTGCTGGGCCTCGCCGCGCTGCTGGCGCCGCTGGCGCTGTGGCGTGCGGCGACGCGGCCGGGCGACCGGCTCCGGCTCGGGCTGCTGGCCTGCGTGCTGGCGGGGCTGCTCGCCAATGCCTTCGCCACCGGCGCGCTGAGCGGGCCGCACGACCGCTACCAGGCGCGCATCGCCTGGCTGCTGCCGCTGGCGGTCGGGCTCGCGCTCTGGCCGGCGGCCCTCGCGCGGCGCGGCGCGGCGGGTGAGGCGGCCTG
>NZ_JAHZUY010000097.1 GCF_019458025.1 Caldovatus aquaticus | reverse complement strand
GGCTCCGCCCCCGGCGGAGGCCGCGCGGGTCCGGTCGGCCGGCGCATCGTCGAGCGCCTCGTCCGCGCCCCACTCGTGCTGCAGCCGCAAAGCGGCGAGCAGCGCCGCGCGGTCCTCGCCTTGCATGGCGGCGATATCGGCGCGCGGGCGCGCCCGGCGCAAGGGGCGGCGCGCCGCGGCCGGGGTTCCGCCACGCCCGGCCGGAGGCTAAACGGGGCGCGAGAGCGGAGGGACCACAGGCATGGCCGAGGCGGACGCGACCGAACAGCGCGAGTCCATGGAATTCGACGTGCTGATCGTGGGCGGCGGCCCTGCCGGCCTCGCGGCCGCGATCCGCCTCCGGCAGCTCGCCCCGGACGCCTCGGTCTGCCTGATCGAGAAGGGCAGCGAGATCGGCGCCCACATCCTCTCCGGCGCGGTGCTGGAGCCGCGCGCGCTCGACGAGCTGCTCCCCGACTGGCGCGAGGACCCGCCGGCGCTCGCCACCCCGGCGCGGGAGGACCGCTTCCTGTTCCTCACCGCGACGCGGGCCTTCCGCCTGCCGACGCCGCCGCCGATGAACAACCACGGCAACTACATCGTCTCGCTCGGCAATGTCTGCCGCTGGCTCGGGAAGAGGGCGGAGGCGATGGGGGTCGAGATCTACCCCGGCTTCGCCGCCTCCGAGACGATCATCGAGGACGGCGCGGTGAAGGGCGTCGTCGCCGGCGTGACGGGCATCCGCAAGGACGGCACCAAGGGCCCGAACTACCAGCCGGGGACGGAGCTGCGCGCCCGCTACACCCTGTTCGCCGAGGGCTGCCGCGGCTCGCTCTCGCAGAAGCTGATGCAGCGCTACGACCTGCGCGCCGGCGTGGCGCCGCAGACCTACGGCCTCGGCATCAAGGAGCTGTGGGAGGTCCCGAAGGAGAAGCACCGCCCCGGCCTGGTCTGGCACTCGGTCGGCTGGCCGCTCCCCGCCGACACCTACGGCGGCTCCTTCCTCTACATGCTGGGCGAGAACCTGGTCTCGATCGGCTTCGTCGTCGGGCTGGACTACTCCAATCCGTGGCTCTCGCCGTTCGAGGAGTTCCAGCGCTTCAAGACGCACCCCGAGGTGCGGAAGGTGCTGGAGGGCGGCCGGCGCATCGGCTACGGCGCGCGGGCGCTGAACGAGGGCGGCTTCCAGGCGATCCCCAAACTCGTCTTCCCCGGCGGGGCGCTGATCGGCGATGCGGCGGGCTTCCTCAACGTGCCCAAGATCAAGGGCACGCACACCAGCATGAAGTCCGGGATGCTCGCCGCCGAGGCGGTGGCCGAGGCGCTGAAGGCGGAGGCGCCGCCGGCGGTGCTCGAGGCCTATCCCGAGAAGCTGCGGCAGAGCTGGGTGTGGGAGGAGCTGCGCGCGGTGCGCAACATCCGCCCGGCCTTCGCCAAGTTCGGCCTGTGGGGCGCGATGGCCTGGTCGGCGCTCGACGCCTACCTGCTGCGCGGCGCCGCGCCGTGGACCTGGCGCCACCACGCCGACCACGAGACGCTGCGCGACGCCTCCCAGGCGAGGCGGATCGCGTACCCGAAGCCGGACGGCGTGCTGACCTTCGACCGGCTGTCCTCGGTCTATCTCTCCAACACCAACCACGAGGAGGACCAGCCCTCGCACCTGGTCCTCAAGGACCCGTCGCGCTGGAAGCCGGTGAACTGGGACCGCTACCGCGCCCCGGAGAGCCGCTACTGCCCGGCGGCGGTGTACGAGGCGGTGGGCCCGGAGGCGGAGCGCGAGCTGAAGGGCACGCCCGAGGCGCAGGCGGACCAGGTGCCCGGCGCCGCGGTCGAGGCGGGGAACGGCGGCGTGCGGCTCGTGATCAACGCGCAGAACTGCGTGCACTGCAAGACCTGCGACATCAAGGACCCGACGCAGAACATCGAGTGGCGCACGCCGGAGGGCGGCGGCGGGCCGAACTACATCGGCGGGATGTAGCGGGCGGCGGCGCGGCCCGGACCTGCCGGGTCGGCGGCGGGCGCCGCTTCCTGCGCGCCAGTGCGCCACGCGCACCGCAGGATCGGGGCGCACGCGGCGGGCGAGACGCCCGGGCGTGTCGCCCTCGCGGATCGCCGCGTCCTCGGATCAGGGCTCGGATCAAACCGGGGGCGGCGGCGATGTCCGGCACAGCGCCGCGCGCCGCCTCGTCCTGGCGCCGCGGCGGACGATCGCGACCGCGTGGCGCCGCTCCGCCTCCGCCGCGCCGCGCAGCGGCCGCCGCGCGATGCGCGGCAAGCACCGGGGCGGCGAGCGGCGCGCCACGAGGCGGCGCGCCGAGGCCGGCGGCGCGCAGACCCGCCGTCGGCAGGTCCAGCGCGGTCCCGCCGGGCGGATCGCCATGCGCCGTGCTCCCGCGCGTCGTCCCGCCGCCGCTGGCGCGCAACCGGCCGGGACGGCGCCCGCCGTGACGCGCGGCACGCGGCGGAGCGCCGCCTCGCCTTGACTCCCCCCGGGGGAGGCCTTAGGAGCCGCACGCCTTCCGGCCCGGGGGACCGGCGGGAGGAGCACGCGCGTGGCAGACCGGGACGACTTCGATCGGCGTCTGCAGGAAGCCCGGGCCCGTCAGGGCCTGGAGGCCGCCCCGAAAGGGCGCGGCGGCGGGCTTCCCGGCGGCGCCTGGGGGATCGGCTTCCGGGTCGGGGTCGAGCTGGTCTCGGCCCTGGCGGTGGGCCTCGCGATCGGGTGGGCGCTCGATCGCTGGCTCGGCACCGGCCCGTGGCTCCTCATGCTGTTCGTCGTGCTGGGGGTGGCCGCCGGGGTGCTGAACGTCTATCGCGTCTTCATGCCCCGCAGCGGCCCGCGCTGAACACCACGGGAATTCCGCGCCGGGCTTCGCGCCCGGCCGCCGTCGCACGGGGGATGCCGCCTTGGCCGCCGAGGGGAAAGCGATTGACGCGCTGAGCCAGTTCGCGCTGACGCCGGTGCTGGGCAAGGTCGGCGCCTCGGTCGGGTTCACCCAGTCGAACGCGCACATGCTGATCGCGGTCGGCCTGGTCACGGCGCTGATGATGTGGGGCACGGCGCGCCGCGCCGTCGTCCCCGGGCGCCTGCAGGCGCTGGCCGAAGCGGCCTACGAGTTCGTGCACGAGATGGCGACGGGCCAGATCGGCGAGGAGGGGAAGCGGTTCTTCCCGTTCCTGTTCTCGCTGTTCATGTTCATCCTGTTCGGCAACCTGCTGGGGATGCTGCCCTACGCCTTCACCTTCACCAGCCACATCGCGGTGACCTTCACCCTCGCCGCGATCGTGTTCGTGCTGATCACGGCGGTGGGCCTCGCCATCCACGGCTGGCACTGGTTCAGCTACTTCAAGCCGGAGGGGCTGAACCCGGCGCTCGCCGTCCTGGTCGTGCCGATCGAGATCATCTCCTACCTGTCGCGCCCGATCAGCCTCTCGGTGCGGCTGTTCGCCAACATGGTCGCCGGGCACGTGATGCTGAAGGTGTTCGCCTCCTTCGTGGTGATGCTCGGCACCGCGGGCGTCCTCGGCGTCCTCGGCGCGGCGGCGCCGCTCGCGATCAACGTCGCCCTGGTCGGCTTCGAGTTCCTCGTCGCCTTCCTGCAGGCCTACGTGTTCGCGATCCTCACCAGCATCTACCTGCACGACGCGGTGCACCTGCACTGAGCGGGCGCCGCGCCGGGCGCGCTTCCCCCACCCCAGCCACAGGACAACGGAAGGACCTGTTTCCATGGACGTTCTCGCCGCGAAGGCCCTCGGGGCCGGCCTCGCCGTCATCGCCCTGTTCGGCGTCGGCCTTGGCATCGGCAACATCTTCTCCGCGCTGATCACCAGCGTGGCCCGCAACCCGGGCGCCCGCGACGCGGTCTTCCCGATCGGCATCCTGGGCTTCGCGCTGACCGAGGCGGTGGCGCTGTTCGCGCTGCTCATCGCCTTCCTCATCCTGTTCACCTGAGCGCGGCGCGACGCCCCTTCCCTTCCCCCGATCGGAGGGTTCCGGGATGACCCGGTGGATCCGGCCCGCGGCGACCGCCCTGGCGTGCCTGCTCGGCGCGCCGGGGACGGGCGCGCTCGCCGCCGAGCCGCAGGCGCAGTCCGGCGGCATGCCGCAGCTCGACTTCGGCAATCCGCTGATGATCGCGCAGGTCGTCTGGCTGCTGCTGATCTTCGGCCTGCTCTACTTCCTGATGGCCAACCACGCGCTGCCGCGCGTGGGCGAGATCCTGGAGGAGCGGCGGCGCCGCATCGCCGCCGACCTCGAGGCCGCCCGCGCCGCCAAGGCCGAGGCGGACGCCGCGGCCGCGGCGCACCGCGAGGCGACGCTGCGGGCGCGGGCCGAGGCGCAGGCCGCGGTCGCGAACGCCCTGCAGGAGGCGCAGGCGGAGGCGCAGCGGCGCGCCGAGGCGCTCAACGCCCGCCTCGCCGAGCAGATCGCCGCCGCCGAGGCGCGCATCGGCGCGGCACGCGACGCGGCGATGGCCGCGCTCCGCCAGGTGGCGACCGAGACCGCCGAGGCGCTGGTCGCCCGCCTGGTCGGGCGCGCCGACCGCGCCGCAGTGGAGGCGGCGGTCGCGCGCGAGCTCGCCCGGCGCCGCCAGGAGGCCTGAGCCGATGCCGCACACCTACGAGCACTTCTGGCTCGACCCCAAGTTCTGGGTCGCGGTCAGCTTCGTCCTCTTCGTCGCGCTGGTGGGCCGCCTCGCCTGGCAGCGCGTCACCGGGATGCTCGACGCCCGCGCCCGGCGCGTGCGCGAGGAGCTCGAGGAGGCGGCGCGGCTGCGCGAGGAGGCCGAGGCGATGCGCCGCCAGGCCGAGGCCGACCGCCGCGCCGCCCAGGCGGAGGCCGAGGCGCTGCTCGCCCGCGCCCAGGCCGAGGCGCAGCGCGTCGCCGAGCAGATTGCCGCCGAGGCCGAGGCGGCGGCGAAGCGCCGCGAGCGCATGGCGATGGACCGCATCGCCGCCGCCGAGGCGAGCGCGCTCGCCGAGGTGCGCAACGCCGCGGCCGAGATCGCGACCGCGGCCGCGCGCAGCGTGATCGCCGAGCGGCTCGATGCGGAGGCCGACGCCGCGCTGGTGGACCGCGCCATCGGCGACCTGCCGCGGGTGCTGCGCGCGGCCTGAGCCCCGGGCACGGGCACGGGACGGGTTTCGCGGGGCGGGGCCGCCAGGGTCCCGCCCCGCGCGCGTTCCGGCCCCGGCGCCCTCCCCGCGCGCGCCGCCTTCCCCTGCGCCGGCGCTTTCTCTAGCGTTCCGCCGACGCGATCTTGGGAGGGACTCCGTCATGCGCCGCCGCCACGCCGCCTTCGCCGCCGCGCTCCTCGCCGGCGCGGCCCTCGCCGCCCCGGCCCCGGCGAACACCTTCCGCTGGGCCAACGACGGCGACGCCAACTCGATGGACCCCTACGCACGGAACGAGACCTTCCTGCTCTCGTTCAACGCCAACATCTACGAGCCGCTGGTGCGGCGGAACCGCGAGCTGAAGGTCGAGCCGGCGCTCGCCGTGCGCTGGGAGCAGCCCTCGCCCACCGTCTGGCGCTTCCACCTCCGCCCCAACGTGCGCTTCCACGACGGCACGCCCTTCACCGCCGACGACGTGGCGTTCTCGATCCAGCGCGCGCGGGGGCCGGGCTCCAACATCCAGGCCTACTTCGCCACGGTGAAGGAGGTGCGGAAGGTGGACGACCTCACCGTCGAGGTCGAGACCCACCGCCCCAACCCGATCTTCCTCGAGGAGATCACCGGCTTCGGCATCATGTCGCGCCACTGGGCGGAGGCGCACAACGCCACGCGCACCGCCGACCTCACCGCGCGGGAGGAGAACTTCGCCACCCGCAACGCCAACGGCACCGGCCCCTTCGTCCTGGTCAGCCGCGAGCCCGACCGGCGCACCGTGCTGCGCAACAATCCCGAATGGTGGGACCGGCCGGAGCACAACCTGACGCGGGTCGAGTTCAACGTCATCGCCAACGACGCGACGCGCGTCGCGGCGCTGATCAGCGGCGAGGTGGACATGATCTACACCGTCCCGCCGCAGGATACCGAGCGCCTCTCCCGCACCGCCGGCCTGCGCGTGCTGCAGACGCCGGAGCTGCGCACCATCTTCCTCGGCATGGACCAGGCGCGCGACGAGCTGCTGAAGTCCGACGTGCGCGGCCGCAACCCGTTCCGCGACGTGCGGGTGCGCCGCGCCTTCGACCTCGCCATCGACCGCGAGGCGATCAGGAGCCGCGTCATGCGCGGCCAGGCGCGGCCGACCGGGCTGATGATCGGCCCCGGCATCAACGGCTGGACCGAGGCCGCGGACCGGGTGACGCGGCCCGACCTCGACCAGGCGCGCCGCCTGATGGCCGAGGCCGGCTACCCGAACGGCTTCGGCGTCACCATGGACTGCCCGAACGACCGCTACGTGAACGACGAGGCGATCTGCACCGCGGTCGCCGCCATGCTCGCCCGCATCGGCGTGCGCGTCACGCTCAACGCCCAGACCCGCGCCCGCTACTTCGCCGAGATCCTCGGCCCCCGCTACAATACCAGCTTCTACATGCTGGGCTGGACGCCGGCGACCTACGACGCGCACAATGCGCTGTTCAACCTGATGGCCACGCGCCAGGGCCCGCGCGGCGTGTTCAACGTCGGCGGCTACTCCAACCCGCGCCTCGATGCGCTGGTGGACCAGATCGCGGTGGAGACGGACCGCGAGAAGCGCCAGGCGCTGATCGACGAGGCGATGCGCATCCACGCCGAGGATGTCGGCCACCTGCCGCTGCACCAGCAGGTCGTGGTGTGGGCCACCCGCCAGAACGTCGAGCTGCACCAGCCGGCCGACAACTACTTCCCGCTGCGCTTCGTGCGCGTGCGGCAGTAGGCGCGGGGCAGCGCCGCCGCTCCGCGTCCGGGGCGGGGGCGCCCGGCCGCAGCCGCGTGGGCGATCCTGGCTCGCCGAGTCGCAGCTCTTCCAGGGCCGCGACCTGGCGCCGACGACCGACCTGCGCGCGATCGCCAAAGGGCTGCTGCGCGACCGCCTCCGCCTGCCGGAGCGCGCCCTCGCCCAGGCCTTCCCGGGGAGCGAGGCGGTGGCGCCGATGCGCGGGCTGGTGCGCGCGTAGCGGGGTGGGGCGCGGCCCCTGGCGGTCCTTGCGCCGCCTCCGCGGCCGGCTGCGCGCGCAGGGGGGGGTGGCGGCCCCTCATACGCCCGGCATCAGAATTGGAGTTTGACTTCTGCGTAGGCGCGTGAGGCGATGGCGGTGATGCGCTCGGGCTGATCGGCGAGCCAGTTCCAGGCGTCGCAGCAGGCGTCCGCGATGGCGTCGTAGCTGTCGAACACGCCGTTGGCGCGCTTGTTGGAGCGCAGGAAGCCCCAGGCGTTTTCGACCGGGTTCGACTCGGGTGCGTAGGGCGGCAGCAGGAGCGGCGCGATGTTGGCGGGCACCCTCCGGCCGGGCCC
>NZ_JAHZUY010000096.1 GCF_019458025.1 Caldovatus aquaticus | reverse complement strand
GGATCCGGCATCCCTCGGCAATCCGCAGCGCGGTGACGAGGCTCGTCACGGTGCGGCGCAGGTCGCGCTCGGCCAGGGACTGCGAGCGCGCCTGCGCCGGCCCCGCCGCCGCGGCCGGCGGCGCCGCGCCGCCCAGCGCGAGCGGCAGCAGCAGCCACGCCGCCCAGCCGCGCAGCCCTGGCCGCCGCGCCCTCCCGCCCGCGCCGCTGGGCAGGCCGCGGAGCACCCGTCGCCCGCTCCCGGCCTCGCGCGACGATGCCGCTCCCATGTCGCCGCTCCTCCTCCCCTGGCGCGCTTCCCTTAGAGCCGATCGCGGGCGGCCGGAAACAGCCGGGAGCGTCAACCGGCGCTACAACACTGGGCGAGAGCCGCTGCCGCGAGCCCAGCCGGGCGGCAACGCCCTGGCCCCTCCGTTGCCGCGGAGGAACCCCGGACCGCGCCGCGGCGCCGCGATCGCCCGGCGGCGCCGGGCCCCGCCTCAGCCGCCGGCGCCGAGCAGCGCCAGCACCTGTTCGCGCCGCGGGATCGGCGCCACCGCGCCGTAGCCGGTGGTGGCGAGCGCCGCCGCCGCGTTGGCGTAGCGCGCCGCGGCGAGCGGATCGTCGCCGGCAACCAGACGGGCGAGGAAGGCGCCGGCGAAGGTGTCGCCCGCCCCGGTCGCGTCCACCGCCTCCACCCGGTGCGGCGGGAGACGGACGCGCCGCTCGCGCGTGCACAGCATCGCTCCCTCGCGGCCGAGCTTCAGCAGCACCAGCGGGCAGAGGCGGAGGTAGAAGTCCGCGACCGCTTCCGGGTCCGACAGTCCGGTCAGCGTCTCCGCGTCCTCGAGCGAGGGGAAGGCGATGTCGGCCATGGCGATGGCGGCGTGGATTACCGCCGCCGCCCGCCGCGCCGGCCACAGCCGCAGCCGCAGGTTGGTGTCGTAGGACACCCTCACTCCCGCCGCGCGGGCGATCTCGATGGCGCGGAATCCGGCGTCGCAGGCGCTGGTCGAGATCGCCTGGGTGATGCCGGAGAGGTGCAGCACGCGGGCGGCGCGGATCGCCTGCTCCGGCAGGTGCTCCGGGCGATAGCGGCTGGCGGCGCTGCCGCTGCGGTAGAAGGTGAAGGCGTGCCCGCGCGGGCCGTGGGTGACGAAGTAGATGCCGGTCGGCGCCTCCGGGTCGCGGCGCACATGCGCCGTGTCCACGCCCTCGCGCGCCCAGAGGGCGAGGAAGCTCTCGCCGGCCGCGTCGCAGCCGATGGCGGTGATGTAGCCGACGCGCGCGCCGCTGCGCGCCGCGGCGATGGCGGCGTTGGAGGTGTCGCCGCCGTGGCCCTCCAGGTAGAGCGTGCGCGGATCGTCCGGCGCGCGCGGAAGCTGGTTGAACTCCAGCATCGGCTCGCCGAAGCAGAGGATGTCCGTCGCCTGCGGCACGGTTCCGCCCATCGCCGTCACGCCTGCAGGATGCCGAGGGCGGCGCGCGCCGCGGCCTGCACCGCCGCGCGCTCGCCCGCCGCCACCAGCCGCTCGTCCACCAGCCGCCCGCCGATGCCGACGAAGGCCGCGCCGGCGTCGAGATAGTCCTGCACGTCGCGCGCCTCCACGCCGCCGGTCGGGCAGAAGACGACCTCGGGGAAGACGGCGCGCAGGGCGCGGATGTGCGCCGGCCCGCCGGCCGAGGCGGCAGGGAAGATCTTCACCACGTCGGCCCCGGCGACGCGCGCCGCCTGCACCTCGGTCGGCGTCAGCGCCCCCAGCATGACGCAGGCGCCCGCCTCTCGCGCCGGGGCGACGATGGCGGGCTCGACCCAGGGAGCGACCAGGAACTTCGCCCCGGCGTCGAGGCAGAGCTGCGCCGTGCGCGCGTCCGTCACCGTGCCGGCGCCGATCAGCAGCTCGGGATCGGCGGCCAGCGCCCGGATCAGCGCCGGCGCCTCGGGCACGGTCATGGTGATCTCGAACACGCGCAGCCCCGCCTCCTGCAGCCAGGCGACCGCGGTCGCGGCGCGGGCGGCGCTCGAGGCGCGCACCACGGGAATGACGCGCAGCGCGCGCAGGCGGGGAATCAGGGGATGGGTCATGGCACCTTCGGCTCCGGCAGGGCTTCGCGGCGGGGCGCGCCAGACATGGGGCGAGCCGGGCGGGGCTGCGAGGCCGGGCCGGCGCCCGCGGCGGCGGCGCGTCAGGCTCCGCCGAGGTGGCGCGCGCGCTCCCGCATCATGTCCGCCGTCGCCTCGAGCGCCCGCGTCGCCTCGCGGGCGCGCTCGAGCCCGGCGGCGGCGGCGGCCAAGCCGGCCCGGTAGCGATGAACGCTGCCGTGCAGCCCCGCCATCGCCTTCCCGAGCCCGCCGAGCGCCGCACGCCATTCGGCGAGGGCGCGACCCTGCTCCTCGAACGCCGCCTCGAGCCGCCTGAGGGCGAGCCGCAGGCGGTCGTCGTCGCGCAGGGGAAAGGCCACCACGGCGGGCGGCGGGGCGGAAGCGCGCATGCGGATCCTCACGGCCGGCGCGGTCATTAGTAAATCGGAAACGAATCTCACGCAACGGGACGTTCCGCCCGCGCGCCGGCGTCCCGGATGGCACCACCGGACCACGCCGCGCCTCAGGAGGCGTCGCCGCCGAGGGCGACCGCGGTCCCGACCTTGGCCCGCGCCGCCGTCGCGCCCGCTCCGGCCACCGGCACGGCCCGCCGCACCGCCGGCAGCGCGGCGACGAGGCTGACCGCCACCGCCGCGGCATAGGGCACCGACTGCGCCAGCAGGATCGCGCACCACAGCACCGCCTCCCAGGTCGCGGTCCCGTGCACCAGCG
Source organism: Caldovatus aquaticus (assembly GCF_019458025.1). Classification (GTDB taxonomy): domain Bacteria; phylum Pseudomonadota; class Alphaproteobacteria; order Acetobacterales; family Acetobacteraceae; genus Caldovatus; species Caldovatus aquaticus. Next base: position 4,826 of record NZ_JAHZUY010000096.1, on the reverse strand, counting down.
CGACCCCGAGCGCCGCGCCCCACAGCAGCAGCAGCAGCGCGAGCTCCTGCCGCGCCATGGCGAGGCCCTGCACCAGCGCCGGCGCGCTCTCCATCTTCGGCGTGCGCAGGAAGGGCATGCGCCTCGTGAACAGCCCGGCGATCACCGCCTTGCCGATGGTGTGGGTCAGGGCGAGGCCCGCCACCGCCGCGCCGATCCTGTCGCGCCAGCCGCAGGGCACGCGCGCCGCGTAGAGCACGAGGATCTGGAACAGCTTGAAGGCGAACAGGCCGAGGCTCGGCAGCATGAACAGCAGGATCGGGAACTCGAACCGCACCCCGAGCCTGACCGGCGCCGCCGCCGGGGCGAGGCCGAGCGCGTGGGCGAGGCCGCCCAGCGCCGCCTCCGCCCAGGGCATGGCGAAGACCAGCCCGGCCGACCAGGCGAGGCCGAGCACCACGAACACCAGCCCCAGCGCGTCGCCGATCCAGGGCATCCAGCCCATCACGAAGTGCCAGCGCTGGCCCCGGGTGAGCTCGCGCCGGAACGGATTCAGCAGCGCGCCGAGATGCGCCTTGACGATCTGCATCGCGCCGTAGGCCCAGCGGTGCCGCTGCTTGCGGTAGGCGGCGAAGTCGTCGGGCATCAGCCCGCGCCCGAGGCTCTCCGGCACATAGACCGCCTCCCACCCCTGGCGCATCAGCCGGAGGCCGAGCTCGCTGTCCTCGCAGATGCACCACTCCGCCCAGCCGCCCGCGGCCTCGAGTGCCGTGCGGCGGATCAGCGTCATGGTCCCGTGCTGGACGATGGCGTTGCGCTCGTTGCGCGTGACCATGCCGCAGCGGAAGAAGCCGGCGTACTCCCAGTACATCATCCTCTTGAACGGCGATTCGCCGGCGTCGCGGTAGTCCTGCGGGTTCTGGGTGAAGCCGACCTTCGGGTCGTCGAAGAACGGCACCATGCGGCGCAGCCAGTCCGGCGCGACCACGTAGTCGCTGTCCAGCACGCCGACGATCGCGGCGTCGGGCGCCGTCGCGCGCAGCGCGAAGTTCAGCGCGCCCGCCTTGTAGCCGGGCCACCGGCCGAGGTGGAAGAAGCGGAAGCGCGGCCCGAGGCGCGCGCAGTGGCGCTCGACCGGCTCCCACAGCGCCGGGTCGCGCGTGTTGTTGTCCACCACCAGCACCTCGAAGTCCGGGTAGTCGAGCGCGGCCAGGGCGTCGAGCGTGCGCGCCACCATCGCCGGCGGCTCGTTGCAGATCGGCAGGTGGATCGAGACCTTGGGCAGCTTCGCCCCCGCCGGCGCCGGCAGCGCCGGCCAGCGCCGCTTCCAGCGCCGCCCGAAGACGGTCTCCGCCAGCTCGAAGCTGTCCGAGAGCAGCAGCGCGAGCAGCAGCAGCTGCCCCGCCACCAGCAGCCCCCACACGATGCCCGCGGCGAGCGAAAGGTAGGTCTCGCTCATCGCCAGCAGCGTCAGCGCCGTCCCCGTGACCGAGAGCTGCACCAGCGCCGCGAGCAGCAGCTTGCCCGCGAGGCGGATGTCGGGCCGGCGCGCCAGGAAGAACAGGCCGGCGAGGAAGGCGGACAGCGTCGCCCCGGCGGCCCAGGCCGGCCAGTCCGGCGTCTCCCATACCGGCCCCGCGAGCGGCCACTTCGGCGCGCGGTCGAGGTCGAACATGCCCCAGTGGCCCGCGGCGCGGCCCTCGAAGCTCACCTTCCAGGGCTGATCGAAGGCCTCCATCACGTAGTAGTCGAGCCCGCGCCGCTCGGCCTCGACGAAGAAGCCGCGCAGGAACGCCGCCTGGTCGACGCGGCTCGCCCGCGCTTCGCCGATCTCCACGCCGTTCGAGGGCCAGCCGACCTCGCCGATCACGATCGGCTTGCCGGGGAAGCGCGCGGCGACGGCCTGGTAGCGGTCGAGCACGTAGCGCAGCGCGTCCGCGACCGGCACGCCTTCCCAGTAGGGCAGCAGGTGGATGGTGACGAAGTCCACCGCCGCGCCGAGCTCGGGGTGGTCGAGCCAGACGTGCCAGGGCTCGGCGGTGGAGATCGGCTGGCGCACCCCGGCGCGCCGCACCTCGGCAATGCGGGCGATGAGCTGTGCCGGCGTGAGGTCGCCGCGCAGCACGGCCTCGTTGCCGACCAGCAGGCGATCCACGTTGCGGCTGTGGCGCGCCGTCTCGACCAGCCGCGCGATCTCCGCGCGGTCCCGCGCCGTGCGGCCGTCGAGCCAGGCGCCGAGGGTGACGCGCAGATCGAGCCCCGCCGCCGCGGCGATCGCCGGGATGCGCTCGAGGCCCTGCTGCACGGAATAGGTGCGGATGCGCCGGGTCAGCGGCGCGATCAGGCGCAGGTCGGCCTCGATCTCCGCCGCGCTCGGCCAGCGGTCGCTCTCGGCGCTCTGGCCGCGCCGGTAGGGCGCGAAGGCGAGGCCGGCGACCGGGCCGCGGAACTCCGGCGGCGCGGCCGGGCGGTTCCACGCCCACCAGGCGCCGAGGTGCAGCGCCGCGACCAGCAGCAGCGCGGCAAGCGTCGCGAGATGCGGCACGGCGGCGCGCCAGCGGCCGGCGCCCGGCGGAGGCACGGGCCGGGAGAGCGCGTCGGTCGCCGCGCGTCGCGGGAGCAGCCTGACGGGGAAGGAAGCGGTCATCGTCGCAGTACGGCTCCGGCAGCGCGCGGGAGGCCGCCGGGCCCCGCGGGCGCGCCGCGCCCCCGGCCGCGACGGGCGGGCGAGGGAGCGGCGCCCGAGGCCGGCGGCGCCGGGCGCTGGTTCGTCCGTGCGCTTATGGGGACGCGCCACGGCATCCGCCGGTCCGGAAGATGGCCCGTTTGCGGCGCCTTGCGGCCGATTCGGGGCACCCTGCGCCGCGCCGCGGCCGCTGGTGCCACGTGCGGTTGAGGCGCGCCGCCAGCCGCGGCCCCGGCGCGGGATCGCGCCGCCCGGCAGGCCGCATCGGGAGGGGAAGGCGCCGCACGCCGCCCGCACGCCGATCCCGTGGCGCGGGAACCGGCCGGGCCCAGGCTGCCGGAGGCGCCGTCCGGCGAGCGCCCTCGCGGCGCCGCGCCGGCGGAGCGCGCCGCGGCGCCTCCCGCCCCGCCGCCGGCGCGCCCTCGCCTCCCTGGCGCGCGCGGACCGGACGGTCCGGGGCGGCGTCCTCGCCGCGCGGCGCCGGGCCGCGCCCGCGGCGCGCATTCGCCAAGCCGGGGCGGCCTTCGCTAAAGGTGCCGCGTTGCTGAGCGACGGGGCCGACCGGCCGCCCCGCAGGAGTCGTCCATGGCCACCGCGATCGAGATCGGCGTGATCCTGTTGCTGGTGCTGCTGAACGGCGCCTTCGCCATGAGCGAGCTCGCCCTCGTCTCGGCGCGCCGGGCGCGGCTGCTGGCGATGGAGCGACAGGGCCGCGCAGGCGCGTCCGCGGCGCTGCGGCTCGCCGAGGAGCCGCAGCGCTTCCTGCCCACGGTGCAGGTCGGCATCACCCTGGTCGGCATCCTCGCCGGGGCCTTCGGCGGCGCCCGCCTCGCCGGCACCCTCGCGGACGCGCTCCGGGCGGTGCCGGGGATCGCCGCCCATGCCGATGCGATCGCGCTGGCCCTGGTGGTGCTCGCGATCACCTATCTGAGCCTGATCCTCGGCGAGCTGGTGCCGAAGCAGCTCGCGCTGCGCAACCCCGAGCCGATCGCCGCCCTGGTCGCCCGCCCCCTCGCCTGGCTGGCGCGCCTCTCCGCGCCCGTGGTCTGGGTCCTCGGCCGCTCCTCCGAGCTCGTCATGCGGCTGCTCGGCGCCTCGCGCCCGCTGGACCAGTCGGTGACGGAGGAGGAGGTGAAGGCCGTCGTCGCCGAGGGCGAGGAGGCCGGGGCGTTGGAGACCGAGGAACGGCAGATGATCGAGCGCGTGCTGCGCCTCGCCGACAAGCCGGTGCGCGCGCTGATGACGCCGCGTACCGAGCTCGCCTGGCTCGACCGCGCCGCGTCGCCGGAGGAGCTCGCCGCACGCATCCGCGCCGCCTCCGTGACGCGCTTCATCGTCGCCGACCGGCGCATCGACAACGTCCTCGGGGTGGTGGCCGCCAAGGACCTGCTCGACCAGCTGCTGGCCGGGGAGCCGCTGTCGCTCGCCAAGGCGCTGCGCCAGCCGATGGTGCTGCCCGACACGCTGTCCGCGCTGGATGCGATGCAGCGGTTGCGCGGCGATGCGCTCGGCCTCGCGCTGGTGATGGACGAGTACGGCAGCTTCGAGGGGGTGGTCACGCCCTCCGACCTGCTCGAGGCGATCATCGGCGAGCTCGGTCCCGCGGCGGCGCCGGTCCCGGGCGACCGGGGGCAGGAGGCGGTGCGCCGGCACGACGGCAGCCTGCTCCTCGACGGCATGATGCCGAGCGACGAGCTGAAGGCGCGGCTCAACCTGCCCCCGCTGCCGGCCGAGGGCACCTACCACACGGTGGCGGGGCTGATGCTCGCCCTGCTGCGCCGGGTGCCGAAGGAGGGCGACCGCATCGTCTGGGCCGGCTGGCGGTTCGAGATCGTGGACATGGACGGACGGCGCGTGGACAAGGTGCTGGTCACGCGCGAGGGCGCGCCGGCCTAGGCTCTGGACTCAATCGCGCCCGGTAGGTGATGGCGGCGGCGAGGCAGACGGCGGCGAGGAAGTTGCGGGCGGTCTTGTCGTATCGGGTGGCGATGCCGCGGGAATCCTCGATGCGGCAGAAGGTTCGCGCGATGGCGCTGCGGGGCCTGTAGCGTTCGGCGTCGCGCGGGAAGGCAACCTTGCGCGACGAGGTGCCGGGGATGGCCGCGGCGGCGCCGGCGGTTGGCGTCGCAGCCCTTGTCGGCGACCAGTTCGCGGGGCGGGG
>NZ_JAHZUY010000095.1 GCF_019458025.1 Caldovatus aquaticus | reverse complement strand
GGCCTCGCCGGGGTCGCGCCCCTCGAGGCCGCCGCCGCCTGGGACGCGACCGGCGAGGCCTTCGCGCTCGACGCCCTGCGCGCCGCCACCGCCGCCGCCCGCACCTCCGGTGCCTTCGGCGCGCGCGCCAAGGCGGTGCTGCTCGACGAGCTGACGGCGGCGCAGATGCGCCTCGCGCTCGCCCGGCTGCGCGGCGCCGCGCCGGAGGCGGCGCGCGCCGCCGCGGCGGCGCGGCTGGCGCGGGAGGCCGCGGGCGCCGCCGACCTCGCCGCCGTCACCGTCGCGAGCCGCGCGCTGGCGGCGCTCGCGTGAGCGCCGCCTGAAGGCCGGCGCCGCCGGGGATCCCCGTGCGCCGCTCCCGCAAGGCCCTCGCCTGGGCGCTCTACGACTGGGCCAACAGCGCCTTCCCCACGGTGGTCTCCACCTTCGTGATCGCCGCCTATTTCGCCCGCGGCATCGCGCCCGATCCGGTCACCGGCCAGGCGCAGTGGGGCTGGATGCAGACCGCCGCCGGCCTCGCCATCGCCCTCCTCTCGCCCGTGCTCGGCGCCATCGCCGATGCCGGCGGGCGGCGGCGGCTGATGCTGCTGCTCTCCACCCTCGTCGCCGCCGGCGCGACGGCGCTGGTCTGGTTCGCGCGGCCCGACCCCTCCTTCACGGCGTGGGCGCTGGCATGCGTCGGCGTCGCCACCGTCGCCTTCGAGCTCGGCACGGTGTTCTACAACGCGATGCTGCTGGAGGTCGCGGCGCCGGAGCGGATCGGGCGCCTCTCCGGCCTCGCCTGGGGGTTCGGCTACGCGGGCGGGCTTGCCTGCCTCGGCCTCGCACTGTTCCTGCTGGTGCGGCCCGATCCCTCGCCGCTCGGCCTCGACCGCGCCGCGGCCGAGCATGTGCGCGCCACGGCGCTGCTGGTCGCGCTCTGGATGCTCGTCTTCGGCTGGCCGGTGCTGCTCGCGCTGCCCGATCCGCCGCGCGCCCAGCGCCCGCCCTGGACGGCGGCGGCGCGGGCCGGCCTGCGCGAGATCGCGGCGCTGCTGCGCTCCCTGCCCGCCGAGCCCGTCCTGCTGCGCTTCCTGCTCGCGCGGCTGTTCTACACCGACGGGCTGAACACGCTGTTCGCCTTCGGCGCGATCTACGCCGCCGGCGTCTTCGCCATGGACTTCGAGGAGATCCTCGCCTTCGGCATCGCGCTCAACGTCAGCGCGGGCCTCGGCGCCGCCGGCTTCGTCCTCGTCGAGGACCGCATCGGCTCGCGCCGCACCGTGCTGCTCGCGCTCGGCGCCCTGGTCGGGCTCGGCGCCGCGCTGCTGCTGGTCAAGGCCAAGGCCGCCTTCTGGGCCCTCGCCCTTGCGCTCGGCGTCTTCTTCGGCCCGGCGCAGGCGGCGAGCCGCACCCTGATGGCCCGTCTCGCCCCGCCGGGCGAGGAGGCGGCGCATTTCGGCCTGTTCGCCCTCTCCGGCCGCATCACCGCCTTCCTCGGTCCGGCGGTCCTCGCCGCGGTGACGGAGGCGACCGGCAGCCAGCGGGCCGGCATGGCGACGGTGCTCGTCTTCCTCGCCGCCGGCGCGGCGATCCTCGCCCCGGTGCGCGAGCCGCCGCCCCGGGCGGCGCCGCCTCAGGCCACGGCGTAGAGGTAGGGCGGCAGCGGCTGGGTGCGGTCCACCACCTTCCTCACCCCCGGCACGTTCTCCGCCAGCACCCGCAGCGCCCGCTGCACCGCCTCGGAGCGCCGGAAGCCGTGGAACTCCACCACCCCGTCCTTCACCTCGACCACGGTGTGGAAGGTGTCGGCCCAGGGCTCCTTGCGCATCGCCGCCAGCACCGCGCGCCGGATGCGCTCGTCGGACAGTTGCCCGGTCGTCTCGGGCGGCGGCACGACGAGGGCGCGCAGCAGGTCGGCGCGGCTGACGATGCCCCTGAGGCGGCCGTCCTCGGTCACCACCACGCGGCGGATGCCGCGCTCCTCCATCAGATGGGCGATGCGCTGCGCGGTCTCGTCCGGCCCGACCGTCACCACCGGCGTCGTCATCACCTCCTCGGCAGTCAGGCCATGGGTGCGGGCGTAGCGGTCGGCGAGCGCCTCGGGATCGGCGAACAGGCTGGCGAACCAGCCCGGCGGCTCGTCCTCCTGCCCGGCCAGGCGGCGGATCAGGTCGGCCTCGGTGACGATGCCGCGCAGCGCGCCGTCCGCGCCCACCACCGGCACCGCCGAGATGCCGCGTTCGGAGAGCAGCCGGGCAATCGCCGCCACCGACATCTCCGGCGGCACGGTGACCACGTCCGGCGTCATCAGGTCCCGGGCGCGCGGGCCATGCATGGCGAACCTCCTCCGATCCGGTGCCTGGCGTGCGCGGCGAGGCTAGGCGGGGCCGGAGCGGCTGCGCCTTGCGCCAGGTCAAGTCTCGCCGCCGGGTCGCCCCGCCCGGGGGCGCACACCGCCCTCCGCGGGCTTTCGTCCCGCCGGCCGCACGGCTAAGGATGCGCCCCCAACTCCACGGAGGAACCTCGTCCATGACCGGCATGGATCGTCGCACCGCGCTCGGCGCGGCCGCCGCCGCGGCCCTGGTCGGCCTGTCCGCAGGGGAGGCGCGGCGGGCGCAGGCGCAGGCCCCGCGGCAGCTCGCCATCGCCACCGGCACCACGGGCGGCGTGTACTACCCGCTCGGCGGCGGCATGGCGAACCTGCTCAGCCGCCAGATCCCGGGCATGAGCGCGACCGTGGAGGTGACCGGCGGCTCGGTCGCCAACCTCCAGCTCCTCGGCGCCGGCCGCGTCGGCATGATCCTCACCCAGGTGGACGCCGCGGTGGACGCCTATCGCGGCGTCGAGCGCTTCCGTGGCCGCCCGGTGCCGGTGCGCGCCATCGCCGTGCTCTACACCAACCGCATGCAGGTGGTGACCGTCGAGGCGACCGGCATCCGGACGATGCCGGACCTCAAGGGCAAGCGCGTCTCCACCGGCGCCCCCGGCTCGGCGACCGAGGTGATGGCCTTCCGCCTGATCGAGGCGGTCGGCCTCGACCGCGACAAGGACTTCCGCGCCCGCGAGCGCCTCTCGCCGGCCGAGAGCACCAACGCCATCAAGGACGGCAAGCTCGACGCCTACTTCTTCGTCTCCGGCGTCCCCACCAGCGCCATCACCGACCTCGCCGCCAGCCCGGGCGTGCAGATCGTGCTGATCGACCATGCGCAGTACATCCCGAAGATCGTCGAGAAGTACGGGCCGGTCTATTTCCCGGAAGTCATCCCCGCCGGCACCTATCCGGGCCAGAAGACCGACAACCACCAGATGTCGGTCGGCAACATCATCGCCGTGCGCGAGGACATGGAGCCGGAGCTGGTGACGAAGATCCTCGAGGTGATCTGGGGCGGGCGCGAGGAGCTCGTCCGCATCCACGCCGAGGCGCGCAACTTCACGCTCGAGCGGCAGAAGAGCGCCGCCGCCGGCGTGCCCTGGCACCCCGCCGCCGAGGCCTTCTGGAAGGCCCAGGGCGCGCAGCTCGCCTGATCCGGGGGCGCGGCCGGCCGGCGGACCGGCCGCCCCCATCGCCGGGCGCCGCAGGCCGCGGGCGCGGCGCCCGTGCCGCCCGTTCCTCGCCCCCTCCCGCCGGAGCTCCCCGCTTGGCCACGCCCACGCCGCCCGACGACCAGTCCCCGCACCGCCACCACCTGCCGCCGGAGATCGCCCCCGGCACGCTCGACGAGGCGACCGCCGCGAAGCTCGAGGAGCTGATCGAGGCCGAGGAGGGGTCGCAGAACCGCTTCACCGGCCTGCTCGGCCACGCCGGCACGGCGCTCGCCCTGGCGATGAGCCTGTTCCACCTCTGGGCGGCCTGGTCCATCGTGCCGACGACGACGCTGCGCTTCGTCCATGTCGGCTTCGCGATGGCGCTCGGCTTCTACCTCTTCCCGCTGGCGCGCCGCTTCCGCCATCGCCTGATGCCCTGGGACTGGGCGCTGATCGCCGCCGCGCTCGGCGTCACCTGGTACCTGATCGCCGGCGGCGACGAGCTGCTCGACCGCTACGTCTTCCCCGAGCCGATGGACCTCGTCGTCGGCTGGGTGCTGATCGCGCTCGTGCTCGAGGTGACGCGGCGCACCACCGGCTGGATCATGCCGGGCCTCGCCGCCGCCTTCATGCTCTACGCCTTCTGGGGCAACCTCCTGCCCCCGCCCTGGCGGCACCAGGGCTACGACGCCGAGCGGCTGATCCCGCACCTGACGATCACGCTCGACGGCATCTTCGGCACGGCGGTGGACGTCTCGGCGACGCTGATCATCCTGTTCACCATCTACGGCGCGATCCTGCAGGCCTCGGGCGCGGGCAAGTTCTTCGTGGACTTCTCCTTCGCCGCCACCGGCGGCAAGGCGACCAGCGCCGGGCGGACGGTGGTGCTCTCCTCCTTCCTGCTCGGCGGCCCCTCGGGCTCCGGTGTCGCCACCACGGTCACGCTCGGCACCGTCGCCTGGCCGATGATGCGCCGGGTCGGCTACCGCGCGGACGACGCGGGCGGGCTGCTCGCCGCGGGCGGGCTCGGCGCGATCATCTCGCCGCCGGTGCTCGGCGCCGCCGCCTTCCTGATCGCGGAATACCTGAAGATCGGCTACCTCGACGTGCTGCGCATGGCGGTGGTGCCGACCGTGCTCTACTACGCCTCGCTGCTGTTCATGGTCGAGCTCGACCAGCGCCGCATCGCCGCCCGCGCCGGCATGCCAGAGGAGACGATCGCGACCGAGCGCCCCGGCGCCCTGGTCCGCCGCTACGGCTTCCACTTCACCTCGCTGGTCGCGATCGTCGTCTTCATGGTGTGGGGCTATTCCCCCACCCTCTCGGTGCTCTACGCCATGCTGGTCGCCGTCGCGCTCTCCTTCGTGCGGCCGGAGACGGCGCTCTGGCCGCGGCGGCTCGTCGAGGCGCTGGCCGGCGGCGCGGTGCAGGCGGTCGGCATCGCCGCCACCTGCGCCTGCGCCGGGATCATCGTCGGCGTCATCACCCTCACCGGCCTCGGCCTGAAATTCTCCGACATCGCGATCCAGGCGGCGGGCGGATCGCTGGTGGTGACCGCCCTCTACACCGCGCTGATCGTCTGGGTGGTCGGCCTCGCCGTGCCGGTGACGGCGAGCTACATCATCTGCGCCGTGGTCGCGGCGCCGGCGCTGATCAAGCTCGGCGTGCCGGACTTCGCCGCGCACATGTTCGTCTTCTACTACGCGGTGCTGTCGGAGGTCTCGCCGCCCACCGCGCTCAGCCCCTTCGCCGCCGCCGCCATCACCGGCGCCGGGCCCTACCGCACGACGCTGCAGGCCTGGAAGTACACCCTGCCCGCCTTCCTCCTGCCCTTCGTCTTCGTCACCGACCCCGAGGGCGTGGGGCTGCTGCTCTCCTTCCGCGAGGGCATGGGCTGGGGCGACGTCGCCTGGCAGGTGCTGCTCGCCGCCTGCGGCCTCGCCGCGCTGGCGGCGGCGGCGCAGGGCCATGCGCGGCGGGCGCTGGCGCTGTGGGAGCGTGCGGGCTTCGCGCTCGCCGGCCTGCTGATGATCTTCCCGGCGCTGATCGAGGCGGCGTTCGCCGACGCGCTGCCGGCGCCGCACTGGCTCGGGCTCGGCCTCGCCGCGGGGCTGCTGGCGCTGCAGCGGCGCGGCGGGGCGGCGGCGCCGCCGCGCAGCGCGAAAACGGCGTGAACCGGCGGCGCGCCCGTCGCGCCCGCCGCCCGGCCGTGATAGCGGCGCGGCCGCCATGCGCCGCTGCCCGCCGCCCTGCCGCCGCGCGCCGCGCCTCCTCCCGCCGCTGCTGGCCGCCGCCCTGCTGGCGACGCCGGGCTGCGGCCGCATCGCCGCGAGCGACCTCGCCCGCGCCGCGCTCTGGCCGTTCGGCGATCTGCTCCTGCCGCGCGACGACGGCGCGATCCCCGACCGCGAGGTGGACTGGAGCGCCGAGCCGCAGCGCGCCGCCCCGCCGTCGCCCGAGGAGGGGCCCGCGCTGTCGCTCCGCCTCGGCGGGCGGCGCGCCCGGGCGCTGCTGATCCAGGAGGAGGGCGAGCGCCGGCTCTGGCGCAGCGCCGGCGGCTTGGTGGTGGCGACCGACGGCGCCCGCGTCGTCGCCACCGCCGGCCTCGCCGAGCGCGTCACCGCCACCCGCTTCGACGATCCCGACCCGCTCGAGGACCCGCGCGCCCTGGTCGGGCGCGAGCAGCGCGCCCGCCGCACCGTGGACCTCGCCCGCGCCGGGCGCGGCCCCTCCGGCATGCGCTTCGGCCTCGTGCTGACCTGCCGGCTGCGCGGCGCGGCGCTGCCGGAGGCGGGGGAGGAGGTGCTGCTGATCGAGGAGCGCTGCAGCGGCGATGCGCGCGCGGTCAACCGCTTCTGGGCCGATGCGCGCACCGGCGCCGTGTTCCGCTCCGAGCAGTGGATCGGCGAGGACACGCCGCCGCTGGCGATGGAGGTGGTCGGGCCGGCGCCGCCCGAGCGCTAGACGGGATCGCGGACGGCCGGGGCGGGGCCGGGGTCGGCAAGCAACGGGGCAGCCGCCGCGACGGGCACGGCCGAACGGGAACGGCCGCGGGCGCGGGGCCGCCGGCGCGCGCCGGCGGCGCTACCAGGACCGCGGCCGCGGGGCGTCCCCGCCGTTCCCGGCGCCGCCGGCCGCCCGCCAGCCGATCCCCGCGCGCCGCACGCGCCGCGCCACGTAGGCCAGCCACAGCAGCTGCACCGCCAGCGCCGGCAGCACCACCAGCGGCTTCGCCCAGGGCGGCAGGCGCAGGAACAGCACCGCCAGCGCCGCGCCGAAGGCCGCGAACCCCCAGTGCAGCGCCGCCACCGCGCGCACCGGCACCCCGCTCCGCTCGGCGAGCTGGTAGAGGTGCGTCCGGTGCGGCGCGGCCAGCGGCTCGCCCATCGCGGCGCGGCGCAGCAGCGTGAAGCCGGCGTCGAACAGGAGGCCGAACAGCAGCAGCGGCACCAGCAGGAAGGAGATCTGCGCCGCATCGAAGCGCGCGCTCGCCACGGCGAGGACGGCGACCACGAAGCCGCAGAACTGGCTGCCGACGTCGCCCATGAAGATGCGCGCCGGGTGCAGGTTGAAGGGCAGGAAGCCGAGCAGCCCCGCGGCCAGGAACATCGCCGCGATGTAGACGAACCAGCCGCCCTCGAAGGCCGCGATCGCCGACAGCGCGGCGCAGGCGATCAGCAGCGTCCCGCCGACCAGCCCGTCGAGCCCGTCCATGAAGTTCACCGCGTTGGTGCAGGCGACGATCCAGAACAGCGTCAGCGCCGGGCCGAGCCAGCCGAGCTCCACCGGTCCGACATAGGGGATGGCGAGCCGCGTCAGGCCGATCCCGCTCGCCAGCGCGACCAGCGCCGCCGCGGTCTGTGCCGCGAGCTTCACGGTGAAGCGGAAGTCGTGGATGTCGTCGGCCAGCGCCACCGCGGCGATCGCGGCGGCGGCGAAGATGACGCCGAGGAATTGCGGATCGGCCAGGCGCGCCGAGCGCGCCACCGCGAACAGCACCAGCATGCCGGCGAGGAAGGCGAGCACGATGCCCACCCCCCCGCCCTTGGGCGTGGGCCGGCGGTGCGCCTTGCGCGGGTCGGGATGATCGAGGATCGGGAAGGCGATCATCAGCCGCACCGCGAGCGCGGAGACCAGGGCGAGCCCCCCGGCGAAGGCGAGGTGGCGGAGGACGGCTTCGGGCTGCATGGGCGCGCCGCGGCGCTATGGCCGAGAAGGGGCGGGGCGGCAAGCC
>NZ_JAHZUY010000094.1 GCF_019458025.1 Caldovatus aquaticus | reverse complement strand
CGCGCAGCAGCCGCCGGCGCCGACGGGCTCCGGCGCGGATGCGGCGGAGCAGACGCCGGTCGCGGGCAGCTCCAGCATCACCGCCCTGGCCGCCGCCTCGTCGCCGGCGAGGTGGGCGGCAAGGGAGCGCACCTGCTCGTAGCCGGTGGCGAGCAGGAAGGTCGGCGCGCGGCCGTAGCTCTTCATGCCGGCGGCGAAGAAGCCGGGCTCCTCCGGATGCGCGAGCGCCGCCCAGCCGTGCGGGCGCACCGTGCCGCAGGCGTGGAGGTTCGGATCTATCAGCGGCGCCAGCGCCGGCGTGGTCTGCAGCGACGGGTCGAGGGCGAGGCGCAGCTCGCCGAGGAAGGAGAGGTCGGGACGGAACCCGGTGGCGACGATCACCCGCTCGGCGCGCACGGTGCGCGGCGCCGCATCCCCCTCCCCCGCGCCGGTGACGCGCAGCGTGCCGTCCGCGTCGCGCGCGATGCGCTCGACGAGGAACGGGGCGAGCGGCGTGACCGCGCCCGATTCGACCAGCCGGCGCGCCTGCTCGCCCAGTTCGCCGCGCGCCCGCAGGGCGTCCGCCGCGCCGCCGCCGAAATTCACCGCCGCGAGCGGCCGGCGGAAGGCCCACAGCACGCGCGTGCCGGGCGCCGTCCGGGCGAGGCGCACGAGGTCGAGGACCGCGTTCATCGCCGAATGCCCGCCGCCGACGACGAGCGTCGTCCGTCCGGCATAGTGGGCGCGGGCGGCGCCGAGCACGTCCGGAATGCCGTAGGCGAGCAGCCCCTCGCGCGCCGCCGCGGCCTCTCCGGGCGCGGGCAGGCCGTGCGCGCCGGCCGGGGCGGGGGTGAACCAGGTGCCGGAGCAGTCCAGCACCGCGTCTGCCAGGATCTCCTCCACTGCGCCGTCCGCGGCGGCGACCTGCAGGACGAAGGGCGCGGCGGCGCGGCGGCCGTCGCGCATCCGGTCGTGGTGGCGGCGCGCGACCCCGAGGACGCGCGCGTTCCGCCGCAGCCGCGCGGCGATCGCGGGATGCGCGGCGAGCGGGGCGAGGTAGCGCGCGTGCAGTTCCGCCCCCGTCGGGTGTTCGTCCGGCGGCGGCGCGCGCCAGCCGGTCGGCTCGAGCAGGGCGCGGGCGGCGGCGTCGATGTTGAAGCGCCAGGGCGAGAACATGCGCACATGGCTCCAGGCGCGCACGGCGTGACCCGGCTCCGGCCCCGCCTCGAGGATCAGCGGCTCCAGGCCGCGGGCGAGCAGATGCGCGGCGGCGGCGAGGCCGACCGGCCCGGCGCCGATCACGGCGACGGGGAGGCGGCGGGGAGCGGGGCTATCGGGCATGGCGCGGTGTCAGTCCTCGCGATCGGGCGTGCAGCGGGAGGGGGCCGCGGCGGTCGCGAAGCCGCGGCAGCAGTCGCGGAGGGCGTCGGTCGCCTCCAGCCAGGCGGCGAGGGCGACGCGGAAGGCCTCGCGGCCCGCCTCGGTCAGCGCATAGACGCGGCGGCGGCGGCCCTGGACCACCTGGTCCTCGCCGGTGACGTAGCCGCCTTCCTCGAACTCCCGCAGCACCGGATAGAGCGCGCCCTCGGAGGGCGAGCAGCAGCCGCCCGTCATGCGCGCGACGGCGCGGGCGAGGTCGTAGCCGTGCATCGGGCCGTCGTGCAGGGCGCGCAGCAGGAAGAATTTGGACAGGCCCATCTTGATCGTCCCGGCCCAATAGGCACGGGAGCGGTAGTCCACGCGCGGCGAGGGGGACGCGGCCCGGCACATGAAGGAAGAATGATGCCTCTTCCCTCGATATGTCAAGGGACGATGTATGTGCCCGGCAGGACCCCGCAGCCGCGGCGCCGTCCCTCCCCCGGGGAGCGGCATTCCGCCCCCAGGGCGGCCCCCCCAAGAAGGGGATCAGGCGCGGCCGGACAGCAGCGCGCGGGCCTGCGCCTGCCAGCGGCGGACGCGCCGCACCAGCCGGGCCTCCAGCGCCTCGACCGCTTCGACCTGGCGCGGCCAGCGGGCCTGGGCCCAGGCCATGCCGCGATGGGCCCAATGATACTGGTGGCGCAGCACGAACAGGCCGAGGGCGATGAACAGCGCCCCCTGCAGGACCGGCAGGACGGAGCCGAGCACGCCGAGGCCGAGCAGCGACCAGCCGAACACCTTGCGCCTCAGGGACGGACGATACTCCATCATGCCGTGCGGGCCTCCGCGGCGACCGGCGGACGGGCTGCCGCCACGGCGAGCCGGGGCACCGGCCGGTCGGTCAGCAGGTAGAGATACTCGACGTTGCGCAGCCGGCCCACCGTGCCGACGCGCTCGCCGCGCGGGTTGTGGATGCCGATCTTCGCGCCGACGTAACGGACGTGCGGGATCTCCATCACCTGCAGGTGGCCGCCGCGCGCGCTCAGGATCGCCTCCATCTCCGCGCGCGAGAGATGGCCCTCGTCGTTGAAGGAGACAAGCAGGGCGCGGCAGCGCAGCGCGCCGACCACGCGGGCGAGCGCCGGGCCGATGCTGCGGCGGCCGTTGAAGGCGCTGACGCGGCTGCGGCAGTCGGCGCGCTTGCACGCGACCCCGTACACCTCGGGCTTGTCCCAGCGGACGATGGTCTCCCAGACGTGGTAGTTGCGCAGGTAGGAGTGCTGGTTGTAGGGCGGGTCGAGATAGGCGAGATCGGCCTCGACATGCGCCGCGATGCGCTCGGCGTCGGCGCAGGTGGCGAGGCAGGGCCCGGCGGCGGGGCGCGGGAGGAGGCGCGGCAGGCGCAGCTCGAGATCGTTCAGCGCCCGCGGCGCCCACCTCTTCATGTAGGCCATCTGCAGGCCGGCGGTGGAATCCACGCGGTCGGCGGCCTCCAGCAGCGCGGTGAGCAGCACCGCCTCCAGCTCCGGCTCGGCGGAGAGCGCCGCGATCGCCTCGCGGATCGCGTCGATCCGCTCCCCGTTCCTCGGGTGGAAGAAGCGCGCGCGCCGGCAGAAGGTCTCGGTCACGTAGCCGGGACGGCCGGGCAGGCGTTGCAGGTCGGCGAGGATGCGCCGCGCCGGCTCCGCCCAGCGCTCGGCGTCGGCCTGCACGTAGCAGGTGGCGATGGCGTGGGCGTAGGCGTTGTGGTCGTTGGCGTGCACCCGATAGCCGGCGGCCTTCAGCGCGTGCCCGACGCGCGCCGTGCCGGAGAACAGGTCGGCCACCGCCCCGCCCGGCGGCAGGACGGCGCCGATCGCGCGCAGGATGTGCGGCAGGAGCGCGCGCTTGGAGCCGATGTACTTGATCACCGCCCGCGCCCCGGCCGCCGGCGCGGCACCTCAGATGTGCAGCGCCCGCCCGTCCACCGCCAGAGCCGCCTCCTTCACCGCCTCGTTCAACGAGGGGTGCGCGTGGCTGGTGCGCGCGACGTCCTCGGCGCTGGCGCCGAACTCGATGGCCAGCGCGAGCTCGGCGATCAGCGTGCCGGCGTCGGGGCCGATGATGTGCGCGCCGAGCAGGCGGTCGGTCGCCGCATCGGCCAGCAGCTTGACGAAGCCGTCCGTCTCGCCCATGGCGCGGGCGCGGCCGTTGGCGGTGAAGGGGAACCGGCCGACCTTGTAGGCGATGCCCTCGGCCTTGAGCTGCTCCTCGGTGCGGCCGACCGCGGCGACCTCGGGCCAGGTGTACACGACGCCGGGGATCGCCTCGTAGTTCACGTGCCCGGCCTGGCCGGCGATGATCTCGGCCACCGCCACCCCCTCCTCCTCCGCCTTGTGCGCGAGCATCGGGCCGGCGATGCAGTCGCCGATCGCCCAGATTCCCGGCACGCTGGTGGCGAAGCGCCCGTCGGTGCGGACGCGCCCGCGCTCGTCGAGCGCGACCCCGGCCGCCTCCAGGCCGAGGCCGTCGACGTAGGGCCGGCGGCCGATCGCGACCAGCACGACATCGGCCCGGATCTCCTCCGCCGGCCCGCCCTCCGCCGGCTCGAGCGCCAGGGTGACGCCCTCGTTGCCCTTGCGCGCGCCGGTGACCTTCGTCCTCAGGCGGAACCTCATGCCCTGCCGGGCGAGGATGCGCTCGAACGCCTTGCCGATCTCGGCGTCCATCCCCGGCACGATGCGGTCGAGGAACTCCACCACCGTCACCTGCGCGCCGAGGCGGCGCCAGACGCTGCCGAGTTCGAGCCCGATGTAGCCGCCGCCGATCACCACCAGGTGCTGCGGCACACGGTCGAGCTCCAGCCCGCCGGTGGAGGTGACGATCACCCGCTCGTCCACCGCGACGCCGGGGAGCGGGATGCTCTCGCTGCCGGTGGCGATGACGATGTGCCGTGCCGCGTATTCCTCGCCGTTCACGGCGACCCTGCCGGGGCCGAGGATGCGGCCCTCGCCCTTCAGCCAGGCGACCTTGTTCTTGCGGAAGAGGAACTCCACCCCGCGCACGTTGGCGCTCACCACCTCCGCCTTGCGCGCCTGCATGCGGCCGAGGTCGAGCGTCACGCCGGCGACGCCGATGCCGTGGTCCGCGAGCCTATGCCGCGCCTCCTCGTACCGCTCGGAGGACTGCAGCAGCGCCTTGGAGGGGATGCAGCCGATGTTGAGGCAGGTGCCGCCGAGCGTCTCCCGCTTCTCCACGCAGGCGACCTTCATGCCGAGCTGGGCGGCGCGCAGCGCGCAGACATAGCCGCCGGGACCGGCGCCGATGACGATCACGTCGAAGGAATCGGGCATGCGAAGGGGTATCCTGGCCAGGAACGCGGCCGGACAGTGGCCCGCGCGGCGCCGCGGATCAAGCGTGCGGCCCGCCGGCGCAGCGCGGCGTGCGCCGACCGCGACGCCCGCCGCCCGGCGGGAGGATCGCGCGCCCCGACCCGCACGAGCGGCTTGCGCCGGGCGCGGCGGGAGCGGAGCATGACGCCGACGGCCGATCCTCCGGGTCGCCCGGAGCCGGCCGCGAAGGGGAACGACCATGACCATGGCCACCATCGGCCGCCGCGCCGCCCTGGGCGCGGCACTGGCCACCGCGACGCTCGCCCGCCCTGCGATCGGGCAGGGACGGTTCCCGAACCGCCCGGTGCGGTTCCTGATCCCCTGGGCGCCGGGCGGCGTGCTCGACGGCTTCATGCGCCTGCAGGCCGAGCTGTTCCAGCAGGAGACCGGCCAGCCGCTGGTGATCGAGAACCGGCCCGGCGCGCGCGGCACGCTGGCGGCGCAGTTCCTCGTCTCCCAGGCGCGGCCGGACGGCTACACCATCGCCCACCACCACCTCTCGGTGATCCGCCACCCCTTCCTGACGAAGCGGCCGACCTGGCACCCGGTGGACGACTTCACCTACATCATGCAGCAGTCGGGATTCGTGTTCGGCCACGTGGTGCATCCGGCCTCCGGGTGGAACACGCTCGCCGACATGTGGGCGGAGGCGCGGCGGCGCCCGGGGCAGCTCACCTACGGCACCTCCGGCATCGCCACGAGCAACCACCTGGCGATGGAGGAGCTGTGCGAGAAGGAGGGCGTGCGGATGACGCACGTGCCCTTCCGCGGGACTTCCGAGAACATCACCGCGCTGCTCGCGCGCCAGATCGACTGCATCGCCAACTCCAACGCCTGGGCGCCGAACGTGGAGGCGGGGCAGATGCGGCTGCTCGCGGTCTGGACGCGGGAGCGGCTGCGCGCCTTCCCGGAGGCGCCGACCCTGCTCGAGCTCGGCTACGGGATGGTGGTGACCTCGCCCTACGGCATCGCCGGGCCGAAGGGCATGGACCCGGAGATCGTGGAGCGGCTGCACCAGCTCTTCCGCAAGACCCAAGCGCATCCGCGGGTACAGGAGTTCATGGCGCGCAACGACATGCCGGACGAGTATCTCGGGCCGGCGGACTACACGCGGTTCGCGCGCGAGCGGGCGGAATACGAGCAGCGGATGGTGACGCGGCTCGGCCTCAGCATCGACTAGAGCCGTTGTGGCCAGGCCCCGCGCCGCCGGGCCTCCGCCGCGTGGCGGCGCACGCGCGCGCGGTCCGGCCTGTCTTCGGAAGGCTCATGGACAGGCCGGCCGTCGAGATTCCGGTACGTCCGGTCCTCGAGGTCGGGATGCACGCGGAAGACGAGGCGGCCCTTACGCTCCTCCAGGAGCGCGAGGCCGGCGTCGAACAGGCGGTGCAGGTCGGCGCGCAGCACCGGGCCGTTGTCGTGGGCGTGGCTCGGGCGCTCGGCGTAGCGGTCTATGTGGCAGGCTTCCAGGACCTCTGCGACCGGGCATCGCGTCACGGCGCAGCATCCGCCATAGAGCTCGAGCAGGCGCGTGCGGAACTCCTGCTGCCAGTCCCGCCTCAGACGCGTCACCATGCGCCCCAGCGGCTCTTTCTCGGGGCCCCGCGGTTTGCGACGCCCTTCGCCCTTGCCCCGGCGCCAGGCGTCGCCCCAGGGCCCCGCGTCCCGCTCCAGCGCCCGCTGCAGATTCGGGACCGGGCTCAAGACCAGGTGGCCGAGCGGGTGCCACCCCTCGTCCCATTGGAACGTGACGCCTACCCACACGGTCTTCCGCCGCCCTTGCCTGAAGCCGAGCGCCGCCGCGAAGCCCCGCGCGAGGTTCGCATTGGCCGCATTGCCGACGGCGACGGGCCTGGCCGCGGAAGGCGCGAGCAACCGGCCGAGCTCGGGGGCCGTCAGCCCCCGGGGTTGGCGGCGTAGGCCGCGAGCAGGCGCCTCCGCGCCGGCGTCAGCCGGACCTTCCGCAGCGCCGCCGCGAACTCGGCCGCGGACAGGCGCTGCCCCGTGTCCCAGGTCAGGACCCGAGGACGCCGCCGCTCCGCCATCGCCCGGCCCGGATCACAGATCGAGCATCAGCCGCCGCGGGTCCTCGACCGCCTCCTTCACCCGCACGAGGAAGCTCACCGCCTCCTTGCCGTCCACGATGCGGTGGTCGTAGGTGAGGGCGAGATACATCATCGGCCGCACCTCGATCTTGCCGCCCACCGCCACCGGCCGGTCCTGGATCTTGTGCATCCCGAGGATGCCGGACTGCGGCGGGTTGAGGATCGGGGTGCTGAGCAGGCTGCCGTAGATGCCGCCGTTGGTGATGGTGAAAGTGCCGCCCGAAAGCTCCTCCAGCTTCAGCGCGCCGTCGCGCGCGCGTTTGCCGAAATCGGCGATGCGCTTCTCGATCTCGGCGAAGCTCATGCGGTCGGCGTGGCGCAGCACCGGCACGACGAGGCCGGAGGGCCCGCCCACCGCGATGCCCATGTGCACGAAGTTCTTGTAGATGATGTCCTCGCCCTCGATCTCGGCGTTGACGGCGGGGAACTCCTTCAGCGCGGCGACGCAGGCCTTGACGAAGAAGGACATGAAGCCGAGCCGCACGCCGTGGCGCTTCTCGAACGCCTCGCGGTACTCGTTGCGCAGCGCCATCACCGCCGACATGTCCGCCTCGTTGAAGGTGGTGAGCATGGCGGCGGTGTTCTGCGCCTCCTTCAGGCGGCGCGCGATGGTCTGGCGCAGGCGCGTCATGCGCACGCGCTCCTCGCCCTCCTCGAGCGGGCGCGGCGCCGGCTTCGCGGCGGGGGCGGGCGCCTGCGGCGCGGCGGCGACGCGCTGCAGGTAGGCGAGCACGTCGCCCTTGGTGATGCGCCCGTCCTTGCCGGTGCCGGGGCCGATCTGCTCCGAGGTGACGCGGGTCTCCGCCATCAGCCGGGCGGCGGCGGGCATGGGCGCGTGCTCGCCGGGCCGCGCGACGGGGCCGGCCGGCACGCGCGGCACCTCGAGCTGCGGGCGCGCCGGCGCGGCGGCGGCCGGGGCGGGCGCCGCGGCCGGGGCC
>NZ_JAHZUY010000093.1 GCF_019458025.1 Caldovatus aquaticus | reverse complement strand
AAGACGGTGGCGTATGGCCCCTATTCCGGCGGCAGGGCACGCCAGCGGCAGCCTTCGCGGAAACGGTGCACGATGCCGCCGATCCCCCGCCGGTCGTCCACGCGCCGCGGCCCGGTGTGGACCATCGCCGGATGCGGCTCGCTCGCCGCCCACGGCACGTCGCTCAGCCCGAACAGGCGCGACACGGTCCATCCCCCCGCCGTTGGGCAGGGCGAATCATCGCACCGTTCCCACGGCAATTGGGCGCAGAGCCTAACCCCGGCGGTAGGGATAGCAGCGGATCCGGTCCAGGGAGAGGCCGAAGTGCTGGCCGAGGTCCCGGATCGCGTCGCCGTGCTCCGGGTAGGGATCGCCGTTCCCCTGGCCGACGATGATCGGATCGAAGCCCCGGTCCTCCCGGCCCGTGGGCGGGAGCATCGCCGTCACCAGCGCGGTCCCCTCCTCGTCCCGCAAGGTCAGGAACATCGGCATGGTGCGGCGGATGTGCGCCGCGCGGCCGATGTCCTGCTCGATGTAGGGCCCCGGCGTCGGCCGGTAGGCCTGCGCCGCCTGCTCGTACGCCCGCCGGAAGTGCTTCTCGACGGCATGGCGCATGAGCTGCGATTCCTGCGCGGCCTCAGCCTCGGTCTCGATCAGGAACCAGGTCTTCCGCCCCGCGGCGTCGCAGACGAACCGCATGACCCCTCCACGCGCGGACCGATGGCCGCCGGCAGCCTAGAGCAGATCGCGGACGGCTGGGAACAGCCGGGAGCGGGAACCTGCCCCGCGGAACGACGGGCGGGACCCGTTGCCGCGGGCCCCGCCGAACGCAAACGGTTCTCGCCCGGCCGGGCGCCGGGCCGGGCCATCAACACTTCGCCGTCGCCGGCGCCCCGCGGCGGAGCGGCGGCCCCGCGCGGCCGGGCCGGCCCCGCCGCCGCGCCGCCGCGACGCCGGGGCTCCCGCGTCAGGCCCCGGGAGCGACGGCCCGCGCCGCCCCGGCGCCGCCCGCGGCGGCCCCGTCGAGGCGCGGCAGGATCTCGGCGCGGGCGCGGGCGACGTCGGCCGCGAAGTCGATCTCGATCCAGGGCAGGCCGGTCACGTCGGCGGCGCCGAACCGCTCCGGCGCGGCGAGGATCAGGTCGCGGATCGCCTCCTCGTATTCGAGATCGGTCCGCCCTTCGCGGAGGCGGGCGTCGCAGCGCTCGGCCAGGGCGGCGGCCATGGCGCCGGAGAAGCGGAAGAAGCCGACCGATTCGCCATGCCAGTCGTGCGCGTGCTCCGGCCGCTTGCGGAAGTCCACGATCCGGCCGCCGCGGAAGCAGACCTTCACCGGTTCCTCGCCGGGCTCGATCGCGCGGTCCACGAGCAGGACGTTCTCGCCGGGCGCGTCCAGCAGTTGCGCGACGATGCGCGGATCGTAGAGCACGTCGCCGTCCATCAGCAGCAGCGGACGGCCCGCGCGCAGCAGCGCCGACTGCGCCCAGAGCGATACCAGGCTCCCCTCCCGGTAGCGCGGATTGTGCACGCAGTGGACGCGGTGGCGCTCGCCGAGGCGCGTGACCTCCGCCTCGATCAGCTCCCGCCGGTGGCCGACGGTGATGCTGACCTCCTCGACCCCGCAGGCCCGCAGCGCCGCGAGATGGCGCTCGAGCAGCGTCCGGCCGCCGAATTCGAGCAGGACCTTGGGCCGGTCGCCGGCGTCGCCGAGGCGCCGTCCGACGCCGGCCGCGAGGATGACCGCGGCCGTGGGCCGCCGATGCTGCGACAATGGCTTCTCCCGAAGGGACGACACCTGTTAAGAGAACGCGAGTGGGGCGGCAAGCTAGTGCGCCGCCCGCGCACGCGTCCACTCCTGGAGACAGCAGCTTGGGCAAGGTCGTCCCGTCCGGCGGCGAGCGGGGTCCCGCCGGCGCCTCCCGCCCCGCCGCGACGCGCTTCGCGGCGCTGCGGCGGGAGATCCTCTCGCCCTCCCTCTCCTTCCTGATGGAGGCGCACGACGGGCTCTCGGCCAAGATCGTCGAGGAGGCGGGGTTCCGCGGCATCTGGGCCTCGGGCCTGACGATCTCCGCCGCGCTCGGCCTGCGCGACAGCAACGAGGCGTCCTGGACCCAGGTGCTCGACGTGCTCGAGTACATGGCCGACGCCACCACCCTGCCGATCCTGGTGGACGGCGACACCGGCCACGGCAACTTCAACAACGTCCGCCGCTTCGTGCGCAAGCTGTGCGAGCGCGGCCTCGCCGGCGTCTGCCTCGAGGACAAGCTGTTCCCCAAGACCAACTCCTTCATCGGCGAGGGCCAGCCGCTCGCCGACATCGAGGAGTTCTGCGGCCGCATCAAGGCGGGCAAGGACGCCCAGCTCGACGACGACTTCGTGCTCGTCGCCCGCGTCGAGGCGCTGGTCTCCGGCCTCGGCATGGCGGAGGCGCTGCGCCGGGCCGAGGCCTACCGCCGCGCCGGGGCGGACGCGATCCTGATCCATTCCAAGCGGTCCACGGCCGAGGAGGTCCTCGCCTTCGCCAGGGAATGGGCGAACCGCGCGCCGCTCGTGATCGTGCCGACCATGTACTACGCGACGCCGACCGAGCTGTTCCGCGCCGCGGGTATCTCGACCGTGATCTGGGCCAACCACCTGCTGCGCGCGGCCATCGCCGCGATGCGCGAGACCGCGGCGCGCATCCTCGAGGACGAATCCCCGGTGCGAGTCGAGGGCCGGGTCGCGTCGGTGCAGGACATCTTCCGCCTGGTCGGCAACGCCGAGCTGGAGCAGGCGGAGCGGCGCTACCTCCCGGCGAAGCCCACGGCCGGCGCCATCGTGCTCGCCGCCGCCGGGGGCGAGCCCGGCGGGATGGCGAGCGGCCGCCCCAAATGCATGGTGGACATCCGCGGGCGGTCGCTGCTCGAGACCCTGGTCGGCACGCTGCGCGAGAGCGGGCTGCGCGCCGTCACCGTGGTGCGCGGCTACGGCAAGGAGGCGGTGCGGCTCGACGGCGTGCGCATGGTGGACAACGACCGCCACGCCGAGACCGGCGAGGCGTGGTCTCTCGCCTGCGCGCGCGAGGCGATCCGGGGCGAGACCGTGCTCGCCTACGGCGACGTGCTGTTCCGCCGCTACGTGCTCGATGCCCTGCTCGCGAGCGGCGCCGACGCGGTGCTGGCGGTGGATGCCTCCGCCCCGCGGCCGCGGCGGTCCTCGCCGAGCCCGCCCGACCTGGTCCTGGCCGACCGCCGCTTCTCGGGGCATTTCCTGGACGACGCGCCGGCGCATCTCCTGCGCGTGGCGAACGACCTCCCGCCGGAGGAGGCCTGCGGCGAATGGATGGGCCTCGCCCGCTTCAGCGCCCGCGGCGCCGCCTGGCTCGCGGAGGAGATCGCCGCGCTCGAGGCGGAGGGGCTGCTCGCGCGCGCCGACCTGCCGCTGCTGCTGACCCGCCTCGCGGCGCGCCATCCGGTGCAGGTGCTCTACTTCACCGGCCCCTGCTGGCTCGACGTGGACACCCTCGGCGACCTCGCCGAGGCCCGCAACTTCGGCTAGCCTCGGCCGCCATGATCGAAGCGAGGGACTTCTTCGCGGAGGCCGCCCGCGCCGGCTTCGACTTCTACACCGGCGTGCCGTGCAGCTTCCTCACGCCGCTGATCAACGGCGCGCTCTCCGCGCCCGGCCTCGCCTATGTCGGCGCGGCGAGCGAGGGCGAGGCGGTGGCGATCGCCGCCGGCGCCTGGCTCGCCGGGCGCGAGACCGTCGTGATGTGCCAGAACTCCGGCCTCGGCAACGCGGTCAACCCGCTGACCTCGCTGAACGAGCCGTTCCGCATCCCGACCCTGCTGATCGTCACCTGGCGCGGCGAGCCCGGCATCCCCGACGAGCCGCAGCACGCGCTGATGGGGCGCATCACGCACGACCTGCTCGCGGTGATCGGGGTCGCGCACGCGCCCTTCCCCGCCGCGCGCGACGCCCTCGCGCCGGCCCTCGCCGCGGCGACGGCGCGGATGCGGGACAGCGGCCTCCCCTTCGCCTTCGTCATGCGCCAGGGCGACGTGGCGGCGGAGGCGCTGCGCCCGGCCGAACGCCCGCTGCCGGCGCCAGGGCGCCGCGCCGATTTCCCCGCCGCCGGCGCGCGCCCGACCCGCGCCGCGGCGCTGGAGCGCTTCCTCGCGCTCGTCCCGGAGGACGGGGCGGTGATCGCCACCACGGGCAAGTGCGGGCGGGAGCTGTTCACCCTCGCCGACCGGCCGCAGCACCTCTACCAGGTCGGCTCGATGGGGGGCGCGAGCGGCATGGCGCTCGGCGTCGCGCTCAACACCCGCGCCCCGGTCTTCGTGCTCGACGGCGACGGCGCGGCGCTGATGAAGCTCGGCACCTTCGCCACCATCGGCGCCCATGCCCCGCGCAACCTCGTGCACATCCTGCTCGACAACGGCGTGCACGATTCGACCGGCGGGCAGCCGACCGTCTCGGCCTCGGTGGACTTCGCCGCCGTCGCGCTCGCCTGCGGCTACGCCTACGCAGCCGCCTGCGCCGGCCTCGACGGGTTCGAGGCCGCCTTCCGCGAGGCCACCTCCCGGCCCGGGCCGGCGCTGATCCATCTGCGCATCGCGCCCGGCTCGCTGGCGAAGCTCGGGCGGCCCACCGTGCGGCCGCCCGAGGTGGCGCGGCGCTTCAAGGCGTTCCTCGCCGGCGTCCGGGCTGCGGGACGGGACGCGCCGGCGGCCGCGTGACCCGCGCCGGCGCCGCCCTCGTCACCCTGCTGGTGGGGCTCGCCGCCGCCGCCTTCCTCGTCGCCGCCAACGACCCGGGCGAGATCCTGCGCCTGCTCGCCGCCGCCGGCGGGTGGGGGGTGCTCGCCGTCGTCGCGCTGCGCCTGCCGCAGATCCTGTTCGCCGCCCTCGGCTGGGCGCCGCTGATCGCCGATCCCGGGCGGCCGGGATGGGCCGCGCTGCTGCGGATGCGCTGGATCCGGGACGCGGTGAACGCCCTGCTGCCGGTGGCGCAGATCGGCGGCGACGTCGTCCGCGCCCGGCTCCTGGTGCGGCGCGGGGTCGGCGCCGTTCCGGCGATGGCGAGCGTGGCCGTGGACCTCGCGACGGAGCTGGCGGCGCAGGCCGCCTTCGCGGCGATCGGGCTGGCGGTGCTGCTGCGGCTGCCGCACCGGGACGACGCCGCCGGATGGGTGATCGCCGCGACGGCCGTCTGCGCCGCGATGGCATCCGGCTTCCTGGCGGCGCAGCGCTGGGGCCTGTTCCGCCTCGCGGAGCGGCTGAGGCCGCGGCGGAAGAGCGGGCCCGCCGCCCCGGCGCCGGCGCGGATGACGGGGCTGCACGCGGCGGTCCTGCACCTGCACCGGGCGCCGCGCCGGCTGTGGGCGAGCACGGCCGCGCATCTCCTCTCCTGGCTGCTCGGCACGCTCGAGGCCTGGGCGGCGCTGCGCCTGCTCGGCGTCGAGGCCGGACTCGCCGAGGCGCTGGTGATCGAGAGCCTGGGCCAGCTCGCGCGCAGCCTCGGCTTCCTGGTGCCGGCCGGGCTCGGGGTGCAGGAGGGCGGCTTCGTGCTTGCCTGCGGCCTGTTTGGCATCCCGCCGGAGCAGGCCCTCGCCTTCGCGCTGCTGCGCCGGATCCGCGACATCGCCTTCGGCCTGCCGGGCCTGGTCGCCTGGCGGTGGGAGGCGATGGCGGCGGCGCCGGCCGCCGTCGCCACCGCCGGACCCGCGGGGAGGACACCGCCGTCATGACCGATCCGATCCTGCTCACCCCCGGCCCCCTCACCACGCGCCCGGCGACGCGCCAGGCGATGCTGCGCGACTGGGGCTCGCGCGATCCCGCCTTCGTCGCCCTCACCGCCGAGCTGCGCGCGCGCCTGCTGGCCGTCGCGCAGGGCGAGGCGACGCATGTCTGCGTGCCGCTGCAGGGCTCCGGCACCTTCATCGTCGAGGCGGCGGTCGCCACGCTGGTGCGCCCCTCGGACCGGCTGCTGGTGCTCGTCAACGGCGCCTATGGCGAGCGCATCGCCGCCATCGCGCGGCGGCTCGGCCGCCCGGTCGCGGTGCTGCGCTGGCCGGAGCACCGCCCGGTCGAGCCCGTGGAGGTCGCCGCGGCGCTCGCCGCCGATCCGGGCATCACCCATGTCGCCCTGGTCCACTGCGAGACCACGACCGGCCTGCTCAACCCGCTCGCCGAGGTGGCGCAGGCGGTCGCCGCCGCCGGCCGCGCGCTGCTGCTCGACGCGATGAGCAGCTTCGGCGCGATCGCGATCGATCTCCGGGCGGTGCCGGTGACGGCGGTGATGGCCTCCGCCAACAAGTGCCTGGAGGGCGTGCCCGGGATCGGCTTCGCCCTGGTCGCGCGCGAGGCCCTGGCGCGCGCGGCCGGCGTCAGCCCCTCGCTCAGCCTCGACCTCCACGAGCAGTGGCGCGGCTTCGAGAAGGACGGCCAGTGGCGCTTCACCCCCCCGGTGCAGGTGGTGGCGGCGCTGGTCGAGGCGCTGCGCCAGCTCGAGGCCGAGGGCGGCCCGCCGGCGCGGCTCGCGCGCTACCGGGAGAACCTCGCCACCCTGCTCGCCGGCATGCGCCGCCTCGGCTTCGAGCCCTATCTGGACGAGGCGGTGCAGGCCCCGATCATCGCCACCTTCCGGGTGCCGACGGACCGCCCCTTCCGCTTCGCCGCCTTCTACGACGCCCTCGCCGCCCGCGGCTTCCTGGTCTACCCGGGCAAGCTGACCGAGGCCGAGACCTTCCGCATCGGCTGCATCGGCGCGGTCGACCGCCGCGACATCGAGCGGCTGCTGGCGGCCGTGGCGGAAGTGGCCGGCGCCGCGGCGGCGGCCTGAGCGGCCGGCGGCGGCCGGTCCGGCTCACTCGGTGCGGGCCGCGCGCGCGCCGCCGAGGCCGATCCACAGGGCGGCGAGCGGCGTGATCGCCGCGGCGGCGACCAGCGCCGGCACGGCGGCGCCGCACCAGACGAGCAGCGGCACGAACACCAGCGCGTCGTCCGGGTCGGCGTTGAACCGGTCGTCCCAGGCGCTCCACGGGCGGAGTTCCACGAGCTTCAGCGCGTTGAGCTGCCAGAACAGGGCGCCGATCCCGATCCCGGCGAGAACGCCGAGCAGGGGCCCGAGCAGGCCGAGCGCCGGCTGGGCGCCGAGGCCGATGCCGAGGAAGGCGGCGATGTTCGAGGTGCAGTCGCTCACCAGGTCGTAGCGGTGGCCGGCGACGCTCGAGCGGCCGGTCTGGCGCGCCAGCTCGCCGTCGGCGCGGTCGAGCAGCATGGACAGGAGGAAGATTCCGCCGCCGACCGCCGGCCAGAGCGCCTCGCCCTGCGCGAAGGCGGCCGCGGCGGCAAGCCCCGTGGCGAGGCGCAGGGTGGTGATGTGGTTCGGGGTGATCCGCGTGTGCGCGATGCGCCGGACCGCGGGCCGCACGATGCGATGGATCAGCGTATTGGAGCTCACGTCCTGCCCCTCTGTTCCGGCAGGCGGCCGGGCTGCGGGGCGCAGCGCCCGGGAGACCAGCGGCCAGCCCGATCCGACGGCCTTTAGAGCGGGTCTCGGCCTGCCGTGCCAAGCCGCGCGCGCGAATCCGCCTGACGGCCGGAGAGCCTGAGCTGACGCGACGGGGCGGCCAGTTTGGCGCAGGGTGAGGTGGCGGCGCGCCGTGCCGCCTCGGTCCAGATCGGCGCGTTTCGCAGGAGTCTCCGAGGCAGTCGCGCGGGCTGCGGCCTAGCGCTCGCGCGCGAAGAGGAGGGGGCCGATGTCGCTTCGTTGTCGTTCTGCTTTGTCGGCGTGTCTGTGGTTGCTTGCGGGGTGTCTGGTTCGGCCGGTGCTGGTTGGCAG
>NZ_JAHZUY010000092.1 GCF_019458025.1 Caldovatus aquaticus | reverse complement strand
CGACGCCGGTGGAGAGCGCGTTGCGGTAGAGGGCCTCGTAGACCTGCCCGGCGCGCTCCACCGAGCCGGTGGCCTGCTGCAGCCGGGAGAGGCCCTGGGTGAGCGCGTCGCCGGCCTGGACCAGGGCGCGGGCGGCGGCGGCGAGGCCGGCGAGCTGGATGCCGCGCGTGGCGACGTCGAGCAGTTCGAGGGAGCGGGAGGCCCGCTCGGCGCCGCCCTTGATCTGGTCGAGGGAGCGCTGGCCGGTCTCGCCGACCTCGCGCAGCTCCTGCTTGACCCGGGCGGCGTCGTCCAGCGACAGGCGCACCGAGACGCGGCGGGTGGCGTCGGCCATGGTGCCCCCTCCGGCTGGCGGTTTCGTCAGTTGCGTTTAATCCGTCTGTTGCGTATAAGGGCGGGCAACCAGAAGGCACCGGAGGGTCCCATGCTCGCTCTGCTCGACCAGGCCGAGCCGATCGTCGCCGACGAGGCCGAGGCCGCCATCGCCAAGACCGCCGCCGCCAGCCTGGCCCCCGCCGCCCGGGCGGGCCAGGGCGTCCAGCTCGTGCTGCGCGAGCAGCCCAACGTGGTCGTCCCGCTGCCGGCCCGCGCGGTCGAGGTCGTGCTCACCGTGCTCAGCGCCATGGCCGAGCGGCGGCCGATCTCGGTCATCCCGCACGAGGCCGAGCTCACCACGCAGCAGGCCGCCGACTACCTCAACGTGTCGCGGCCCTTCCTCATCGGCCTGATCGACCGCGGCGAGATCCCGCACCGCATGGTCGGCCGGCACCGCCGCGTGCGCTTCGCCGACCTGCTGGCCTACGAGCGCGCCGCCGCCGAGAAGCGGAAGCGGGCGCTGGCGGAGATGGCTGCGGAGGCGCGCCGGCTGGGGCTCGACTGAGGCGTGATCTCGACCTTCACGGCGTTCTTCGACGCGAACGTCTTCTACGGGGCGCGCCTGCGCAGCCTGATCCTCTTCCTCGCCCAGACGAAGCTGTTCCGGGCGCGGTGGAGCGACAGGGTGCACGAGGAGTGGATCCGCACCCTGCTGGAGAGGCGGCCCGACCTGAAGGCGGCCGATCTGGCGCGGACCCGCGAGCTCATGGACGCGTCGGTGCTGGACGCGCTGGTGACGGGCTACGAGCCGCTCATCGACGCGATGGTCCTGCCGGATCCCGGCGATCGGCACGTGCTCGCCGCGGCCGTGGTCTGCAAGGCGAGCTGCATCGTGACGTTCAACGTCGCCGACTTCCCGCCGGCGCGCCTGGCGCCCTACGGCCTGCACGTCGTGCACCCGGACGATTTCCTGCTGGATATCGAGAGTATGGATCCGACGGCCTTCGCCGATGCGGTGCGGGAGGATCTGGGCCACTACCGCGCCCCGCCGCTCGACCTCCCGGAGTATGTCGTCGCGCTCCGCAAGGCCGGCGTTCCGCGCATCGCCGAGCAGATCGGCAGGCTCGCCCCGATCCTGGAGCGGCGACCGAGCGACCGGCCGGCGGATTAGGTGGCGGGCGCCGACGCGCGCCGCTCGGCGCCGCCCTCAGCCATGCCGATGCGGAGGGCCAGCAGCAACTCGGCGGCGGCCCAGCCAGCGGCGCCGAGATCGCGCGCCGCTGCCAGCGCGCCGGCGGTGTCGAGGGTCAGGCCGCCCATCGTGGCCTCGGCGCAGGCGGTACCAGCGGCCCAGCAGGCGTGGCCCTCGACGCTCGTGGGGGCGTGCCCGGCGTAGGGGCAGGCGTCGGCGCAGTCGCGCCCGAGGGCGGCGCAGCCGCGGCAGTATTCGGGCCCGCGGGCGAAGTGCCAGGCGGCGCGGGCCCTCAGCCGTTTCCCTCGGCGGCCACCGCGGCGACCGGCGCGGTGGCGCGGTCCCAGAAGGCGGCGGCGAGGTCGTCGAGGTCCATCAGACGCTCGACCGCCTCGGGCGAGAGCGGCAGCGGCTGGCCGGCGGCGTCGCCGACGCCCTCCCAGGCGGTGACGGCGTGGCGGGCGAGCGCCTTGACCAAGAAGGCGAAGGACAGGCCGCGCGCCATGTCGGGGTCGAGGTCCGGGTCGGCGACGCGGATCGCCGCCAGCCGGCGCGCGGCGGCGGCCTGCGCTGCGGCCATGACCGCGGTGGTCACCGGTCGGATCTCGACGCGCACGCCGCGCGGCAGGTCGAGCCAGTACGGCTCGATGGGGAGGTCGAGGGTGAGCATGGAATTTGGAATCTCCATGGGTTATGTATCTTGCAGAAACCAAGGAACCCCCGATGACCGAGCCGATGCTCAAGGTCCCGGCGGCCGAGGCGCAGCGGAACTTCGGCCTCTACCAGGACAAGGCCCTCACCCAGCCCATCGCCATCACCCGCAACGGGCGGCCGCGAACGGTGCTGATCTCGATCGAGGAATACGAGCGCCTCAAGCGCCGCGACCGCCAGGTGGTGCGCACCGAGGACGCGCCGCAGGAGATCGTGGACGCCATCCTCGCGGCGCGGCCGCCAGAGGAGAACAAGCGCTTCGATCATGAGGTCTGACGCGCCGGCGCTGCCGGCTGTCGGCGACGTGATCCGCTACGCCTACCTCTGGAGCCACGAGCACGCGGCGGGACGAGAGGAAGGGTCGAAGGATCGTCCGGCGGCGGTGGTGGCCCTGGTTCGCCAGGAGGACGGCCATGATGAGGTCGTCGTCCTGCCGATCACCTCCACCCCGCCGGAAGAGCCCGGCGCGGCGGTCGAAGTTCCCGCCGAAACCCGCGCCCGCCTCGGCCTGCAACGAGAGCCGTGCTGGGTCGTGGTCACCGAGTACAACCGCTTCGTCTGGCCGGGGCCGGACCTCCGCCCCCTCGAAGGCGGCACGGGGCCGTTCACCTACGGCCCGCTGCCCGATCGGGTGATGGCGCAGATCCGTGCTGCCTTCGCGGCGTGGCGGCAGAAGCGCCGCGTCGCGGCCATTCAGCGTACCGAGTAGGTCTCACGCATACACGCTTTCGGCCTGGTCGTTCCTGAGAAGCACGGTCATCATGCGGGTGGCGGTGGCGTTGTAGGCCGCGCGGAACGCGAAGCTCGCCTCGACGCCGGCCGGCCCTTCGACCGGGGTCTTGGCCAGCGCCAGGTACACCTCGTGCAAGGTGAAGGTCAGGCTGCGGTTCGCGTCGATCGTGTAGCCGAAGGCGAACTCCGCCGGCGCGTTGTCCTGCGCCTGCGTCAGCAGCGTGGTGTCGGCGAAGCGCGCGGTGATCTGCCCGGTGGCGCGCGCGATGCCGGGATCCACCCCCTCCACCTTCCGGTCGGCGCGGATGGTGCGCACCATCTCCATGCCGTTGGCGTAGGTCAGCCGCGCCCCGGTCACCTGGGCGAGGGCGGCGCCGTTCCGGCTGATCGCCCCCTGCGCCTTGTGGAAGGCGGTGTAGGCGGCGCTGGTCGGCGTGCCGCCGGCGCTCGTGCCGCCGCGCGTCGAGCCCTGCCCCATCAGCCCGAAGGTCGCGGTGGCGGGGCCGGTCGGCGAGAAGTCGAGCTCCAGCGTGTCGGCGCGCACGCCGGTGCAGAGGTCGTAGGACGGCACGTCCGGGTAGCCGATCTCGACGCTGTTCGAGGGCAGCGCGGCGGCGCCCGAGCCGAAGCTGTGGACGAAGTTCGGGCTGGTGCCGGTGGTGGTGGGCGGGCCCAGCAGCAGGCGCAGCCAGTGGCCGATGTTGACCAGGTCCACCGGCACCACCGCCTGGCCCTGCACGGTGACGGTGTCGAGGAAGGGCGCGGCCGGATCGCGGCTGGAGCCCACGCCGATGACGTCGGCGTCGAGCAGCGGCTGCTCGGCGCCGAGGTCGCAGGAGAGGAACGGCAGGCGCCGCCAGTCGCCCGCGGGCGCGGTGCCGTAGGCCGCCTCGGGGATCATGAGCAGGCGGCAGTTCGCGCCGATGGCACGGGGCATCGGGGGTCTCCGGGATCAGCGGGAAGGGGAAGCGTCAGGCCAGCGGCGAGCCGGCGACGGTGAAGAACAGCGCGACGGGGACCGAGGCGGCACGGGCGGCGGCGGCACCCTCGACCTCGACGTCCTCGAACTCGGGCGCGCCGGGCTGCGCCCATTCGACCGCGCCGCCGAGGGTGCGATCGGCGGCGATGGCGGCGGCGATGTCCACCAGCAGCGCGTCGAGCAGCGCGGTCCTCACCGTAGGCGTCGCGCCGCTGACGGTGACCTCGATCGCGGCGCGGTGCTCGATCGCCCAGGCGAGCGGCGACAGGATCGGCGTCTCCTCGACGGTCTCGCCGTCGCGGATGACGACCAGCCCGCCCGGCGGTAGGCGCTGCGGCACGGTCTCGCCGCGCAGCACCAGAGGCGCCGGATTCCCGCCGGCCAAGGATGTGGCCAGCCGGCTGTGGAGCGCCGCAATCGCGGTCTCGCGCACGCTCACGGCGCCTGCCTCCCGCTCTCGCGCTCCCAGGCCGCCACGAAGCGTCCCGACAGCCGGCGCAGGCCGCGCTCGGCGGCGCCCTTCACGTCGAGCCGCTTGGCGAGCTCGACCTGCGGCAGCAGCAGGAACATCGGCACCATGCCGCGCTGGAGCATGCCGCGCGCCCAGGCCTCGCGGCCCTCGCGGTTGCCGGTGCCGATCTCGGCGAGGCCGCCGGCGATGAGGCGGGTCCGGCGGCGCGGCCCGGTCTGCTCGCCCTGCCGCAGCGGCAGGCACCAGACGAAGCCGCGGCCGGAGCGGAACGGGCGGAGGAAGCCCTGCCCGGAGGTGACCATCTGCGCTGGCGTGACCCGCAGCCCCTTCTCTCCGCGGCCCCGCCGCCCCCGCGCCGCGTTGAAGCCGGTCGGGATGGCCAGGAACTTGCGCCCGCCCTTGGCGCGGATCAGCGCGCCGCGCTCGAAGGCGTCGATGACGTTCGGCACCTTGGTCCAGACCAAGCCGGCGGGGCGGAGCGACTGCCCTGAGCGCGGGAAGACCTGCGACCGCCAGGCATGGGCGATGCCGCGGGCGTTGCCGCCGAAGGCGCCGGTCACCTGCCGGCGCAGCTCCTGCTTGACCTGCTCGGTCTCGGCGCGGATCGCCTGCATGGCCGCCCGCTCGCCGGCACGGACCTCGGCGGCGAGCTGCCGGCGCAGGTCGCCGAGGACGGTGGCGGCCAGCCTCACGGCGTGCCGCCGCCCGGCGGCAGGCCGGTGCGGTGGCGGATGATCGCCACGGCGAGGTCGTGCAGCGCGGCCTGGCCGAGGTAGCCGAACACGAAGGCGAAGAGGAACCGGCCGTATTCGTTGAACTCGAGGAAGCCCCCGAGGGCATAGCCGGCGCTGCCGACCAGGGCGGCGGAGGGCACCTCCCAGGCGAGGCACCAGCCGAAGCGGCGGCGCTCGGGGTTGTTCCAGCGCACGAAGCCACCCGCCAGGCCGGCGGCGGCGCCGAGCAGCAGGTCGCGCAGCACCTCCAAGAGGCTGAGGCCGTTCTGCGGCATGGCGGGGGCTCCTATCGCTGGCAGAGCACGCGCCAGGCGATGCCGGCGGCGTCGCGCTCGGCGTGGGTGACAGTGAGCAGGTCGGGCCCGAGGGCGAAGCTGTCGCCGGCGGCGAGGTCGGGGAGCTGCGCGATGGCGACCGAGAGGATGTCGGTGGCCGAGAGGATTTCGGTGCCGAAGGCATCGGCCACGCGGTCGGGCGAGGAGCGCAGGACACGAATCGGAATTGCAGGGCCAGTGCCGCCCTGCCGATAGACGGCGCCGGCCCCGAGGTTCGGGTCCGCGACGAGCGCCGCCGTCGCGTCGGCGAAGGCGTTCACTGCTCGCCCCCGTCGGCGGGGTTCAGCCGCCGCACCGCGGCGAGCCGCCCGGCGCAGTCGGCATGGGCAGCGTCGTAGGCCAGCAGCAGCTCCGCCACCTGGCCCTGCGTGAGGTGATCCGCGGCGGGCAGCGCCGGCGCCGCGGCGCAGACCAGCAGCGCGTCAGGGAGGCGGAGCGGCAGCAGCCGGATCTCCGGCGCTGCGGCCGGCGCGCAGGCGCTCGACAGCAGCGCGCAGCACAGGGGCAGCGCCGGCGGCATGGCTCGGGTCACGGCGGAGGGCCTCCAGGTCGGCGCCGAGGCGCGCGGCCTGGGCGCGGGCGCGTTCGGCCTCGCCGGTCAGCGCGGCGATGTGCCTCTCATGCTCGGCGGTGGCGCGGGCGAGCGCCGCCGCGTTCGCCTCCGCGGTATGCGTGGCCGTCGCAGCATCCAGACGGGCGGCATCGCGCTGGGCGCGGAAGTGCCAGGCGGTACCGGCAGAGATCAGCAGCGCCATCCCCATGCCGATTGGCAGGGCATGGCGGGACAGCAGGGTGAGGATCGCCGCGCCGGTCACGGACAGGCCCTGCGGTCGAGCTCGAAGTGCGGCCCGTCGCGGAAGGAGGGCCAGTCGCCGCCCCAGACGATCGGCACGCCGAGCTCCTTGGCGGCGGCCTTCATCGCCGCGCCGATCTGCTCGTACAGGCTCCAATCCCAGCGGATCTCGCCGTGCTCCGGCGCGCCATCGCCGTCGTCGAGCCAGTAGGCGAGATCGACGGCGTGGCCGGTGAGGTGCCGGCTGTCCATGGTGCGCGAGGCCCCGATCGCGACGAGGCGGGCCTGGCGCTCGCGCGAGCGTAGCCCCTCGGTCACGATGAAGGGCACCGCCCGGCGGGCCCGTTCGACGGCGCGCACCAGGTCGCGGTGCACGCCCGCGAGTCGCGCCCGGTCGCGCGGCGGCAGCGCAGTCATCACGCCCCCGAGGCCGGCACGCGGGCCAGCATCACGCGCACCGTGGCGTCGGCGGCCAGCGCCGCGACCGTGCAGAGCCCGACCTGGAAGTTGCCGGTGGCCGTCGTGGTGATGCGGCGGTTGGTGTCGTCCCAGAACACCCGGGCGCCCTGGGTGATGGCGAGGGCGGGCTCCTTCGGCAGCTCGAACTCGCCGCGGGTCTCGCACTCGACGGTGGCGTTCTGGTCGGCGTCGCTCGCCGCCACCCCGAAGAAGGCGCCGACCAGCAGGCCCTGGCCGGAGAGGATGCCCCCCGCGTAGGGCACCACCATCGGGATGGCGCGCGCGTCAGGGCGGAGGCAGTTGCGCATGATGAGGTCTCCTGGAAGCGCGCAGGGCGCCGACCGGAAGCCCGGTGGCGCCCTGGCGCGATACGGATGGGAAAGACGGGAGCGGGGGGATCAGGTGCCCGGGTTGAACCAGGCGCCGCGCCAGTCGATGGCGCCGACGCCGAAGTCGAAGATCACGCTGACCTCGATGCCATCGGCGCCCTGCACCTGGCCGGTGGTGACCTGCGGCCCCTCGGCGCCGTTGAGGTAGCCGTAGACGTAGACCGGCGCCGCGACCGGGTCGGAGAACAGGTACCAGCGGTTGGCCGGGATCAGCGGCTCGACCACCGGCTGCACGAAGCCCGCGAAGACGTTGGCCTTGGCCGTCTCGCTCGCCTGCACGACGACGGTCGCCTGGCGGGCGGCGAGTTCGAGGTTCGGCCCGACCAGCAGGCGCATGGTCTGCCCCATGGAGATCGGCAGGCCGTCGAGGGTACGCTGCTTCATGATGGCGGCGCGGCCGGCGCCGATGGTCGCGGTGTCGAGCGGCGTGCCGGTCCCGGCCTTGTTGGCCCGCGCCGCACCGGTGGCGAACACCGGCGCGTTGCCGGTGGCGAGCGTCGGGCCGTCGCCATTGGCGCTGTTCAGCAGGTTGTAGGCGGTGGCGTTCTCGAACTCGGCGACGCGGCGGCCGATGGCGGCGGCGAAGTCGGTGAAGGCGCCGAGGTCGTCGTTGACCAGCATCGGGCGCGTCACGCGGAGGCGCCGGGCGAAGGTCTGCAGCAGCACGATCTCCTGGCTCTCGGACATGGTGCCGACCTGGATCTCGCCGTTCTCGGCGAGCGGCAGCAGGGTCGGGAAGTCGCCGATGCGGAGGTGGCGGTGCGGCTTGAAGTCGCGGAAGTCGCGGCGGAGGAAGATCTGCCGGTAGGTCGGCTGCGCCGGTACGTAGGCGGCGAGCAGCATCTTGTTCGCGGCGGCGGAGAGCAGGGCCGGGAAGTCGGAGC
>NZ_JAHZUY010000009.1 GCF_019458025.1 Caldovatus aquaticus | reverse complement strand
GCGGACGGCCGATGCCCGCCCCCATCGCCCGCGGCAACGCGACGCGCGCGCGGGTGCGCAGTCTGGTCGAGCATGTCTTCGCCGCCGAGAAGCGCCGCATGGGCCTCGTCGCGCGGTGCATCGGCCTCGTTCGCGCCACCGCGCGGATCACGCTGGCCAATCTCGCCTACAACATGCGCCGCCCGGTCTGGATCGAAGGAAGAGGTGCGCCCGCCCGACCGATCCGGGCGACAAAAAGACCACAAAGCCCACCGACCGGGGGCGGATCGGGCATTCGCAGACGAAGCGTCCGCGAGCCACAGAGCCATCAACACCACTCAGCAGCGCCCGACAACCGGGTTTTTCGAGGTGTCCAAGCGGGGTTTTGACCCCCTGAAGAACGGGTCTGCTGCTGAACGGGCGAGCTATGGGAGCTCGCTCATCTCACCGAGCTGTTTTGACCCCCTGAAGAACGGGTCTGCTGCTGAACACGCAGTGATGGTCGCCTCGGCGCCCGTCACCGTGTTTTGACCCCCTGAAGAACGGGTCTGCTGCTGAACCCATCGTCCATGACGAAGGGGCGCGGGACGCATTTGTTTTGACCCCCTGAAGAACGGGTCTGCTGCTGAACCAGGGCGGCGGGGGCCGTCACCGGCCTCGACGTTTTGACCCCCTGAAGAACGGGTCTGCTGCTGAACGAGTGTGAGCTTGCGCGGTTCGCGGCGGAAATCCGCGTTTTGACCCCCTGAAGAACGGGTCTGCTGCTGAACCTTCTTCGCGGGAGGAGCGCGCCCAGGCGATCCGGTTTTGACCCCCTGAAGAACGGGTCTGCTGCTGAACGAGACGCTGCACGCCAGCGTCGAGCGCCTGACGCGTTTTGACCCCCTGAAGAACGGGTCTGCTGCTGAACCCGCCGCCGAGGACTACGCCGCAGACGGCTGGCGGTTTTGACCCCCTGAAGAACGGGTCTGCTGCTGAACGCGGGCTCGGCGCCCGCATCGCGGCGGCCCTGTAACGTTTTGACCCCCTGAAGAACGGGTCTGCTGCTGAACGCGACTCTCGCTGCTCTTGTTGATGCTGCAAGCGCGTTTTGACCCCCTGAAGAACGGGTCTGCTGCTGAACGCGCTGCTTGGAGCGATCCCATGAGCCGAGACGCCATGTTTTGACCCCCTGAAGAACGGGTCTGCTGCTGAACCACACCCGGGGAGATGCCCGATGACGCGCACCTAGTTTTGACCCCCTGAAGAACGGGTCTGCTGCTGAACGCGCGTCACCGCCGCCCGCTTCGGCCTCCGCGCGTTTTGACCCCCTGAAGAACGGGTCTGCTGCTGAACGGCAAATTGGTGTTAGTCGCTGATGCGCTCGGCAAGTTTTGACCCCCTGAAGAACGGGTCTGCTGCTGAACTAGAGCGCGCATGCCCGAGGGAGGGGGCGCATGCGTTTTGACCCCCTGAAGAACGGGTCTGCTGCTGAACAGCGCAGTCTCAAGCGAAACGCTTGAAGCGTTTCGGTTTTGACCCCCTGAAGAACGGGTCTGCTGCTGAACGGCCGCCGCCAGGGCTTCCAGCCATGCCGCTACGGAGTTTTGACCCCCTGAAGAACGGGTCTGCTGCTGAACTGCGAGGGAGGACAGCACGGATGAGTGCCACGCAGTTTTGACCCCCTGAAGAACGGGTCTGCTGCTGAACCCTGGGCTAGGCTGTCGGATAGGGGGCCCCCGTCGGGGTTTTGACCCCCTGAAGAACGGGTCTGCTGCTGAACGTCTGACCCGGAGGCCATCTTCCGCGACAGTCTGTTTTGACCCCCTGAAGAACGGGTCTGCTGCTGAACGAGGCAGAGAATGAGAAGGGCGAGCTCTGGGAGCTGTTTTGACCCCCTGAAGAACGGGTCTGCTGCTGAACCGGGCGGTGGAGGTCACAATAAAGGAGATAGGCGAGGGTTTTGACCCCCTGAAGAACGGGTCTGCTGCTGAACCATCCGGCGGGGGCCGACTGACCCATGCGGATCGGTTTTGACCCCCTGAAGAACGGGTCTGCTGCTGAACGCTGGCGCCGCGGCGAGGCCGCGCCGAGCGGCGAGGTTTTGACCCCCTGAAGAACGGGTCTGCTGCTGAACCAACGCGATTGAGGCCAAGCGTGAAAACGCTTGTGCCGTTTTGACCCCCTGAAGAACGGGTCTGCTGCTGAACGAGGGCGAACAGATCGAGTTTGCCCTCACGCTCGAGTTTTGACCCCCTGAAGAACGGGTCTGCTGCTGAACACTGGGTGCGCGAGGCCGAGGAGGAGCGCGGCGAGCTGTTTTGACCCCCTGAAGAACGGGTCTGCTGCTGAACGCAGTGTCGCGTGCGAGCAAGGAAGAGCAACAACGGTTTTGACCCCCTGAAGAACGGGTCTGCTGCTGAACGACGGCCGCGGAGTTCGAGCAGGATCGGGCGCGCTGTTTTGACCCCCTGAAGAACGGGTCTGCTGCTGAACCGCGCGGGCGTGGACTGGCAGCGCGGGCCGGCGCTGTTTTGACCCCCTGAAGAACGGGTCTGCTGCTGAACCCGCCGCCGCCTCAGCAAGCTGCCCCACGGGGCGCACGTTTTGACCCCCTGAAGAACGGGTCTGCTGCTGAACCGCTCGGCGACGTCGTCGCGGCGCTGCCGCTCTGAGTTTTGACCCCCTGAAGAACGGGTCTGCTGCTGAACTCATGCTCGCAATGAATATTTCCCCTGATTTCTTCGTTTTGACCCCCTGAAGAACGGGTCTGCTGCTGAACTGATCGATGCTGCGAAGGCAGTTGCTAGCGAGCAAGTTTTGACCCCCTGAAGAACGGGTCTGCTGCTGAACGCTGGAAACGGCGCGCGGCAATCAACTTTCGACCGTGTTTTGACCCCCTGAAGAACGGGTCTGCTGCTGAACCAAGTTCAGAATGGGGAACATGACTCGGCATTGCGGTTTTGACCCCCTGAAGAACGGGTCTGCTGCTGAACGAGGGGGTGGCGCGCGTCCACAAGCTCCTTGTGCCGTTTTGACCCCCTGAAGAACGGGTCTGCTGCTGAACGGGTCGCTGACCCCGACGTTCTGTATGATGCCGCGACGTTTTGACCCCCTGAAGAACGGGTCTGCTGCTGAACATTTCGACACACACTTCCGGCCCGCGTTCCTGAAGTTTTGACCCCCTGAAGAACGGGTCTGCTGCTGAACCGCAAGGCAAGAGCGCAATCAGCAAGCAAGGGGAGTTTTGACCCCCTGAAGAACGGGTCTGCTGCTGAACCACTCGGCGCTGGGACGGGCGCAGCTCCTTCTTCGACTGTTTTGACCCCCTGAAGAACGGGTCTGCTGCTGAACGCTGATCGATGCCGCTAGTGCAGTCTCAAGCGTTTTGACCCCCTGAAGAACGGGTCTGCTGCTGAACATAGCATGGAGGCACGCATGCACACTGTTTCCGGAGTTTTGACCCCCTGAAGAACGGGTCTGCTGCTGAACGTCAACGACCCCGACGTTTTGTACGATGCCGCCGTAAGTTTTGACCCCCTGAAGAACGGGTCTGCTGCTGAACCGCATCGAGGCGCGGAACGTCCATGCCCTCGGTGTTTTGACCCCCTGAAGAACGGGTCTGCTGCTGAACGGGAAAAGACATGGAAAAGAATCCCGTTGTTTATGCGTTTTGACCCCCTGAAGAACGGGTCTGCTGCTGAACTGCCTGCGCTCCGTCGCCCGCGCCCTGGGCCGCGGTTTTGACCCCCTGAAGAACGGGTCTGCTGCTGAACCCAGTGAAACGCTGGAAGCGTTTCGCCGCGCATGCGTTTTGACCCCCTGAAGAACGGGTCTGCTGCTGAACGGAACGCCGGGAGCGCCGCCAGGGCCGCCGGGAACGGTTTTGACCCCCTGAAGAACGGGTCTGCTGCTGAACCACGTGGTGCCCTACCGCGAAGCGGAGGAAGCGGCGTTTTGACCCCCTGAAGAACGGGTCTGCTGCTGAACTCGACCGCAGCGAGAACGGCCGCTTCATCCCGCATGTTTTGACCCCCTGAAGAACGGGTCTGCTGCTGAACCCGTGGCCGTGAACGTGCGGATGCCCGCGGAGCTTCGGTTTTGACCCCCTGAAGAACGGGTCTGCTGCTGAACCGCAGGCCTTCGGCCCGGTCGGGAAGGGCTGGGGCGTTTTGACCCCCTGAAGAACGGGTCTGCTGCTGAACTGGAGGTCAGGGCGAAACAGCTCGACGCGCACCCGTTTTGACCCCCTGAAGAACGGGTCTGCTGCTGAACGCCTCGGACGCCGTCTGGGACGCCGCCAGGGCCGCGTTTTGACCCCCTGAAGAACGGGTCTGCTGCTGAACCACATGCCGCTCGTTCTGCTGCTTCTGCCACACCACGTTTTGACCCCCTGAAGAACGGGTCTGCTGCTGAACGTTGTGTTCCCCTCGCTTGCCGCGCTTGTTGATGCCGTTTTGACCCCCTGAAGAACGGGTCTGCTGCTGAACCTTGTAAGGCAATCACAAGTGAAGCGATTGAAAAAGTTTTGACCCCCTGAAGAACGGGTCTGCTGCTGAACCCTCGAGATGCGCGAGGAGCTGCGCCAGTTCCTGTTTTGACCCCCTGAAGAACGGGTCTGCTGCTGAACGCCAGAATCCCCGGAAACGGCGCTACGGGCCGGGAGTTTTGACCCCCTGAAGAACGGGTCTGCTGCTGAACTCATGGCCCAGGCTGCTACGAAGAAGTCCCCGAAGGTTTTGACCCCCTGAAGAACGGGTCTGCTGCTGAACTCTCATAAGCGCGCGCGGGGGGCGGGACTATGTGTTTTGACCCCCTGAAGAACGGGTCTGCTGCTGAACGTAATGGTGAGCACGACGCTGCCATGCGCGTCATGGGTTTTGACCCCCTGAAGAACGGGTCTGCTGCTGAACGCAGGCAATTCCAAGCGAAGCGCTGGAATCGTTTCGTTTTGACCCCCTGAAGAACGGGTCTGCTGCTGAACCGATGAGCTTCGAAAGCTTGTCGAAAAATTGAGTTTTGACCCCCTGAAGAACGGGTCTGCTGCTGAACACCTCGCCCTGCCTACTCCTTTCCCGCCAACAGCTTGCCGGAAGCGTCCGCAGGAGTCGACGCCCCCGCCGAAGCTGTCCTCCGCCGCCTCGCCCGCGGCCGGCCCTCGCCCTGGCCGAAACCCAGCACCTCCTGCAATCCCGGCACGCGCCCCTCGCCCAGCCACACGCCGTCCGGCAACCCCTGGCCGAGCGTCGTTACCTCCGGCGGCTCCGGCACCGGCCAGGCGCGCACGTCGTCGCGCCGCGGATGGATCAGCGCCGCCAGCTCCTTCCAAAGCCGCTCGAACTCCGCCTCGGTCCAGCACCCGGCAAAGAGCGAATACTGGATGCGAACCGCCCGCCGCTCCAGCAGCCGCGCCACCCGCCGCAGCCGCCGCGGGGAGGCGATGTCGTAGCCGATGATCCACGCACGCCGTGCCCGCATCGCTACACCTCGCTGCCCACCGCCGCCGCCAGCCGCGCCAGCATCTGCTGGCAGGCCGGCCGCAGCCCCGCGCCCTCGAGCGCCGCAATCGCCGCCCGCCGGAGGGCGGGCGTCGGCCGCTCCGCGTCAGCCGCGCCGGCCCGCGCCAGCAGCGCAAGGGTCTGCGGCCACACCTGCCAGGCCAGCGCATCGCCGAGCCGTTCGGCCAGGGGGAAGCCGCCGCTGCGGCGGACCAGGAAGTTCGGCCCCACGCCCTGCCGCGCCAGCTCCTCCGCCACCAGCGCCGCGGCCAGGCCGCGCAGCAGCGCCAGCACCGCCTCCGCCGCCGCCGGCACCGGGGCGTGCGCCGCCGCCAGGCGCCGCACGATCTCCGGCCGCAACTCCGCGCAGTTCCACCCCGGACCCGCCCGCAGCGCGGCAAGCAGGGCTCGCCGCTCCTCCGCCCGGCACAGATCCTCGAGCCGCCGCCGGAAGCCCGGCAGCGCCGCCGCCGCATCGAGCGCCGCCGCAAGGCCCGCGCGCTGCGACGGCGGCCGCAGGGGCAGCAGCAGCCCCGCCAGCGTCCCGCGCCGGCCGAGGAACGCCACCGGCACGCCGGCTTCGAGGCAGGCGAGCAGCGCCTCGGTCCGCCACTGCACCCGCGTCCCGTGCACCACCACGCGGGCGAGGCGCGCGAGCGGCGCGAAGGCGTCGGCCACCGCGGGCCGACGCAACCGCAGCGCCGGGCCCTCGAGCAGCACGGCGACCGGCCGCTCGGCCCCGTCAAGGTGCAGCGCCGTCAGCATCGGCCGTGCTCTCCGCGCACAGTTCGGCGGCGGCGGCGCGCGCCGCGCGCACCAGCGGCCGCAGCCCCCGGCGCAGGGCGCGGCGCAGCGGCGCCGCCGCCTCCTCCCACGCGGCATAGAAGGCGAGGCGCCCGGCCTTGCCGAGCAGGCAGGCCGCGCCGTCGCGCGTGAAATGCGCGCCGCGCAGCCGCTCCTCGGCGAACAGCCGCCACACCAGGTGGTCGAGATGCGGGCGCAGCGGCTCGACGAGGTCGCAGGCGAGGCTCTCCCGCCCCGGCGCCAGGGCGTGCAGGAAGCCGACCGCAGGGTCGAGGCCGGCCAGGTGCGCCTCGCGCACCGCCTCGAAAT
The DNA here is from genome assembly GCF_019458025.1 of Caldovatus aquaticus. GTDB lineage: Bacteria > Pseudomonadota > Alphaproteobacteria > Acetobacterales > Acetobacteraceae > Caldovatus > Caldovatus aquaticus. Next base: position 29,820 of record NZ_JAHZUY010000009.1, on the reverse strand, counting down.
GGCCGAGGGTGTAGGCGAGGGAGAGCGCGGCGTTGACCGGATCGCGCGGCGGGCGCCGGTTGCGGCCGGCGAAGCCGAGCGCGGGCGGGAGGATGGCGGCGAAGGCCTCGAAATAGGCCGCAGCGGCCGCCCCCTCCACGCCCATCAGCCGCGCCGGCGACGCGCCCTCGGCGGCCAGGCGACGCAGGCGGTGCTGCGCCTCGGCCAGCGCCTCGAGACCGCGGCGCAGCGGCAGACGCCGGTCGGGGCGGCGCTGCAGGGCCCGGCCGAGCAGCCGGCGCTGGCCCGCCAGCTTGCGGCGCAGGAGCAGCGCGGCGATCCGCACCCGCGCCGCGCCGTCGAGGGCGAGCCGGAACTGTCCGATCCGGATCGCCGCATCGGCATGGGCGCGGCCGAGCATCGCCGCCGCCGGCCGCCCGTGCCGGCCGGAGAGGACGAGCAGCGCCGCGCCGGCCTCGGCGATCGCGGCGATGGCCCCGGTCGAGATCCGCGCCGGCCCGCGCAGTACCACCCGCTCCGCAAGCGCGAGGGGGGCGCGGGCGAGCGCGCCGTCGCCGCCGCGCACCAGCAGGGCGCCGGCCGCGCTCTCGATCACGGCCTCGCGGCGATCGAGGAACAGCGTCGCCATCGCCCGGGCCTTAGCCGACGATCAGGAACGGCCCGTCCGCCGGCGGGCGGGCGATGCCGAGCGAGCGCTGCCCGAGGCGCGGGTCGAGCCGGAGCGCGAGCACGCGGTCGGCGCGCGGATGGATCAGGCGCCGCAGCCGGGCGAGCAGGGCGTGGCGCTCGGCCTCGGTCAGGAAGCACTCGTGGGCCGATTTCTGCCCGCCGACGGCGTGGGCGCGCACCGTGTGCAGGGCCCGGCGCAGGCGCGCGGGGCTCGCGATGTCGTAGGCGAGGAGATGCAGGCGGCGATGCGGCATGGCGCCGCTTATGCGTCCGCCGCCGGCACCGCGCAGCCGCGGCAATGTTGTGGCGGCGCGGGGCCCCGGCCCCCTCCCCCCGGGCCTGGGGGGGGGCGCCCCGCGGTCTTCACCCTGTCGCGGTCTTCACCCTGTCAAAGAGCGGGCCGCCGGCTCAGAGGCCGAGCGCGGCGGGATCCTGCGGCAGTTGCGGCGGCAGGCTCGCGTTCTCCCCGGCCGCGCGCAGCAGCGGCACGAGCACCTGCTCGCGCATCCGATCGGCGAAGGCGCGCCACTTCTCCCACTCCCCCTCGCCGAGCGGCCTCTCGCCGTGGGCGAGGATGGAGCGGTTGCGCAGATCGAGCACGTCGCGCAGGAGGCCCTCGCCGGTCTTCTCCGGATCCCGGTGCGGGAAGCGCGCGGCGAGGAAGCGCGCGACCGGCCCCTCGGGCTCCTTCGCCGCGATCAGCTTCCAGGCCTGCATGAGGCCGGAAAGCGTCTTCTTGCCGGCCTGCTCCCCGAGGCCGGCGCGCGCGACCTCCTGCGGCGTGATGCGGGACCAGTCCACCTTGTCGGGGTCGATCTTGTGCCGGTGGGCGAGCCACCACTGCGCGATCCATTCGGTCAGGCGGTAGAGCCGCGCCACCGCGTCGTCGTAGCGGCCGCGCGCGGCGCAGCGCTCGGCGTTGCGCCAGAGGTCGAGCAGGCGGGCGGGCATGCTGCGCGCGCAGGCCTGCGCCTGCTCGGCGAAGGGCCCGAGCGCCGGGCGGCGCGCGGCGAGGGCGCGCAGGTCGGCCGCCGCCTCCGCGTGGCGGAAGCGGTCCCAGAGGTCGAAGGCGCGCGAGACCGCGGCGAGGTCGGCAAGGCGCGCGCGCGCCTCGGGCGGGGCCTTCTCGTCCGCGCCGAGGTCGTCGGCGAGCTGCGCGAAGCCGGCGGCGGCGGTGGCGTAGTCGTGGGTGGACCAGGCTTCGCGCAGGCGGGCCTCGGTCCGTTCGGCGATCAGCCAGTCGGTGGCGATGCGCACGGGCCGCTCCGTCCCGTCCTTGACGCGATCCAGGTTCTCGCGCCGGCCGAGCATGAACTGGACCTGGGCGCCGGGCGTTGCGATGGCGGCCTGGAACAGCGCCCCGGTCATGGTCTTGGTGCCGCCGGTATAGTCGAAGAGCAGCTGCGCGCGGGGCTGTTCGGCGCGCAGCCTTTCCAGGCGTTCGCGCAGCGCGAGGAAGATCGCCTCGGGTTCGTCGGGCGGGACGATCAGAATTTCGTGCGGCTGCTGCGGGCGCTGCGCCTTGGTGAGGATATCGGGGATCTGCTCCGCCGAGCCGGGCTGGGCGCCGGAAGCCTCGGTGGCGAGGAAGATCACGTGCTCGGGCCGCTTCGCCGCAATGGCCGAGGCGATGGGGTTGGGCGAGCCGCCGACCGAGGCGATGAGGACGAGGCTCATGCGCGTTCCTCCTTTACCACCCAGCCGATCACCCAGCCGAAGGGGATGGGGTCGCCCCGGGCGTCGCGCGTCACCGTGCGCGTCAGGCCCCATTCGCCGGGTCTGCGGATCCTGTCGGCGGGGTTCTTCGCCTGCGGGAAGTGGCCGCGACGCACGCCCTCGAGCGACTTGCTCTCGAAATGCCCGAACCGGCCGAGGCGGAGGAGGACGAAGTCGGCATCCCAACCCTGCTGGGTGAAGGGCGGCCTGCCGTCCGCGACATGCCCGCGCAGGCGTTGCAGCAGTTTCGACCTGGTCTCGGCGGTTCCTTCGAAGAACCGTTTCAGCTCCTCGTTGAACAGCTTGACGTGGAACGCACGGCACCGCGCGAGAAGCTGCGCCGCCCCGAAGCGCGCGGCCTGGTGCGCAACACAGGCGCTCTCCCTCGCCCGGCCGTCCACCTCCAGGCTGACGGTGAAGGCCGGCGCCTGCGCGCCATCCGTCAGCGCGCGGGTCCGCTCGTAGTGCATCTGCATCTTGCCCGCTTCGGGGTTCTTGCGGTCCATCACCTCCACGCGGTCGATCAGCGTCGCGCCCTCGGGCAGAAAGGCGTCCGAGACATGCAGGAAGCGGAGCGGATCGGTCGTCGTGTCCCTGGGATCGAGGCCGAAGGCCGCCTCGAGCGCGCTCTCGTGGCGCCACCCGCCCGGCGGCTCGCGGTCGCGCGGCAGCGCGGCGGAGGCGAGCGCCGTGCGGAAGGCGCCCTTGATCGAACTGCCCGGGATGTAGGGCTTCCCCCCGCTGCGCACGAAAGGCTTCACCTGGCCCGAGCGCGAGAGCGGGTCATCGAAGGCCTTCGTCAGCTCGGCGGCCGAGCGCGGCGAGATCGGAATCCGCTCGACGATCGCCCCCCTGCCCGCCTCCCGCAGCGCCTGCGCCGCCTCGCCGAACTGCCCGGCATCGAGCGCGCGCTGGAAGGCGCTGCGCTGCGCCGGTGTCATGGCGCGCATCGCCTTCGCCTGGTCGAAGCGGCAGAGCATCGGGGGCGCCTCGGCTGCCTGTTCCTCGATCTCCTCGCCGAACTCGTCGTAGCGCCGCCCCGCCCGGCGCGGCCCCTCCAGCAGATACTCGTCGAGCCGCATCTCCGTCCCGTCGCCGATGTGCACCGGCGTCAGCGGCACGAGGCGCAGCGTCACGCGCGTCATCGCGCGCGGCGGGCCGGCATAGACGTTCATGCGGCGGCCTCCGTGTAGGGAATGGCGAGGTGGAAGGCGTTGTGGCCGATCTCCCGATCGTCCTGGTGGACGCCGGTGATCCAGGCGCCGTAGGGGCCGCCATCGGCGGGGGCGAAGGTCGCCCCGGCCTCGGCGAGCACCAGCGGCAGCTTCCAGGGCCGCTTGCCCTCGGCCGTCATCTCCCGGCCGATCTTGCCGAACAGCACGAAGCGCCGCCAGCGCGGCGCGCGCATGTTCGCCGTGACCACGCCCTGCGAGAGGGAGAGCATGCGCGCCGCGCCGGAGCCCTTCGGCGTCTCGTCGAGCCAGCCCATGGGCTCGCTGCCTTCCACGCGGAAGCGGCCGCGCCCGGTCGAGGCGTCGCGGCCGAAGCCCGTCTCGCCGAGGCGGGCGAGCAGCGCTTCCACCTCCCGCGCCGGCAGCGCGCTGCGCACGTAGAGGTCCGCCGCGGTGCGGCCGTTGCCCTTCGCGTCCGCTGCGGGCCAGAGGTCCTCGGCGAACCAGAGGCCGCCGCCGCCCGCCTCCGGCGTCTTGCCGGAGGCGCGGTCGATGCGGTTGTGCGGCACGCGCGCGCGCTCGAGGAAGGCCGGATCCGCTCCGGCCCGCCGCAACAGATCGTCGAGCGCCCGCGCCGTCGCGCCGACGCGCAGCCGCCGCCAGGCCTCGAGCGGCAGGTAGCGGCGCTTCCGCAGCGTCTTCGCGTCCTCGCCCGGCTCGGCGGACCCGGGCGCGAGCAGGGGCCTCGGCAGGTGATCCGTCGGGAGGAGGTCCGACAGGGCGACCGGCTCGGCGGGCAGCCGCGCGAGCCAGGCGCGCAGCGCCTCCCGCCCCTCGTGCGCGCGCTTGGCCCAGCAGAGATGGCCGAAGAGCGTGCCCGAGGTCGGCGGCGTGCCGAAGGGCGAGAGGGGATCGAGCCGCAGGCGGAAGCGGCGGAGCTCCATCAGGCCGGCACCCCCAGGACATCCGCCTCCGTCACGATCGCGGGCGGCCTCTCGCGGCTGAAGCGGTGGCCGCGGAAGCGGTTGTCGAGCGCGATCGGCGCGCGCTCCGGCACCTGCAGCGCGAGATCCTCGAAGGCGATGCGCCCGTAGCCGCGCGAGCCGGAGCCGCCCAGCGCATCCTCCTCGAGGAGCGCGAGGCCCTGCAGCGTCCAGTTGAGGCAGGCGAGATCGCGCGCGCCGCCGTCGCCGAGATCGTAGAGGCGGAAGGCCATCTCGAAGTCGAAGGCCACGCCGGCGGGGACGCGCTCCTGCGTCCGCAACCCGCCGTCGAGAGCCTTCCCCTGGATCCGATTGATGGTGACCTCCGTCTTCTCCTCGAAAAAGGCTTCCGGCCCCTCGCGGTAGCGCGCGCGATCCGCCTCGCACAGCGGGGCGTCGCGCACCATCAGCCGCGTCGGTCCGCCTTTCCACTCCTTGAGGGCGTTGCCGAAGATGCGCAGAACCGGATCGGTGGTGTCCACCGGCTGCCGGTCGTTGTAGCCCCAGGCATGGCCGTCCTCGCGCACGGCGCCGAACGCCCATTCCAGCAGGAAGCGCAGCTTGCCCTTGAGGGAGGAGCCGGGGATGTAGGGTTCGCCGGTGCGGGGGTGCTTGATCACCGGGTTGTCGATGCCGCCGATCTCGACCGAGTCCTTGCCGGCGCCGATGTGCAGCCCCGATTTGAGGCGGATCAGGCCGGTGACGCGCACGCGGCCCCGCTCGCGGATCTCGCTCATCCCTCGGCTCCCCTCTTCTCCTCGAACACCTTGTGGAAGGCCATCACCGCCTCGAAATGCGGCTGGAAGCCGCGCAGGAAGTCGTGCCTCGTCTTCACGCTCGCCGCATGGCGGGTGAAGAAGGCGACGAGCTCGCCCGGATACCGGCTCTGCCGCTGCCAGGTGTAGGCCGCCTTGGCGCGCAGCAGCATCAGCGCCGACCGGATCTCCTCGTCGCTCGCATCCGCAAGCTCCGCGCGGCGCTTGAGCGCGGTCACCTCGGCATAGAAGCGGCGGAGCTGGCTCGCCGGCACGGTCCTGAGCTTCCTCGCGACCTGCTCCGCCTCCTCGCCGAGCAGCCGCGGCTCCACCGCCTTCGGATCGTTGGGCGAGAAGTAGCGGACGGGTTGCGCGGGCGGCCGCAGCAGGTTCCCGATGCAGCCGCGCTCCTCGTTCCCGCCGTTGCCGCCCTCCGCCCTGCCGCCCGGCGCGGTCCTGGCGTTGCCCGGGCCGGGCGCGCGCGGCCCGCCGCCACCGTAGCCGCCCCCGCGCGGCGGCTGCCCGCCGCCCGGCCGCGAGTTGCCGTGAAAGCCCGACATCTCCTCCTCCTCACCTGTTGCGCCACAGCGCGACGGTCGTCGCGATCTCCGCATCCGCCGCGGCCGTCGCCCCGGGCGGCGGCAGCGCCTGCAGCAGCAGCGCCTCCGTGTCGCGGCGCCGGTCGGGCGCCAGCCGATCGAGGAACCGCGCCGCGTGGTAGCGCCACTTCGCGTTCCAGTCCGCCGCGCGCGGCTCGCCTGCCTCGGCCGCGCGCCGCCGCGCGGCGAACCAGCGCATGCGATGCAGGAAGGTCGGCGGCAGATGGCCGGCCCGCACGGCGTCGTTCAGCGCATCGGCGAGACCGAGCGTCGCGCACAGCGCCTTCCATGTCAGCACCCGACCGCTGCCATGGCGCGGCGCCGGGGCGCGGTCCTCCTTCCGCTCCTCGGCGTCCTTCGCGGCCTCCGGGACGCGGCCGAACAGGCCGATCCGGTCGCGCCCGCCCGCCTTCGCGGCCGACAGCGCGTCCTCCGCCTCCTCCACCGCCAGCGCCAGCGGATGCTTCGGATGCACGAAGGCGATGCCGGCCGAGAGGGTGAGGTTCGGGTTGCCCCCGGCGAAGGCGGCGAAATCCTCGCGCAGGCGGAGGGCGAGCGGCAGGGCGAAGCGCCACGGCGCGATCAGCAGCAGATCGTCGCCGCCCGCATAGACGGTGTAGGTGGCGGGGAAATCGCGCGCGAGCAGCCACGGGAGGCGCTCGCCGAAATAGGCGTCCATCAGCCGCGAGAGCTGGGCGATGCGCGCCGGCGAGCGGTCGTTGCCCAGCCCGGCGGCGAAGACGCGCCCCAGATGGTCCACATCGGCCTTGAGCACGGCGAGCAGGTCGCGCCCGACGATGCGTCGGTTCTCCTCCTCGCCGGCGAATTCAAGCGCCTCCGCCCCGATCTGGGCGAAGGTCATGAGATCGCCCGCCTCTCCGCGGTCGTCGGCCGGAATGCCGGCATGGTCGTAGCGCGGATCGGCGGGGGCCGCGACGCGCGGCACGTAGGCGGGCGGGCGGAAGACGGCGCTGCCCGCCCCCGCGCGCGCGAAGGCGAAGCTCGCCAGCGCCGCCGGCCCGCGCTCGGGCCATGCGGCGAGCCGCAGCCCGCCGGGCAGGACGGCCGGCGCCTCCTCCTGCGCCGGATCGGCGGCGAGCAGGGCGTAGCCCTCCGCCTTCGGCAGCTTCTGCCCGATGCGGTAGGCGGCGTCGCACACCCCGCAGCGCCACGCGCCATCGAGCGCCGTCTGCACCACCGCCGGGCGCGCGCCGCAGCTCGCGCAGGCGCCGCGCGCTTCATCGAAGGGCGCCGGGATCACGCCGGTGCCGAGGAAGCCCCCCTTGCCGCGCCAGCCGGCGAAGGGCGTGAGCTTCGCCGCCTCCAGCGCGGCGGCGAGCCGCGCGCGCTCCTGCCGGTAGCCCTCGGCCACTTCGCCCGCCTTGCCGCGGTGCAGGAACTGTTCGGCCGCGAAGGCCGGGCCGGCGGCGAGGACCAGGCCGAGATCGCCCTGCCAGTGCGCGATCATCCAGTCGTCGAACTCCGCGCGCACGGTTTTCAGCGTCTCCTCGAGCCCGGGCAGGTCGGGCAGCAGCAGCTCCGCCTTGCCTCCGGCATGCAGCAGGACGCAGGAGAAGGTCAGGCCGAGGCGGTCGAGCAGGCGCTGCACCGCCGCCTCCACCGTCGCCCCCATCAGGAAGGAGCGGGCGCGCAGGATCCGGCTCGCCCCCTCGCGGCCGTCGAGGCGGAAGAGCGCATGCTGGATCCCGGACAGGTCGAGGCAGGCGAGGCGGAACTTGGGCGTCTTGCGGTCCCGCACCGCCTCCACCGTCCACGCCGCCTGCGCCTCGTGCCAGGCGGCGAGCGCGGCGGCGATGGCGGCGACCGCGCGGGCATGGTCGTGCAGCGGGATGTCCGGCTGGTCCACCGTCGAGGACGGCACCGCCCACAGCAGGCGTTCGGAGAGGCCGAGCAGCGCCCGCTCGAACCGTCCGGCCGACAGGCCGTGCCGGGCGAAGGCGGCAAAGCCCCGCAGCCAGGCATCCCAGAGCGCGCCGAAGCGGCGCGGCTGGTCCGCGGGCGAGCGGCCGCGCGGCAGGAGGGCCTCCGGCGAGAGCTCCTCGGCCGGATGCCACTGCGCGCCGGGCGGCGCGCCGCGGCCGATGGCGATCTCCGGCAGCAGGGCGCGCAGCTCGCGCTCGCGCAGGCCGATGCCCCTGGTCTCCTCCTGCTCGTCCTTCTCCTTCCGCTCGAGGCCCGAGGCCAGCCGGTCCGCCTCGGCGACGATCCAGTCGGCCGGGCTGTCGTGGCGGGGCGCGTGATGGCGCACCGCCACCGCCTCCACCGCGGCGCCGTTGATATCGCCCGGCCAGCGCAGGCCGCCCCGCTCGGTCTGCAGGAAGAAGAAGTCGCTCCACAGCGCGTGGCGGTGGGTGTAGCGGCCGTCGCGCTTCGGCAGGATCGCGCTCTCGGTGCCGGCGAGGTCGCGCCCGGCCTCGGCATAGGCGCGCGCCAGCGCCTGCTCGTCCGGATGCGCCCGCTGCGCCAGCTTGCCGATGTCGTGCAGCAGACCGGCCAGGGCCGCTTCCATCGGCGTCAGGCGGGGGATGGGTTGCTGCTCTCTCACGCTTCCTCCTCGCGGATCGCGATCGCCTCCGGCGCCAGGGCCAGGCGGTAGGCGGTGAAGGGCCGGCGCCCCTCGCGCCTGATCTCGTAGGGCGCGGCCTCGGGGCCGAGGGCCTCGCGCAGGGCGCGGTTCAGCCGCGACACCTTCTCGGCCAGGAACTCCTTCTCCATCCCGTGGGCGAGGGCGCGCCGCGCAGCCTCGGCCGAGCGCGTCGCGGCACCGCCCGCGCAGCGCGCGATGCAGGCGAGGCATTCCGCGGCCAGCCGCCGCCGCACCGCGTCCCCGCCGTGGCAGGCGACGGCGCCGGCGCCGTCCCGTGCCCGCTCGGCGAGCCAGAGCAGTACGCCGAGCAGCGCCGGCGGCAGGGCGATCGGCACGCCGCCGAGCAGGGCCTCGCGCCGGCGCGGGCGGATCTCCAGCGCGGGCGGGGCGAGCGCCGCCTGCGCCGCGGCCACCAGCTCGGCGAAGCCGGCGCCGATCGCCTCCGGCCGCCAGCGCCCGCGCAGCCGCACGAACGGGATCTCGGCGAGGATCAGGCCCGCGGGCGGCGGGCCGGCGGCCCCGGGGCGCGGCGGCTCGGGCGGGAAGAAGAAGTCCTCCCGCCCCTGCAGCGCCGGATCCACCAGCACGTGCGACAGCCGGTCCTGCGCGCGCCCGAACAGCGACAGGGCGATGCCGGCGAGGCAGCTCATCGTCTTGCGCCCGCCGGCGATCGAGAGGTGCAGGGCGCGCTCGGGATCGACGGTCAGGGCGCGCACCTCGGCGATGATGGCGTCGGCCGCGGCGCGATTGTCCTCGGCCGAGGCGATGTCGCGCAGCGGCCGCCCGGCGCGGTCGCGCATCAGCCGGATCTCGGGCGCGGGCAGCGGCCGGCCGAGCTGCGCGGCAAGCGCCGCGACCGCCGGCGGCAGCAGGCGCTGCGCCACTTCCGCCCCCTCGGCGGTGGTGAGCACGGTGATCGCCTCCGGCAGCTCGGGCGGCGCGCGCCCGGCCAGCGCCCACAGCGTCTCCGTCACCACCTGCGGCGAAAGGCCGGTGATGGCGAGCAGGCGCCACCGCGGCGGGGCGGTCTCAGGCGGCATCGAGCGCGAGGCCCCCGAAGCCCATCGCCGTGCCCTTGCCGAGATGCAGCAGGGAACCGAGCCAGAGCGCCGGCCAGACATGCGGCGCCGCGCCGAGGGCGAGCACCGCCTCGCCGACGATCCCGCCGAGCCGCATCGCCGCCTGCTGGCGCGAGCTGACGCGCACCGTCTCGAGCCAGCCGAGCCGCGTCTCCTGCCAGGCGAGGGCGCGCGCCTCGGCGAGCGCCGCCCGCGCCGCCTCCGCGGGCAGCGCCAGACCGGCGAGGCGGGCGCGGCGCAGCGCCGCCGCGACCAGCATCGCCGGGGTCAGGGTGCGGCCGGTGACGAGGTCGCCCTCGAGGCGCAGCCGCAGCGGGGTGACGAAGCCGAGGCGCAGCCGCGCCGGAGCGGGTGGCGGGGCCAGCGTCACCGGCGCCAGCGGGTCGCCCGCCGCGCCCTTCCCCTCCGGGTAGGCGGGACGGACGGCGAGGCAGGCGAAGGGCACCCGGGCCGCAGTCAGCCCCGCCTCGGCCGCCTCCAGCAGGGCGCGCACGACGTAGGGCGTCGCCGGCTCGGCGCCGGGCAGCAGGGTGAGGCGCAGGCGGAACGGCTCGCCGGCCCTGACCAGCCCCCCGGCCGGGCTGCGCTGCGGGGCCAGGACGTAGGGACGGGGCGCGTCGCTCTCCGGCTCGGCGCCGAAGAAGCGGGGATGGAGGCAGACCTCGCCGAGCGGGCAGCCGGAGCAGGGGCGCAGGCGCAGGCTGCAGACCAGGCGCTTGAAGGCATGGCCGAAGGCGCCGCGCCAGGCCGAGCCGGAGAAGGGCTGCAGCCGGACGTCCGCCCGCGGGGCGAACACGAAGTCGGCGCTGCGGAGGGTTGCGTGCATGGGGGAGCGATGCGGAATCGAGTCGCAGATTACGCGGCCCGGTCCGGCTCGGCATCAACCGCAATGTTGTGGCGGGCCGGCCGGTGCACGCGGGACGGGCGGGGGGAGGGGCGCGCCGGGCCGTGCCGCCCTCGGGCCGCGGGATCGCGGCGCGCGGCCGCATTCCCGCCGTCGCTCCGCCCGCGCCGCCGCGCGCGGCGCGCCCCGCCCGCCCGGAGGTTCCGCCGCCGCGGCCACCGCTTGTCGTCCGGCGCGCCGCTCCCGCCCCCGGCGGTTCCGGCCGTCCGCGATCGGCTCTATGCACGCGTCATGGACCCCTCGCTTTGCGCGCGGCTCACCGCCTGGCGCCGGCATCTGCACGCCCATCCCGGCCTGACGCTGGACGAGGGCGAGACCGCCGCCTTCGTCGTCGCCCGCCTGCGCGAACTCGGCGTGACCGAGATCGCCGAGCGGATCGGCGGCCACGGCGTGGTCGCCACGCTGCGGCGCGGCGCGGACGCCGGCCGCGCGGTCGGCCTGCGCGCCGACATGGACGCGCTTCCCATCGAGGAGCGCAACGAGGACCTGCCCTACCGCTCGGCCAGGCCCGGGGTGATGCACGCCTGCGGGCACGACGGGCACACGGCGGCGCTGCTCGGCGCCGCGGCGCTGCTGCTCTCCGATCCCGCCTGGACCGGCGCCGTCCATCTCGTGTTCCAGCCGGCGGAGGAGGGCGGCGGCGGCGCGCGGGCGATGATCGCCGACGGGCTGTTCCGCCGCTTCCCGATGCGGCGGATCTTCGGCTGGCACAACTGGCCGGGGCTCGATGCCGGCACCGTCGCCGTGCACGAGCGTGCGGTGATGGCCGCCGGCCAGCGCTTCGAGATCGCCTTCGAGGGCCGCGCCGGCCACGCCGCCCTGCCGCACCTCGCGCGCGATCCGGTGCTCGCCGCCGGGCACTGCATCGTCGCCGCGCAATCCGTCGTCGCGCGCGAGCTCGACCCCCTCGCGGCCGCCGTGCTCAGCATCACCATGGTCGAGGGCGGCGAGGCGCAGAACCAGATCGCCTCCCGGGTGGTGCTGAAGGGCTCGGCGCGCTGGCTGGAGGAGGCCACGGGCGCGGCGCTGCGGGCGGCGCTGCAGCGCATCGTCGAGGGTGTCGCCGCGACCTGCGGCGTGCAGGCCCGCCTCGCCTGGCGCCCGGGCGTGCCGGTGACGGAGAACCACCCGGCGGAGCGCGACCTCGCCGCACAGGCCGCCGCCGCCGTGGCGACGCTGCGCCGCGATCTTCCCCCCGCCATGACCGGCGAGGACTTCGCCTGGTTCCTGCGCGAGGTTCCCGGCGCCTTCGTCTGGATCGGCAACGGCCCGGCCGAGGGCGGGCGCGAGCTGCACAGCCCGCGCTACGACTTCAACGACGCGGTGCTGCCCGTCGCCGCCGCCTGGCTCGCCGAGGTGGCGAAGCGGGCGCTGGCCGCGCCGTGAGCCCGCCCCGCGGCCTCCCTCAGGCGAGCACCCGCCGCAGCCACGCCCCCGCCTCGGCCACCGCGCGTCGCGCCGCGCCGACATGGTCGAGCGCGCGCAGGAAGCCGTGGACGGTGCCCCGGAACACCGTGCTCTCCACCGGCACGCCCGCCGCGCGCAGCTTCTCCACCATCGCCAGGTTCTCGGAGGCCAGCACGTCGAGCTCGGCGATGTGCACGAGGGTGGGCGGCAGGCCGCCGAGGTCGGCGCGCAGCGGCGCGGCGAGCGGGTTGAGGCGATCCGCCGGGCGCGGCGCGTAGCACTCCCAGTAGAACGCCATCTTCTCGCGCGTCAGGACGTGCCCTTCGGCGAATTCGCGGTAGGAGGGCGTGTCCAGCCGGCTGTCGAGCACGCCGTAATTGATCAGCAGCCCGCGCAGCGCGAGCGCCGGATCGGTCTCGCGCAGGAGCAGCGCCGCGCCGGCGGCGAGGTTGCCGCCCGCCGAATCGCCGCCGAGCGCGACGCGCGCGCCGTCGAGGCCCCACTCCGCGCCCAGCGCCGCCACCCAGCGCACCACGGCGGCGCATTCCTCGAGCGCCTGCGGGAACGTCGCCTCGGGCGAGAGCGCGTAGTCCGGCCCCACCACCGCGCAGCCGGCGGCGGCGGCGTATTCGCGCATCAGCCGGTCGTGCGTGTCCACCGAGTTCCACACCCAGCCGCCGCCATGCAGGTAGACCAGTACCGGCAGGGGTCCTGCCCCCGCGGTCGGGCGATGGAGGCGGCAGAGCAGGCGCCGGCCGCGGATCGGCAGCCAGCGGTCGGCGCTCTCGGCCATGCGCGGCCCGCCCTCGGCGAGCGGCAGGTTCAGCGCCTCCGTCACCGCGCGGCCCTGATCGAGCGGCGGGGCGAGGCGCGGCGGCGGATACCGCTTGCCGCGCTCCTCCATCAGCGCCTGGAAGGCGGCCATCTCCGGGTCCCAGCGCGACATGTCCGCGGGCGCCATGCGGTCCTCCTCCGATCCCCGCCGCAGTGGAGCCGCAGGCGCGGCGCGCCGCAAGGGCCGGGCCGCCGCGGTTGCGGCCGCCCGCGCGGGCGGCGCATGCTGCGCCGCGCCATGCCGCTGCCGCTCCTCGCCACGCCGCCGCGCCCGGCCGCCGCCGGCTTCCGCGACGCGGCCCTGTTCCGCCCGGCGAGCGTCGCGCTGATCGGCGACGCCGCGCTGCCGGAGACGGCGGTGCTTGCGGCCAACCTCGCCGCCGGCGGCTTCCGCGGGCGGCTGCTTGCCGCCGGCGTGCCGGCGCCGCCGGGCTTCGAGGCGCCGGCCGCGCCCGCGATCGAGGCGCTGCCCGCCGCGCCCGACCTCGCCGTGCTCTGCCTGCCGGCGGCGCGGCTGGAGGCGGCGATGCAGGCGCTCGCCGCGCGCGGCTGCTTCGCCGCGATCGTGCCGGTCGCGGCGCCGGACCTCGCCGCGATCGCGGCGCGCACCGGCGTGCGCGCGCTCGGCCCGGACAGCTTCGGGCTGTGCGTGCCCGCGATCGGCCTCAACGCCTCGCTCGCCCATCTCGCGCCGCGGCCCGGACGGCTCGCCCTGGTCGCGCAGTCGGCGGCGCTCGCCCGCGCCGTGCTCGACTGGGCGGCGGCGGAATCGGTCGGCTTCAGCCACGTCGTCGGCGTCGGCGGCAACGCCAGCGTCGGCTTCGCCACCGCGCTCGACTGGCTGGCGCGCGATCCCGGGACCGGCGCGGTGCTGCTCGACCTGCGCCATGTCCGCAACCGGCGCGCCTTCGTCTCGGCCGCGCGCGCCGTCTCGCGCACGCGCCCGGTGGTGGCGATCCGCGCCGGCGCGCGCCTCGCCGACGCGACGGGGGTGGCCGAGGCGGTGACGGAGGCGGCGCTGCGCCGCGCCGGCGTGCTGCGCGTCGGCGGCTTCGAGGAGCTGCTCAGCGCCGCCGAGACCCTGGCGCGGCTGCGCGGCGCGCCGCGCGCCGGCGAGGGCGACCGCATCGCCATCGTCGGCAACGGCGGCGGCCTTGCCGGGATCGCCGCCGACGCGGTGCTGGCCGGCGGGGCGCGCCTCGCCGAGCTCGCCGAGGCGAGCCGGGCGGCGCTCGCCGCGCTGCTGCCGCCGGGCGCGCGCGGCACCAATCCGCTCTCGCTCGGCCCCGCGGCCGGCCCGCGGCTCGGCGAGGCCGCCGCCATGCTCGCCGCCCTGCCGGAAGTGGACGCGGTGGTGGCGCTGCACGCGCCGGCGCCGGGCGAGGACGGGGCCACGGTGCGCGAGGCGCTGATCGCCGCCTGCCGCGCCCGCGGCACCGGCGCGCTGCGGCCGCCGGCGCCGATCCTGGTCGGCTGGGCCGGCCAGGCGAGCGCCGGGGCGGAGCGCGCCGCCCTCGCCGCGGCCGGCATCGCCGCCTTCGCCACGCCGGAAGCGGCGGTGCGCGGCGCGCTGCAGCTCGCGCAGGACCGCCGCAACCGCGCCGCCGCCGCCGAGCTGCCGCCGCGCGAGGTGCTGGAGGTCGCCCCCGACCGCGCCGCGGTGCGCCGCCTCTTCGCGGGCGCGCGCGCCGCCGGGCGGCTCGCGCTCACCGAGGAGGAGGCGCTCGGCGTGCTCGCCGCCTACGGCCTTCCCGTGGTGCCGGGCCGCGTCGCCGCGAGCCCCGAGGACGCCGGCGCCGCCGCAGCGATGCTCGGCTTCCCGGTGGTGCTGAAGATCCTGAGCCCCGACATCGTGCGCAAGACCGAGCACGGCGGCGTCGTCCTCGGCCTCTCCGGCATCGCCGAGGTGGTGCGCGCGGCGCTGGCGGTGCAGGAGCGGGTGCGCGCGGCGCGGCCCGAGGCGCGGCTCGCGGGCTTCCTGGTGCAGCGCGAGGCGCGGCGGGCGCACGAGCTCCGGCTGCGGCTCGGCGAGGACGCGCTGTTCGGCCCCTGGATCGGCTTCGGCGCCGGCGGCACCGCGGCCGACCTGATGGGCGACGAGGCCTTCGACCTCCCCCCGCTCAACCTCGCGCTCGCCCAGGCGCTGATCGCGCGCGCACGGCGCACCGCGCGCCTGCTCGCGGGCTTCCGCGACCGCCCGGCGGCCGACCGCGGCGCGATCGCCGCGGCGCTGGTCCGTCTCTCGCAGCTCGCGGTGGACTTCCCCGAGATCGCGACGCTCAGCGTCAACCCGCTGTTCGCCGATGCCGACGGCGTGCTGGCGGTGGACGCCGCGCTCACCCTGCGCCCCGCGGACGCGCCCGGCGCGGTGCTCGCCATCGCCCCCTATCCGGCGGAGCTGGCGCGGCCGTGGCGGGCGCCGGACGGCACCGAGCTGATGGTGCGCCCGATCCGGCCCGAGGACGCCGCGGCGCACGCCGAGGCGTTCCGCCGCCTGACGCCGGAGGACGTGCGCCGCCGCTTCTTCTCGGCGCTGAAGGAGCTGCCGCCGGAGCAGATCGCGCGCCTGACGCAGATCGACTACGACCGCGAGATGGCCTTCATCGCGGTCGAGCGCCGCGCCGACGGGCCCGAGCGCACCGTCGGCGTCGCCCGCGCGGTGCGCGAGATCGGCAGCGCGGAGGGCGAGGCCGAGTTCGCGGTGATCGTGGATCCCGCTTGGCGCGGCCGCGGCCTGGCGCGGCACCTGATGGAGCGGCTGATCGAGTGGGCGCGCGGCCAGGGCGTGACCGCGCTGGTCGGCCGCGTGCTGGCGGACAACGCCCCGATGCTCGGCTTCGTGCGCGCCCTCGGCTTCGCCGTCCGCCGCGTGCCGGGGGAGGACGACGTGGTCGAGGCGCGGCTCGAGCTCCGCTGACGCGCGCGCCAGGCGCCGCCTTCAACGCCGCAGCCGCTCCGTCCAGGCCTTCAGCGCCGAAAGCAGCGCGGCGATGAACTCCCGCGTCTTCTCGTCGGTCAGGCGCCCCTCCGCGTCGAAGCGCTGGTTGGCGGCCGCGATCATCACCTCCGGCCGGTTCAGCGGCAGGGCGTTGAGGAAGACGAACATCTGCCGCAGGTGGTACTGCGCCCGCGCCGTGCCGAGCGCGCCGGGGCTCGCGCCCATGATGGCGACGGGCTTGCCGTCGAAGGGCTGCTCCGGCGGGCGCGAGGCCCAGTCTATGGCGTTCTTCAGCACCCCCGGCACCGAGTAGTTGTACTCGGGCGTGACGATCAGCAGCGCGTCGGCCGCCTTGATCCGCGCCCGGAGGTCGGCGACCGCCGGCGGGAAGCCCTGCTGCTTCACGTCCTCGTCATAGGGCGGGATGTCGCGCAGCCGGTCGAAGGTCTCGATCCGCATCCCGGCGGGCGCGAGCTCCGCCGCCGCGCGCAGCGCCGCGGCGTTGTAGGAGCCGCGCCGGAGGCTGCCGGCGATGCCGAGGACGGTGATGCTTCGGGTCTCGTCGCTCATTCCTTTCGTCTTCCTTTCGTCCCCTGTGCCGGGCGCGCCCGCGGCGTGCCGCCCTGGCCTAGGTGGTGGGCCCGGCGCCGGCGTCCAGCCTCGGCGCCCGCGGCGCCGCGATGCTCATTCCCCCGCGCCGGGCGGCGCCGGCATGTGGATGAAGCGCCAGGGGTCGCTCTCGGAATCGCGCGGGATCTCGACCTCCACCAGCCAGGGCTGCCCGTCGTCGCCGAGCGCGCGCTCGAGCACCGGCCGCAGCGCCTCGGGCGAGGCCACGCGGGCCGCGCGCGCGCCGAAGGACTCGGCGAGCTTCACGAAATCGGGATTGTGCAGGTCGGCGGCGACGACGCGGCCGCCGAAGGCGGTGCGCTGGTCGCGCCGGACGTTGCCGTAGGCGTTGTTGTTGAACACCAGCGTCGTCACGCCGATGCGGTACTGCACCGCGGTCGCCAGCTCCGGCGCCGCGAACAGGAACCCGCCGTCGCCGCAGACCGAGACCACCGGCCGGTCCGGATGCGCTGCCTTGACCCCGAGCGCGGTCGGGAAGCCGGCCCCCAGCGTGCCCTGATAGCCCGAGGAGACGAAGGTGCGCGGCCGGTGCACCGGGAAGGCGTACCAGGAGGCGAAGCCGACCTGCGTCAGCTCGTCGCAGAAGAAGCCGTCGCGCGGCAGCACCGCGCGGATGACGCGGAGATAGTCCACCAGCGGCCGCACCGAGAGGATCTCGCGCGCCGCCCAGGCCTTCGCCTCCGCGATCGCCTCGCGCCGGCCGGGCGCGGGCCCACCGTGCCCCGCGCGCCGCAGCGCCTCGGCGAGGCCGCGCGCCCCCTCGGCGGCGTCCGCCAGCACCGCGACGTCGGCGGGCAGGCGGCGGAACTCCGCCGGGTCGATGTCGATGCGGATGGTCCTCAGGCCCGGCGGCCGCCACGGCTCCCGCCCCGCCGGGTTCCAGCCCCAGCGCCAGCCCGGCACCTCGAGCCGCGTGCCGATGCCGAGGATCAGGTCGGTCTTCGGCCAGAGCCGGTGCGCCGCGGCGATGGTCAGGCCGAGCGGGTGGTCGTCGTCCACCACCCCGCGCCCGCTGCGGAAGGAGACGACCGGGGCGCCCATCCGCTCGGCGAGCTCCAGCACCTCCGCCCCGGCGTGCTGCGCGCCGCCGCCGACGAAGATCATCGGCGCCCGCGCCGCGGCGATCAGCCGCGCCGCGCGCTCGAGCGCGTCCTCGTCGAGCGGCGGCCGCGGATGGGGGGGCAGCGGATCGAGCAGCGCGACCTCCGCCGTCTCGGTGAAGCGCTCCCAGGGCATCTCGAGCGCGGCGGGCCCCGGGCGGCCGGACAGCATCTCCTGGAAGGCACGCGCGACGAGATGCGGCGCCTGCGCGGGGTGCTCGATCCGCTCGGCCCACTTGACCAGGCCGCGCAGCGTGGCGAGCTGATCCGGCATCTCGTGCAGGTGCCCCCGGCCGCGGCCGAGGAAGGGGCTCGGCACCTGCCCCGTAAGGCACAGCACCGGCGCGTTGCAGCCGAAGGCGGTGAGCAGCGCGGCCGAGGCGTTCAGCACCCCGGGGCCCGGCACCACCGCGAAGACGCCCGGCCGCCCGCTGGAGCGCGCGTAGCCGAAGGCCATGGTGCCGCAGCCCTGCTCGTGCCGCGCCCCGATCACGCGCATCCCCTCCGCGCGGGCGAGGGCATCGAACAGCCCGTAGACCTGCGCCCCCGGCAGGCCGAACACCGTGTCCACCCCGTGCCGGCGCAGCGCGCCGACGATCGCCTCGCCTCCGGTCATCCTCGCCGCCATCCCGGAGCACCCCTTCCGCTGCCCGCGTCCCGCGCCATGATGCCAGGGATGCGCCGGCCCGGCATGCTCCTTTCCGCCCGCCGCGGCGCCACGACCAGGGCAACCGATGCGGATCGCGCTGCTTGCCGACATCCACGCCAACCGCGAGGCACTCGCCGCCTGCCTCGAGCACGCGGCGCGGCAGGGCGCGCGGCGCCTCGTGTTCCTGGGCGACCTCGTCGGTTACGGCGCCGATCCGGGCTGGGTGGTGGAGGCGGTGCAGACGCGCGTCGCGCAGGGCGAGGCGATCGCCCTGCTCGGCAACCACGACGAGGCCGCGGTGTCGCCGCGCGGGCCGGTGGGGATGAACGCGGAGGCCGCCGCCGCCATCGCCTGGACGCGCGGGCGGCTCGACCCCGGGGCGCGCGCCTTCCTCGCCTCCCTGCCCCTGGTCGCGGAGGACGGCGAGCGGCTCTACGTCCACGCCGACGCCTCCGCCCCGGGGCGCTGGCGCTACGTCGCCGACGCCGAGGCAGCGCGGCGCAGCCTGGAGGCGACCGCCGCGCGCATCATCGTCTGCGGCCACGTGCACGTGCCGGCGCTCTATGGCCTGACGGCGGCGCACAAGCTGATCGCCCACCGTCCGGCGCCGGGCGTGGCGGTGCCGCTGCTGCGGCCGCGGCGCTGGCTCGCCACGCTCGGCGCGGTCGGCCAGCCGCGCGACGGCGATCCGCGCGCCTGCTACGGCCTGCTCGACGTCGCGCGCTCCGAGATGGCGTGGATGCGCGTGCCCTACGACGTGGCGAGCGCGGCGGCGAAGATCCGCGCCGCCGGCCTGCCGGAGCGGCTCGCCGCACGGCTCGAGCGGGGGCGGTAGGCGCCGTGGCCGGGACGCGCCTCGCCGCCGGCGAGACCATCGACGGCTTCACCCTCGGCGCGCGGCTGCACGCCGGCGGCATGGCGGCGCTGTGGGAGGTCACGCATCCGGACCATCCCGGCCTGCCGATGCTCATGAAGGTCCCGCGGCTGGCCGCGGGCGAGGACCCGGCGGCGATCGTCGGCTTCGAGATGGAGCTGATGATCCTGCCGCGCCTCTCGGGGCCCCACGTGCCGCGCGTCGTCGCCGCCGCGGGCTTCGAGCGCCAGCCCTACCTGGTGATGGAGCGCCTTCCGGGGCCCTCCCTGCAGGCGCGCCTCTCCGCCCTGCCGCTGGGCGCGGAGGAGGTCGCGGCGATCGGCGCGCGGGTGGCCGAGGCCCTGGATTCGCTGCATCGCCAGGACGTGGTGCACCTCGACGTCAAGCCCTCGAACATCCTGTTCCGGCCGGCCCGCGACGGGGCCGGGGGCGAGGCGGTGCTGGTGGATTTCGGCCTGGCGCACCACCGCCTGCTGCCCGACCTGATGCAGGAGGAGTTCCGCCTGCCCTACGGCAGCGCGCCCTACATGGCGCCGGAGCAGGCGATGGGCGTGCGCGGCGAGCCGCGGAGCGACCTCTTCGCCCTCGGCGCGGTGCTCTACCAGCTCGCGACCGGCCTCCTGCCCTTCGGCGACCCGCAGGGGCTCCGGGCCGTCCGGCGCCGGCTCTGGCGCGACCCGCTGCCGCCGCGCCTGCTCCGCCCCTCCTGCCCGCCCTGGCTGCAGGAGATCATCCTGCGCTGCCTGGAGGTGGACCCGGCGCGCCGCCACCCGACCGCGGCGCAGCTCGCCTTCGACCTGCGCCATCCGGACCAGGTCGCGCTGACGGAGCGGGCGGGAAGGCGCCGTCGCGACGGCTGGCTCGCGGCCCTGCGGCGCCGCTTCGACACCGACGCGCGGCCGGCGTTCCGCCGCCCGAGCGGCGAGACGGGCGCGGTGCGCGCCGCGCCGATCGTCGCCGTCGCGGTGGACCTCGCGGAGGAGAGCGCGGCGATGGCGGAAGCGCTGCGTGCCGGGCTCGGCCCGATCGTCGCGGCGCTGCCGGGGGCGCGGGTCGCCTGCATCAACGTCCTCCGGCTGAACCGCGCCGCATCGGACGCGGCGGAGGACGAGGCGGGGCGGAACCGGCACGTGCAGCGGCTGGTGGCGCTGAAGCACTGGGCGGCGCCGCTCGGCCTGCCGGAGGGGCGGATCACCTTCCACGTGCTGGAGGCGGCGGACCCGGCGCAGGCGCTGATCGCGTACGCGACCGCCAACCGCGTGGACCACATCGTCCTGGGCGCCCGGGCGGAGTCGCTGCGCCGCCGGCTGCTCGGCAGCGTCTCCGGCCAGGTCGCGGCGCACGCGCCCTGCACCGTGACGGTGGTGCGCCCGCGCGCGGGCGCCGCCGGCCGGGGCGCGGCGCCGGCCGAGGCGTGACGGCCCGGCCTTTCCCGCCCTCCCGCGCTTGACCTCGGCGCGCCGTGCCCCGATGGTCCGCCCTTCCAAGGGGTGCCGGAGCCTCATCGGCCGGCGCCACCCACCAGCCGACGGGATGCGATGACCGTGCCTCACGCGCCGGCGCGCCAGCGCGCCGACACCGAAACCCTTGCCGTGCCGGACGGCTTCGTTCCGCGTCCGGCCGGCGGCGGAGCTCTCCGCAACCTCGGTCCGATCCACACCAGGCACGACGCCGGGGGCGGCGTGCGCCACGGCAACCCGATGGACAACCGCCGCGGCGGCACGCTCGCGACCTTCGCCGGGGGCGCGGCGCGGACGAAGCCGCGCGCGCGCGCCATGCCGTTCGTGCAGGGGCTCTTCGCGTCGGGCGGGGCTCCCGTGCCGCGCGCGAGCGGCGCGTTCCGGCTGCCGCCGCCGGCGACGGAGACGGACCGCGGCGCGCCCGGGAGGGCCCGGCCATGAGCGGCTCCTCCTCGGACGCCGGCGGCGCCGCCGCGCCCCCGCCGCCCGGCCCGGCGCCGTCCTCCGGCCCGCCGATGCGGCTGGTCGTCGCCGCGGGCCTACACGGCGCCTTCCTTCTCGCGCGCGGGCGGCGCGAGGGCCTCGTCTTCGTCGAGGGCACGCCGGCCGGGGCGCGGCGCAGCTTCTGGGCGGCGGCGATCTGCCTGCCGGCCTACCTGGCGCTGCAGCTCTTCGCCTGGGCGGCGGAGGGCGCGCCGCCCGGTGGCCCCGGCCGGGGGGTGGCGGTGGCGCTGATCGGCAATGTCTGCGCCTGGGCCGGCTTTGCCCTCGCCTCGCGGATCCTGGCCGAGGCGATGGGCCGGGTCGCGGCCTGGCCGCGCTACATCGCCGCGTGGAACTGGACCGGCGTGGTGCAGCACCTGGTGCTGCTGCTCGCCGCGGCGCCGGGCGCGGTCGGCATGCCGGCGCTGGTGGCGCAGGCGTCCGGCGTGGCGGCGCTCGGCTACGCGCTGTGGCTGGAATGGTTCGTGGCGCGCGGCGCGCTCGGGATCAGGGGCGCGGACGCGGCGGGCTTCGTGCTGCTCGACCTGGCGCTCGGCCTGTTCCTGCACGGGCTCGGCCGGCACCTGGGCGGGGTGTAGCTGGGCGCCGCCGGCGCAAGGCGCAGCCCGGACGGGACGCGGGGGCGGCGGCTTCCCCGCCGGCGCGGCGAGCAAAGCGGTGACGGCGGCACGCGCGGCGTCCCGTTCCGCGGCGCGCGTGCCGCCCGCCGCTCAGTCCACCGGGATCAGTTTCACCCGCCGCTCCTCGACGCCGAGGGCGAGGCGACCGGCCTTCAGCGCCAGCGCCGCCTCGCCGAACACCGCGCGGCGCCAGCCGTGCAGCGCCGGGATGTCCTCCTCCTCGCCGGCGGCGAGCCGGTCGAGATCCTCGCTGCTCGCGAGCAGCCTCGGCGCGACGTGGCTCTCCTCGCTCTTCGCCGCGAGCAGCACCTTGAGCAGCGCGACGAGCGCGGGCGAGGGCGCCGGGCCGCGGCGCTCGCGCGGCGCCTCCGGCAGCTCGGACTCCGGCAGGGCCTTGGCGGCGCGCACCGCGGCGAGCAGCGAGGCGCCGGTCTTGCCCCGGGCGAAGCCCTCGGTGATGCCGCGCGCGCGGGCGAGCTCGGCCGGCGTCTCCGGCATGGTGGCGGCGATCTCGAGCAGCGTCTCGTCCTTCACCAGCCGCTGGCGCGGGATGTTGAGGCGCTGCGCCTCGCGCTCGCGCCACGCCGCGACCGCGCGCAGCACGCCGAGGAAGCGGCGGTTCGTGGTGCGGGGCTTCAGGCGCTCCCAGGCGGTCTCGGGATCGGTGCGGTAGGTGGCGGGGTCGGCGAGCACGGCCATCTCCTCCGCCACCCATTCGAGCCGGCCCTCGCGCTCGAGCCGCGCGGTGAGCGCGGTGTAGATGCGCCGCAGGTGGGTCACGTCGGCGGCGGCGTAGGCGATCTGGGCGGGCGAGAGCGGCCGCGCCGACCAGTCGCTGAAGCGGTGGGCCTTGTCAATGTGCGCGCCGGCGAGCGCGCGGGCGAGGGCGTCGTAGCTCACCTGGTCGCCGAAGCCGGCCACCATGGCGGCGACCTGGGTGTCGAACAGCGGGGTCGGGACGGCGCCGAACCGCAGCAGGAAGATCTCCACGTCCTGGCGGGCAGCGTGGAACACCTTGGTGACGGCGCGGTCGGCGAGCAGCGCGCCGAGCGGGGCGAGGTCGAGCCCCGGGGCGAGCGCGTCGATCACCGCCACCTCGCGCTCGCCGGCGAGCTGGACGACGCAGAGCTCGGGCCAGTAGGTGCGCTCGCGCATGAACTCGGTGTCGACGGCGACGAAGGGCTCGGCGCGCAGGCGGGCGCAGAGGGCGGCGAGGTCGTCGGTGGTGCTGACCAGGGCCGGGGCGGGCTCGGGCGCGTGCGGAGGACGGCGGCTCATGGCCCCGCGGTTTAGACCCCACACCGCTCCCGGGAAAGCCGCGGGCGCCCCGGCCGGGGGCTGGCGGGCGGGCGGCGGGCGCGGCAAGCTCGGCCGCGCACGGAGGAGAGGAGGGCGGGCCATGCGCAAGCGGCCATTGGGGCGATCGGGCCTGGAGGTGCCGCCGGTGATCCTCGGCGGCAACGTGTTCGGCTGGACCGTGGACCAGGCGGCCTCCTTCCGGCTGCTCGACGCCGCCGTCGAGGCGGGGCTGAACGCGATCGACACCGCGGACGTCTATTCGACCTGGGTTCCCGGCCATTCGGGCGGCGAATCGGAAAGCGTGATCGGCGCCTGGCTCCGGGCGCGGCCGGGGATGCGCGACGAGGTGCTGATCCTGACCAAGTGCGGGATGGAGATGCCGGGCCGCGGCAAGGGGCTCTCGCCGTCCTGGATCGCGCAGGCGGCGGAGGACTCGCTGCGCCGGCTGGGGGTGGAGCGGATCGACCTCTACCAGGCCCACCGCGACGATCCGGAGGTGCCGATCGAGGAGACGCTCGGCGCCTTCGCCCGGCTGATCGAGCAGGGCAAGGTGCGGGCGATCGGCGCCTCCAACTACACCGCGCCGCGCCTCAGGGCGGCGCTCGAGGCGAGCGCGAAGCACGGCCTGCCGCGCTACGAGAGCCTGCAGCCGCACTACAACCTGATGGAGCGCGCGATCGAGGCCGACCTGCTGCCGCTCTGCCGCGAGCAGGGGCTCGGGGTGATCCCCTACTTCGCGCTGGCGGCGGGGTTCCTCACCGGCAAGTACCGGACCGAGGCGGACCTCGACAAGAGCCCGCGCGGCCGGCGCAGCGTGGCGAAGTACATGACGGCGCGCGGCATGCGGGTGCTGGCGGCGCTCGACCGGGTGGCGGCGCAGTACGGGGCGAGCCCGGCGCAGGTGGCGCTGGCCTGGCTGCTCGCGAAGCCGGGCGTCACCGCCCCGATCGCCAGCGCGACCACGCCGGAGCAGCTGCGCGAGCTGGTGCGGGCCGCCGACCTCACGCTCGACGCCGCGGCGGTGGCGGCGCTGGATGCGGCCAGCGCCGCGGCGCCGGAAACTTGATTCGCGTCAAGACCGTTCCGCGCCGGCGGCGCGATAACGGCAACCGTTCGACGCTTCGCGGCGGAGGGCGGCGGTGCAGCAGGGAGAGGACAGGGAGAGGACGATGGCGCTCAAGGACATCCTGGTCCACCTCGACGCGACGGAGCAGTCGAGGACGCGGCTGCGCGTGGCGGCTACGCTGGCGCGGGAGCACGACGCCCACCTCGCGGGCCTCTTCGTCGTGGACGTCGCGCTGCCGCTGCTGGTCGCCGGCGATGCGAGCGGCGGCGGCGCGGCGTTCGCCGAGCTGATCGAGCGGATGCGCCAGGACGCGCTCGCCGAGGCGGCGCGGGTCGAGGCCGAATTCCGCGAGCATCTGCAGCGCGAGGGTCTCGCCAAGGGGGAGTGGCGGATGGTCGAGGGCAGCGCCCCCGACGTGGTGGCGCTGCACGCGCGCTACGCCGACCTCGCGATCCTCGGCCAGGAGGACCCGGAGGGCGGCGGTCCCGCCGGGGCCGGCGCGGTCATCGAGTCGGTGCTGTTCGGCTCCGGCCGGCCGGCGCTCCTCGTCCCCTATGCCGGGCGCTTCGAGACGGTCGGCCGACGGGTGCTGATCGGCTGGAACGCGAGCCGCGAGGCGGCGCGCGCGGTGAACGACGCGCTGCCGCTGATCGCGCGCGCCGCCGCGGCGACCGTGCTGGTGGCCAACCCGGACACGACGCCGGGCGGCCATGGCGAGCAGCCGGGCGCCGACATCGCCCTGCACCTCGCACGCCACGGGCTGCGGGTGGAGGCCGAGCAGGTGGTCGCCCCCGAGGTGCCGGACGCCGATCTGCTGCTGAACCGCGCCGCGGAACTCTCGGCCGACCTGCTCGTGGTCGGCGCCTACGGCCATTCCCGCCTGCGCGAGCTGGTGCTCGGCGGGGTCACGCGCACCCTCCTGCGGCAGATGACGGTCCCGGTGCTGATGTCGCACTGAGGGCGCGCGGCGGAGGGCGTGCGATGCCCTATGCGAGCAATGCCGACCTGCCGCCGAGCGTGCGCCGCGTCCTGCCGGAGCACGCGCAGGACATCTACCGCGCCGCCTTCAACAACGCCTGGGCGGCGCGGGGCGGGGAGGCCGACGAGGCCACCCTGCACCGCATCGCCTGGGCGGCCGTGAAGCGCAGCTACCGCAAGCTGGGCGACGTCTGGGTGCCGAAGCGCTGAGCGGGCGGCGGGGCGGGCCTCGCGCTCGCCGGGCCTTGTCCTGCGCCGCGCCGGCCGATAGCCCTCCGGCGAAGCACCGCGCGGAGCGGAATCGGCCGGAAGGGGCGCCGAGGCGCGGCGGGGCGAGGGAGCGGAGGAAATGATGCGGGCGAGCACGACACGGCGCGGCCTGATCCTCGCCGGGGGCGCGGCGGTGGCGGCAGGCGCCGCCCCGGGCGGGCAGCGGCGCGCGGCGGCGCAGGAGGCGGGCGAGACGGCGCGGATCGGCCTGATCCTTCCCATGACCGGGCCCTTCGCCTCCACCGGCCGCCAGGTCGAGGCGGCGGTGCGCGCCTATCTCCGCGCCCACGGCGGGAGCTTCGGCGGCCGGCGCGTCGAGGTGCTGCTGCGCGACGACACCGGCATCGCCCCCGACATCACCCGCCGCCTGGCGCAGGAGCTGGTGGTGCGCGAGCGCGTGCGCGTCCTTGCCGGCTTCGGCCTGACCCCGCTCGCCCTCGCCGCCGCGCCGATCGCGACCGAGGCCAGGGTGCCGATGGTGGTGATGGCGGCGGCGACCAGCGCCATCGTCCAGCGCTCGCCCTACATCCTGCGCACCAGCTTCACGCTGCCGCAGGCGACGATGCCGATCGCCGACTGGGCGGCGCGCAACGGCATCCGCACCTGCGCGACGCTGGTGACGGACTACGCCCCCGGCCTCGACGCGGAGCGCGCCTTCAAGCAGCGCTTCACCGCCGCCGGCGGGCAGGTGCCGCTCGAGCTGCGCACGCCGCTGCGCAACCCGGACTACGCGCCCTTCCTGCAGCGCGTGCACGACGCGAAGCCGCAGGCGCTGTTCGTCTTCGTCCCCTCCGGCGAGGGCGCGGCGGCGATGAAGCAGTTCGCCGAGCGCGGGCTGAGGGAGGCCGGCATCCGCCTGATCGGCACCGGCGACCTGACCGACGACGACATCCTGAACGACATGGGCGAGCCCGCCATCGGCGTCATCACCAGCCACCACTACTCGGCCGCGCACGACAGCGAGGAGAACCGCGCCTTCCTCGCCGCCTACCGGCAGGTCGCGCCCGATGCGCGGCCCAACTTCATGGCCGTCGGCGGCTGGGACGGGATGCACCTGATCGCGGAAGGGCTGAAGCGCACCGGCGGCGCGACCGAGGGGGACCGGCTGCTCGCCGCCATGAAGGGCCTGTCCTGGACCAGCCCGCGCGGGCCGGTGACGATAGATGCCAACACGCGCGACATCGTGCAGGACATCTACATCCGCCGGGTGGAGCGGCGCGACGGCCAGCTCTGGAACATCGAGTTCGACCGCATCGCGCAGGTGCGCGACCCGGGCACCTGAGCGCGGTCGCGCCTGCCTCCCGCCATGCTGACCGTCCTGCTGGATGGCGTCGCCAGCGGCATGCTGCTCTTCGTGCTGGCCTGCGGCCTGTCGGTGACGCTCGGGCTGATGAACTTCGTCAACCTGGCGCACGGCGCCTTCGGCATGGCGGGCGGCTACGTCTGCGTCCTGCTGCTGAACCGCCATGGCGTGCCGTTCCTCGCCTGCCTCGCGGCGGCCGCGCTGTCCGCGGCCCTGCTCGGGGCGGTGCTGGAGCGCACCCTCTACCGCTGGCTCTACGGGCGCGACCATCTCGACCAGGTGCTGTTCTCGATCGGCCTCGTCTTCATGGCCTCGGCGGCGGTGGACTGGCTGATGGGGGCGCGGCAGCAGCTCATCGCCCTGCCCCCCTGGCTGCAGGGGCGGATCGCGATCGGCGACGGGCTCGCCACGGTCGGCGTCTACCGCCTGTTCCTGATCGCGCTGTGCGGCGCGATCGTGCTCGCGCTGCATCTCGGCCTGGTGCGCACGCGCTTCGGCAGCCGGCTGCGCGCGGCGGTGGACGACGCGGTGGTGGCGCGCGGCCTCGGCATCCCGGTGGACCGCATCTTCGCCGTCACCTTCGCGGTGGGATCGGGGCTCGCCGGCCTCGGCGGCGCGCTGGGGGTGGAGGTGCTCGGGCTCGATCCGACCTTCCCGCTGAAGTACATGGTCTATTTCCTGATCGTGGTCGCGGTGGGCGGGGCGAACACGATCCTCGGGCCGTTCCTCGCCGCGCTGCTGCTCGGCGTGGTGGACGTGGCCGGCAAGTACTACCTGCCGGAGGTCGGCGCCTTCGTGATCTACACCGCGATGGTCGTGCTGCTGCTGCTGCGCCCGCAGGGCCTGCTGGCGCGGAGCGCGGCGCGATGAGCGGCGGCGGGACCCTCGCCGCGGCGGCCCCGGCGCGAGTGGGACGGGCCTCGCGGGGCCGCTGGGGGCTCGCCGCGGAGGGGCTGTTCTGGGCCGCCTGGCCCGCCGCCTACCTCGCCTTTCCCGACTACCTGCCGCTGCTGTCGCAGGTGGCGATCGCGGCGCTGTTCGCCCTCTCGCTCGATCTGCTCGTCGGCTATGCGGGGGTGGTGACGCTCGGCCAGGCCGCCTTCTTCGGGCTCGGCGCCTACACGGCCGGCCTCCTCGCCGTGCATGGCTGGGGGGAGCCGCTCTCCGGATTGCTGCTCGCCGCCGCCGCGGCGGCGCTGCTCGGCCTCGTCACCGCGCCGCTGGTGCTGCGCGGCGGGGATCTCGCCGGGCTGATGGTGACGCTCGGCCTCGGCCTGATGCTCTACGAGGCGGCGAACAAGGCGGCCCCCGTCACCGGCGGCGCCGACGGGCTGCAGGGCGTGGAGATCTGGCCCGTGCTCGGCCTCTGGCGCTTCGACCTGTTCGGGCGCACCGCCTTCCTCTACAGCCTCGCGGTGCTGGTCCTGCTGTTCCTGCTGGCGCGGCTCGTGGTCTCCTCGCCCTTCGGCCTCGCGCTGCGCGGCATCCGCGCCAATGCGCGGCGCATGCACGCGCTCGGGACGCCGGTGCGCGCGCGCCTGGTCGCGGCCTATGTGCTGGCCGGCGCCTATGCCGGCGCCGCGGGGGCGCTGCTCGCGCAGACGACGCAGTTCGTCTCGCTCGACGTCCTCGCCTTCCAGCGCTCGGCCGAGGGGCTGCTGATGCTGGTGCTGGGCGGGCTCGGCCGCCTCTACGGCGGGCTGCTCGGCGCCGCGGCCTTCGTGGTCGCGCACCAGGTGCTGTCGGAGATGACGCCGCAGTTCTGGCAGTTCTGGATCGGCGCGGCGCTGGTGGTGCTCGCCATCGCCGGTCGCGGCGGGCTGCTCGGGCTGCTGGCGGCGGGGCGGGCGCGGCTCCTCGCCCGCCGCGGCGGGGGCGGGGCGTGACGGCGCCCGCCGCGCTCGAGACCCGCGGCCTCACCCGCCGTTTCGGCGGCTTCGCCGCGGTGGACGGCGTCTCGCTCGCCCTCGCGCCGGGGTCGCGCCACGCGCTGATCGGGCCGAACGGGGCGGGCAAGACCACCCTCGTCAACCTGCTCACCGGCGCGATCCGCCCCGGCGCGGGCGCGGTGCTGCTGGAGGGGCGGGACGTCACGGCCTTGCCGCAGCACCTGCGCGTGAAGCGCGGCCTCGCCCGCACCTTCCAGATCAACCAGCTCTTCCCCGACCTGGCCCCGATCGAGGCCGTCACCCTCGCCCTCGCCGAGCGCGAGGGGCTGACCGCGCGCTGGTGGCGGCCCGTGCGCGCCCACCGGGCGCTGGCGGAGGAGGCCGCCGCGCTGCTCGCGCGCCTGCGCTTCGCGCCGGCCGAGATGGCGGCGCCCACGCGCGACCTCGCCTATGGCCGGCAGCGCCTGCTCGAGATCGCGCTCGCCCTGGCGCTGAAGCCCCGCGTCCTGCTGCTCGACGAGCCCGCCGCCGGCGTGCCGCCGGAGGAGAGCCGCGAGGTGCTGGAGGCCGTCGCCGCCCTGCCGCGCGCGGTGACGGTGCTACTGATCGAGCACGACATGGACCTCGTCTTCCGCTTCGCCGAGCGCATCACCGTGCTCGCCCAGGGCAGGGTGCTGGCCGAGGGCACGCCGGAGGCGGTGGCGCGCGATCCGCGCGTGCGCGAGGTCTATCTCGGCGAGGCCGCGGCCCATGCCTGAGCCCCTGCTGCGGCTGGAGGGTGTCTCCGCCGGCCACGGCGCCGCGCTGGCGCTGCACGAGGTGAGCCTCGAGGTGGCGGAGGGCGAGGCGCTGGCCCTGCTCGGCCGCAACGGCGCCGGCAAGACGACGCTGGTCGCGACGGTGATGGGCGCGGCCCGCCTCTTCCGCGGCCGGCTCCGGTTCGCCGGCCGGGAGATCACGCGCCTCGCGAGCGAGCGCCGCGCCGCGCTCGGCCTCGGCTGGGTGCCGCAGGAGCGCAACGTGTTCCGCTCCCTCACCGTCGAGGAGAACCTGACCGCCGTGGCGCGCCCCGGCGGCCCCTGGACTCTGCGGCGCGTCTATGAATTGTTCCCGCGCCTCGAGGAGCGGCGGCGCACCCTCGGCTCCTCCCTCTCGGGCGGGGAGCAGCAGATGCTGGCGATGGGGCGCGCGCTGATGCTCAACCCGCGCCTCCTGCTGCTCGACGAGCCGCTGGAGGGGCTGGCGCCCGTCGTGGCGCAGGGGCTGCTCGGGGCGATCCGGCGGATGACGCGGGCGGAGGGCACGGCGGCCATCCTCGTCGAGCAGCACGCGCGCCAGGTCCTGCCCATCACCGACCGCGCCGCGATCCTGGAGCGCGGCCGGCTGGTTCATCTCGGCGCGAGCGAGGCGCTCCTGCGCTCGCCCGCGCTGATCGAACGCCATCTCGGAGTCGCCGCCGCGGCGGCGGGCCCGCCCCCCCCCGCCGGGGAAGGGGCCAACGAGGGGCGAAGACC
>NZ_JAHZUY010000008.1 GCF_019458025.1 Caldovatus aquaticus | reverse complement strand
GTTGCCACCGCCTCGGGGGTGGCGCGGCCGCGGGGGCGCCCCCGCCGCCGCCCGCATGAGACGGGTCCAACGAGGGAAGACGACCATGCCCGACGGCAAGCCTCCGTTCCGCGCGGACCATGTCGGCAGCCTGCTGCGCCCGCCCGAGCTGCGCGAGGCCCGCGCCGCCCGCGCCGCCGGCCGGCTCGACGCCGCCGCCCTGCGCGCGATCGAGGACCGCTGCATCCGCGAGGCGATCGCCAGGCAGAGGGCGATCGGCCTCCGGGCCGTCACCGACGGCGAGTACCGCCGCGCCTTCTGGCATTTCGACTTCCTCGCCCGGCTCGGCGGCGTCGAGATGTACGAGGCCGAGCAGGGGATCCAGTTCAAGGGCGGCCAGACCAAGGCCTACGCCCTGAAGGTGACGGGCCCGATCCGCTACCTGCCCCACCCCTTCGTCGAGGACTTCCGGTTCGTCGCGGCGAATGCCGGCGACGCGGTGCCGAAGCAGACCATCCCCTCGCCCTCCGTCCTGCACTATCGCGGCGGGCGCAAGGCGGTGGACACCCACGCCTATCCCGACATGGAGGGGTTCTTCGCCGACCTCGGCGCCGCCTACGCCGAGGCGGTGCAGGACTTCGCGCGCGCCGGCTGCCGCTACCTCCAGCTCGACGAGGTGAACATCGCCTATCTCTGCGACCCCGAGCAGATCGCCATGCTCAAGGCGCGCGGCGAGGAGACGGAGGGGCTGCTCGATCGCTACGCGGCGCTGATCAACCGCGCGATCGCGGGGCGCCCGGCGGACATGGTGATCTCCATGCACCTCTGCCGGGGCAATTTCCGCTCCATGCACATCGCCTCCGGCGGCTACGACCCGGTGGCGGAGGTGCTGTTCAACGCCATCGACGTGGACGCCTACTTCATGGAGTACGACACCGAGCGTGCCGGCACCTTCGCCCCGCTGCGCTTCGTCCCCAAGGGCAAGACCGTCGTGCTCGGCCTGGTGACGAGCAAGACCGGCGCGCTCGAGGACAAGGACATGCTGAAGCGGCGGATCGACGAGGCGGCGAGGTACGTGCCGATCGAGCAGCTCGCGATCAGCCCGCAATGCGGCTTCGCCTCGACCGAGGAGGGCAACCTGCTGACGGTCGAGGAGCAGTGGGCGAAGCTCGCCCGCTGCGTCGAGGTGGCGCGCGAGGTCTGGGGCGGGGTCTGACCCGGGGCGCCGCCGCGCGCGCAAACCAAGCCGTCGCGGCGCGGCGCCCGCCGGCTGCGCGCCTCGGCCGCCGCCGGCCGCCCGGGGCGGGGGCGGATCGCATCGCGGCCCCGGTCGCGGCGCGCGCTCGCGGCGGCGCGATCCCGGGAACGCGCGGCCGTGCCGGCGGGTCCGCGCACGCCGGACTCGCCCCCGCCGCGGCCTGCGGGGTATCCTCGGGCACCCGAGCAGCGCCGCCGCGCGGCGGGCTGGCGCCTCCCGGGCCGTGCCAGGGCTCCTGCATCTTCCGGGGCGTCCCGATCGCACCTGCGGAGGGCCTGCCGAGTGTCACTCCTGGACGCGACACGCGCCGCCGCGAGGAGGGCAATCCCCCGAGGCCGCGCCGGGACGGGCGGCCCGCCGGGCGGCGAGGACGGAAGGCCACCCCCGCCCGCCGCCTTGCCGTCCCTTCGCCAGCGCCTGCTGGTTCTCGCCGCCCTGGCGCTGCTGCCGGCCTGGGGCTTCGCCGGCTTCGCCGCCTGGCGCTATGCGCGCGCCGAGCGGGCGCATCTCGAGCGTTCCGGCCGCGACGTCGCCCGCACGATCGCCGGCGCGGTGGACAGCGAGGTTGCCGCCCTCCGCGGCGCCCTGCGCGCGCTCGCCGCCTCGCCCGCGCTCGCCGCCGGCGACCTCGCGGCGTTCCGCCGGCAGGCCGAGAGGCTGCGGCCGGGCGAGCACGTCCAGGTCCTGCTCGCCGATCCCGCCGGCCGGCCGCTCCTCGACACGCGCCTGTCGGAAGGCGCAGCCCTGCCGCCGCGCATCGGCGATCCGGACCTGGTCCGGCGCGCCCTCGAGGGGGACGCGGTCGCGGTCTCGGGCGTGTTCCCGGGGCCGGCCTCCGGCAGCCCGGTCGTCGCGCTCGCCCTGCCGCTGCGCGACCCCGCCACCCGCGAGGCGCGCTACGTGCTGCTGGCCGGCACCGACGCGGTGCCCTACTGGTCGCCGCTCCTGCCCCGCGCCGGACTGCCGGAGGGCTGGATCGCCTCGATCGCGGACGCCGGCGGCACCATCCTGGCGCGCCATCCCGCGCCCGAACGGTATGTCGGCCTCCCCGTCCACCCGGACGCACTCGCCGCCGTCGCGGCGGGCGCGGCGCGCGAAGGGTGGGCCGCGGGGGCGAGCCGCGACGACCAGCGCGTCTATGTCGCCTACGCGCGGCTGAGCCAGGCGCCGTGGACCGCCCTCGTGGGCGTTCCCGGCGAGGCGGTGGACGGCGCGCTGCGGCGCGCGATGCTGCCTGTCCTGCTCGGCGGCGGCGCGCTGTTCGCGGTCACGCTGGCCAGTGCCGGCCTCGCCGGCACGCAGCTGGCGCGCTCGCTCGGCGGGCTCGCCGCCGCCGCCCGCGCGCTCGGCCGGGGCGAGACGCCCGGTCCCGGCGCCGCCGGACCGGCGCCGGTGCGCGAGGCGGCGCTCATCGCCGCCGCGCTCGCCGAGGCGGCGGCGGAGCGGCGCGCGCACGAGGCCGCGCTCGCCGCCGGCGAGGCGCGGCTCCGCGCCGTCATCGAGGCGGTGCCGGTCGGCGTGCTGATCGCCGCGGCGCCGGACGGGCGCATCGTCGCCGGCAACCCGCAGGCCGAGCGCATCCTGCGCCAGCCGATCCCGTCCTGGCCGAACGTGGACGCCTTCGGCGAGCGGATCGCCTTCCACGCCGACGGGCGGCCCGTCGCACCCGGGGAGTTCCCCCTCGCGCGAGTCCTGCGCG
Source organism: Caldovatus aquaticus (assembly GCF_019458025.1). Classification (GTDB taxonomy): domain Bacteria; phylum Pseudomonadota; class Alphaproteobacteria; order Acetobacterales; family Acetobacteraceae; genus Caldovatus; species Caldovatus aquaticus. The sequence goes on along the minus strand of NZ_JAHZUY010000008.1, from coordinate 87,629 downwards.
GGGGCGAGGCCGACGCCGCGCTCGAATGCCTCTACCGCCGCGGCGACGGCACCGACGCGTGGCTCCGCCTCGTCGCCGCGGCGATCCGCGACCGGGCGACGGGCGCGCTCACCGGCGCCGTCGCCGCCATCCTCGACGTTGACCGCGAGCGCCGCGCCGACGCCGCGCTGCGCGACCTGAACGTCTCGCTCGAGCGGCGCGCGGCGGCCCGGACCGCCGAGCGCGACCGCCTGTTCCAGCTCTCGCTCGACCTGTTCGGCGTGCTCGGCTTCGACGGCCGGATCCGCGAGACGAATCCCGCCTGGTCGGCGGCGCTCGGCATGACCGGGGAGGAACTGCGCGCCACCCCCTGCATGGAGCTCGTCCATCCGGAGGACCGCGCGGCGTCGCGCGCCCAGGTCGCCCGCCTCCTCGCCGGCGAGCGCGTCGAGTGGTTCGAGAACCGGGTGCGGCGCGCGCACGACGGGACGTGGCGCCGCTTCGTCTGGACCGCCGTGGCCGAGCCCCCGGGCGCCGAGGATCGGGTCTTCTACTGCGTCGGCCGCGACGTGACGGAGGAGCGGGCGCGCGAGGAGCAGCTCCGCCAGGCGCAGCGGATGGAGGCAGTGGGCCAGCTCACGGGCGGCGTCGCGCACGACTTCAACAACCTGCTGCACGTCATCTCGGCCAATCTCGAGCTGCTGCGCGACGCGGCCGAGGCCGCGGGCGAGCGCGCCCGGCGCCGCCACGCGGCGGCGCTGGATGCCGCCCGCCGCGGCGCCTCCCTCACGCGCCAGCTCCTCGCCTATGCCCGGCGCCAGCCGCTCGAGCCGCGCGCCTTCGACCCCGGGCGGCTGCTGCGCGAGACGGCGGAACTGCTGCGCCGCACCCTGGGCGAGACGATCCGGGTCGAGACCGTCGTCGAGGGCGGGCTGTGGCCCGCCTTCGCCGATCCGGGCCAGATGCAGAACGCCCTGATCAACCTCGCCGTCAACGCGCGCGACGCGATGCCCGAGGGCGGCACGCTGACGCTCGAGGCCTGCAACGCCTACCTCGACGACCGCTACGCCGCGGCGCATGCGGAGGTCGCGCCCGGCCAGTACGTCGTCTTCGCCGTCACCGACACCGGCACCGGCATGGCGCCCGAAGTCGCCGCGCGCGCCTTCGAGCCGTTCTTCACCACCAAGGAGGAGGGCAAGGGCACGGGGCTCGGCCTTGCGATGGTGTACGGCTTCGCCAAGCAGTCCGGCGGCCACGTCAAGCTCTACACGGAGGTCGGCCACGGCACCACGGCGAAGCTCTATCTGCCGCGCGCCCGCCCGGAAGCGAGGGTCGAGCCGGAGGCGGCGGCCGGGCCGGACGCGGCCGCGGCGGCAGAGGCGGCGAGGCGCGCCGGCGGGACGGCGGAAACCGTCCTCGTGGTGGAGGACGACCCCGCGGTGCGCGCCACGGTCTCCGAGATGCTGCGCGACCTCGGCTACCGGGTGCTGGCGGCGCCGGACGGCGCCGCCGCGCTGGCGCTGCTCGAGGGCGGCGCGCCGATCGCCGTCCTGTTCAGCGACGTCGTGATGCCCGGGCCGGTGCGCGCGCCGGAGCTGGCCCGGCGCGCGCGGGAGATGCGGCCCGGGATCGCGGTGCTGTTCACCTCCGGCTACACCGAGAACAGCATCGTCCATCAGGGGCGGCTCGATCCGGGCGTCCGGCTGCTGTCGAAGCCGTACGCGCGCGGCGACCTCGCGCTCCGGTTGCGCGCCGCCCTGGCGGAAGCGCGGGGCAGGACAGCGGCGGCGAGGGAGAGCGACGGCGCCTGAACCGTTCGGCTTCCCGAGGCGCCGCGATCGCAGAGGTGATGCCCGGCCCGGCGGCGGAAGGCTTGCGGTGGCCGCGGCGCGCGATGTATCCGACTCCGCGGGCATCCCGCCTCCCGGAAAGGCCGCCGCGTGAACCCGCCCCCGCGTCCGGAGCCCGCCTCCGCCGACGTGCCGCTCGAACGGGATGTCTTCCTGCGCCGGCTGCTGGGCGAGCTGGCCGGCACCCTGCAGGAGGTGGTCGGCATCGAGGAGGCGTCCGGCTACATCAGCGTCGTCGGCGCCGCGGTCGGCGAGCACATCAACGCCGCCTATCGCCGGGCGCTCTCCGTCGAGCGGCTTTCGCGCGAGCAGGTCTCCGCGGTCCTGGTTGACCTGAAGCGGCGCATCCGGGGCGACTTCTTCGTCGTCGAGGAGACCGAGGACCGCATCGTGCTCGGCAACCGCGCCTGCCCCTTCGGCGAGTTCGCGCGCGGGCGGCCCTCGCTCTGCATGATGACCTCCAACGTGTTCGGCCACATCGTGGCGCAGAACCTCGGCTACGCCGCCGTCGGCCTCGAGCGCACCATCGCCCGCGGCCACGACGGCTGCCGCGTCGTGATCCACCTGCGCGCGTCGGCCGACGTCCCGGACGATGCGCGCGAATATTTCCGGCGCGATGACCGGAGCGATTGAGGCGGGCATCGCCGCCGTCCTGCGCGCGCTGCCCGAGCCGGCGCTGGTGGTCGAGCCGGACGGGCGGATCGTCCTGGCCAACGCGGCGGCGGCCGCGTGCTTCGGGCCGGACCTGGCGGGGAGCGGCCAGGGGGGCGGCGCGCTGGCCGCCCTCTGTCCGGAGGACGACCCGGCCGTCCTCGAGCGCCTCCGCGCCTACCTCGACCGCTGCGCCGGGACGCGCGCGCCCCTGCCGGGCGGGCTGGCGCTGCGTCGCGCCGACGGCGCGGTGACGCGCTTCCGCTGCTCCGGCGCGCTGGTCGTGCCGCCCTCGCCCGAGGGCGGGACCCGACCGCGCCTCCTGCTCCGCTTGGTCCCGAGCGGCGACGAGCGCTTCGCGGCGCTGGCGAGCCAGCTGCGCGCGCTGCACGCCGAGATCCGCGCGCGCCGGCGCATCCAGGCCGCGCTCGAGGAGGCGCTGCGGGAGCGCGAGACGCTGGTGCGCGAGCTGCACCACCGGGTCAAGAACAGCCTGCACATGCTGTCCGGCATGCTCGGCGCGGCGCGGCGCGACGCCCAGGCGGCGGAGACGAAGGCGATCCTGGCCGAGGTCGAGAACCGGCTCGCCGCGATCGGGACGGTGCACCAGATGCTCTACGGCGCCGGCAGCCTGGTCGCCGTGCGCGCCGACGAGGTCGTCACGGCGCTCTGCCCGCTGGTCCTCCGCGCCCTCGGCGCCGACCGGCGCCGGGTCGAGGTCGAGGCGGCGCCGCTCGAGGTGCCGAACGACGTTGCCGTTCCGCTCGCCCTGATCCTCAACGAGCTGCTGACCAATGCGTTGAAGCATGGCGGGGGCGGGGTGACGCCCGGTGGCGTCCGCGTGCGTCTCGTGCTGCCGGACGGCGATGGCGGGGGGCTGGCGCTCGTGGTCGAGGATGACGGCCCCGGCTTCGCGCCGGCCGTGGCGGCCGGGCGGCGCGCCTCGGGCCTGGGGCTGGTCCACGGCCTGGTGCGCCAGCTCGGCGGCAGTTTCGTCGTGGAGTTCCGCTCCGGCAGCACCGGCGGCGGAGCGCGCTGCGTCGTCCGCCTCGGGGCGCGGCGGATGCGGTAGCGGGCGGCAGGGAGAACGCCCGGAGAAGGAGGGAAGGCCGGCATGACCATGCGGATGGGAGCGGCGGCCGGCGGCGCGTCCGGGACGGTTCCCGCCGGCGCCGCGGCGCGTCTGCCCGAGGGTGGCGGCCGGCCGCCGCCGAGGCAGGACCCGGACCGGGCGGCAGGCCCCGGCGCGGCGGGACGGGGGCGCGTGCTGATCGTCGAGGACGAGTATTTCGTCGCCCTCGCCAGCGAGGACACGCTGACGGAGGCCGGATTCGCCGTCGTCGGCGTCGCCGCGACGGCGGAGGACGCCGTGGCGATCGCCGCGGCGGAGCGGCCGGACATGGTTCTGATGGACATCCGGCTCGCCCCTGGCGGAGCGCGGGACGGGATCGACGCCGCCGCGGAGATCCTCGCCCGGTTCGGCATCCCGAGCCTGTTCGCCACCGCCTACGCGGACCTGCCGACGCGCAGCCGGGGCGAGCAGGCGGCGCGGCCGCTCGGCTGGCTGATCAAGCCGTACGCGGCAGAGGACCTGGTGGCCGCGGTGGCCGCCGCAGTGGCCGAGGCGCGCCGGCGGGGCGCCCCCTCCGGCCCTTCCCCGTAGAGCGGTCGCGGACGGCGGGAAACAGCCGGGAGCGCGAATCCGCTCGAGGGGCAAGGGCCGGAGCCTCTGCCGGGAGCCTGGCCGGTCGGAAACGGCTGCAGCGCGCGACCCGCCGTGGCTACCCGGGGCGCTGCGCGGTGTCGCCGGCCTCGCGCGGTCCGGCCGCTCCCTCCGTCGGCCGGACGGGGCTTCCGGCGGCGCGGGCGGCCCGCGCGAGGCCGGTCGCGACGGTGCGTCCGGCGCCGGACGCCGCCGGGGCCGGCGCCGGCCGGGGCGGTGGCGTCGCCGGGCCGCTGATCACGTCGAAATCGTAATCCGATCGGGGATGGTGCATGTCGGGCCTCCTGTCGGGGGCCGCCGCACCTCGCGGGCGATGCTTGGTCGGGTCAGGGGGAACGGGAACCGAAGACCGCCAGCGGGCTTGGCGGCTTCGGGATCGGCGTGGGGCGCGCGCGTCCTAGGCCGCCGGTGGGTACCGGCGGCGCCAAAATCGCGCGCTGCGGTCGCCGCGCCTGCGCGGCATCGTCCTGACCATGGCGCCAGATAAGCCCGCGCGGCGCCCCGAGGCAAGAGGCGGCCGCGGCCGGAGGACGCGGCGCGGGCGCCGGGCCGCCCTCAGTTCGGCGTGGCGCCGGCCTCGCGCACCACGGGGGCCCACTTCACCGTCTGCTCGCGGATGTGGCGGGCGAGATCCTCCGGCGTGCTGGGGGCCGGTTCGAGCCCGTGGCGGGCGAGGCTCGCCACGATCGCCGGATCGCGCAGCGCCTCGCCCATCGCCGCGTTGAGCCGCTCCACGATCGGCCGCGGCAGGCCGCGCGGGCCGAGCAGCGCGTACCAGTTCGCCAGCTCGTAGTCGGGCAGTCCCGCCGCCTCGGCGATGGTCGGCAGGTCGGGCACCAGCGCCGAGCGCCGCGCGGTCGGCACGGCGAGCGCCCGCAGCTTGCCGGCCTCGATGTGCGGCAGCGTCGTCGCCGCGGTGGCGATGGCGAAGTCCACCTTGCCGGAGAGGATGTCGGTGATGAGCTGGCCGCCGCCGCGATAGGGCACGTGGATGGTGCTGATGCCGGCGAGCCGGTCGAGCAGGGCGCCGCCGAGATGCCCGGCGCTGCCGACGCCGGAGGAGCCGTAGGCCAGCGTGCCCGGCCGCGCCTTCGCCGCGGCGATCAGCTCGGGGACGCTGCGCCAGGGCCGGTCGGACGGCACCACCAGGATGTTGAGCACGTCCACCGCCAGGCTGATGGGAGTGAGGTCCGTCTGCACGTTGAAGGGCAGCCGCTGCATCGCCGGATTGATCACCAGCGACGAGATGGTGCCCATGAGCAGTGTGTAGCCGTCGGGCGCGGCGCGCACGACCGCCTCGGTGGCGAGGCTGCCGCCGCCGCCGGGCCGGTTCTCGACGACGATCGGCTGGCCGAGGCTCGCCTGCAGGTGCGGCGCGAGGGTGCGCGTGGTGAGGTCGGTGCCGCCGCCGGCGACGAAACCGACGACGATGCGGATCGGGCGGCTGGGCCAGGCGGCGTCGTCGCTTCCCTGCGCCGCGGCGTCGCGGGGCGCGGCACAGGGAAGCGCGGCTGCGGCGGCACCGGCGGTGGCGATCACGCGGCGGCGGGCGATCATGGCGGTCCTCTCCTGCGGTGCGGATCCTTCGGGGCGAGCAATACTCTCCCCTCGCGCCGCCGGCGAGGGTGCGCGCGCCGTCGCAGAGCGAGGGCGGCGACGCGCCCTTGAACCCGCGCGAGAGGAGCGCGATGCCCGTGCATCGCGGCCCGGGTGGCGGCCGGCGCGCGGGGGTGTTCGTGTCGGCATCGCGCCGCGCCGTCGCCGTTGCGCGCTGGACGTCCGCTTTACCGCCATCGGGCGCGCGCAGAAGGGGGCGCCGCGCCCTTATTCTCCATGCGCGAATTCCGCCACTGGTCGTGCCCATCGCAGCGGAGGGATGCCGCAGGCGCTCATGCTCACGCTGCCGGGGCGGCGGGCCTTGCCTCCCTCGTCGGGGCCCTCGCCATCGACGACGGAGCGACCGGCCGCCCGTCTATCTCGCGCCCAGCGCCTGGGTGCCTGGGTCGAGGACGTGTCCTTCGCCTTCTGGCTCTGGCTGATCAAGGCGCTGCGTCCCGCCTGCATCGTCGAGCTCGGCACCCATTGGGCGTGTCCTACGCTGCCTTCTGCCACGCCGCGGAGCGCCTTCGCCTCGACACCCGCGCCTATGCGGTGGACACCCGGCGGGGGGACGCCCATGCGGGACATTACGGCGAGGAGGTGTTCGCTGCCGTCTCCGCGCTCAACGCGACGCGCTGGTTCGGCTTCTCCACCCTGGTCCGCGCCTAGCTCGACGCCGCGCGCGCAGTCCGCCGTCGGCGAGATCGAGCTGCTGCACATAGACGGGCTGCACACCTACGAGGCGGTCGCTCACGACTTCCGCGCCCGGCGCGACGCCGTCTCGCCCCGCCGCGGCGTGGCTCTGTTCCACGCCGCCGATGCGCGCGCGACTTCGGCGTCCGGCGGCTCTGGCGCGGGCTGGCGGAGCAGCATCCGCACTTCGAGTTCCACCACGGCTGCGGCCTCGGCGTGCTTGGCCTGGGCGACGACCTGCCGCCGGCGTTGACCGCGCTGTTCGATCTGCGGTTCCTGCCGGAGCGCGCGGACCGGCTGCGCGCGCTGTTCGCGGCGCGCGGCGCGGCGGTGCGCCAGGTCCAGACGCTTGCCGAGGCCGAGGCTCGGCTCGGCGAGGGCGGGGTGCCGGACGCGGCCGGCAACGGCGATGCCCAGCCCGCCGCGCAGGCTCTGCCGGAGCCGCGCACGGCGATGCCGCGGGCTCTGCAGAACGAGCGCGACGCGCTGGGAGCGCAGCTCGCGGCGACGCGCCGGCATCTCGATGCCGTGCTCGCTTCCACCAGCTGGCTCCTGACGGCGCCGCTGCCCGCGGCGGCGGAAGGCGCAGCGCCGCGTGCTCGCCTCGCGCGGCGCGTCGCGCGGTTCGCCGCCCTCGCCCGGGGCAGCCGGCTCGCGGGCGGACCCCGCGAAAGGCGGGTGCGGACGCGAGAGCCGAGATAGCCGCGCGAGGGAGCTCCGCCGCAGCGTCGCGGCCGCGTCCCGTTGCGGCGCTCGGCGCTATCGCGGGGCCGGCGGGCCCAGTCGCCGCCGGTCACGCGGCGCGCGCCGGCGCGCGACGAGCCGCTTTCGGCGCCGGGGTCCGGCTGGCGGTTGCCGGCAGCCCGTGCGGCCATCTTGTTCCTGGCCCGCCGCGAGCCCGCGGAGCGTTGTCGCCCGATCGCGCGCGACCACGGCACCGGGGTATCGCCTCGGTCGCGCGGAGCCGCCGCCCGGCCTGTGTCCCGGCCGGGCGCGATCCGCTCGATCGGGGCAGGGAAGCATCCGACGCCGCTCAGGCCCTCCCCAAATCCCCCTGGCTCGGCCCGGCCGGCTTCCGCGCCGGGCGCCATCACCGCCTTCTGCGGTCGCGCCGCGCGAAGAGGGCGGCTTCCCGCGCGCGATGACCACAACCGGGGCCGATCCCGCTGGGCCGGCGGCGTGCCCGGGACGCGCTCCCGCCCGTGGCCGCGCCGCGGCGGGCCGCTCGCCGCCTATCTCCGGCGCGCCGCCGCCTCCGCGACCGGTGCCTCCGGCCCGGCGATGCCGGCCGCGGCGAGCGCGCGGAGCACGATCCCTTCGGTGAGGAGCTGCGGCAGCGCCTCGGGCGCGCCGCCGCCGGCCGGATAGAGCAGGTAGAGCGGCACGCCCTCGCGCCCGTGCGCACGCAACAGGGCGCCGACCGCCGGATCGCCGCGCGTCCAGTCGGCCTTGAGGCAGGCGACGCGGCCGGCGGCGAAGGCCGCGCGCACCGCGGCGGCGCGCAGCGCCACGCGCTCATTGACCTGGCAACTGATGCACCAGGCGGCGGTGACGTTGACGAAGACCGGCCGCCCCTCGGCGCGCAGCGCGGCGAGGCGCGTCTCCGACCAGGGCTCGGCGCCGTCTCCCTCGGCCGGCTGCGCGGCGGCGGAGGCGGCCGGGGCCGTGCCCAGCCCGGGCAGCAGGGCGGCGGCCCCGAGCGCGGCAGCCAGGGCGAGCCCGGCGCCGAGGCGCCGGCCGCGCGTCCCGCCCGCACGCTGCGCCGCGCCGAGCGCCCAGGCGGCGAAGCCCACCAGCACGCCGCCGGCGAGCGCAGCCAGCACCCCGTCCGGCCCCGCCTGCTGCGCCAGAACCCAGACCAGCCAGGCAGCGGCGCCGAACATCGGGAAGGCGAGCCCCTGGCGCAGCCGCTCCATCCACGGCCCGGGCCGCGGCAGGGCGCGGGCCAGGGCCGGCGCCGCCGCCAGCACCACCGAGGGCGCGGCGAGGCCGAGGCCGAGGGCGAGGAACACCGCGAGCGTCGCCGTCGGCGCCATCGCCAGCGCCGCGCCGACGGCGGCGGCCATGAAGGGCGCGGTGCAGGGGGTGGCGAGCAGCACCGCCAGCACGCCGGTCGCGGCGCTGCCGAGGAGCGTGCCGCGGTGGCGCGCCGCGACCTCGCCCGCCGTGCCGGCCGCGGCCGCCACCGCCGTGCCGCCGTGGCCGAGCGCGAAGACGCCCGCGAGGTTGAGACCGACGGCGAGCATCAGCCAGGCCATGGCGGCGACGAAGGCCGGCGCGGTGAACTGGAAGCCCCACCCCGCCGCCGCCCCCGCCGCGCGCAGCGCGAGCAGCACGCCCCCGAGCGCCGCGAAGGCGGCAACGACACCGAGGGCATAGCCCAGCGCCTCGCGCCGCACCGCGCCTCGCGCCGCGCCGGCGAGGCGGGCCAGCCCCAGCGTCTTCATCGCCAGCACCGGGAAGACGCACGGCATCAGGTTGAGCAGCAGGCCGCCGAGCAGCGCCAGGCCGAGCGCCTGCCACAGCGCCAGCGCCGGCGGCGGGGCGGCGGGCGCGGCGGCCACGGGCGCCGCCAGGGCGAAGGCGGCGCGCCGGCCGCCGCCATCGGTGATCGCCAGCACGCCGGAGAGGGTCCCGGGCGGGGCGTCGGCGCTCTCGGCGCGGGTGAGGGCGAGGGCGAGCCCGCCCTCGCGCACGGCGAGGCGCTGCGGCGCGGCGTGGTCGAGCGCGCCGGGCGCCTCGGGGAAGAAGAACGCCTCGCGCACCGTGGCCGGCGACAGGCCGTGGCCGTCGAGGAGGAGCCGCGCCGCCCGGCCGGAGCCGGTCTCGACCCGGGCGGCCCAGGGCGCCGGGCGGGGCCGGGCCGCCTCGGCGGCGGCGAAGAGCGCAGCAAGGGCGGGATCGGGACGGGCCGCGGCCGCGACCGGGAGATCGAGGCGGAAGCGGCCGCTTTCCGGGATGCAGACGTGCTCGCAGACCAGCCAGGTGGCCTCGGCCTCGACCGGGAGGGAGGCGCCGGGGGCGAGCCCCGCCGGCGGGGTCACGCGCAGCGGCAGCAGGACCTCGCCCTGGTAGCCGAAATTCACCAGCGGACCGTAGGGGATGCGCTGCGGGGCGGGCCACTCGATCGGGCCGGCGGCGGCACCGGTGGGCAGGGCCAGCGCGATCTCGGGCGGTGCGCCGGCGTCGCCGGCGTTCTTCCAGTAGGTGTGCCAGCCGGGGGCGAGGCGCAGGCGCAGGCCGAGGCGGAAGGGCTCGCCCGGGGCGATCGCCTCGGTCTCCGCGACCAGGGTGGCGGTGGCGCGGGGGGAGGCGACGGGCGCGCTTTCGCGCCCCGCGGCGGGGGGCGGCGCGGCGGCGAGGGCGAGGAGCAGGGCCAGGGCGACGGCGAGGCGACGGCGCATCGTGGCGGAGAGAACGGGACGCGGGCCCCTCAAGGCAAGGGCCCCGTCGCGCGGGGCTGGCCTGCGCCGCGGCGGCCCCCGCCCGAACACGCGCCGGCTGGCGCCGCCGGCCGCTCAGCCTCCGCCCAGGAAATCGCGCGTCCAGGCGGCGTACCGCTCCTCCCGCATCAGGCGCGCCAGGAAGCCGGGCGGCGGCAGGCCGGGGAGGTCCGACGGCTTCACGCCGTCGCGCAGCGCCCGCAGCGTCGCGTGCACCGCCTGCGCCGCGGCGGCGATCGGCTGGTGCCCCTGCAGCGCGATCCGCACCCGGTGCGCGGCGAGCAGGGCGCGGTCGGCGAGCTCGCCCTCGACGCTGCCGAGGATGAGCGGCAGCCGCGTCGCCTCGGCGATCGCGGCGAGCTGCGCGCGGGTCCTCACGCCGGTGAAGAACAGCGCGTCGGCGCCGGCCGCCTCGTAGGCCCGGGCGCGGGCGATCGCCTCCTCGAGCCCCGCGATCTGCGCCGCGCCGGTGCGCGCGACGACGAGGAAGGCCGGGTCGTCGCGCGCGGCGAGGGCGGCGCGGATCTTGCCGAGCCCCTCCTCGCGCGGGACGAGCTGCGGCTTCGCGGCGCCGTAGGGCCGGGGCAGCAGCGTGTCCTCGATGGTGGCGGCGGCGATGCCGGCGGCCTCCACCTCCTGGACGGTGCGCATCGCGTTGAGCGCGTTGCCGTAGCCGTGGTCCGCGTCCACCAGCACCGGCAGGTCGGGCGCGGCGCGGCCGATGCGCCGGCACTGCTCGGCGAACTCCGTCAGCGTCACCAGGATCAGGTCGGGCGCGCCGAGCACCGCGAGCGAGGCGGTGGAGCCGGCGAACATGCCGAGCTCGAAGCCGATGTCCTCCGCGATGCGGGCCGAGAGCGGGTCGTACACCGAGGCGGGATGGAGGCACTCCGTGCCGGCGAGAAGCGCCCGCAGGCGGGCGCGGCGGCGGGTGGCGGCAGTGGTCATGGCGGCGGCGGGCCCCTGGCGATTCGGTTCGTGCGTCACTCTGCCGGAGGCGGGGAGGCGGGGCGAGGGAAGGGCGGAGCGGGTGTTTGGCGACGGGAGGGAGGCCGGGGCACGGGGAGTCGCGGGGCGGCGATCGGGACAGAAACGCTCCATGGCAGCGCAGGACAGGCCGCCATGCCCCGCCCGGCCCTCCCCGCCGTCCGCCGCACCGCCCCCCCTCCCCGGCCGCGCCGCGCCGGACTTCCTTGCCGTCCGCCACCTCGTAGTGCGCCGCGGCCGGCGGCTGGTGCCCGCCGGCCTGCTGCGGCCGGAGGGCGGCACGCTGCGCCGCGCCCGGCGAGCCGGCGCTGATGGTCCGGCGGCCGCTGCCGTTCCCCTGCCGCGACGGGCTCGGCAACGGGACCTTCGGCCTCGATCGCGCCGGCGCCGGCCGGCTCGCGGCGCGCCGGGGCGGGGCGGCGCCCGGTTGCGGCCCATGGCGCGCCCGGCGCGGTGGAGATCGAGGCGCGTGCGGCACGGCTGCGGGCCGCAGCGCGGTGCGGCGAGACGGACGGTTCCGCCGCCTGGCGGGAGGTGCTGGCGCTGCGGCGCGACGCGGCGCTGCGCGCGCTGGATGCGGCCCGCGCCGGGACGCCGCTCGCCCGCGCGTCCGGCCATCTCCGGAGCCCGGCGGTGGCGCGGCGCCGGCGCGAGGCGGCGTTCGTCGGCGTCCTCTCGCCCTCGCCCCAGCACATCGGGCACGAGCTGGCGCGCCTCGACGCGGCGGGGCGCTGAGCGCGGAAGGGCGCGTTCCCGTTGCGTCCCGCGTCGGGGCCGCGGGGCGGCCGGCCCTTGAACGCAGCGCTCGCGTTTGCGACAGAAGAGGCCCATGAGCGGCGAGGTCGTCCGATTCTTCCGGCCCGGGCCCGACGACACGATCTGGGCGGTGGTGGCCCGGGTGGGTAAGGCGAGCCGGGTCGCCGAGATCTATCCGAGCCGCGCCGCCGCCCTCGCCGACCGCGACTGGCGCGAACAGCAGGTGCGGGCCTATGCCGCCTTCCTGCGGAGCTGCCGGCGCCCCGTGCCCTGCTACAGCGTGGCGCCGATCCGGCGCGCGGACCTGCCGCGGCGCTGGCGGCCGCTGCCCGCGCTCGGCTTCCTCCAGGGCTGACCCGCGGGCCGCTTTCCGGACGCGGCCGGTGGCCGCGGGACGCGCACGGGGCCGCCTCAGGCGCCGCCGTGCACCACGCCGAGCTCCAGCGCGGCGCGGTGGAGCCTGGCGGCGAACTCCGCCTCCGGCCCGAGGTCGGGCGGCGGCGGCAGCGCCTTCATCGCGTCGAACAGCGCCGCGCTGGCCGGGATCAGCACCCCGCAGGTGACGGCGAACTGCGGGTCGGCCTCGGCGACACGCGCGGCGAAGGGGAGGCCCGGCCGGGCGACCAGGGCGAGGGTCTCGTCCATCAGCCGGACCGGCGCGGGCGCGTCCATCTCCTCGAGCACCACGCCGCCCTCGGGGTGCAGGTCGCGCACCTTGAACAGCGACAGGCGCGAGGCGCGCAGCGCGGCGAGCAGGCGGGCGCGGTCGGAGCCCGGCTCCGGCGCCGGGCGGAGATGCGCGGCGTAGCGGTCGATGCCGCGCGGCAGCCGCCCGGCCGCGGCGTAGAGGCCGAGGTCGTAGAGCAGCACCGCCGCCGCCTCGTGCGGCACCGCCGGCTGCCGCCCGTCCCACAGGCCGAGATAGCGGGCGTAGGCGAGGAGGCTCGGCCGCGGCACATGGGCGAGCGCCGCGGTCTGCATCTCCATTCGCAGCGCGGCGAGGCGTCGGTAGCGCTCGGCCGGCGACAGCGCGGGCGTGGCGGGGGAAGTGGCGGGGGAATCAGACGGCAGGGGGCGTCACTCCGAGGCGGCGCGCGGTGGCGAGGATCGAGTCCCAGGTGTCGCGCTGCAGCGGCACGCCGTTGGCGAGGCGTTCGGCCCGGGTGCGCGCCTCCGGTTCGCCGGGGAGGAGCACCTCGCCGCCCGGCGTGGCGGGGCGGCTCGCCTTGACCCAGTCCACATAGGCGCGGCCGGCGCGCTGGAATTCCTCCTCGGTGCCGAAATGCGCGGGCGAGAGGTAGATCGAGAGCATGCCGTTGGCGATCCGCCCGCGCTCCTTCACCGGGCCGCAGGGGCCGCCGCCGGTCAGCGCGCCGGCGAGCAGCTCGCACATCAGGGCGAGGCCCGAGCCCTTGTGCTCGCCGAAGGCGCGGATCGCGCCCCGGCCGTTGGCGGGGTTGCGCGGGCCGGTGCGCTCGTAGGGGCCGTAGAGCGTGTGCGGGTCGCCGGAGAGGCGCCCGTCCGGCTCGATCAGCGCGTCGGCGGGCAGCGGCTTGCCGCCGTTGGCGGCGACCAGGACCTTGCCCTCGGCGACCAGGGAGGTGGCGAAGTCGAGCACGACGGGACGGCCCGCGAGCGGGACGCCGATGGCGATGGGCGCGGTCGAGAAGCGCCGCTCCACCCCGCCGAAGGGGGCGACCAGGCAGGAGCCGGCGACGTTGACGAAGTGGATCGAGATCAGGCCGGCGGCGACGGCGCGCTCCGCGTAGTCGCCGACCCGGCCGATGTGGCCGGCGTTGCGCAGGCCGACGAGGCAGGTGCCGTGCCGCTGCGCCCGCTCGATGCCGAGCGCGACCGCCTGGGGGGCGACGGTCTGGCCGAAGCCGAACCTGCCGTCGAGGAGGAGGAAGGTGCCGCCGTCGGTGACGGTCTCGACCGTCCGGCCCTTCACGACGTAGCCGGATTCCAGCCACTCGACGTAGCGCGGCACGCGGGCGACGCCGTGGCTGTCGTGGCCGGCGAGGTTGGCGCCGAGGAGGTGGGCGGCGATGCGCCCGGCCTCGGCGGCATCGCAGCCGGCGGCGAGGAAGATGTCGCGCACCAGGGCTTCGAGGGTGGCGGCGGCGATCCGCGCCGGGGCGGCGTCAGTGTCCATGAACGAGCGATCCCGATTCCGTCACGCCGCGCGGGTTAGCAGGCCGCCGCGGCCGCGTCACCCCGCCGCCGCGCCGCGTTCAGGGCAGCGCCGCGATCCTGCGCGCCCCGGCCGCGAGGTGGCGCATGTAGGTCGGCGTCGTCAGCATCTCGGAGATGCAGACATGCGGCGGCAGGGTGGCGACGAACACCGCCATGGCGGCGATGTCCTCGGGCTGCAGCAGGCGCGCGAGCTCCTCGGGCGGCACCGGCTCGGGGCGCTGCTCGAGGATCGGGGTCGCGACCTCGCCCGGGCAGATGCAGGTGGAGCGGACGTTGTGGATGCCGTTCTCCTGGTTGATCGCCTCGGAGAGCGCGACCAGGCCGTGCTTGGCGGCGGTGTAGGCGGGGCCGGAGAGGAAGGAGACGCGCTTGCCCGCCATCGAGGCGATGTGGATGATCAGGCCCCCGCCCTTCGCCTTCATCCCCGGCAGCACCGCGACCGAGGTCATGAAGGGCGCGGTCAGGTTGCCCTCGATCATCATCCGGATCGCCTCCGGCGTGAGCTGGTGCAGGTAGCGCCGCTTCAGGTTCACGCCGGCGTTGTTGACCAGGATGTCGGGGGTGGTCCCGAGGGAGTCCGCGAAGGTTGCGAGCGCGCGCGCGATCTGCGCCGCGTCCGTCAGGTCGGCGGGCAGGACCAGCGCGCTGCCCGCGGGCATCATCTCCGCCGTCTCGCGCAGCGGCTGCTCGCGGCGGCCGGTGAGCGCGACGCGCGCGCCCTCGCGCGCGAAGGCGAGGGCGATGGCGCGGCCGATCCCGGAGCCGGCGCCGGTGACCCAGGCGGCCTTGCCCGCCAGCCGGTTCCCGCTCACAGGACGCGCCCGGACTGCGGATCGATCAGGTGCATCTGGTTGAGGTCGGCGGCGAGCGGCATCTTCCGCCCGAGCTCGACCGGCACCGCGGGGTCGAGCCGCGCCGTGACCTCGGTGCCGTCGAGGGAGAAGATCATCATCGTCTCCATCCCCATCGGCTCGATCACCTCCGGCGCCGCCTCGACGAGGGCGATGTTCGGGCGGTCGAGGTTCTTGGGCTCCGTCAGGTGCTCCGGACGCAGGCCGAACAGCACCTCGCGCCCGGCGAGCGGGGCGTAGCGCTGGGTGCGCTCGGCGGGGACGGGCAGGACGATCTCGCCGGGCAGGTGCAGGCGCAGCGCCCCGGCGCTGTTCTCGAGCCGCGCCGGGATCATGTTCATCGCCGGCGAGCCGATGAAGCCGGCGACGAAGCGCGTCGCCGGGCGGTGGTAGAGCTCCTGCGGCGTGCCGACCTGCTCGATGTTGCCCTGGTTCATCACCACCACGCGGTCGGCGAGCGTCATCGCCTCCACCTGGTCGTGGGTGACGTAGACGGTGGTGGTGCGCACCGTCTGGTGCACCTTCTTGATCTCGACGCGCATCTGCACGCGCAGCTTGGCGTCGAGGTTGGAGAGCGGCTCGTCGAACAGGAACACCTTGGGGTCGCGCACGATGGCGCGGCCCATGGCGACGCGCTGGCGCTGCCCGCCGGAGAGCGCCTTGGGCTTGCGGTCGAGCAGCTCGCCGATGTCGAGGATGCGCGCGGCGTTCTCCACCCGCCGGCGGATCTCGTCCTTCGGGAAGCGCCGCAGAGTCAGCCCGAAGGCCATGTTCTCGTACACCGTCATGTGCGGGTAGAGGGCGTAGTTCTGGAACACCATGGCGATGTCCCGGTCGCGCGGCGGGATGTCGTTGACCACCGTGCCGCCGATCGCGATCTCGCCGGCGGTGATGTCCTCGAGCCCCGCGATCATGCGCAGCGTCGTGGACTTGCCGCAGCCCGAGGGGCCGACCAGGACGACGAACTCGTGGTCGGCGATCTCGAGGTTTATGCCCTTCACCGCCTGGACGCCGCCTTCGTACTCCTTGACGACCTTGCGCAGCGATACCTGAGCCATCTTCGGACGGGATCCCCCCTCAGCCCTTGGTGGCGCCGGCGGTCAGGCCGGCGATGTAGTAGTCCATCAGGAAGGCGTACACGAGCAGCGGCGGCGCCGCGGCCATGAGCGCGCCGGCCATGATCTTGCCCCACTGGAAGGTGTCGCCGCGGATCAGGTCGGAAACGATGCCGACGGTCAGCACCATGTTCTCGGAGCTGACCAGGAAGGCCATCGGATAGAGGAACTGCGCCCAGGAGACGGTGAAGGCGAAGATCGTCGCCGCCAGGATGCCGGGCAGCGCCACCGGGATGAAGATCCTCCACAGCATCTGGAAGTGGTTGGCGCCGTCGATCAGCGCCGCCTCGTCCAGCTCCTTCGGGATCGAGCTGAAGTACCCGATCATGATCCAGGTGCAGAACGGCACCGTCAGCGTCGGGTAGATCAGGATCATCGCCAGCAGGTTGTTGTAGAGGCCGAGCCCGCCGATGATCTGGAACAGCGGGATGAACAGCAGCGTCTCCGGCACCAGGTAGGTGAGGAAGACGCCGGTGGCGAGCGTGGCGCTGCCCCAGAACCGCATGCGGGCGAGCGCGAAGGCGGCGAGCGTGCTGATCACCATGGTGACCGCCACCACGACCAGCGTCACGATCACCGAGTTGCGGAAGTGGAGGAGGTAGTTGCCCTGCTGCAGCAGCTCCCAGTAGTTCTCGAGGGTCGGGCGCCGCACGACCCAGGGGTTGCCGGAGAGATCGGCGATCTCGGCGCTGCTCTTGAGGCTCGTCACCAGCATGTGGAAGGGCGGCGTCAGGAAGAACAGCACGAACACCGCCAGCGCGACGTAGGCGCCGATCAGTGCCCAGCGCCGCTCGCGCCGGATGCTGCCGACCTTGCGGTAGGCGGGCGCGGCGGCGCCCGCGGTGGTGAGGGAGGCCCCGCTCATCCGGCCATCTCCTTGGAGCGGCGGGTGACGCCGCGCAGCACGAACACCGCGAACACCGCGAGGATCGGGAACATGAACAGCGACACCGCGGCGCCGAGCGGGATGTCGCCCGACTGGATGCCCACCTGGAAGGCGTAGGTGCCGAAGATGTGCGTCCTGTCCTGCGGCCCGCCGTTGGTGAGGATGCGCACGATGTCGAAGTTGGCGAAGGTGACGATCAGGCTGAACAGCACCGTGATGGCGATGATGTTCTTCATCATCGGCACCGTGACGTAGCGCAGCTTCTGCCAGCCCGTCGCGCCGTCGATCGCCGCCGCCTCGTAGAGCTGGTCCGGCACCGACTTCAGCGCCGCCAGGTACATGATCATGAAGAAGGGCGCGCCGTACCAGACGTTGACCAGGATCACCGCGAAGCGTGCCCATCCCGGCTCGCCGAGCCAGGCGATGGGCGGCGCGCCGATCCCCATCAGCATCCAGTTGATCGCCGAGTAGGTCGGGTCGAACAGCCACCACCAGGCGAGCGTCGAGATCGCCGGCGGGATCACCCAGGGCACCAGCAGCATGCCGCGCCACTTGCGCTGCCCCTTGGCCGGCAGCGCGTGCAGCACGTGGGCGAGGATGAAGCCGATCAGCGCCTTGGCGATCACCGCGCTGACGGCGAAGATCACGCTCTGCCAGACCACGAACTGGAAGGTCTCGCGCGTCAGCAGGAAGGCGAAATTGTCGAGGCCGACGAAGCGCGTCATGCGCTTGTTCAGCATCGAGAGGTAGATCGCGTAGAAGAAGGGATAGGCCACTAGCCCGCCGATCACCGCGAGCAGCGGCAGCGTCATCAGGAAGGCGAGCGTGGACCGCCGCCGGGCGATCCGCCGCAGCCTGCCTGGGCGGGACGGGGCGGCCGCGGCCGGGACCCCGGGCGCCGCGATGACGTTTCCACCGGTCATGCTTGCCTCCCTGGCCGCGCGATGCCTGATGCGCCCGGGGGCGGCTGCGCCCCCGGGCGGCATCGCGTCAGCCGCGCTTGTAGCCCTCGATCTCCTGCTCGGCCCAGGCGAGCACGCGCTCCATCGGCTCGTTGTTCTGCACCATGCGGGCGATCATCTTCGCCTGGATGCCCTGGTTGTACATCTGCACGGCGATCTCCGCCGGCGCAGGAGCGAAGGCGATGTTCGGCACCGCCTTATGGTGCGGACGAATGGGATAGTTATATACAGTGCCGAGCGGCGGCTCGACCTTCCGCCAGGTGTCGATGTCGTCGAACATGCTGGCGAAGGGCGGGATGTCGTAGCCGACCGAGGCGTCCACCAGCTTCTGCACCTGCTCGAGCTGCGTGAGGTGCTCGATCAGCGCCTTGGCCGCCGACTTGTTGCGGCTGAAGCTCCACAGGCCGTAGAAGTAGGGCAGGTGCGGAACGGGGTGGCTGACCGGGCCCGCCGGGCTCGGGAAGTGCCAGGTGTTGCGCGCCACTTCCGGCGCGTCGCGCCGCGCCACCGCCCAGGCCGAGGGCGGGTTGAAGATCAGCGCCGTGCGCCCGGCGATCAGCGCCCGGTTGTTGGTGGCGTCGTCCGCGGCGAACATCTCGCTCGGGATGTGCTGGAACAGGCGCTTCGCGTAGTCCAGCGCCTGCCGCACCTTGTCGTTGTTGCGCACGGTGATGTTGCCGCGCGCGTCCACCAGGTCGGCGCCGAAGCTGCGGAACATCGCGCCGATCCAGTCGGTAGCGTCGGTGAAGGTGCCGGCCGGCAGGGCGAAGGGGAACCCCGCCTCCTTGCACTTCTGCGCCGCGACCAGGAAGGTATCCCAGTTCCAGTTCTCGGCCCCGGGGCCGAGCCGGTTCTCGGCCGGGTACATCGCCTGCACGTCGATGCCGGCGTGCTGCTTCATCAGGTCGATGCGCGCGGCGGAGCCCTTGTACTGGGTCCCCGCGGTCTGCGGCACCGCCCGCCAGGTGCCGTTGATCTTCGCCAGGTACTCGGAGGCCTGGTTCACCGGGCCGTACTTCTGGATCAGCCGGCCCATCACGTCGTCCATCGGCTCGAGCAGCCGCTGCTGGTCGTGCACCTGCCAGGTGGGGAAGGAGAGGATGTCGTGCCCCTGCCGCGCCTGCGCCTCGGCGGCGATGGTCAGCAGGTTCTTGTTGCCGACCGAGGTGATGAAATCGAGGGTCACCTCGACCCGGTTCTTCTGCGCCCATTCGTTGACGATGGCGCGCATCGCGGCGTTGGCCGGCTCGCCCACCCAGTGGTCCCAGAAGCCGAGCGCCAGCCTGCCGCCCGCGGCCTGCCCGAGCACCGCGGGCGCCGCCAGGGTGGAGGCGGCGATGCCCGCCGCGCCGGCCCGCAAGACGCCGCGCCGCGTCGTTCCGCCGATCGCTGTCATTCTTGTCTGTCCTCCCAGAGGGGCCGTCGGCCCGGGTTAGCGCCGGAGGAAGTTAGGCGGCTGCGCACCCCCTTGGCAACCTGGTCCCCTCCGTTCCGCCGCCCCGCCCCACCTCTTGCCGGTCCTCGCGCCGGGAGGGACGATGCGCCGCATGAGCGATACCCACCGCTGCGACGCCATCGTGGTCGGCGCCGGGATCGCCGGCGCGACGGCGGCGGCGCATCTCGCGGAGACCCATCCGCGCCTCGTCCTCCTCGAGGCCGAGGACAGCGCGGGCTACCATTCCACCGGCCGTTCCGCCGCGCTCTGGATCCTCAACTACGGTCCGCCCGATGCGCGGGCGCTGAGCGCGGCGAGCCGCAGCTTCCTCGAATCCCCCCCGGCGGGCTTCAGCGCGGCGCCGCTGACGCGGCGCAGGGCCGTCGTCTTTCTCGCCCCGGAGTCGCAGCGCGCCCATCTCGCGGAGATGGTCGCCGCCGGCGAGGGCCTGGAATGGGTGGACCCGGCCGAGATCCGCGCCGCCGTGCCGGCGCTGCGCCCGGACTACGCCGTCGCCGCGGCGATCGAGCGCGACGCCTTCGACATCGACGTCGCCGCGCTGCACCAGGGCTTCCTGCGCCAGGCGCGCGCGCGCGGCGGCACCCTCGCGCTGCGCCAGCGCGCGGCCCGGATCGCGCGCACGGGCGGCGCGTGGCGGGTGGAGACCGGGGCCGGCGCCGTCTTCGCCGCGCCGCTCCTCGTCAACGCCGCCGGGGCCTGGGGCGACGCGGTGGCGCGCCTCGCCGGTCTCGCTCCGCTCGGGCTGCAGCCGAAGCGCCGCACGGCGCTGATCGTGGACCCCGGCCCCTACGACTGCGCCGACTGGCCGCTGCTCAACGACGCCGACCACACCTGGTACGTCCGCCCCGAGGCGCGGCGGAAGCTGCTCGTCAGCCCCGCCGACGAGACCGACACCGAGCCCTGCGACGCGCAGCCCGAGGAGCTCGACGTCGCGATCGCGATCGAGCGCATGCGGCAGGCGCTCGACATCCCGGTGACGCGGGTGGAGCACCGCTGGGCGGGCCTGCGCACCTTCACGCCGGATCGCAGCCTCGCCATCGGCGCCGGCGAGGCGGAGGGCTTCTTTTGGATGTGCGGCCAGGGCGGCTACGGCATCCAGACCGCGCCGGCGGCGGGGCGGCTGCTGGCGGCGCTGGCCACCGGGCGCGATCCGGGGCCGGAGCTGGCGCGCGTCGTGCCGCTGGTGGACCCGCGGCGGTTCGCGCGAGGCGGCGGCGCGCGCTGAGTCCTGCCCGCCGCGGCCTCCCCGGCCGCATCGGGGCGCGCGGCCGCTCCCGCGCGTGGCGGCCCGGCCGCCGCTCAACGCCCGTGGCGCGCCAGCGCGGGGATCATGCGCGCCGCCACGTCGTCGCGCCGCACCAGCGCATGCCAGAGCGTCGCCAGCACGTGCAGCGCCACGAGGCCGAGCATCGCGTTCGAAAGCACCTCATGGACCTCCTTGAGGCTGCGGCGAAGACCGAGGGGGGCGAGCGGCGTCGGGATCTCGAACAGGCCCAGGACCGGCAGCGGGCGGCGGCCCGCCATCGCGGCGAGCAGGCCGGTGAGGGGCAGCAGCAGCATCAGGGCGTAGAGCGCGAGATGCACGGCCGGCGCCAGGCGTTCCTCCCAGGCCGGCCCGGTGGGGACCGGCTCCGCCGCGGCCGGACCAGCCGGCCGCGGCCACCGGCGCGCCAGGGCACGCGGCAGCACCAGCGCCAGCACCGCGAGGCCGATCAGGGCGTGGCTACCGCTCAGCGTGACCTGCAGGAGCCCGCGGCCGACCTCGTCCATCACCTGCCCGAGCACCCAGGCGAGGCCGATCGCGGCGGCCATGGTCCAGTGCAGAGCGATGCTGAGGCGCGAGTAGCGTGGGGCCATCGGCGGGTCTTCTGCGCGCCGGGCGGGCGGGCCCGGCGCGCAGGGTTATGGCCCGAGTCGCAGGTGCGCCTCCTTGATGTGATGCAACCCCGTGTGACGTATTGTCACGGTGGCGGCGCGGCGGGCGCGCCCGCTACGCCGCCGGCGGCGGAGGGCTCGCCGGCCGCCCGCGCTCGCTGCAGGCCCAGGCATGGCCATGGACGAGGCCTTCGTCGTAGGGCTCCCCGGCCGGCGCGGCAGGCCTGAGGATCACCGGGGCGGGCCCGAGGCTTGGCCTCGCCTTCTCCCGCGCCCAGTCGTGGCCGTGCACCAGGCCCTCGTCGTAGCGGTCGTCCGCCATGGTCCGTCCTCCTCGGTGCCCGTGATGCGCGCGGCGCGGCGCTACTTCGCCGGCGCCGCGGCGTCGTGGAACTGCGCCGCCTCGGTCGAGTGGGCGAGCGCCGTCGTGCTCGACCGCCCGCCGCCGGCCGCGGTGGCGATGGCGTCGAAGTAGCCGACGCCGACCTCGCGCTGGTGGCGGACGGCGGTGAAGCCCTCGGCCTCGGCCGCGAACTCGGCCTGCTGCAGCTCGGAATAGGCGCCCATGCCGCGCTCCCTGTAGGCGCGGGCGAGCCTGAACATCGAGAGGTTCAGGCTGTGGAAGCCGGCCAGCGTGACGAACTGGAACTTGTAGCCCATCGCCGCGAGCTCGGGCTGGAAGCGCGTCGCCGCCTCGACGCCCATCTTGCGCTGCCAGTTGAAGCTCGGCGAGCAGTTGTAGGCGAGCATCTTGCCGGGGAACTCGCGGTGGATCGCCTCGGCGAAGTCGCGCGCGTCGTCGAGGTCGGGCTCCGAGGTCTCCCACCACAGCAGGTCGGCATAGGGCGCGTAGGCGAGGCTGCGGGCGATGGCGTACCGCTTGCCGACGCCGGGCCTGATGCGGAAGAAGCCCTCCGGCGTGCGCTCGCCGCTGAGGAAGGGGCGGTCGCGCTCGTCCACGTCGCTGGTAAGAAGCTGCGCGCTCTCCGCATCCGTGCGGCAGAGCAGCACGGTCGGCACGCCCTCGACGTCGGCGGCGAGGCGGGCGGCGTTGAGGGTGCGGATGTGCTGGGCGATGGGGACCAGCACCTTGCCGCCGAGATGGCCGCACTTCTTCTCGGAGGCGAGCTGGTCCTCGAAGTGCACGCCCGCGGCGCCGGCCTCGATCATCGCCCGCATCAGCTCGTAGGCGTTGAGCGTGCCGCCGAAGCCCGCCTCGGCGTCGGCGACGATCGGGGCCATCCAGTAGGTGTCGTCGCCCCTGCCCTCGAGGTGCGCGATCTGGTCGGCGCGGCGCAGCGCGTTGTTGATCCGCCGCACCACCGCCGGCACGGAGTCCACGGGGTAGAGCGACTGGTCGGGGTAGGTCGCGCAGGCGGTGTTGGCGTCCGCCGCCACCTGCCAGCCGGAGAGGTAGATCGCCTGCAGCCCGGCCTTCACCTGCTGCACGGCCTGCATGCCCGTGAGCGCGCCGAGCGTGGCGACGAAGGGCTCGGTGCGGAGCAGGTGCCACAGGCGCCGCGCGCCCATCTCCGCCAGGGTGTGGCGGATGCGGAAGGAGCCGGCGAGGCGCGCGACGTCGGCCGGGGTGTAGTCGCGGCGGATGCCGTCGAAGCGGCCGGGCTCGGGGTTGGGGAAGCCGCCGGCGGGGGTGCCGTCCGGGGCGTGGGCGGGGTTCGGGGCGGGGCGCATCCGCGGTCTCCGTGATGGCGTGCGGTGCGTGAAGAATTCACATTGCGGGTGCGAAGTTCAGCCCCAGATTCGGTCGCGATGCCGCAAGGCGGTAGAGGTTTTCACTGGCCTTCCCCGCGATCTGTAAAGGATGTGAAGATTGGCGCGCCCCCTCATCGGCCGCACCGTCCGCCGCCTGCGCCTCGAGCGCGGCCTGACGCAGCAGGCGCTCGCCGCCCGCCTCGGCATCTCGGCGAGCTACCTGAACCTGATCGAGCACGACCAGCGCGCCGTCACCGCCGCGCTGCTGATCAAGCTGACCGAGGCGCTGGGCGTGGACCTCGCCGCGCTCTCCGGCAGCGCGGAGCGCCAGCTCGAGGCCGGGCTGCGCGAGGTGCTCTCCGACCCGCTGCTCGGCGTCGAGGCGGTGCCGGAGGCCGAGGTGGCGGCGGCGGCGGCGAGCGCGCCGAACCTCGCGCGCGCCGTGCTCGCCCTCTACCGCGCCTGGCGCGTGGCGCGCGAGGACGCGAGCGGCATCGCCCTGCCCTCCGGCCGGCGCCTGCTGCTGCCGACCGAGGAGGCGCGCGACTTCTTCCACGAGCACGCCAACCACTTCCCGGCGCTGGAGGCGGCGGCGGAGGCGATCGGGCGCGAGCTCGGCGCGGCGCCGGCGGAGCTCAACCACGCCGTCGCCGAGCGGCTGCGCCGCCGCCACGGCCTCACCGTCGCCGTCGGCCCGCTGGAGGGGGCGCTGCGGCGCTACGACCCGGCGGCGCGCCGCCTCGCGCTCGCCGAGACGCTGCCGCGCGAGAGCCGCGGCTTCCACATGGCCTTCCAGCTCATGCTGCTCGAGGCGCGCGAGGCGGTGGAGGCGGTGCTGGCGCCGGCCGCGCCCTCGACGCCGGAGGCGGCGGCGCTGATCCGCATCGGGCTCCTCAACTACGCCGCCGCGGCGCTGCTGATGCCCTACGGCGCCTACCTCGCCGCCGCGCGGGCGCTGCGCCACGACGTCGAGGCGCTGGCGGCGCGCTTCGGCGTCAGCTTCGAGCAGGCCTGCCACCGGCTCTCGACCCTGCAGCGCGAGGGGGCGCGCGGCGTGCCCTTCTTCTTCCTGCGCGTCGATCCGGCGGGCAACGTGGACAAGCGCTTCTCGGCGGCGGGCTTCCCCTTCGCGCGCTTCGGCGGCTCCTGCCCGAAGTGGATCGTGCACCACGCCTTCGCCACGCCGGGCACGCTGCGCGTGCAGGTGGCGGCGCTGCCGGACGGGGCGGCCTTCCTCTGCTTCGCGCGCACCGTCCACGGCCCGGCGCCGCGCTGGGGCGAGCCGCCGCCGGTGCACGTGGTGGCGATGGGCTGCGACGTCGCCCGGGCGGGGGAGGTGGTGTACGCGGACGGGCTCGACCTGGCGCGCGCCGCGGTCGGCATCGGCCTGTCCTGCCGCCTGTGCGACCGGCCGGACTGCCGCAGCCGGGCCTTCCCGCCGCTGGCGCATCGCCTCGCCCTCGACCCGGCGGAGGAGGGGGCGGCGCCCTGGCGGTTCGAGGCGAAGCGGCGCTGAGCGGCGGACGCGGCGGGTCAGTGGGCGTGGCCGGCGGGCGCCGCCGCGGCAGGGCGCGGCGCCGGCCGCCGCGCTGCGGCCGTGGCGGCCGACCGGCGCGCGGGGGCGGCAGTCGGCGCGGGCGCCGCGGCCGGCGCCTCCGCCGCGTGGCCGCCGGCGTGGCCGGGCGCGGCGGCGTGCCCCTCCATGCCGTGGATCATGGAGGGATCCACGCGCACCGCCTCGGGATCGCCCGGATAGGCGGCGATCACGCGCCGCATCAGCGCGATCTCCTGGCTCTGGTCGGCGATGATGCCGACGTTCAGCCACTTCAGCACGCCGTTGCGCGCGTTCGGGTCCGCGTTGTAGGCGCGCGCCATGTCGAGCGCGGCCTGGTGGTGGATCGTCATCGCCTTGGCGAACTGCACGTCGCGCTCGGTCACCGGCCCGTCCGCCAGCGCCTCGGCGATGCCGGGCAGCGGCGCGCGTCGGAAGCCCCAGATCTGGCCGAGATTCTCAGTCGCCAGCGGCCGCAGCGCGAGCCGCACGAAGCCGAGGTCGGCGAGGCGCGGCCGCTCCTCGATCCGCCGCGCGATGTCGTCGAGCAGGGCGATCTCGTAGGCCTGGTTCTCGATGATCGCCTGGGCGAGGCGGCGGAGCACGGGCGAGGAGGCGTTCGGGTCGGCGAGATACGCCCGCGCCATGGTCAGCGCCCCGGCATGGTGCGCGCGCATCGCGGCGACGTAGCGGCGGTCGGCCTCGGCGGCGGCGCGCGCCGCCTCGGCCGGGTCGGCGCCGGGCGGCAGGATCAGCACGTCGAACCAGATGGAGGGGACGGGCGCGTCGCCCGGCGCGTATTCCCGCAGCGGGTCGGTGGCCTGGTCGGCGCGGGCGGGCGGGCCGGCGAGGGCGGCGAGCATGGCGGCGGCCGCGGCGAGGCCGGCGCGCCGGCGGCCCGGCGCGGCGGGGGAACGGGCGGCGGTCATGGCGGCGGTTCTCCGTCTCCGGACTTCGGCGGCTCCCCGGAAACGCCGGGAGCCGCGGGCGCCAGGACATGGCGGTTCCCACGGTGGGAAGGTCAAGGCCCGCTGCGGCTGACGCGGTGCGCGGCCTGCCCTAGCCTGGGCGCCGTGCGGAGGGGAGGAAGGCGCCGATGCTGACGGTCTGGGGCCGCAGGAATTCGATCAACGTCATCAAGGTGCTGTGGGGGCTGACCGAGCTCGGCCTGCCCTGCGAGCGCATTGACGCCGGCATGGCCTTCGGCCGCGTCAACGACCCGGACTACCGCGCGCTGAACCCGAACGGCCGCGTGCCGACGCTGGTGGACGGCGACTATGTGCTGTGGGAGTCGAACGCGATCCTGCGCTACCTCTGCATGCGGCACGGCGGGGCGAAGGGGCTCGCGCTCTATCCCGCCGACCCGGGGGCGCGGGCGAGCGTGGACCGCTGGCTCGACTGGCAGCTCTCGACGCTGAGCCCGGCGGAGCGGGGGCTGTTCTGGGGCATGGTGCGCACGCCGCCGGAGAAGCGCGATATGGCGCAGGTGCGGGCGGCGATGCAGGCGGCGGCGGAATGCTGGGCGATCCTCGAGGCGCAGCTCGCGCGGCACGGCGGGCCGTACGTGGAGGGGGCGGCGTTCACGCTCGCCGACATCGCGCTCGGCGCCTATGCGCGGCGCTGGTTCGGCGAGGAGGTGCGCATCGAGGGCATGCCGGAGTTCCCGGCGCTGCGCGCCTGGTACGAGCGGCTGGGCGAGCACGAGGGCTTCCGCCTCTGGCTGGGGCCGCGGCTGACGTAGGCGGAACGGCGGCCGGGGGCGCGGCGGGCGGGCCTCACCCCTCGAGCCGCGCCGGCAGCGACAGGAAGCCGCGGAACCGCGCCCGCCCGCCGCGCACCGGGGCGCCGTCCAGCGCGTAGCGCGGGAAGCGCTCGAGGAACATCGAGAGCGCGACGCGCGCCTCCAGCCGCGCCACCAGGAGGCCGGCGCAGATGTGCGCGCCGCCGCCGAAGCCGAGATGCGGGTTGGGCCTGCGCGCGACGTCCAGCCGGTCCGGGTCGGCGAACACCTCCGGGTCGCGGTTCGCCGCGCCGATGCAGAGCGTGATCAGCGCGCCCTCCGGCAGGTCCACCCCGCCGATCCGCGCCGGCCGCACCGCGCGCCGGTTGCCGAACTGGTTGGAGGACTGGAAGCGCAGGAACTCCTCCACCGTGCTCCGCATCAGCGCGGGGTCGGCGAGCAGGCGGGCGCGCTCGCCCGGCCATTCGCAGAGCAGGTGCAGCGCGTTGCCGATCAGGTTGGTGGTCGTCTCGTGCCCGGCGTTGAGGAGGAAGATGCAGTTGTGCAGCAGCTCGTGCGCGGTCAGGCGCTCGCCGGTCTCGGCCTCGCCCATGATCAGCCGCGTCAGCACGTCGCGCGCCGGGTCGCCGGGGCGGCGGCGCGCGGCGACGAGGGTCTCGAGCCAGGCGAGGAACTCGCGCACCGCCCGCTCGCCGCGTTCGCGCCGCTCCGGCGTCAGCACCGGCTCGAGCGCGCCGAGGATGGCGAGCGACCGGCCGCGCAGCGGCCCCCGTTCCTCCCGCGGCGCGTCGAGGAGGTTGCCGATCACCTCGACCGGGATGACGGCGGCGAAGTCCTCGATCAGGTCCACCCGGCCGCCGGGCTTCGCCGCCATCGCGTCGAGCAGCCGCGCGACCAGGGCGCGCAGCCCCGGCTCCATCGCCGCGACCGCGGGCGGGGAGAGGGCGCCGCCGATCAGGCGGCGGACGCGGGTGTGCAGCGGCGGGTCGTTGAAGACGAGGCTGGTGGTGTGGTGCTCGTAGAGCGGCCCGCCGCCGAACTTCGCCCCGAACTCCACCTTCTTGTCGGAGCTGAAGGTGGCGGTGTCGCGATACACGGCGGAGAGGTCGGCATGGCGGGTGAGGAACCAGGTCCCGTCGGGCAGCCGGTGCACCGGCGAGAGGCGCCGCAGCGCGCGGTAGGTCGGGAAGGGGTCCTCGTAGAACTCCGGCGGCAGGGCGCGCAGGTCGAAGCGGCGGACCAGCTCCGCCTCGTCCGGCGCGCCGGGGGCGGCGGCGCTCACGCCTTCACGTCCATCGCCTGCCGCAACCCGTCGGAGAGCAGGTTGAAGCAGATCGAGGTGACGAAGATGCAGGCGCCCGGCAGCACCGCGACCCAGGGCTGCACGTAGATCGCCGTGCGCAGCGTGTTCAGCATCAGGCCCCACTCGGGCTCCGGCGGCCTGGTGCCGAGGCCGAGGAAGGAGAGGCCGCTCGCCAGGATCATGCTCACGCTGATCAGGCTGGTCGCGTAGACGAAGATCGGGCCGAGCACGTTGCCGAGCACGTGCACCCGCACCACGGTGAAGGCTCCGGCGCCGGAGGCGCGCGCCGCGTCCACGAAGTCGAGGCTGCGCACCCCGGTCGTCACGCTCTCGGCGACGCGGATGATCGGCGGGATGAAGACCAGGGTCAGCGCCAGGATCGCGTTCAGGATGCCGGCCCCGAGCGCGCCCGAGATCGCCACCGCGAGCAGCACCGAGGGGAAGGCGTAGAACACGTCGGTCACGCGCATGATCGCCATGTTCACCTTGCCGCCGGCGTAGCCCGCCAGCACGCCGAGCGTGGTGCCGACGACGAAGGCGATCGCCACCGGCAGGATGCCCATGAACCAGGAGAGCCGCCCGCCATAGAGCAGCCGCGTCAGCATGTCGCGCCCGAGCTCGTCGGTGCCGAGCGGGTAGCCGGGCGTGCCGATCGCGCGCAGGCGGCGCAGCATGCTGCCCTGGTAGGGATCGTGCGGCGCGAGCAGCGGCGCGAAGAGGATGGCGAGCAGCATCGCGAGCAGGATCAGCGCGCAGGCGATCGTCACCGGATCGCGCCGCAGGCGCTTCCACACGCCCGCCCAGTAGCCCTGGGAGCGGACCGGCGCCTGCCGCGCCTGGACCGCGAGCTCGGCCTCGGCGGCGGTGGCGGGGCGGGTGGTCGTCGTCGTGCCCATCGGCGCCTCCCCCTCAGGCCCGCCGGATGCGCGGGTCGAGCGCCGTCTGCATCAGGTCCACCGCCAGGTTCAGCGCCACGAAGAACATGGCGAGCACCAGGATCGTGCCCTGCAGCACCGGCAGGTCGCGCTGGAAGATCGCGCTGTTGAGCAGCAGCCCCGTCCCCGGCCAGGAGAACACCGTCTCCACCAGGATCGAGCCGCCCATCAGGTAGCCGAGCTGCAGCCCCATCACGGCGAGGGTGTTGGGCGCCGCGTTCTTGACCACGTGCAGGAACACGCCCCGGCGCGTGAGCCCCTTGCCGCGCAGCGCGACGACGAATTCCTGGTTCATGATCTCGGCCACGATCCCGCGCACCGTGCGCGTCACGATCCCCATCGGGATCACCGAGAGCGTCACCGCCGGCAGCACCAGGTGCTGCACGTGCTCCCAGTCCCACGCCCAGTCCGACGAGCCGCCCGGTCCCGCGCCCATCGCGGGCAGCCAGTTGAGCTGCACCGAGAAGATCACCACCAGCACCATGCCGAGCCAGTAGTGCGGCACCGACACGCCCGCCACCGCCGCGCCCACCGCCACGCGGTCGAGCAGCGAGCCGCGGAAGGTGCCCGCCAGGCCGCCGAGGACGCAGCCCAGCGTGAAGCCGAGCAGCGCCGCCGCCACCGCCAGCGTCAGCGTGTTGCCGATCGCGGTCGACAGATCCGACCACACCGTCCGCCCCGTCGCCAGCGAGCGGCCGAGGTCGCCCTGCGCCACCTTCGCCAGCCAGATGCCGAACTGCACCGGCAGCGGCCGGTCGAGGCCGTAGTCGCGCCGCACCTGCTCCACCACCTCGCCCGGCGCGTCCGCCGGGACGATGGCGTTGATCGGGTCGCCCGGGGCGATCTGCACCAGCATGAAGCAGACGAAGCCCACCGCGAGGGCGATGGGCACGGCGTAGAGGATGCGGCGGATCAGGTAGCGGATCATCGGTCCCTCGATGGCCCCGGCGCGGCGCTCGGCGCGCCGCGCCGGCGGCCGCTGGTCACTGCTGGATGTAGGGGTAGCGCAGGTCCACGAACCAGTTCTGCGGCTGGACGTGGCCCCTGACGCGCGGGCTCATCGCACGCGGGCCGACGTCGTGGGCGATCCAGATGAACAGCGCCTCGTCCACGCCCGCGGCCTGCAGCCGCGCCAGCGCGGCGTCGCGCGCCTCCGGCTCGAAGGCGTTGCGCGCCTCGGCGACCAGACGGTCGAAGCGCGGGTCGTTGAAGTGGCCCCAGTTGTTGGAGACGGGGGGCGCCATCCTGCTGTCGTAGAACCGGACCAGCCCGAAGAACGGGTCCATCGCCGAGTAGGAGACGTTGATCGCGTGCGCCCCGCGCGCCGTTGCGTGCTGGCAGCCCTGGCGCCAGTTGGTGAACAGCGTGTTCCAGTCCACCACGTCGAACTCGACGTTGACGTGGAGCGAGCGGAGGTCCTGCTGGATGAACTCGTTCATCGCCAGCGGCTGCATCTGCCCCGAGCCGCTCGCGGAGATCTGCACCCGCAGGTTCAGCGGCCGCTGCGGGCCGTAGCCCGCCTCGGCGAGCAGCCGCCGCGCCTCCGCCTTGTCGGTGCGGATCCGGAAGGAGGGGTTGCCCCACCAGGGATGGCCGGGCGGCACCGTGCCCACCGCCGGCACCATCATGCCGTTGAGGAGCTGCTTCAGCCCCTCGCGGTCGATCGCGAGGTTCAGCGCCCGCCGCACGCGCACGTCGCGCAGCGGCGAATCGCCGACGAAGCAGGGCTGCCAGGGCCAGACGTGCGGCTGGACGTTCTGGAAGATCTGCATCCCCCGCGCGCGGAGCTGCGGCACCGCGTCCGGCGCCGGCGCCTCGATCCAGTCCACCTGGCCGGAGAGCAGCGCGGCGGTGCGGGCGTTCGGCTCGGGGATCGGCAGCAGGACGATGCGCTCGGCGCGCGCCTTGGGCTCGCCCCAGTAGTCCGGGTTGCGCACGTACTCGACCCGCTCGCGCGGCACGAAGCGGGCCATGCGGAAGGGGCCGGTGCCGGAGGGATTGGCGGCGAAGGCGTTCCAGGTGGCCTCGGCGGTCGGGTGCTGCTGGCGCAGCCGCTCCCAGTGCGCCGGCGAGGCCATGAACAGGTTGGTCAGGTTGATCGGCAGCAGGCTGTCGGGCTCGGAGGTGTAGAGCGCCACCGTGTGGTCGTCCACCTTCTCCGCCCGCCGCAGCGTCGGCATGCGCGTCGCGGTCAGGCCGACCTGGCGCGGGTCGTAGTGCGGCGCCTCGCGGTCGAGCACCTTGCGCACGTTCCACACCACGGCGTCGGCGTCGAACGCGGAGCCGTCGTGGAACCTCACCCCGCGGCGCAGGCGGAAGATCCAGCGCGTGCGGTCGTTCGGGTCCACGCTCCACTCGGTGGCGAGGCCGGGGATCACGGTCGAGGGCCGCTCGCCCTGCGACAGGTCCCACATGGTGAGGCTGTCGTAGAGCGGGATGCCGGTGAAGCGGTTGCCCTCGAAGCCCTGGTCCGGCTGGCCGTGGGTGAGGGGGATGTCGGCCGCGGTCATGCCGATGCGGATCGTGCCCTGGGCCCGGACGGGGCCGGGCGCGGTGGCGGCCGCGAGCAGCGGCAGGACGCCGAGGCAGGCGGAGAGCAGGAGGCGGCGGCGTGGGCTCATCTGCGAGGATCCTCCCGAGGGCCGGTGTCTTGCCGCGACGCAGCAAGGCCCATGCCGCGCCGGGGGAGGGCGGATGCTACACCACCGCAGCGGGGCTTTGCCCACCCCGTGGGCAGGGCTGCCCACCGATGCGGCGCGCGGCGCCGTCGCCCTTGCGGCGGCGGCCCGGGCGGGCGCCAATGGCCGGTCATGAAGCTCCTCCTGCTGAACGGCAACACCGATCCCGCCATCACCGGCCTGCTCATGGCGCGCGCGGCGGCGGCGCTGCCGCGCCTCGGCCTCGGCGGGGCGACGCTGGTGCCGGAGACGGCGCGCTTCGGCGCGCGGTACGTCGCGAGCCGGGCCGCCGCCGCGATCGCGGCCCATGCGGTGCTGGAGCGCATCGCCGAGCGCATCGGCCCGGCCAATCCGGACCGCTTCGCCGGCGTCCTGCTCGCCTGCTTCGGCGATCCCGGGCTCGAGGCGGCGCGGGAGCTCTGCCCCGTGCCGGTCGTCGGCATGGCGGAAGCGAGCCTGGCCGCCGCCCTGCGCGTGGCCGGGAACCGTCCGGTCGCGGTGCTGACCGGCGGCGCCGCGTGGGTGCCGATGCTCGAGGAATTCGCCCGGCTGCGCGGCCTCGGGCCGGAGCGGGTGCGCGTGCGGAGCGTGCCGCCGGCCGGGGACGCGATCGCGCGCGCTCCCGAACGCGCCCTGGCGATGCTCGCCGAGGCGGCGCGGGAGGCGGCGGAGGGGGCGGGCGCGGTGGTGCTGGGCGGCGCCGGCCTGGCGGGGCTGGCGGAGCGGATCGCGCCCCGCCTGCCCGGGGTGCCGCTCCTCGACAGCCTCGACTGCCTGCTGGCGGAGGGCGTGACGGCGGCGCGGCGGCCCGCGGATGGGACGCCGCCCCGCCCCGCCCCGGTCGCGACGACGGGGCTCTCGCCTGCCCTGGCGCGCGCGCTCGGCGCCGGCGCGCCCGGCGGGACACCGGCGCGCCAGGGTCCGGCAGCAGGTTGAGGAAAGGGCGGGGCGGGGGCCGTGTTCGGCGGCTCCCCTCCTCCCCGGCGCCCCTCCCGGCGCAAGCGGCTTCAGGCCGCGGCGCTTCGGCGACGCCGGGGGAGCGGCGCGTGCCGGCCTTCTCGACGCGCCGTTGCCCTCGCGCCGCCGCGCCGTGGCGGGCGGGCCGAGGGCGCGAGCGGATCGCGCATGGCGGGAAACGGCCGGGGGGCGCCTCCCCGCGCCAGACACGAATTTGGTTTTGGATCCGGTGCCTCGAGCGGCGTCGCGCGCCGACGGCTGGCGGCGCGGCGCGCGCCGCTTGCGGACAGGCCGCCTCGACCCGTCCGCCGGCCGCGGCACACCGCGGCGGCTCCGCGTGTCCCGGTCACGGGCCGGCCGCCTGCTCCGCCCGCGGCCGGCCCAGGGGCGCCGAGGAGGCGAGGGGGACTACCCCTCGCTCTCGTCCTCTTCCCCGCCGGCCTCCTCGACCGCGATCAGGAAGACGGCGAAGCCGTCGCGATCGCCCTCGGCCGCCTCGCCCTCGGCGATGGCCTGCGCGAAGGCCCGCTCCCAGCGGGAGGTCTCGTCGGGGGAGGCGTTCCGCACCGTGAGTTCGCTCTCGCCGTTCCAGACGGGGCGACCTGCCTCCTCGAGCTCCGCGAGATCCGGGGCGATGGCGGAAGTCACCAGCTTCTCCGCCCGGCCGAGGTTCTGCTGCGCGAGGACCGGAACGGGCCGTCCCTCGACGGCCAGGGTGAACAGAGGCATCAGGACAACTCCCATATCCAGGTTCCCGGGTGTCGTTCCGGCGCCCCGGGATCGCGCCGACGCGGCGGCGATGGTCCGGCATCCGTCCGACTCGGGGCGGGGGGGCGGTTCGCGCGCGGGGCAGTGCCGTTCCACGTCTCCGGGGGGCGCGTCCTTCCCTGGCCGTCGCCGCGTTTGGCCCCCGTCCGCCCGGAGCCAGTCCGCACGGGCTGGCCCCAGAGGAACCCGCGGCGCGGCCTCCGGTTGCGCCCCCGCTTGCCATTCCCCAGCCCGCGGCCCGTGCCGTGTCTTGTTCGGTCATGCTAGCGTCGCCGCCCGGCCGCCGCCCGGCCGCGCGGATCGCACCTCGCGGGCCGGCGTGAACGGGCGGGAGCGCGGATCCCCGCGACAGCCACCGGCCGCTGGCCGCCGCGGAAGCGGCCGCGCGGGGGGAACGGAAGGCGAAGGAGGGAGAGCGGGGCAGGGCCCGGCCCGCGCCTTTCCCGGCCGGCTGTGCGGCCCTCGCGCCCCGCTAGGGGGCGGCTCCGACCGGCCGCCCGGCCGCGGCGGCGATCTCGGCCAGCAGCCGGTCGTGCTGGCCGAGGTAGCGCGGCGAGAAATGGAACGGCTCGACGCGCCGCGCACCCGCCGCCCGCGCGATCTCGCCCGCGGCGCGCGTCGTCAGGTGCCGCCGTTCCGCGGCGAGCGCGGCGTCCGCGGCGGCGAAGGGCGCCTCGATGAACAGCGTGTCGGCTTCGCGCGCGAGCGCGACGGCGGCGGCGCGGTTCGCCGGGGTGTCGGCGAAGTCCGTCAGGTAGGCCACGCGCTGCCCGGGCGTGACGCTGACCAGGTCGCGGAGCGCGCCCAGCGGCAGGCGCGGCGCCGCGGCGGCCTCGGCGGCGCGGGCGAAGACCGGGACCGGATGGTCGTCCGGGCGCCCCTCGGCCACCGCCGCCTTCAGGCCGGCGAGCCAGGGCCCGGTGGGCAGGCCGCGCGCCTCCAGCCGGCTGCGCCAGACGTTCAGGTGCTCGGCCTCCTCGAGGGCGAAGCCGAGGCAGGGGGTGCCGTGATCGAGCACGGCGGCGCGCAGCCGCAGCCGGCCGAGGCGCAGCACGGTGCCGTCCGCCGCGGCCGGCAGGGGCGGCAGCGGTTCCGGCCGGAAGGCCCCGTGCAGCCGGAGGAGGGTGCGGGGCCAGGCGCCGGGGGCGGAACCCGTCACCTCGATCGCTTCGAAGACGAGGTCGTTGCCGATGCGGTCGGCGAGGTTCCAGGTGTAGGACTGCAGGCGGTGGTGGAGGCGCTGCGCGAAGCCCTCCGGCCCGACGACGGGCAGGCGCTTGGCGCGCCCGACCAGCAGCCGCAGCAGCCGGTCGAAATCCGCCCAGTGGTCCATGTGGGCATGCGAGATCGCGAGCAGGCCGACCCGCAGCAGATGGCGCGGGGCGAGGGCGGAGAGGTCGCCGCAGTCGAACAGCACCGCCTCGGGCAGGTGCAGGGCCTCGACGTAGAGGGCCGGGTCGCCGCCGCGTCCGTTCACGAGCCGCGGGTGCAGGGTGGGCCGCATCGGGCGGCAGGGGTGCCACGCCGGCGGCACGGCGTCGAGGCGGGGCGGCGCGGTCGTGCTGCGGCGCGTGCGGCCGCGGGATGCCTTGCGTGTCGGCGCGCCGCGCGCAGTGGCGCGCGCGGTGCTTGGCTGCGCTGCTCCACAACGGCGGGCCGCGGATGGCTGGAGCGGTCCGCGCGTGTGCCTCTACTCTGAGTGCGCCGGGGCCGCCGCGCTCTCCCGCCGAGCGGCCCGGCCGCGGCCGGCGCCGCAGGCCCGCGCCGCGGACCCACGCAGCCTGCGCGGAGGCCCGCCATGCCCGACTCTCCCGCACCCCGGCCCGCCGAGGACCGCGCCGGAATGCGGCGCCTGCACCGGCTGGACGAGGGGGAGGCGCTGGCGCCGCTGCTCGCCGCCGCCGCCCTGCCGCCGGAGATCGGCCGCCGCGTGCGCGAGCGGGCGCTCGCGCTGGTGCGGCAGGCGCGCGCGGCGCACCGGCAGGGCGCCGACGTCTCGGCCTTCCTCGCCGAGTTCGGCCTCGACACGCGCGAGGGCGTGGCGCTGCTCTG
The DNA here is from genome assembly GCF_019458025.1 of Caldovatus aquaticus. Lineage (GTDB taxonomy): Bacteria > Pseudomonadota > Alphaproteobacteria > Acetobacterales > Acetobacteraceae > Caldovatus > Caldovatus aquaticus. The sequence goes on along the minus strand of NZ_JAHZUY010000008.1, from coordinate 52,908 downwards.
CCTCGCCGAGGCGCTGCTGCGCATTCCCGACGCCGCGACCCAGGACGCGCTGATCGAGGCCACGCTCGGCGAAGGCGACTGGCAGGCGCATCTCGGCCATGCCGACAGCCTGGCGGTGAACGCCTCGGCCTTCGCCTTCCTGCTCAGCGGGCGCGTGCTGCAGCTCGACGAGAGCCGCGCCGTGCCGGCGGCGATCGCGCGCGCGGTGCAGCGGCTCGGCGAGCCGGTGATCCGCGCCGCGCTGCGCCAGGGAATGCGGGTCCTGGCGCGCCAGTTCGTGATGGGGCGCACGATCGAGGAGGCGCTGGAGCGCGCCGCCGGCGCCGAGGGCCGGCGCTGGCGCTACTCCTTCGACATGCTCGGCGAGGCGGCGCGCACCGCCGCCGACGCCGAGCGCTACTTCGCCGCCTACCGCACCGCGATCGGCGCGGCCGGGCGGGCCTCCGCCGGGCTCGGCCCGGTCGCGGGGCACGGCGTCTCGGTCAAGCTCTCGGCCCTGCACCCGCGCTACGAGCCGCTGCAGGCCGACCGCTGCGTGCCGGCGCTGATCGGCGCCCTCGGCGCGCTGGCGCGCGAGGCGAAGGCGCAGGGGATCGGCCTCACGGTGGATGCGGAGGAGGCGGAGCGGCTGGAGATCTCGCTCGACATCCTCGAGGCGGTGCGCGGCGAGACGGCGCTCGCCGGCTGGGAGGGGCTCGGCCTCGCCGTGCAGGCCTACCAGAAGCGGGCGCCGGCGGTGCTGGAGTGGACCGCGGCGCTGGCGCGGCGGAGCGGCCACGCGATCCCGGTGCGGCTGGTGAAGGGCGCCTACTGGGACGCGGAGATCAAGCAGACCCAGGTGCAGGGGCTGCCCGACTATCCCGTGTTCACGCGCAAGGCGGCGACCGACGTCTCCTGGCTCGCCTGCGCGCGCCGGCTGCTCGAGCTGCGCGGCCTCCTGCGGCCCGCCTTCGCCACGCACAACGCGCTGAGCGTCGCCTACGTGCTCGAGCTCGCCGAGGGGCAGGAGATCGAGATGCAGCGCCTCTACGGCATGGGCGAGGCGCTCTATGCCCCGGTCGTGGCGCGCGGCGAGGCGCCGGTGCGCGTCTATGCGCCGGTCGGCTCGCACGAGGACCTGCTCGCCTACCTGGTGCGGCGGCTGCTCGAGAACGGCGCCAACACCTCCTTCGTCCACCGCCTGGTGGACCCCGAGGTGCCGGAGGAGGCGATCGTCGCCGATCCGGTGGCGGCCGCGCGCGCCGGGCCGCCGCGCCATCCGCGCATCCCGCTGCCGGCCGCGCTCTATCCGGACCGGCGCAACTCCCGGGGGCTCGACCTCGCCGATCCGGCGGTGCGCGAGCCGGCGCTCGCCGCCGTGCGCGCGGCGGCGGGGCGGCCGTGGAGCGATCCCGCGCTGCGCACGGGGACGCTGCGCGAGATCCGCAGCCCGGCCGACCGCGCGGCCCTGGTCGGCACGGTGTGGGAGGCCGGCCCCGCCGACCTCGACGCCGCGCTCGCCGCCGCCTCCGCCGCCTGGCGCGGCTGGGATGCGCTGGGCGGGGCGGCGCGCGCGGCGGTGCTCGAGCGCGCGGCCGATCTGATCGAGGCGCACCGCTTCGACTTCCTCGCCCTGCTCGCGCGCGAGGCCGGCAGGACGCTCGCCGACGGCAACGCCGAGGTGCGCGAGGCGGCCGATTTCTGCCGCTGGTACGCGGCCCGCGCGCGCGAGTGGTTCGGCCCGCCGCGCGAGCTGCCCGGCCCGACCGGGGAGCGCAACACCTGGGCGCTCGGCGGCCGCGGCGTCTTCGCCTGCATCTCGCCCTGGAACTTCCCGCTCGCGATCTTCACCGGCCAGGTCGCGGCGGCGCTCGCCGCCGGCAACGCCGTGGCGGCGAAGCCGGCGGAGCAGACGCCGCTGGTCGCCGCGCTCGCCGTGCGCCTGCTGCACGAGGCCGGCGTGCCGCCCGCGGTGCTGCACCTGCTGCCGGGCGAGGGGGCCACGGTCGGCGCGGCGCTGGTCGGCGATCCGCGCATCGCCGGCGTCGCCTTCACCGGCGGGACGGAGACGGCACAGCACATCGCGCGCGCCCTCGCCGCGCGCGGCGGGCCGATCGTGCCCTTCATCGCCGAGACCGGCGGGATCAACGCCATGGTGGTGGACAGCAGCGCGCTGCCCGAGCAGGTGGTCGCCGACGCGCTCGCCTCCGCCTTCAACTCGGCGGGGCAGCGCTGCTCGGCGCTGCGCCTCCTGTGCCTGCAGGAGGACATCGCCGACCGCGTGCTGGCGATGCTGGCCGGGGCGGCGGCGGAGCTGCGGCTGGGCGATCCGCTCGACCCCGCGACCGACATCGGCCCGGTGATCGGCGAGGCGGCGCGGGAGGAGCTGGAGGGGTGGTGCCGCGGCCTCGGGGCGCCGCCGCTGTTCGAGGTGCCGCTGCCCGCGGGGCTCGGGCGCGGCACCTTCTTCGCCCCGCGCGCCTATGCGCTGGAGTCCGCGCGGGCGCTGACGCGCGAGGTGTTCGGGCCGGTGCTGCACGTGGTGCGCTGGCGCAGCGGCGCGCTCGACCGGCTGCTCGACGACATCGCGGCGAACGGCTACGCGCTGACGCTCGGCGTGCACAGCCGGATCGCCTCCGTGCAGCGCCACGTCGCCGAGCGCCTCAGGGTCGGCAACACCTACGTCAACCGCAACCAGATCGGCGCCGTGGTCGGGGTGCAGCCCTTCGGCGGGCACGGCCTTTCCGGCACCGGGCCGAAGGCGGGCGGGCCGGTGACGCTGATCCGCTTCGCCACCGAGCTCGCGGTCAGCGTCAACACCGCCGCCGCCGGCGGCAACGCCGCGCTCCTGGCGATGGACGGGGAGGGCGGATAGGGCGGATCGCGGACGGCCGGGAACGGCCGGAAGCGCGAATCCGCCCGGCGGACGACGAGGCGGGGCCGCGGCTGCGCGCACGGCCGGGCGGAAACGGTTCCCGCGGGCGGCGCCGCGGCGTCAGCGCCGTTCGAAGTCCACCGCCTCGTCGGTCGGCAGGCCGAGCAGCAGCCGGCGCAGGCAGTCGAGGCCGAGCTCGGCGGCGCCGAGACGGATCCACTCGCGCCCGCCGAACAGCCGCGCCTCGCGCGCCACCGCCGCGCCCGCGGGCCCGGCGATGCCGACGCAGACGGCGCCGCCGAGCTCGCGGCGGTCCTCGCCGGGATCGAGGGCGATCAGCACGGCGAGCGCATGGCTCGCCCCGCTCGCGGCGGCGAGCGCGACGGCGGCGGTGTGGGCGGCGGCGGGCGTCACCCCCGGGGCGGCCGCGGCGGCAAGGCCGAGCGCGGCGCGCAGCGCGGCGAGGTCGGGCGCGATCACGCCGCGCCGGAACACGCCCTCGGCCGCGGGCAGGGCGGCGAGGCGCTCGGCGATGCGGCCCGCGGTCAGCGTCTCGGCCACGGCGAGCGTGCCGGAGCGGGCGGCGAGGGCGCCGAGCACCACGCCTTCGAGCGTGGCGTCGTCCTCGGCGATCAGGTAGTTGCCGAGGCGGCGGCGCACCTCGGCGATCACCGGCGCGAGCCGCGCCTCGGCCTCCGCCGCGTCGGCCCCGCGCGCCATCAGCTTGGTCTCGAGTTCGGGGTAGTGCGCCTGGAAGCCGAGCTTCACGCCGCCGCCCGGCCCCGCCAGCGCCTCCACCCCGGCGAGCATCTGGTCGGCGCGCGATTCGCCGATGCCGAAGGAGTGGAAGCGCTTGAGCCGCGTCGTCCCCGGCATGCCGCTCATCGCGAGCAGGCGCGGGATCACCTGCTCGTCCAGCATCCGCCGCATCTCGCGCGGCACGCCGGGGGTGAAGAAGAAGCGCGCGCCGCCGATCGCGAGGGCGAAGCCGCAGGCGGTGCCGATCGGGTTGTCGAGGACCTCCGCCCCCGCCGGCAGCATCGCCTGCTTGCGGTTGTTGGGCGGCATGGGGCGGTTGCGGCGGCGGTAGAACTCCTCCATGCGCGCGAGCCAGGGCTCGTGCAGCACGAGCTCCACCCCGGCGGCCTGGGCGGCGACCTCCTGCGACAGGTCGTCCACCGTCGGGCCGAGGCCGCCGTTGACGATCACCGCCTCGGCCCGCGCCGCGGCCTGGCGGAAGGCGGCGAGCAGCGCCGCGCGGTCGTCGCCGACCGTGGTGCCCCAGGAGGCGGAGAGGCCGACCTCCTCCAGCCGCCGGGCGATGTGGCTGTAGTTCGTGTTGACGGTCTTGCCGGTGAGGATCTCGTCGCCGGTGCAGAGGATCTCGATGCGCATCGGGGCGGTCCTCAGCGGCCGAGCGCGGCGCCGATGCCGGCGAGCAGCTCCATCTGCCGCTCCTGCTCGCCGGCGAAGCGCAGCACGAGGTGGCTGGCGCCGGCGGCGACGAAGCCCTGCAGCCAGTCGCGCGCGCCCGCGGGCGGGCCGGCGTAGCAGGCCTGCTTCTTGCGCATCGCGTCGGAGCGCTGGCCGTAGTAGCGGGCGAGGAAGGCGTCGAGCCGCGCCTCGGCCCGCGCCGCGTCCCGGTCCACGGCGAGCGTCAGGTAGGCGGCGCCGGTGAGCGCCTCCGGGGCGCGCCCGGCCTCGCGCGCGACGGCCTGCATCTGCGCCCAGGTGGCGGCGTAGTCGGCGGGGCTCGGCCCGTTCGGGAACCAGCCGTCGAAGTGGCGGCCGACGCGCCCGATCGTCGCCGGCACCGCGCCGGCGAGCCAGATCGGCGGGCCGCCCGGGCGGTGCGGGGTCGGGCCGAGCACCGCCTCGCGCACCGTCCAGCGGCCCTCCCAGTCCACCGGCTCGCCGCGCCAGAGCGCGCGGCAGAGGCGCAGGCCCTCGAGCATCCGCGCGGCGCGCTTCTCGAACGGCACGCCGGCGGCCGCGAATTCGGCGCGGATGTTCGGCACGTCGGAGCCGATGCCGACGCCGAGGATGAGACGGCCCTCGGCGATGCGGTCGAGGGTCGCGACCTGGTGCGCCAGCACCACCGGATTGCGCAGCGCCGGCAGCAGCACGGCGGTGCCGAGCGCGACGCGGCGCGTGCGCGCCGCCGCCGCCGCGAGCAGGGTCAGCGGCTCGTGCCGCGGGCGGGCCAGCAGCGAATCGCCGACCCAGACCGAGTCGTAGCCGAGCACCTCGGCGCGCTCGGCCAGCGCGAGCAGGGGCGCGGCCTCGTGCCGGCCCTCCATGACGCTCTCGCGCGTCGGCACGAGGTATCCGATGCGAATCGCCATGCAGTGCCTCCGGTCGGGACGGCCCGTCGCGCGGGCGCCGGATGCTTATGCCGCCGCGCGCTCCGGCGCCAGGGCGGCCCCCGCGGCGCGCCGCCGCGCGCCTCGCCGCGGCACGCCGTCGCCCGTCGGGAACCCGCGCGCCACCCCTGGCGGCGGCGCCGCGATGAGGCAGCATGCCGGGCATGGTGACCTCCCTCCTCGAGTCGCTCGGGCTCGGCGCGCTCTGGCCGTGGCGGGCGGCGTTCGTCGCCGGCCTGGCGGCGCTGGCCTGGGGGCTGGTCTTCCGCCTGGCCGGCGGCGGCCGGCGCGGATGGTCCGCCGCCGCCGCCGCGGTCGGCCTCTGCGCGGGCTGGCTGTCGGTGCTGCCGCCGGTCGCGGCCAGTCCGCGTCAGCTCGTCGAGCGCCTGCCGCTGCTGGTGCTCGCGGCCTTCGCTGGCGGCCTGGCGGTGGAGGCGCTGCGGTCGCTGTGGCCGCGGCTCGCCGCCGCGGTGCTTCCGGCGTGCGGCGTCCTCGCGATGCTCGGCTGCGGCTGGTGGATGGCCGGCGCGCCGGTGGCGCAGGCCGATCTCTGGCGCGCCGCGCCGGTCGCGGCCGGCGTCGCGGCCGGCGCCGGGCTCGCGCTGTGGCGGCTGCGCGATGCGTGGCGGGCGGCGGCGGTGGCGGCGGCGCTTGCGGCGGGGCTGTGGGCCGGCCGCGCGGCGGCCGGGCCGGGCGTGCTGCTGGCGGTGGCGGCCCTGCTGGCGTCGGCGGGGGCGGCGCTGGCGGTGCGCGCGGCGGATCTCGGCGTCGCCGCGCGCGGCACGCTGGCGCTCGGCCTCGCCGCGCTCGCCGCGCTGCCGGTGCTGGCGCGCGGGCGGGCGGCGGACTGGGCGGCAGCGGCGGCCCCGGCGCTGGCGATGCTGCTCGGCCCGGCCATCGGCGGGCGGCTGCCGGGGCGGCGCCTCGGGCCGGCGATCGGCTGGGTGGCGGCGGCCGCGCCGGCGGTCGTCGCCGCCGCCTTCGCCGCGTCCCGAATTCCTTGACAATGGCCTTGCGGCGACAGGTCGGGCGGACCTAGTTACGCGCATGCCGACGCCCTCCCTGGTGCGCTGGATGCTGCTCGGCCTGGGCGGCAGCGCCGTCCTCGCGGGGGCGTCCCTGCTGGCGCCGGATCTGCGGCGCGCCGTGACGGTGGCGCCCGACGCCGCGCTTGCGCCGCCGCCAGCGGCGCCGTCGGCACCGGACGCGGAAGCGCCTGCCGTGCCGCCGCAGATGGCGGCGCTCTCCTCTCCCGCGGCCGGGCCGGCGACGGCGAGCGGCGCGCCGGCCGAGGCTGCGCGTCCGGCGGCCGGTCCCGCCGCCGCGCTTGCGCCGTCCGGGCCGCGGCTCGGCGACCCGCCGCGGTTCGACGTGGTGCGCGTGGGCGCGCGCGGCATCGCGGTGATCGCCGGGCGCGCGCAGCCGGGCGCCGAGGTCGTGCTGTTCGACGACGAGCGCGAGATCGGGCGCACGCGCGCGGACGCCCGCGGCGAGTGGGTGATCCTGCCGGCCGACCCCTTGCGTCCGGGAAGCCACGCGTTGCGCCTGCGGGCGCGGCTCGCCGGCGAGGAGATGGCGGGTCCGGATACTCTCGTCGTCCTGGTGCCGGAGCCGCCTCCCCTCGTCGCGGCGGCGCCGGCGCCGCAGGGCGCGCCGGCGCCCGAGCGGGGGCCGCCGCTGGCGCCGCCGCCGGCGGGCGCTCCGGAGGCGCCGGCGATCGCTCCTTCCCTGCCGAATCCGCCGCCCAACTTCGCGGCACGCGACGGCGCGGCTGCCCCGGTCCGATCGGGCGATGCGGCGCCGGCGCCCGCCGGCCCTTCCGGGACTGCGACGGGGCCGGGCGCCTCCGGGCCCTCCGTCACGGCGGCGACGCCCTTCGCCGTGCTGCTGCCTCCGCCTGCGCCGCTGGCGGGCGCGCCGGGCGCCGGCGGCGCGGATGCGGCCGCGCCGCGCGTGCTGCAGGCGTCCTCGGGCGGGCCGGCGCCCGCCGGGCCTGCCGGGGCGCCGGCGCGGGCCGGCACCGGCGCGGCGCCTCGCCTGGCGCTGGAAGCGGTGGAATACGACGAGTCGGGCGCGATGCGCTTCAGCGGCACCGCGGCGCCGGGCGCGGCGGTGCGCCTCTACGTGGACCAGCGCCATGCCGGCGACGCGCGCGCCGACGCCGCCGGACGCTGGGCGTTCCTGATGACCGAGGCGCCGAGCTTCGGCGTCCACACCTTGCGGGTCGACCAGGTCGTCGCCGACGGCACGGTGGCGGCGCGCATCGAGCTGCCCTTCCAGCGGGATCGCGTTCCGCCCCCCGACCTCGCGCGGCGCGGCCGCGAGGCGGCGGCCGCGGCCGGCGGCGAGGCCGCGGGTGCCGGCGCCGCCGCGGGAGCCTCGCCTCCCGTCGCCCAGGCCGGCCGGATCATCGTGCAGCCGGGCCACAACCTCTGGCGCATCGCGCGCGAGACCTACGGCCGGGGCGTGCGCTACACGATCATCTACCAGGCCAACCGCGAGCAGATCCGCGATCCCGACCTGATCTACCCGGGCCAGATCTTCGCCCTGCCCGCGCCGGAGGCGGCCGTCTCCGCCGCCGGCCAGCCGGCGCCGGCGGAGTCGAGCCGGTCCAGGTAGGGGTCGAGGGCCAGGGCGAATCCCACCAGGGCGGCGATCAGGCCGGTCGCGGTGGCCGGCACGGCAAGGCGTGCCCTGGCCTCGAAGCGCACGCGATGGTCGGGGGTGAGGGCGACCCGCCAGCCCGGCGGCAGCGTCGGCCCGAGCGCGCCGAGCGCGGCGAAGGCCGCGCCGCGCCCGCCCGCGCCCGCCTCTGCCGTCGAGGGGATGCGCCCCGCGGTCGCGGCCAGCCGCAGCTCCCCGGGCCCCTCGAGCGAGGCCTCGCAGCGCCGGCCGCGCCAGGCGAAGCGCAGGCGCGGCGGGTGGCGATGCGGCGCCCGCGGCGCCAGCACGCCGTCCTCGCCGACGACGAACGGGCCCAGGGTCAGCGGGGCCGCGGCGGGCGGGGGAGCGGGGGAGCGCGGTTCCGCCGGCCGGGCCGGCGCGGCCGGCGGCGCATCTGCCGGGATCAGCATGGCGCCCAGGGTTGTCCGGTCCTGGTGAACGCACCATAACCGCCGCCCATGGCGCTCGGCGATTCCCTGCGGCTGGTGCTGGCCCCGCCGCATCCGGCCGGCCATCCCTTCCTCGCGATCGGCGCGGCGGCGATGCTGCTCGGCTGGCTGCTGCTCGGGGACTGGCTGGCCTGGCTCGGCCTCCTCTTCACCCTGTTCTGCCTCTACTTCTTCCGCGATCCGGAGCGGGTGCCGCCGCCGCGGCCGGGCGTGATCGTGGCGCCGGCGGACGGCAAGGTGGTCTCGATCGCGCCCGCCGCGCCGCCGCCCGAGCTCGGCCTCGGCGCGGCGCCGCGCTGGCGCGTGGCGATCTTCCTCTCCGTCTTCGACGTGCACGTGAACCGTGTGCCTGCCGACGGCACGGTGACGCGCATCGCCTACCGCCACGGCGCCTTCCTCAACGCGAGCCTGGACAAGGCCTCGGAGGAGAACGAGCGCAACGCCATCGCGATCGCGCTGCCCGACGGGCGCGACCTCGCGGTGGTGCAGATCGCGGGGCTGATCGCGCGGCGCATCGTCTGCGACCTGCACGAGGGCGAGGCGGTGCGGGCCGGGCAGCGCCTCGGCCTCATCCGCTTCGGCAGCCGCACCGACCTCTACCTGCCCGAGGGCGTGCGGCCGCTGGTCGCGGAGGGCCAGACCATGATCGGCGGCGAGACGGTGATCGCCGAACTCGCGCCCGGGCGGGGCGGGGAGGGCGCATGAGCGGCAACGGCGGCGGCGCCGGCGACCGCGGCGGCGAGGGGCGCGGCGCCGGGACGGAAGGACGCGGCGGCGTGCCCCTGCGCCTCGATGGCACCGCGGCCGAGGGCGTGCGCCGTGGCATCGGCATCCGCCGCCTGCGCCGCCGCCTGCGACCGCGCACCCGCCCGCGCTTCGAGGGGCAGAGCTTCAACCGCCTGATCCCGAACATCCTCACCCTGGTCGCGCTCTGCGCCGGGCTGACGGCGATCCGCTTCGCGCTGGAGGCGCGCTGGGAGCCGGCGGCGGGGCTGATCGTCTTCGCCGCGGCGCTCGACGGGCTCGACGGCCGGCTGGCGCGCCTGCTCAAGGGGACCACGCGCTTCGGGGCGGAGTTCGACAGCCTGGCGGACTTCCTCTCCTTCGGCGTGGCGCCGGCGCTGCTGATGTATCTCTGGACCATGCAGGAGGGGCGCGGCCTCGGCTTCGTCCCCTGCCTGCTGTTCGCGGTGTGCAGCGCGCTCCGGCTCGCCCGCTTCAACGCCGCGCTCGACGCCCCGGGACCGGTGCCGCTGACCGGGCCGCCGCCGAAGCCGGCCTATGCGCAGAGCTTCTTCACCGGCGTCCCGGCGCCGGCCGGGGCCGGGCTCGCGCTGTTCCCGCTGTTCGCGGCGCTCGCGCTCGGCGGGTGGGGGATGCCGGCGCTCGCCGAGGCGGTGCGGCATCCGGTCTTCGTCGGCCTGGTGCTGGTGGTGGTGGCGGCGCTCATGGTGAGCACCCTGCCGACCTGGAGCTTCAAGAACTTCAAGGTGCCGCGCGAGCTGGTGCTGCCGCTGCTGCTCGGCATCGGCCTCTACGCCGCCTTCCTGATCGCCGATCCCTGGGCGGCGATGGCGCTGGGTGGCCTGATCTACGGCGGCATGCTGCCCTTCTCGGTGCGCAGCTACCGGCGGCTGAAGCGCGAGGCGGAGGCGATGCTGGAGCCGGTCGTGGTCGTGGAGCGCGGCGCCGCGCCCTGAGGGCGGCGCCGGGGCGCGCGGCCCCGCTGCTTCGGGGCGGCTTCGGGAGGCGGCGGGCGGACGGCTGGCGTCGACGCCGGCGGCCGCAGGCGCGGCCTCGCGCGCCTCCTCGGGTCGCCTCGCGCAACCGCCGCCGTTCCTCGCCGCCGCGCCCGATCGCGAAAGCCTCGCGGGTGATGTCCGCGCCGGGGGGCGCCGCGACCGCGAGCGGATCGCGGACGGCGGCAGCCCCGGGGAGCGGGAACCGGCCGCAGCTGCCGTGGCACGGGGGCGGCGATCCGCGCGCCGGCGGCCCGTCCCCGCCGCCAGGCGGTTCGCGCCGTCCGCGATCGGCCCTACCGGCGCCGCGTCTCCACCACCACGCCCTCGCGCCGCAGCGCCTCGATCTCCGCCTCCGTGAAGCCGTGCCGCGCCAGCACCTCGCGCGCGTGCTCGCCGAAGCGGGGCGGCAGCGAGCGCGCCCCGCCCGGGGTGCGCGAGAGCTTGATCGGCGTGCCGAGCGCCCGGTACCAGCCGATCTCCGCCACCATCTCGCGGTGCGCCGTGTGCGGCGCGGCCATCGCCTCGTCCACGTGCAGCACCGGGCCGGCGGGGAGGCCGGCCTCGAGCATCCGCCGCGTCAGCTCGTGCCCGTCCTCCCCGGCGAAGCGGCGCTCCAGGATCTCGGTCAGCGCGGCGCGGTTGGCGACGCGCGCGCCGTTGGTGGCGAAGCGCGGGTCGCGCGCCACCTCCGGCATGCCGAGGAACTCGCACAGCCTGCGGAAGGCCGGATCGTTGCCGGCGGCGATGAAGATCTCGCAGGTCTTCGTGCGGAACTTGGAGTAGGGGACGAGGTTCGGGTGCGGGTTGCCGGTCGGCACCGGCCGCTTGCCGGAGAGGAAGTAGTTGGCGGCGTGCGGGTGCAGCAGCGCCATGCCGCAGTCGTGCAGCGTCATGTCGCAGAACTGGCCGCGGCCGGAGCGCTCGCGCTCGTGCAGCGCCATCAGGATGGCGATCGCGCTGTAGAGGCCGGTGGCGAGGTCCACCACCGGGTTGCCGAGCCGGGTCGGGCCGGAGGTCTCGGTGCCGTTGATGGACATCAGGCCGGTCATCGCCTGCAGGATGGCGTCGTAGCCGGGAAACCCGCCCAGGGGGCCGTCGGCGCCGAAGCCGGAGACGCGGCAGTGGATAAGGCGCGGGAAGCGCCGCGAGAGCACCTCCTCGTAGCCGAGGCCCCACTTCTCCATGCTGCCGGGCTTGAAGTTCTCGACCAGCACGTCGGCGCCCTCGAGCAGGCGCAGCAGCACCTCGCGCCCGGCGGGCTTCGAGAGGTCGAGGCCGACGCTGCGCTTGTTGCGGTTGACGCCGAGGAAGTAGCTGGCGTCGCCCTCGTGGAAGGGCGGGCCCCAGTCGCGCGTCTCGTCGCCCTGCGGCGGCTCGAGCTTGATCACCTCGGCGCCGTGGTCGGCGAGGATCATGGTGCAGTAGGGGCCGCCGAGCACGCGGGTGAGGTCGATCACCTTGAGCCCGGCGAGCGCGCCCGGGGACTTCGCGAGGCCCTTGCCCTGTGGGGCGGCGGCGGGAGGCGCGTCGGTCATGCGGCGGATTTCCTGTCGAACACGCGGGCGCAGAACTCGGGATAGGGCTCGAGCATCGTCTCGCGCACCGGGCCGCGCAGCAGGGCGAGTTCCTGTTCGGTCGGCTCGGGCGTGGGGGGCACGTGCGCGGGGATGTCGAAGTCGAAGCCGGTCGCGGCGCGGACGCTCTCCACCGTCTCGCCCGGGTGCAGGCTCAGCAGGGAGAAGCGCGCGCGCTCGGGGTGGAAGCGGAAGACGCAGCGCCCCGTCACCAGCGCCTGCGCCGTGCCGCGGCGGTACACGCCGGGCGGCGAGACGCCGGGGGCGGAGACGATGTCCACCCGCGGCACCAGCACGCGCGGGGAGTGCTCCTCGCGGAACAGGATGGTGCGCGGGGTGAGGAAGTACATGAGGGCGCTGCCGAAGCTGCCCGGGAAGCGCGCCTCGCGGCCCGGCCATTCGCCGGTGCCGATCAGGTTGATGTTCGCCTGCCCGTCGATCTGCCCGCCGCCGAGGAAGAACAGGTCTATGCGCCCCTGCCCGGCGAGGTCGAACAGCTCGCGCGAGCCCTCCGAGAACGGGTTGGCGGTGCGGCGCTGCTGCAGCGAGACGCGCAGGGGGTGGCCGAGCGCGCGCACCAGGAAGCAGGCGGCGGCCGGGATCGGCGAGGCGGCGCCGATCGCCACGTGCCGCGCGGGCGGCGCCTCGGGATCGAGGACCAGGCGGGCGATGGCGACGGCCAGCCGCTCCTCGGGGCGGATCGCGGCGGCGCTCATGCGGCGGCGGCCGCGGCGGAGGCGCCGGCGAGGACGTAGCGGGCGCAGTACTCGCGGAAGCCCTCCTCGGTGCGCGCGAGGCGGGCGTATTCGGCGAGGTGCGCCCCGTCCGGGGCGTAGGCGTCGAGCAGGCCGCAGGGCCAGGCGCCGCGCTCCGCGACCGCGACCGCCGCGACGTAGAGCGCGCTGATCACCCCGGGGGCGAGGCGCTCGTCCTCGAGCAGGTTGCCCGCGACGACGCGCTCGACGGTGACGAGGGAGCGCCGCGCGGCGTGGGCGGCGGTGGCGATCTCGCGCCGGCGGCCGACCCAGACGTTGCCCTCGGCGTCGGCCATGGCGGCGTGGAAGATCGCGATGTCGGGCCGCAGGGCGGGCAGCAGGACGATCGGGTCCTCCGCGCCGGGCGGGGCGAAGGGGTTGGGCGCGACCTTCCAGTCCGGGCGGTGGGCGAGGATGTCGCTGCCGATCAGGCCGCGCAGCGGCATGAAGGGAACGCCCTTCTCGGCCGCCTGCAGCATGGTGTGGATGGCGGGGCAGGTGGCGTCGCGCAGGCGCAGCGTGCCGGCGCGGACGGCGGCGGTGAAGCGGGGGGCGAAGCCGGCCTCGCCGAGGGTGACGGCGCTGGTCTCGACCTCGGCCACGCAGCCGGCGCCGATCAGGAGGTCCGCCGCGTAGCCGAGGATCGGCACGCCGAGCAGGCGCAGGCCGCGCGCGCCGCGGCGTACCAGGGCGCGGGCGAGGGCGGAGGCGGGCAGGGAGTAGTCCGGCGGCATCGCCACCAGCGCGCCGTCCGGCACCTCGGCGGCCAGGGCCTCCAGGCTGATCGGGGTCATGCGGGGGTCGCTCGTCGCCTCGTTCCGGGTCGGCGGTTTCTACGCCGGGCCGGCCGGGGCGCGAAGGGGCCGGGGCCGCGTGGCCGCCGCGGGCCTCGCCTGCGCGCGCCGCAAGCCGGCCCTCCCGCCGGGGACGGCCGGGCGGCCCGCTAGCCCAGGGTCGCCTCGGGCCGGTTCCGGAACACGATCGAATTGTGTATGAACGGCTTCGTTCGGAGCCTGCCCGGCCCTGGGGGACCCTGCATGGTAGCGCCCATCCTGTCCCGGTACCGTTCGGGCCTCGTCGCCGGCGTTCTCGCCCTGGCCCTGCCGGCGTCCGCGGCCACGGTCTCCACGTCCTGGGTGTCGCTGACCAGCAACAACCAGGAGGAATGCCTGGCGATCGGCCTCGCGGCGGTGCAGGCGCTGGGCTTCCGCGGCAGCGTCTCGGGCGACCGGCAGGCGGTGTTCGGCTGGCGCAACGACGAGACGCTGACCGTGCGCTGCATCGCCACGCACGAGCTCGCGGTCGTCTTCGCCTACACCCACGACCGCAATGCCGACAGCGGCCCGCTGGTCGAGCGGGTGGGCGCCTTCTACCGGGCCCGTGCCGCGGAGGCCGCCCGTGCCGCCGAGGAGCAGCGCTGGCTCTCGCTGCAGCAGCAGAGCCAGCGCGACGGCGACGGAAGGCGGGCCCGGCGCTGACGGCGCCGGCGGCGAGGGCGAGGAGCGCGAGGGCGAGCGGGGGCGCCGGCCGCGACCGAGGCGCGGCGGCGGCTGACGGGCCGGCTTGGCGGACGGGCGGCCGCACGGCCCCGCCCGCCCGTCGCCCCCCGGCCAGGACCCTGCCGCCGGGCGAGGCCGGGCGGCAGTCAGCCCAGGACCCGCGCCAGCAGCTCCGCGGTCCGCCCGTTGGCGATGGTCGCGGCGCGCGCGTCGTAGGAATGCCCGCCGACGCGCGCGAAGGCGTGGTCCACGCCCGGATAGACGTGCACCGTCACCAGCGGATGGCCCTTCAGGGCCTCGAGGATCGCCTTCTGCGCCTCGGGCGGGACGAACCGGTCCTTCTCGGCGATGTGCATCAGCAGCGGGGCGCGGATCGCCGGCGCCTTGTCGAGCATACCCTCGATGCCGACGCCGTAGTAGCTGATGTTGCAGTCGGCGTCGGACTCCACCGCCATGCGGTAGGCGAGCCGGCCGCCGAGGCAGAAGCCCATGGTCGCCGCCTTGCCGTTGGCGCCCGGCAGCCGGCGCGCGACGGCGAGCGTCGCCTTCAGGTCCTCGATCGCCTTGTCCTGGTCCAGGCCCTTCATCAGCGCGAAGGCGCGCTCCCACTGCTCCTGCCCGGCGTCGGGGTCGAGCTGCACGCCCGGCTGCTGGCGCCAGAACAGGTCGGGGGCGACGGCGAAGAAGCCCATCTCGGCGACCCAGTCGGAGAGGGCGCGCATGGTGCGGTTCACGCCGAAGATCTCCTGGATCATCACCACCGCGCCCGCCGGCTTCGTCTTCGGCTCGGCCAGGTAGGCCGCGAACTCGCCGCTGCCGTCGGCGGCGCTGATGCGGATCTCGGGCATCTCGCTCTCCTCTCGCTCTCCTCCCCGGCCGCCGCGCCTGCCGCGCGACGGTGGGGAGGGACATAGAGCCGATCGCGGACAGCGGGAACCGGCCGGGACCGGGGGCCGGCGCGGCCGGCGCCGGGCCCGAGGCTTCGCGCCGCGCCGAGCCGGCCCCGACCCGCGCGGCGCGCTGCCGCAGGGCCGGCCCCGCGGCGGGGAGCGCGGCGCCGGCGCGACGGCGCGCCGAAATGTGAAGCCGGCGCCCGGCCGGCCTTCCGGGCGGCGCCCCCGCGCGCGCTTCCCATATGTCTCGCGCGATGCGCCGTCCGACCGCCGCCCCGGCCCTCTGCCTCGCCGCGCTCGCGCCGCTGCTCGCCGCGGCGGCGGAACGGCTGCCGACGCCGCCGGACCTCGCGGCCGCGGGCTGGCAGGCGGGCGCCTGGCGCGGCATGCCCTCGGCGCGCTTCGGACCGCTTCCCCTGCGCCTGCAGGCCGGCGGAGCGACGGTGCTGCCCGGCGTGTGGCTGCACGCCGAACCGGGCGAGGGGGGCTTCGTCTGGCGGCCCTTGGCGGGCCGGCCGGCCTGCCTGAGCTGGCGCTGGCGCGTGGAGGAGGGGCCGCCGCCGACCGACCTCGCGCGGCGCGGCGGGGACGACCGCGCGATCTCGATCAGCGTCGGCTTCGACGGCTGGCCGCCCGGCGCCGGCGTCTGGGTCCGCACCCAGCACGCGGCGGCGCAGGCCCTGGCCGGCGACGGCGTGCCCCTGCCGCGCAGCGTGCTGACCTACGTCTGGGGCGGCAGCGGGCGCGAGCCGGGGCCGTTCTTCGCCAATCCCTGGCTCGGCGGCGTCGGCCGGGTGCGGGTGCTGCGGCCTGCGGGGGCGCCGCGCGGCGTCTGGGTGGAGGAGCGGGTGGACCTTGCCGCCGACTGGCGCCGCGCCTTCGGCGGGCAGGACCCGCCGCCGCTGGTGAAGATCACGATCGGCACCGATGCTGACGACACGCGGAGCCGGGTGCGCGCGGCGGTCGAGGACCTTCGCCTCGGCCCGTGCCGGTGAGCGGCCGGCGGCCCCGGCCGCCCGGCACGCGGGATCGTCGCCGGGTGATGCCGCCTGGCGGCGCGCCGCGCGGCCGGAGACGCGGCGGGAGGAGGACGAAACGCCGCCGCGGCGGCGCGTTGAGCACGACGCATGCGCCACACCCCGGGACGCCCGGCCGCCGCCGAGCCCGCGGCGAGCTTCGCCACCGACATCCCCGCCCGGCTCGACCGGCTGCCCTGGGACCGGTTCCAATGGCTCGTCTGCGTCGCGCTCGGCGTCACCTGGATCCTGGACGGGCTGGAGGTGACGCTGGTCGGCTCGCTCGCCGGGGCGATCCACGAGAGTCCGAGCCTGCGCCTCAGCGAGACCGAGGTCGGCCTGGCCGGCTCCGCCTACCTGGTCGGCGCGGTCGGCGAGGCGCTGCTGTTCGGCTGGCTGACCGACCGGCTGGGGCGGAAACGGCTCTTCACCGTGACGGTCGCGGTCTATCTGCTGGCGACGATCGCCACTGGCCTCTCCTGGGACTTCTGGTCCTTCGCGCTGTTCCGGCTGCTGACCGGCGCCGGGATCGGCGGCGAGTACGCGGCGGTGAACTCGGCGATCCAGGAGCTGATCCCGGCGCGCCGGCGGGGCACGACGGACCTCGCGATCAACGGCACCTTCTGGGCCGGGGCGGCGGCCGGCGCGGTGGCGGCGATCGTGGTGCTCGATGCGCGGGTGATGGATCCGGAGATCGGCTGGCGCGCGGCCTTCGTCGTCGGCGGCGCGCTGTCGGCTGTCGTGCTGGTGCTGCGCCGCTGGATCCCGGAGAGCCCGCGCTGGCTGATGACGCACGGGAGGCCGGAGGAGGCCGAGCGCATCGTCGCCGGCATCGAGGCCGGCGTCGCGGCGCGGCGCGGCGGGTCCCTGCCGCCGCCCGCCGGCGGCCCGATCCGCCTGCGTCCGCGCGGCCATATGACGATCGGCGAGGTGGTGCGCGCGATGTTCGGGCCGCACCGCGACCGCGCCGCGCTCGGCCTGACGCTGATGGCCTGCCAGGCCTTCTGCTACAACGGCGTCTTCTTCACCTACGCGCTGGTGCTGACGAAGTTCTACGGCATCCCCTCCGGCGACGTCGGCTGGTTCATGCTGCCCTCCGCGCTCGGCAACCTGGCGGGGCCTCTGCTCCTCGGGCCGCTCTTCGATTCCGTCGGGCGCAAGCCGATGATCACCGCGACCTACGCGGTCGCGGGGGTGCTGATGGCGGCGACGGGGCTGCCGTTCGCCTCCGGCCTGCTCTCGGCCTGGGCGCAGACGGCGTGCTGGACGGCGATCTTCTTCGTCGCCTCGGCGGCGGCGTCCGCGGCCTACCTGACGGTGGGCGAGAGCTTCCCGCTCGAGATGCGGGCGATGGGGATCGCGGTGTTCTACGCCTTCGGCACGGCGGCCGGCGGCGTGGTCGGTCCGGTGCTGTTCGGCGCCCTGATCGCGGCGGGCGAGCGGACGCACATCCTGTGGGGCTACCTGATCGCCGCGGCGCTGATGCTGGCGGCGGCGGCGGAGTGGCGGCTCGGCTTCGCGGCCGAGTGCCGGTCGCTGGAGAGCGTGGCGGCGCCGCTCTCCGCGGTGCCGGGGACGCATCCGGTGCCCTGAGGCGCGGCGTGCGGACACCCTCCCGCCGGCCGGCCGCGGGGCCTGCGGTCCTGCGGATTTCCTCAATCCCGGCAAAACCTTGCCACAGCCTTTCGCGGCGCGGGATGAGCCGCGCGAGGGATGCATGCGGGCCATGCGGGCGGTGCCGGCGCCGCCGGGGCACCCATCGCGTTATGCTGCGTCGCGACAGGATACGGGGAACAGGCGATGCCCGAAGTGACCATCGAGTTGCCCGAGGAGGTCGCGGAGGAGATCGCGCGGCGTGCGGCCGCCCTCGGCACCACGCCGTCGGTCTGGGTGCGCGAGGTGGTGCAGGACGTCGTCGCCGACCTGCCGGAGGATGAGCGGGACCCCGGGCCCGACGACTTCATCTGCCGCTGAGCGGCGGGCGGGACGAGGCCGGCGGCGGACCGACGTCCCGGAGGGCACGCCCGTCCGTCCGGGACATCCGGGCGCGGCTCCGCCTCCGCCCCGCTCGGCGCGGCGCGAGCGGTCCGCGCCGGAGCCCGGAACCGGATGCGCGGCCCGGAAGGCCGAGGCGGTGGGCGGCCGCTGCGCCCGACGCGCCGCGCCGGTGGGCCTCCCGGCCTGGCCGAGCGCCCCCTTCCTCGCGAGGACCGGGGTGCAGGAACGGCCCCGGCGGGCCCCGCCCGCCGCGGCCGCCTCGCGGGCCGGATCGTCGCCCAGCCCTAGATCTGCGCGTAGCTGCCGTTGCGCCAGACGTAGAACACGTAGTCCGGCACCGTCACGTCGCCCTTCTGGTCGAAGCTGATCGGCCCGAGCACGCTCTGCCACGGCCCGTCCGACTTCAGCGTCTGCGCCACGCGCCGCGGATCGGTCGCGCCGACCTTCCGCACCGCGTCGGCCCAGATCTGGATCGCCGCATAGGTGTAGAGGACGTAGCCCTCGGGATCGATGTTCCTCGCCCGGAAGCGTTGCACCACCTCCGCCGCCTGCGGGCGCCGGCGCGGGTCGGAGCTGAAGGTCATCAGCGTGCCCTCGCCGGCGGCGCCGGTGATCTGCCAGAACTCCTGCGTCACCAGCGCATCGCCGCCGATCAGCGTGACGTTCATCCCCTGCTCCTTCGCCTGGCGCAGGATCAGGCCGGCCTCGGTGTGGTAGCCGCCGATGTAGATGACCTCGATGTTGGCCGCGCGCAGGCGGCTGACCAGCGCGTTGTAGTCGCGCTCGCCGGCGGTGTAGGCGGCGTAGAGCGCCTCCTGCATGCCGGCGGCGTTCATCGCCTTCCTGGTCTCGTCGGCGAGGCCCTTCCCGTAGGCCGAGTTGTCGTGCAGGATCGCCACCCGCTTGCCGCGGAAATTCTCGGCGATGTAGCGCCCCGCCACCTGGCCCTGCTGGTCGTCGCGGCCGCACACCCGGAAGGTGTTCCACGAGCCCTCGTCGGTGTAGCGCGGATTGGTGCTCGCCGGGCTGATCTGCAGGATCCCCTCCTCGGCGTACACCTTGCTCGCCGGGATCGAGGAGCCGGAGCAGAAGTGCCCGGCGACGAACGGCACCCGCCGCGCCGCCATCTGGTTGGCGACGCTCACCGCCTGGCGCGGGTCGCACGCGTCGTCGCCGATCTCGAGCTGGAGCTGCCGGCCGAGGACGCCGCCGGCGGCATTGATGTCGGTCACCGCCTGCTCGCCGCCGGCGCGCATCTGCGCCCCGAACGAGGCGTACTGCCCGGTCATCGGCCCGACCGTGGCGATGCGGATCGGGCCCGCGGCGCCCTGTGCCCGGGCCCGGCCGGAAGCGAAGGCGCCCGAGGCGGCACCGATCAGCGCCGCGCCGAGCCACTGCCGTCGCGTCTGGATCATCCCTGCGTCTCCCTCTCTTCCCGTCGTCCGGCGGGCAGGCGGCGGCAGGCCGCCGCCGCGCCGTCACGGCCGCAACGGTAGGCGAGCCGGCGGCACCCGCGCCAGCCTCGTCGCGCCCGCCGCGTCCGCGCGCGCCGCGTCCGGTCACGCCCCGGCGATCGCGGCCGGCCGTCTCCCCGGCCGGGCCGCCGCGCGCGCGGGAACCCGCGCCGCGACGGCGGCGTTGCGCCGACGCACCGAGCTTCCGGAGGTGCCGCCATGACGCCCTTGCCGGCGGACGCGCCGGCGGACATCCGCCGGATCGAGGACCGCCTGCCCTTCCAGCGCCGGACCTGGCGCATCCAGCGCATCGGCTGGGCGGCGATGGCGCTGGTCGTCCTCGCCGCGCTGTCCGGCGCGACGGGGCGCGGCGGCCCGCTGGCCGAGGCCGAGACGGTCACGCCGGACGGCGCGCTCCGCATCCGCTACGAGCGCATGCAGCGCCTCGGCGCGCCGACCCTGCTGCGCCTCGAGGCCCGGGCCGGCGCCGCGAACCGGGACGGCGCGATCGAACTGCGCCTCGACCCCGCCTTCCTGCGGGACTGGCGGCTCCGGCCGGGCGTGCCGGTGCCCGAGGCCGCCGCCGCGGGGCCGGACGGGCTGCGCCTGCGCTTCCGCGCCGCGCCGGGCGCCGCACGGGTCGCCGTCATGCTGGAGCTGATGCCGGAGCGCGCCTTCCTGGTCGCGCGGCCCGCGATCGCGCTCGGCGACGGGCCGCCGGCGCGGCCGCTGATCCTGGTCTGGCCGTGAGGAGGCAGGGCGATGGAGACGGTCCCGCGCGCCGCCGCGATCTACCTGGTGCTGCCGGCGCTGTTCCGCCTCGCCGGCCGGCGCACGCTGCGCGAGATGACGGCGTTCGACTTCATCCTCCTCCTCATCATCGGCGAGGCGACGCAGCAGGCGCTGCTCGGGGACGACCTCTCGGTGACGACCGCGGCGGTGGCGGTGACGACGCTGATCGCGCTCGACATCGCGATGTCCCTGCTCGAGCAGCGCGCCGGCTTCCTCGAGCGGATGATCGATGGCGTGCCGACCGTCCTGGTGGCGGACGGCACGCCGCTGCGCGAGCGGATGCGGAGGGCCCGGCTGGACGAGCAGGACGTGATGGAGCGCGCCCGCGCCCTGCACGGTCTGGAGCGGATGGACCAGATCCGCTTCGCCGTGCTGGAGCCCGGCGGCGACATCACGATCATCCCGCGACGCGGGGCCGGGCGCGGCGAGGCGGGCGGCTGAGCCGCGGCCGCCGGGGGCGGCCCGCAGTCCTGCTTGGCGGCGCCGCGCAACCGCTGGTAGAGTGTCGGTGCCGCACCGAAGTTCTCTCCCTTGCGGAGCGCCGTCCCATGCCGTCGCGCCTGCGCCGCCCCGTCGCCGCCTTCACCGCCGCCACGCTGCTGCTCGCCGCCTGCACGACGCGGGAGATGCGGATCGGCGCCGACGACGGCTCCGATGCCTGCTACCAGCGCCGGGTCCAGCTCGACAGCACGGGCAATTTCTTCACCGAGGACATCGTCCGCGGCGCGGCGGTCGGCGCGGTCGGCGGGGCGATCCTCGGCGGGCTGATCGCCGCGGCGAGCGGCGCCCGGGGCGGCAACGTCGCGGCGGGCGCCGGGATCGGCGCGCTGGCCGGCGGCGCGGCGGGCGCCATGGGCGGCTATCTCGTGGCCCGGCAGCGCCAGGCGCGCGACCAGGCCGAGCTGACCGCGCTGATCGGCAACGACCTCGCGCGCGAGAACGCCGAGCTCGAGCGCGCGCAGCTCGCCTTCGACCTGCTGATGGACTGCCGTTTCCAGCAGGCCCAGGCGATCCGCGAGGCGCACCGCCGCGGCGCGCTGCCGACGGCGGCGGCCCAGGCCCAGCTCGCGCGGCTGCGCGAGCAGGCGCAGGCCGACGTCGCGCTGGCGCGGATGGTGAACCAGCGCATCGCGACGCGCGGGGCCGAGTTCGACACCGCGATCGCGACCATCGCGCCCGACGTGAAGGCCGACTACGAGACGCGCAAGGCCGTCGCCCAGCGCAGCGTGGTGAGCGCCCGGGCGCGCCAGCCGGTGGCGGTGCGCCTGCGCCCCGACCCGAACGCCCCGGAGATCGCCCGCATCGCGCCGAGCGAGCCGGTGCGCCTGCGCCCCGCGGCCGCGGGCTTCGCCAAGGTCGAGACCGAGTCCGGCCAGGTGGTGGGCTACGCGCCCGCGAGCGCCTTCGGCACGCGCGCCGGCGGCGCGCCGCTGCGCCTCGAGGCGCCCCCGGCGGCGCCGGCCGCCGCGGCCGCCACCGACGCGCGCTCCCTCGCCGCGAGCAACATCGCGCGGCGCGACAACTTCGCGGAGAGCGTGAGCACCGCCGAGACCGCGGTGCGCAGCGGCTTCGAGCTGGCGAGCTGAGCGCGCCGCAGCCGGTGCCGCGTGGCGGCGTGCTGGCGGCGTTGCGAGGGCGCTGCTAGCCTGCGGCCGGAAGCTGACGAGACGCGTGCGATGCGCACTGCCGAGCCGAGCCGGGATCCTTCCTCGCCCGCGCGGGCGGCCACCGGGCGGGGCGGCCGCGTCCGCCGCCCGGGAGCGCGCGCGGTCGCGGCATGAGCGGGAGCCGGGGCACGACCGGCCCATCGGAGGCGCCCGCCATGCCGGGCACGCGGCCGGGCGAGGCGCCGCGGCGCGCCGGTGCGGCGCAGGCGCGCCCGTCCCGGTCCGGATCTGCCGCCCTGACCCGCCGCGGCTGCCTGGCGCTGCCCGGCCTGCTGCTCGCCGGGGGGAGCGCGTCCGCGCCGCGGGCGCAGCCGCTCCCCGGCCCTGCCGCGTCGCCGTCCCCCCCGCCGCAGCCCTTCCTGCGGGTCGAGGCCGGGGCGCACACGGCGCCGGTGGCGCGCCTCGCCACCGATGCGGCGGGGCGGCTGCTCGCCAGCGTGTCGGACGACAAGACGCTGCGCCTGTGGTCGCTGCCCGAGGGGACGCCGCGCGCCGTGCTGCGCCCGCCGATCGGGCCGGAGGCGGAGGGCGAACTCTACGCCGTCGCGCTCTCGCCGGACGGCGCCCGCGCCTTCGCCGGGGGCTTCACCGCACGGGCCTGGGACGGCGCCTTCGCGATCTACGTCTTCGACACCGGGAGCGGACGGCTGGCGGCGCGGCTCGGCGGGCTGCCGGCACCGGTGGCGCATCTCGCCGTCGCACCGGACGGCAGCCGCTTCGCCGCGGCGCTCGGCGGGCGCGCCGGCGTGAAGGTGTGGGACGCGCGCAGCGGGCGCCTCCTCTTCGAGGACACCGCCTATGGCGCCCCGGCGCGCATGGTGGCCTTCGCCCCGGGCGGACGGCTCGCCGCCAGCGCCGCCGACGGGCGGGTGCGGATCTACGACGCCGAGGGGCGCAAGCTGGCCGAACGCGCCCCGCTGCCCGGCGCGCGGCCGTTCGGCATCGCCTGGTCGCCGGACGGGACGCTGCTCGCCGTCGGCTTCGAGGACCGGCTGCGGGTGGAGATCCTGGCGGCGGCCGACCTGCGCGCCGTGCTGGCCCCGGATGTCGCCGGGCTGCAGGGCGAGGGGCTGCCGGCGGTCGCCTGGGCCACCGACGGGCGCGGCGGGGTGCAGCTCCACGCCGCGGGCTATGCGCGGCGCGGCGGGGACGGCGTGGCCGGGACCCGGGGCGTCGCCGCCCCGCGCGACGGGCAGGCGCCGCCGGCCGAGGCGGGCCGGCAGCAGTTCGTCGTGCGGCGCTGGGCCGATTTCGGCCTCGGCCCGGCGCGCGACATCCCCGCCGCGCGCGATGCGATCGCGCATCTGCTGGCGCTGCCGCAGGGCGGGCTCGCCTTCGCCGCGGCCGATCCGGGCTGGGGGCGGATCGCCCCGGACGGCGCGCTGGCGCTCGCGCCGCGGCCGCCGGTCGGGGATTTCCGCAGCACCGGCGCCGCGCTCGCCGCCTCGCCGGATGCGCTGCGCGTGCGCTTCCGGCTGCGCGCCGACGCTCCGGCGCTCGTGTTCGACGCCGGCTGGGGCCGGCTCGAGTCCGCGCCGGCCGACGCGGCCGGCTTCGTCGCGGCGCGCACCGAGAGTGCGCGGCTGCCGCTCGCCGACTGGCGCAACGCCAACCGGCCGCGGCTCGGCGCGACGGCGCTGCCGCTCGGCGCCGGGGAGTTCGTGCGCAGCGCGGCGATCTCGGCCGGCGACGAGGTGATCCTGCTCGGCACCGACAACCACCTGCGGCTGTTCGACGCCGCCGGCCGTCTGCTCGACGCCGCGCCGACCTCGGGCGCCGTGTGGGGGCTGACCATCGTCGGCACCGTCGCGGTGGCGGCGCAGGGCGACGGGACGCTGCGCTGGTACGACCTGGCCGGCGGGCAGATCGCCGAGCGCGCGGCGCTGTTCGTGCATGCCGATGGCCGCCGCTGGGTGCTGTGGACGCCGGAGGGCCTGTTCGACCACGCGCCGGAGGGCGGGCAGGAGCTGGTCGGCGTGCACCTCAACAACGGCCGGGCGCAGACGCCGGAGTGGGCGAGCTTCGCCCAGGCCTACCGCGCGCTCTACGCGCCCGCCGCGGTGCGCGCGCGGCTCGCCGGCGACGCCGCGCCGGCGCGCGCGCGGCTCGCGGCGCTCGGCGAGGTGCGGGCGCGGATCGGCCGCGCGCCGGTGCTGCGGGGCGCCGCCGCCTGCGCGGTGACGGCGGAGGGCGCCTGCCTGCCGCTCGCCTGGGACGCGACCGTGCTGCCGGCGGAGGCAACCGCGCTCCGGCTTTCCTTCGTCGCCGAGGACCGCGGGCTCGGCCTCGGGCCGCTCGACGTGATGGTGAACGACCGCATCGCGGTGCGCGCGACGCCCGGCGCCGGGCCGACCGAGGTGGAGGTGCCGCTCGACCCCGGACCGAACCGCATCGTCACCCGGCTCTACGCCGAGGACCGCACGCTGTTCGCCGAGGGGCCGGCGCTCGCGCTGCGCCGCCCCAGCGATCCCGAGCCGCCGCCCGGCGCCGGGCGGCTGGTCGTGGTCGCGGTCGGCGTGGACCGCTATGCCGATCCGCGGCTCAACCTGCGCTTCGCGGTGGCGGACGCACGCAGCGTCGCCGAGACGCTGCAGGCATCGGCGCGCGGCCTGTTCCGCGACGTGTCGCTGACCCTGCTCGCGGACGCGGAGGCGACGCGCGAGGGCGTGCTCGCGGCGCTGGCGCGGGCGGCGGAGACGGTGCGGGCGGAGGACACCTT
Source organism: Caldovatus aquaticus (assembly GCF_019458025.1). Lineage (GTDB taxonomy): Bacteria > Pseudomonadota > Alphaproteobacteria > Acetobacterales > Acetobacteraceae > Caldovatus > Caldovatus aquaticus. The sequence goes on along the minus strand of NZ_JAHZUY010000008.1, from coordinate 28,469 downwards.
CGTGCTCTACCTCGCCGGCCACGGCGTGCTGACCGACACCGACCGGCGCTTCCTGTTCCTGCCCGCCGATGTCGGCGACGCCTCGGACTGGGAGGCGCTGCGCCGCGCCGCGCTCGACGAGGACACGCTGATCGCCGCGCTCGCGCGCGTCCGCGCGCGCGACGGCTTCCTGTTCATAGACACCTGCTATGCCGGCCAGGTGGCGGTGGACGCGCTCGCCGCGGTCGGCAACGAGACCGGGCGCTTCCTGCTCGCGGCCAGCACCAGCGTGCAGGAGGCGCTGGACAGCTACGACGACCGCAACGGCGTGTTCGCCTACGCGGTGCGCGAGGGGCTGCGCGGCCGGGCGGCGGTGGACGCGGAGGGGCGCGTCAGCGCGCTCGCGCTCGGCGAGTGGGTGACGCGGCGGGTGCCGCAGCTCGCGGCGGAGAAGCGGCACCGGCAGAACGCCGTGTTCCGCACCGCGCAGCGCGACCTCCGCAGCTTCCCGCTGGCGCTGGTGGCGCGGTGAGGGCGGCGTTCAGGGCGGCACCGCGACGCAGCCGCCGCCGCGGCGCGTGTAGCCGGCGACGCGGCCGCCCACGATCTCGAAGGTGACGCTGCAGGCGGGCGGGGGATAGACGTAGGCCGGCCCGCCGAGGGCGAGCCCGGTGCCGAAGAAGGTGCCGCGGCCCCAGCCGCCGTAGCCGAGGCCGAAGCCGAAGGCCGGCTCGACCTGCGCCGGACCGCGCGCGCCCAGCCGCTCGTACTGCAGGAAGCGCCGCCCGTCCGGGGTGCGGTACTCGCCGTCCGGGATGCCGATCGCGCGCACCAGCTCGGACTCCTCGAGCCCGACCAGCGCGTTCATCCGGGCGTCGAACCCGGCCTGGGTGGCGCAGGCGGCGAGGGCGAGGAGCGCGAGGGCGGCGGGGGCGCGGCGGCGTCTCATGGGCGCGATGTGGGGCGCGGACGCGGCGGCGCCAAGCGGCGGGCGGTCAGCGGCCCGTGCCGAGATAGGCGTCGCGCACCTCCTGGCGCGCCAGCAGCTCCGCCCCCGTCCCCTGCATCGTGATCCGGCCGGTGACCAGCACGTAGCCGCGATGCGCGAGGCGGAGCGCCAGGTTGGCGTTCTGCTCGACCAGCAGCACGGTGAGGCCGGTGCGCAGGTTGAGGTCGCGGATCGTGGCGAAGATCTGGCGCACCACGAGCGGGGCGAGGCCGAGCGAGGGCTCGTCGAGCAGCAGCAGCTTGGGGCGCGCCATCAGCGCGCGGCCGATGGCGAGCATCTGCTGCTCGCCGCCCGAGAGCGTGCCGCCGCGCTGGCCCTGGCGCTCGCGCAGGCGGGGGAAGAGGGCGAAGACGGCCTCGAGGTCCTCCGCCGGGTCGTGGCCCGCGACCTCGGCGCCCATCAGCAGGTTCTCGAGCACCGTCATGCGCGGGAAGACGCGCCGCCCCTCCGGCACCTGGGCGAGGCCGAGGCGCATGATCGCGTGCGTCGGCAGCGCCGTGATGTCGCGGCCGTCGAAGACGATCCGCCCCGCGTGCGCGCGCGGGGCGCCGCAGATCGTCATCAGCAGGGTGGACTTGCCGGCGCCGTTGGCGCCGATCAGGGTGACGATCTCGCCGCGCCCGACGTGCAGCGAGACGCCGCGCAGCGCCTCCACCGCGCCGTAGCGGGCGGAGACGCCGTCGAGGGAGAGCAGGGGCGCGGCGGGCGCGCTCACGCCGCGTCCTCCTCGCCCTCGTCGCCCTCGCCGAGATAGGCGGCGATCACCTTCGGGTCGGCGCGCACCTGCTCCGGCGTGCCGTCGGCGATCTTGCGCCCGTGGTCGAGCACCACCACGCGGTCGGAGATGCGCATCACCACCCCCATGTCGTGCTCGATCAGCAGGATCGAGCAGCCGCGCCCGCGCCCGGCGGCCTGCCCGTCGCGGATGGCGAGCAGCAGGGCGGAGAGCTCCTCCGACTCGCGCGGGTTGAGCCCGGCCGCCGGCTCGTCGAGGCAGAGGAGGATCGGCTCGGTGCACATCGCGCGCGCGATCTCGAGCCGCCGCTGCGCGCCGTAGGGGAGGGCGCCGGCGGGGTCGTCGGCGCGGTCGAGCAGGCCGGTCGCGTCCAGCCAGGCGCGGGCCTTCTCGATCGCGGCCCGCTCGGCGCGCGGGTAGCGGGAGAGGCCGAGGACCGCGCCGATGCCGAAGCCGGTCGCCGCCATCAGCGGCACGTGCTGGGCGACGAGCAGGTTCTCGAGCGCGGTCATGCCGGGGAAGAGGCGGGTGTTCTGGAAGGTGCGCGCCACCCCGGCGCGGGCGATGCGGTGGCCGGGCCGGCCCTGGAGTTCCGCGACCCCGCCCGCCGCGTCGCGCAGCAGGATCGCGCCGGCGGTCGGCCGGTAGAAGCCGGTGATGCAGTTGAACACCGTGGTCTTGCCGGCGCCGTTCGGCCCGATCAGCGCGGTGATGCGGCCGCGGTCGGCGGCGAAGCTCACCTGGTCCACGGCGAGCAGCCCGCCGAAGCGCATGGTCAGCTCGCGCACCTCGAGGATCAGGTCGCGGCCGGCCGGCGGCGCGGCGGCGTCCGCGCGGGCCTCAGCCATGCCCCTCTCCGACCAGCTCGCCGCTGATCGCGCGCTTGCGCCCGGTGAGCGTCACGGTCGGCGTGCGCGAGGCGACGAGGCCCCTCGGGCGCAGCACCATGATCGCCACCATCGCGGCGCCGAAGACCAGCATCCGCCACTCCTGCAGGTCGCGGAACAGCTCGAACCCGCCGATCATCACCAGCGCCGCGACGGCGACGCCGATCTGGCTGCCCATGCCGCCCAGCACGACGATGGCGAGGATGATCGCGCTCTCGATGAAGGTGAAGCTCTCGGGCGAGACGAAGGCCTGGCGGGTGGCGAAGAAGGCGCCGGCGAAGCCGCCGAACATGGCGCCGATCGCGAAGGCGGTGAGCTTCGTGACGGTGATGTTGATGCCCAGGGCGCGGCAGGCGATCTCGTCCTCGCGCAGCGCCTCCCAGGCGCGGCCCAGGGGCTGGCGGCGCAGGCGGATGCTGACCCAGTTGGTCAGCAGCGCAAGGCCGAGGATGAGGTAGTAGAGGAAGACGACGCGGTGCGAGGGGTCGGGCTCGATGCCGAAGAAGCCGGCGAAGGTGCCGGGCCCGCCGGACAGGGAGAAGGTGAGGCCGAAGAAGGTCGGGCGCGGGATGCCGCCGATGCCGTTCGGCCCGCCGGTGAGGCTCACCCAGTTGACCAGCAGGATGCGGATGATCTCGCCGAAGGCGAGGGTGACGATCGCGAGGTAGTCGCCGCGCAGCCGGAGCACGGGAAAGCCGAGCAGGACGCCCCAGAAGGCGGCGAGGATGCCGGCGAGCGGCAGGCAGAGCCAGAACGACCAGCCGAAGTGGGTGGCCAGCAGCGCGTAGGAATAGGCGCCGACCGCGTAGAAGGCGACGTAGCCGAGATCGAGCAGCCCGGCGAGGCCGACCACGATGTTGAGGCCCCAGCCGAGCATGACGTAGGTGAGGACGAGGATGCCGAGGTCGAGCTCGTAGCGGCCCGTGACCGCCGGGATGGCGAAGGCGCCGAGGTCCCAGGAGAAGGCGCCGAGCGGCAGCAGCACCGCGACGGCGAGCAGCAGCGGCGCGGCGAGCGCGCCGAGGCGGCGCAGCGGCGCCTCCCACCAGCCGGGGGCGGTGGAGGCGGTCGGCAGGCGGCGCTGCCCGCGCCAGGCGAGCAGCGCGAGCCGCGCGGCGAAGGCGAGGGCGACCAGGATGGCGACGTCGTCCCAGCGCTGGCGCAGGTAGAGCCCGCCCGCCGGCGCGACGTCGGTGCGCAGCCCGACCAGCGGCGCGAACAGGGCGAGCGCGACCAGCGCGGTGAGCGCGGCGTCCTTCAGCGCGGCGGGGCTCATACCTTCTCGACCTCCGCCCGGCCGAGCAGGCCGGTGGGCAGGAAGATCAGCGTCAGCGCGAGGATCGAGAAGGCGGCGACGTCCTTGTAGGGCGTGAGGTGCTGCGGCGCGTAGGCCTGCCAGGCGGTCTCGATCAGCCCGATCAGCAGGCCGCCGAGCACCGCGCCGGGCAGCGAGCCGATGCCCCCCAGCACCGCGGCGGTGAAGGCCTTCACCCCGGCGACGAAGCCGATGAAGAAGTCGATCACGCCGTAGAACAGGAGGTACATCGCGCCCGCCACCGCGGCGAGCGCGGCGCCGATCACGAAGGTCAGGCTGATCGTGCGGTCGGTATCTATGCCGAGCAGCGCCGCCATCTTCAGGTCCTGCTCGCAGGCGCGCATGGCGCGCCCAAGCGGGGTGCGGGTGACGAGCCAGGTGAGGGCGGCCAGCGCGCAGAGCGTGGTCAGCACGATGGTGATGCGGATCCAGGAGAGGGTCACCACCTCCTCGCCGAAGCGGGCGATCTCGATCCCGCCGGCGAGCACGGGCTCGATCGGCTTGACGCGCGCGCCCTGGCTGACCTGGACGTAGTTCTGCAGCAGGATGGACATGCCGATGGCGCTGATCAGCGGGGCGAGGCGGAAGCTGCCGCGCAGCGGGCGGTAGGCGATGCGCTCCACCGTCCAGCCGTGGAGCGCGGTGATCGCCATCGCGAACGGCAGCGCGAGCAGGAGCGCCGCCGGCCCCTCCAGCCCCGCCCCGGCGCCGAGCAGCAGCAGCGCGATCAGCGAGACGAAGGCGCCGATCATGAAGATGTCGCCATGGGCGAAGTTGATCATGCCGATGATGCCGTAGACCATCGTGTAGCCGACGGCGATCAGGCCGTAGATCATGCCGAGGCTGATGCCGTTGATCAGCTGCTGCAGCGCGTAGGAGGCCGACACGCGCGCGCTCTCCCTCTCCCGGCGGTGAAGCGTCCCGCGCCGACGCTAAGCCAGGCCGCGCCGGCCGCGAAGGGGATTCGCGCGGGGGAGGGCCGGGTTGGCGGGCGGGGCGACGGCGGCTAGCCTGCGCGCCCGGCCGCGCCGCGGCGCGGCGGTTGGAGGAGACACCGAGGATGAGCAGCGCCGGCGCCGCCCCGCCCACCGCCCAGGGCCGCTTCCCCCCGATCCCGCCCGAGCGCATGAGCCCCGAGCAGCGCGCCGTGGCGGAGGCGATCGCGAGCGGCCCGCGCGGCAGCCTGCGCGGCCCGTTCAACGCCCTGCTGCGCAGCCCGGTGCTCGCCGACCGCTTCCAGCGCCTCGGCGAGTACCTGCGCTTCCGCAGCGCGATCCCCCCGGCGCTCAACGAGCTCGCCATCCTCATCGCGGCGCGGGAATGGACGGCGCAGTACGAGTGGTACGCGCACCACCGCCTGGCGATGCAGGCCGGCCTGTCGCCCGCGATCGCCGAGGCGATCGCCCAAGGCCGGCGGCCGGAGGGGATGAGCGAGGACGAGGCCCTGGTCTACGACTTCTGCACCGAGCTGCACCGCACCCGCACCGTCTCCGACGCCACCTTCGAGCGCGCCAGGGCGCGCTTCGGCGAGCAGGGGGTGGTGGACCTGATCGGGGTCAGCGGCTACTACGTCGCGGTAGCGATGGTGCTGAACGTGGCGCAGGTGCCGCTGCCCGAGGGCGTGGCGCCGCCGCTCGCGCCGCTGCCGGGGCGATGAGCGACGGGGGCGGGCGCGTCCTGCGCCCCACCGACGCCTTCCGCTGGCCCGGCGGGGCGCGCGTCGGGATCATCTTCAACATCGCCTACGAGGGGTGGTCGGAGGGCCAGGCGCCCGGCATCGGGCCGATGGGCAATCCGCTCCGGCCCGGCGTGTTCGACAGCAACGCCGCCTCCTGGGCGCTCTACGGGCCGGTGAAGGGGATCTGGCGCGGGCTCGAGATCGCGGCACGCCACGGCCTCCGCCTCTCCGTGATGACCAACGGCGTGCTGGCGGAGAGGTGGCCCGAGACGGTGCGCGCGATCCACCGCGCCGGGCACGAGATCGTCGCCCACTCCTACAGTATGGACGTGATCCCGGCCTATCTCGACGAGGCGCGGCAGCGCGAGAACATCCGCCGCACCACCGGGCTGATCGGCGACCTCACCGGCGAGGCGCCGCGGGGCTGGATCAGCCCGCGCGGCACCGGCAGCGCCGTCCATGCGCGGCTGCTCGCCGAGGCCGGCTACCTGCACCACGGCGACTGCAACGACGACGACCTGCCGCATCTCGAGCTGCTCGGAGAGGGCGCGGAGATCGTCGGCGTGCCGCTGACGATGGACGTGAACGACCTCCCCAGCGCGGTCCGCTACGGCAACACCGCGCGCGCGATGCTGGAGGCGTTCGAGGACGCCTTCGCCGCGCTGCTCGGGCGCGAGACGCGGCCGGCGATGCTCGACGTGACGATCCACGCCCATGTGTACGGCCGCCCGGCCGGCGCCTGGGTGTTCGACGAGATCATGCGCCGTGTGCGCGCCGCGCCGGGGGTGTGGACCGGCACGCGGCTCGAGGCGGCGCGCCATCTGCTGGCGCAACGGCAGGCGCTGCGGCCCTCGCCCTGACGCCCCGCCCCCGCTTGACAGCGCCGGCGCGGGCTCCGCATCGTCGGCGCAAAGGCGAAATCGTGGGGAGGAGCGTCCATGCCGCAGCGCCTTTCGCGCCGCGCCGCGCTGGCCGCGGGGGCCGCGCTGTTCGCCGCTCCGCGCGCCGCCGCGGCGCAGGGCGGCTGGCCCGAGCGGGCCGTCACCATCGTCGTCTGCTTCCCGCCCGGCGGGGCGACCGACATCCTGGCGCGCATCGTCGCCCAGCCGCTCGGCGAGGCGCTCGGCAGGCCCGTGGTGGTGGAGAACCGCGGCGGGGCGGGCGGCAACATCGGCATGGGCCACGCCGCGCGCCAGGCGCCGGACGGCTACACCCTCCTTGCCACCTCCAGCGCCTATGTCGTCAACCCGAGCCTCTACCCCAACACGCCCTACGATCCGTTCCGCGACTTCGCGCCGATCGCCGAGCTCGGCGCGGCGCCGAACGTGATCGCGGTGCGGCCGGATTCGCCCTTCGCGAGCGTCGCCGACATCATCGCCCATGCGCGCGCCAACCCCGGCCGGCTGAACTACACCACCTCCGGCGTCGGCACGACGCCGCATCTCGCCGGCGAGGTGTTCAAGCTGCGCACCGGGATCGCGATGGAGCACGTGCCCTTCACCGGCGCCGGCCCGGCGACCCAGGCGGTGCTCGCCGGCACGGTGCCGATCTACTTCACCGCCTTCGGCTCGATCGGCCAGCAGGTGCGCGCGGGCCAGCTCCGCGTCCTGGCGCAGACCGGCGCGCAGCGCATGGAGGATCTCGCCGAGGTTCCGACCCTCGGCGAGCTCGGCATCCCCGACGCGGTGTCGGAGACCTTCCTCGCGCTGTTCGCGGTGGCCGGCACGCCGGCGCCGGTCGTCGCCCGGCTGGCGGAGGAGGTCGAGGCGATCCTGCGCCGCCCGGCGATCCGCGAGCGCTTCCGCCAGACCGGCACGCCGGTCACCGGCGGCGGCCCGGAGCGCCTGCGCGCCCGCGTCGCGCGCGAGGTGCCGATGTGGCGCGAGGTGATCCGGCAGGCCGGAATCCGCATCGGGTAGCGCGCGGCGCCCGCGCCCCCTGCCTGCTCAGGGCCGCTCGCGGCCGAGCACGACGGTGCCGCTGGCGCCGAACATGCCGCCCACGCCGTGGCAGACGCTGATGCGCACGTCCGGGACCTGCGCCGGCGCGGTGCCGCGCACCTGGCGCACGCTCTCGAGCAGGGCGAACATCCCGTACATGCCGGTGTGGGTGTAGCTGAGGCCGCCGCCGTTGGTGTTGACCGGCAGCCTGCCGCCGGGCGCGGTGTTGCGCTCCCAGACGAAGCGCGCGGCCTCGCCGCGCGGGACGAAGCCGAGGTCCTCGAGGCCGTAGAGGGGGAGGTGGGCGAAGGCGTCGTAGATCATCAGGTGGTCCACGTCCGCGTGCCGGATGCCGGCCGTGCGGAAGGCCTCCGCCCCGGCGACGCGGAAGGCGCGGGAGGAGGTGAAGTCCTGCATCTGGCTCACCATCGGCGTCTCGACGCTCTCGCCGGAGCCGAGGATGTACACCGGGCGGGTCGGGAAGTCCCTGGCGCGGTCCGCGCTCGTCAGGATCAGCGCGCCGCCGCCGTCGGTGACGAGGCAGCACTGCAGCAGGCGGAAGGGGTAGGCGATCATGCGCGAGTTCAGCACGTCCTCGACCGTGATCGGGTCGCGGTGCATGGCGCGCGGGTTCCTCGCCGCCCATTCGCGCTGGATCACGGCGACCATGGCGAGCTGCTCGTGCGTGACGCCGTAGGTCTTCATGTAGCGCAGCACCGGGATGGGGAACAGCGTCGGCGGACCCATCGGGCCGAAGGGCATCTCGAACTGGCCGGCAAGGCTGCCGGGTTCGACCAGGCGCGGCATCGCCGCGACGCGCGAGCGCCCGCTCTCGCCGTGCGTGATCAGCACGGTGGAGCAGTAGCCGGCGTGGATCGCCGCCGCCGCGTGGCGGACGTGCAGCAGGAAGGAGCAGCCGCCGACGCCGGTGCCGTCCACCCATCGCGGCGCGAGGCCGAGATAGTGCGCGATCATCTGCGGCCGCATCGGGCCGACGCAGGCGAGGCCGTCGATGTCCTTCGGCTGCAGCCCCGCATCCGCCATCGCGTTCAGCGCCGCGTCGGCGTGCAGGCCGATCTCGGAGAGGTGGGGGATGACGCCGAGCTCGGTGGTCTCGGCGGCGCCGACGATGGCGATGGCGCCGGGCGGGATCACCGCGCGGCCTCCCGCGCCGGACGGAACAGCGGCAGGGTGATGGCCTCGTCCAGCGGCACGAACACCACCTCGAGCGGCATGTCGAGCACCAGCGCCTCCGGCGTCTGCGGGCAGTCCACGATGTTGGTCATCATCCGCGGCCCCTCCTCCAGCTCGACCACGGCGATGGCGTAGGGCGGCGTGAAGCCGGGCACGGGGCGGTGGTGGATGACGTAGCTATGGAGGCGCGCGCGGCCGCTCGCCGCAAACACCTCCACCTTGCGCGAGCCGCAGGCCGGGCAGAAGGGGCGGGGCGGGAAGTAGGGCCTGGCGCAGCCGGTGCAGCGCTGCAGGCGCAGCTCGCCCGCGCGCGTGCCGTCCCAGAAGTGCTTCGTCTCGGGCGTGGGCTCGGGCCGCGCGCGGCCGGGCGGCAGGGTCATGGGCCAGGGGCTCCCGTCGGTGGCAGGGGCCTCACGCCGGGGCGGAGAGGCCGGCGCAGAGGAAGGGGACGATCTGCTCCACCGCCGTCTCGAAGTCGCCCGAGTCGCAGGCGCCGCGGGACATCACCTCGAGCCGGCCGGTGCGCAGCAGCGTGTAGCGGTAGGCGCCCATCATGAAGTAGAGGCGCCAGTAGAGCGTCTCCGGCGGCAGGTGCGGCAGGGCGCGGCGGAAGGCCTCGGTGTAGGCGAGGGTGGTGTCGTCGTAGACCTCGCTCAGCACCTCGCGCGCGATGTCGTCGGGCTCGGTGTGAAGGCGGGCGTGCATGCCCATGGTGGCGCGGCCCTCGGGCGTGCGGCCGTTCAGCATGAAGGGCGTGACGAAGGCGCGCACCAGCACCTCGAGCGGGATGTCGCCCGCGGGCCAGCGCGCCTTGGCTTCCGCGAGCGCGCGGCGGCGCGCCTCGGTCACCGGCTCGGCGCCGCGGCGGTAGGCGGCGATGTAGAGCTCGCGCTTGGAGCCGAAGTAGTAGTGGAGCTGGGCGAGGTTCACCCCCGCACGCTGCGCGATCGCCCGCGTCGAGGTGGCGGCATAGCCCTGCTCGGCGAACAGGGTCTGGGCGACGGCGAGGATGCGCTCGCGCACGCTCGGCGCCGCCTCGGTGCGCGCGCCTGTCCGCTCGTCCCGCAGGGCCTGCGGGCCCGGTGTCTCGTTCGGCCCCATGATCCGACGTTAGTCGGCACGATCGGGGGCGACAATGCGGCCCGCGCCCGTCCGTCTTCCCGCGGCGCCGCCCGGGCGCCGGACCGGGGTGCTTCCTGCGCGGGGAAGCTTGACAGCCGGGACGGAGCCGCCCGAACCTTGGTCGGACGCCCGATTGAGTCGAACGCGGCCGGGCCGGCACGCCCGGACGGGCCCCAGGGAGGACAGGACCGAGCATGAGCGCCGTCGCACGCAACCTCGCCGGGGGCGCCGCCGCCGCGCCGCAGCCGGATGCGCTCGCCCGCACCCGCGCGCTGCTGCCCGCGATCGAGGCCGCCGCGCCGCGCATCGAGGCGGAGCGCCGCCTGCCCGCCGACCTGCTCGCCGCGCTGCACGCGAACGGCCTGTTCCGCACCCTGCTGCCGCGCAGCCTCGGCGGCGACGAGCTGCCGCCGCACGAGTACGTGCGCATCACCGAGGCGATCGCCAGCGCCGACGCCTCGACCGCCTGGTGCATCGGCCAGGCCTCCGGCTGCTCCATGGCCGCGGCCTACATGAGGCCGGAGATCGCGCGCGAGATCTGGGGGCCGCCGGAGGCCGTCGTCGCCTGGGGGGCGCAGTACGGCGACGCGATCGCGGTGCCGGTGCCGGGCGGCTATCGCGTCACCGGCACCTGGCACTTCGCGAGCGGCGGCCATCACGCCACCTGGCTCGGCGGCCACTGCCACATCCGCGAGCCGGACGGCTCGCTCCGCCTCGGCGAGGACGGCGCGCCGATCGAGCGCACCATGATGTTCCCCGCCGCCATCGCGCCGCTCCGGGACGTCTGGCGCGTGGTCGGCCTGCGCGGCACCGGCAGCGACACCTATTCCGTCAAGGACCTGTTCGTGCCGGAGGAGTATTCGGTCGGGCGCGACCTGCCGGAGGAGCGCAGGCTGCCGAACCCGCTCTACAGGTTCACGGCGATGCACCTCTACTCCTCCGGCTTCGCCGGGGTGGCGCTCGGCATCGCGCGCGGCATGCTCGACGCGCTGATCGCGCTGGCGCGGGAGAAGACGCCGCGCGTCACCCGCCGCCTGCTGCGCGACAGCGAGGTGCTGCGCCACCAGATCGCCGAGTGCGAGGCCAAGCTGCGCTCGGCCCGCGCCTTCCTGCAGGAGGCGCTGCGCGAAGCGTGGGAGGAGGCCGAGAGCGGCGAGGAGCTGTCGCTCGAGAAGCGGGTGATGATCCGCCTCGCCTCCACCTCCGCCATCCACCGCGCCAAGGAGGTGGCGGAGGTCGCCTACCACGAGGCGGGGGCGACGGCGATCTTCGAGAGCAACCCGTTCGAGCGCCGCATGCGCGACATGCACGCGGCGGCGCAGCAGCTCCAGGGCCGCACCGCGCACCTCGAGCTGTGCGGCCAGTACTTCGTGGGGCTCAAGCCCCGCATGCGGTTCCTCTGACGCGAGGGGAGGGGGTCGAGGAATGGGCCTCAACGCGCTGAACCACTACACGATCCGGCCGGCGGACCTGGAGCGGACGAAGGACTTCTACGTCCAGGTCCTCGGCCTCGAGGTCGGCTACCGCCCGCCGCTCGCCTTTCCCGGCTACTGGCTCTACTGCGGCGGCCAGCCGACGGTGCACCTGATCGGCCCGCGCGCGCAGGACGAGGGCCGGCCGCCGCGCCGGCCGGGCGAGACCGGGCTGCTCGACCACATCGCCTTCTCCTGCACCGGGCTCGCGGAAGTGCGCGAGCGCCTGCGCCGGCACGCGGTGCCCTACGAGGAGCGCGTGATCCCGCGCGACCGGCAGACCCAGCTCTTCCTCCGCGACCCGGACGGCATCGCGGTCGAGCTGAACTTCCCGCCGGAGGAGACGACGGCGGCCTGAGCGCGGCGCCCGGCGGCGGCTATCCCTCCGTCGGGATCCCCGCCTGGCGGATCAGCTCGCGCCACATCGGCACCTCGCGCGCGACGCGCGCCGCGAGGCCGGCCGGACCGGCGGCGCGGATGCCGAAGCCCGCCGCCTGCAGCCGCGCGCGCGTCGCCGGCTCGTTCAGCGCGGCGACGGCCGCGCGCGCCAGGCGCTCGATGACCGGCGCCGGCGTGCCGGCGGGGGCGAACAGGCCCTGGAAGGTCTCGGAGACGAAGCCCGGGTAGCCCAGTTCCAGCATCGTCGGCACCTCCGGCAGGTCGGGCCAGCGCTGCTCCCCGGTGACGGCGAGCGCGCGCAGCGCGCCGGAGCGGATGTGCGGATGCGCCGGCGGCAGCGCCGTGACGCCGACCGGCGTGGTGCCGCCGAGCAGCGACTGGATCGCGAGCGCGGCGCTGTGGTGCGGGATCTGCACGAACGCGACGCCGGCGCGGATCTGCAGCAGCTCCGCCGTCAGATGCGGGGTCGAGCCGAGGCCGGGATTGGCGAGGTTGAGCTTCTCCGGCGTCGCCTTCGCCCTGGCGACCAGCTCCCCGATCGTGCGGATGCCGGACGCGGGATGCGCGAGGATGACGTTGGGCGAGGCGCCGAGCTCGGTGATCGGCGCGAAGTCGCGCACCGGATCGTAGCCCGGATTGCGGAACAGGCTGGCGTTGACGACGAAGCCGGTGGAGGCGACGAGCAGCGTGTGGCCGTCCGGCGGCTGGCGCGCGACATGGGCGACGCCGACATTGCCGCCGCCGCCCGCGCGGTTCTCCACCACCACGGGCTGGCCGAGCGCGGCGCCCAGGCCGTTGGCGACGACGCGGCCCATCACGTCGGTCGGCCCGCCCGGCGCGAAGGGGACGACGAGGCGCACCGGGCGGCTGGGATAGTCCGCGGCCGCCTGGGCACGCGCCCGGCGCGGCGGCGCCCCCGCGAGCGGCACGGCGCCGCCCGCGAGCAGCATGGCGACGGCGCGGCGGCGCGGGATTGCCGCGCCCCGGCGCGGCGACGGCGTGCCGGACATCGCTCGACGTTCCTCCCTGCGGCGTCCGTCGGTGGTGCGCGCCGTGCGTGCGGACGCTCGCGGCGAGGATGCGGAGCCGGCGCGATGCGAGTCAAGCGGACCCGCCCGGCCGGACTTGACCGGGCCGGTCCCGTGGCGCCTAGCCTGGGCGCGACCGGAGGAGGAGCGCCGACCATGGAGACCCTGCTGCCCCGCGCCGCCAAGGCCGCCATGCTGCTCAGGGCGCGCGGCGAGACGCTCGCCGTGGCGGAATCCTCGACCGGCGGGCTGATCGCCGCGGCGCTGCTCGCCCAGCCCGGCGCCTCGGCCTATTTCCGCGGCGGCGGCGTGATCTACACGCGCCAGGCGCGCGCCGGGCTGCTCGGCATCGGCGACGCCGACCTCGCCGGGTTCCGCCCTGCGACCGAGCGCTACGCGGCGCTGCTCGCGGAGCGCGTGCGCGAGCGGATCGCCGGCAGCCTCTGGGGCCTCGGCGAGACCGGCGCGGCGGGGCCGGAGGGCAATCGCTACGGCGACGCCGCGGGGCACTGCTGCATCGCCGTCGCCGGTCCGGACGGGACGCGCGCGATCACCCTTGCCTCCGGCAGCGCGGACCGGGAAGCGAACATGCGCCGTTTCGCAGCCGCCGCGCTCGACCTGCTGATCGAGGCGCTGGAGGCTGCGCCGCCGCGCGCCTAGCGCGGCGGCGGCGCGCACGGCGCGAAGGACCCGCCGCGCTCCGCGCCCTGCGCGCGCGGGGCCTGCCGCCGGACCGCGCGCGAAGACCCTGGCGCCGCGCCGCGGAGGGGTGTTCCATGGCGCCGGAAGCGACCCGGCGCGCCGCCACCGGCGCCGGCGCGGAGAGGCGGAAGTGCGGGGGCGCACGGCGCGCGGGAGCGGAGGGCATGGCGGCATCGCCCCTGTTCGACGGCACGAGAATCTTCCGGGACCGCGAGGAGGCCGGCGCCTGGCTCGCCGAGCGCCTGGTGCCCCTGGCCGCCGAGCGGCCGGTGGTGCTCGCTCTGCCGCGGGGCGGCGTGGCGGTGGCCGCGCCGATCGCCCGCGCCCTGGATGCGCCGCTCGCGCTGCTGCTGGTGCGCAAGCTCGGCGCCCCGGGCAACCCGGAGCTTGCGATCGGCGCCGTGGTGGACGGATCGCCGCCGCAGACCGTGCTGAACGAGGACATCATCGCCGCGCTCGGCGTGGACGAGGCGACGATCGAGCGCGAGCGGCAGCGCCAGCTCGCCGAGATCGAGCGCCGCCGCAAGGCGCTGTTCGGCCCGCACGGCGAAGGCGCGCCGCCTCCGCTCGCGGGCCGCGTCGCGATCGTGGTGGACGACGGCGTCGCCACCGGCGCGACCGCGAGGGCGGCGCTCGCCGCGCTGCGCCAGGCCGGGGTGGCGCGCGCGGTGCTGGCGGTGCCGGTGATCGCGGCCGACACCGCGGCGCGCCTCCGCGCCGAGGGGACGGAGATCGTGGCGCTGGCGGAGCCCGCCGAGCTCGGCGCGGTCGGCGCCTACTACCGCGACTTCCACCAGCTCGACGACGCCGAGGTGCTGGCGCTGCTGCAGGAGGCCGCGGCGGCGCGGCGGGGCTGAGGGATGCCGCGGCGGGCGCGGCCGGGAACGCCGCGCCGCGCGGTGCGCTGTGCACGGCAGGGAGCGAGAGGAGGGCGCCATGCCGTCGCGTCCGAAACGGAGCCGGGGCCAGCGCAGGACCGTCCGCCGCGTCATGCACGAGTTCAAGCACGGCGCGCTGCGGACGGCGCGCGGCAGACGCAAGGTCCGCGACCGGAAGCAGGCGATCGCCATCGCCCTGTGCGAGGCGGGCGCGTCGCGCGCGACGAGCCCGGCGCGCAACCGCCGCGGCCTGGCGCGGCCAAGGCGCGAGAGCGCCTCGGGGCCACGGCCATGGGACGCCGCCGCGCCGCCGCGGGGCCGACGCGGGCGGAGCTGTATGCGGAGGCCGCGCGGCGCGGCCTCCCCGGCCGCTCGCGCATGACCAAGGCGGAGCTGGAGCGGGCGCTGCGGCGGGTGCGCTGACGGCCGGACGGCGGCGAGCGTCGCCGTCGGGCGCGGCGGGGGAGACGGGCCGCGGCGCGCCGGCGGCCCGGCCCGGACGGCGCGTCCGCGCCGTCCTCAGGCGCCGCCGCGCGCCAGCACCTGCTCGGCGAGCGTCGCCCAGTAGCTCGCGCCGATCGGCAGGATGGCGTCGTTGAAGTCGTAGCGCGGGTGGTGGACCTGCGGGTCGTCCGGACCGCGGCCGCTGCCGAGCATGATGTAGCTGCCGGCCTTCGCCTCGAGCATGAAGGCGAAGTCCTCCCCGCCCATGGTCGGCTTCGGCATCGGCAGCACGCGCGCCTCGCCCTGCACGGCGCGGGCGGCGCGCACGGCGAGCTCGGTGCTGGCCGTCTCGTTCACCGTGGCGGGGTAGCAGCGGCGGAACTCCGCGGTCGCGGTCGCGCCGAAGGCGGCGGCGATGCCGGTGACGGTCTCCGTGAAGCGCCGCTCCAGCAGGTCGCCCGTCTCCTTCGTGAACCAGCGCGCCGTGCCGCGCATGCGCACCGTTTCGGGGATGACGTTGAAGGCGCCTCCGGCGGCGATGTGGCCGATGGTGATCACCCCCGCCTCGACCGGCTCGAGGTTGCGGGCGACGATGCTCTGCAGCGCCTGGACGATGGCGGCGGCGACCACCACCGGGTCGGTGCCGAGATGCGGCATCGCTCCGTGCGCGCCGCGCCCGGTGACGGTGGCCTCGAGGTTGGCGACCGCGGCCATGACCGGGCCGTCGCGCCAGAGGAAGGTGCCTTCCGGCGCGCCGGGCCAGTTGTGCAGGCCGAAGACGCGCTCCATCGGGAAGCGCTCGAACAGCCCTTCCTTCACCATCGCCTCGCCGCCGCCGAAATTCTCCTCCGCCGGCTGGAAGATGACGTAGACGGTGCCGTCGAAATTGCGCGTCTCGGCCAGGTACTTCGCGGCGCCGAGCAGCATCGCGGTGTGGCCGTCATGGCCGCAGGCATGCATCCGGCCGGGGTTGCGCGAGGCGTAGGGGAGGCCGGTCTCCTCCTCGATCGGCAGCGCGTCCATGTCGGCGCGCAGGCCGATGGCGCGGCCGGAGGCGCCGCCGTTGCCGCGGATCACGCCGACGACACCCGTCCGCGCGATGCCCGTCACCACCTCGTCGCAGCCGAACCGGCGCAGGCGCTCGGCGACGAGGGCGGAGGTGCGCGTCTCCTCGAAGCCGAGCTCCGGGTGGGCGTGCAGGTCGCGTCGCCACTCGGTCATCTCGGCGTGGAATTCGGCGATCCGGTTGATGATCGGCATCGGCGGCTGTCCCGGCTGCGGGCGCCTCCTCATTGGGGCCGGGCGAAGGTGCGCGCAAGCCCCTCCGCGAGCGGGATCGGGGCGATGCCGAGGGTGCGGCGCATCGGGCCGATGTCGAAGGCCTTGTCCTCGGTCAGGCGGCGGATCTCGTCGGGACGGATGCGCGGGACGCCGGGGAGCAGGCGCGTGAGCGGCGCGAGCGCCCGGAGCAGCCCGGCCGGCACCGGCAGGACGGGGGGCGGGCGCAGCCCCGCGGCGCGGGCGACGGCGGCGAGGAAGGCGCGGTAGGGCAGGGGTTCCGGCCCGGCGATCACGAGCGTCTCGGCGCGCCGCCAGGGACGGCGCAGGGCGGCGAGCAGGCAGCGCGTGACGTCGTCCTGGTGGATCGGCTGCACCAGGGCGCGGCCGCCGCCGGGCAGGGGGGCCACGGGCAGGCGGCGCAGCAGGGCGGCGAGGCGCTGCACGTTGTCCTCGCCCTCGGCGCCGTAGATCATCGTCGGGTGCAGCATCACGCCGGGGCGGTTGCCGGCGAGGAAGGCCGCCTCGCCCGCGCGCACGCCCTCGCCGTGCGCGTCCGGCCAGCGCGAGAAGCGGCGCGTCGAGCCCATCAGGACGAGGCTCGCCTCGGCCGGCGCGGCGGCGAGGATCGCGGCGGTCCAGCGGGCGTGGGCGCAGGAGACGACGCGCCGCGCGCCGGCGAGCGCGGCGCGCAGCCGCCCGGCATCGCGCAGGTCGGCGACGCGCGGCGTGGCGCCGAGGCCGAGGGCGGCCCACTTCGCCGCGTCGCGCACGACGGGGACGTAGGCCTCGCCGGCGGCGGCGAGGGCGCGGCAGAGCGCGGCGCCGGAGCGGCCGGAGGCGCCGACGACGGCGATCACGGCGGCGGTCAGCGCCCCTCCGGCCGCAGGAAGGCGAGATCCGCCCCCGCCGGCGCCTGCAGCACCTGCTCGTACACCAGCCGGTCCCAGCCGCGCGCCGGCGGCGGCGGCGGACGCCAGGCGGCGCGGCGGCGCGCCAGCTCGGCCTCGTCCACGAGCAGGTCGAGGCGGCGCTCGCGCACGCTGAGGCGGATCCGGTCGCCGGTCTCTGCCAGCGCCAGCGGGCCGCCCGCCGCCGCTTCGGGCGCCACGTGCAGGACGATGGTGCCGAAGGCGGTGCCGCTCATGCGGCAGTCGCTGATCCGCACCATGTCCTTCACGCCCGCGCGCGCGAGCTTGCGCGGGATCGGCAGGTAGCCCGCCTCCGGCATCCCGGCCGGCGTCCGCGGCCCGGCGTTCTTGAGCACGAGGATGTCGTGCGGCGTCACGTCCAGCGCCTCGTCGTCGATGCGCGCGGCGAGGTCCTCGAGCCCGTCGAACACGACGCAGCGGGCCTCGGTCTCGAACAGCGCGGGCGTCGCCGCGCTGCGCTTGAGGATCGCCCCCTCCGGGGCGAGCGAGCCGAACAGCGCGACGAGGCCGCCGACCGGGCTGACCGGCTCGGCCCGCGGGCGGATGATCGCGCGGTCGACGAAATCCGGGCCCTCGGCGATCCGCTCCGCGAGCGTGCGGCCGTAGAGGTCCCTGCAGGCGAGATGCAGCAGGTCGCGCAGTTCGCGCAGCAGCGCGCGCAGGCCGCCGGCGGCGTGGAAGTCCTCCATGTAGCCCTCGCCGGTGGGCTTGAGGTCCACCAGCACCGGCGTCTCCTCGGACAGCGCGTCGAGCCGGCGCAGGTCCACCGTCACGCCGCAGCGCCCGGCGACCGCCGCCAGGTGGATCAGGGCGTTGGTCGAGCCGCCGAGGGCGAGCAGCACGCGCAGCGCGTTCTCGACGCTCTCCGGCGTGACGAGCTCGCGCGGCCGCACCGGCTGCGCGATCAGCCGCACCGCGAGCGCGCCGGCCTCCTCGGCGAGGCGCAGCCGGTCGGCGTGCACCGCCGGCACGCTCGCCGCCTCGAGCGGCATGAAGCCGAGCGTCGCGGCGAGGCAGGCCATGGTGGAGGCGGTGCCCATCACGCCGCAGGTGCCGGCGGTGGTGGCGAGGTTGCCCTCGATCCGGCCGATCCGCGCCGCGTCCACCTCGCCCGCGCGGTAGCGCGCCCAGTAGCGCCGGCAGTCGGTGCAGGCGGAGAGCCGCTCGCCCTCGAACCGCGTCGCCAGCATCGGGCCGACGACGAGCTGCACCGCCGGGATGTCGGCGCTGACCGCGGCCATGAGCTGCGCCGGCACGGTCTTGTCGCAGCCGCCGACCAGGACGGCGGCATCCATCGGCTGCGCCTTCAGCAGCGCCTCCGTCTCCAGCGCCATCAGGTTGCGGTAGTGCATGGAGCAGGGGTGCAGGAAGGGCTCGCAGAGCGAGACGGTCGGGAAGGCGAGCGGCAGGCCGCCGGCGGCCAGCACGCCGCGCTTGACCGCCGCGATCAGCTCCGGCGCGGTGCGGTGGCAGTTGTTGAAGTCGCTGCCGGTGTCGGCGATGCCGACCACGGGCCGCTCCAGCATCGCCTGGGAATAGCCCATGGACTTGGCGAAGCTGCGGCGGAGGTAGAGCGCGAAGTCGCGGTCGCCGTAATTCGCGGCGTTGCGGCCGAGGCCGCGGGGCGGCTGGTCGTGGCTGCGGCTCGCCGGATCGTCCATGGCGCGGTCCCTCCTGTCGCGTCCAGCCTAGGCGGCCGCGGCCGGGGCGGGCAATGTGGTAACATCTTACCGCTGCCCGGAAGGCCGCGTCCGCGCTTGACCTTCCGGCGCGTCGCCGCCATAAGACGCGCCCGTTCCAGCAGTGTCCGAAACCATGCTCTCCACGCAGACCCGCTCGCTCAAGCCGGCGGAGGCGAAGAAGGACTGGGTGCTGATCGACGCCGACGGGCTCGTGCTCGGCCGGCTCGCCTCGCTCGTCGCCAACCGCCTTCGCGGCAAGCACAAGCCGCAATTCACCCCGCATGTGGACTGCGGCGACCACGTGATCGTCATCAACGCCCGCAAGGTGCGCGTCACCGGCAGGAAGGCGGAGCAGTCGGTGTTCTACTGGCACACCGGCTACCCCGGCGGCATCAAGGGCCGCACCCTCCGCCAGCGGCTGGAGAGCGCGCACCCGGAGCGCGTCATCGAGAAGGCGGTGGAGCGCATGATCACGCGCGGCCCGCTCGGCCGCCGCCAGATGCGCAACCTGCACGTCTATGCGGGCCCCGAGCATCCGCACGCCGGCAACCAGCCGAAGGTGCTCGACGTCGCCGCCCTGAACCGCAAGAACAAGGTGGCCTGACCGCATGTCCGAGCAGACCCGCACCCTCGCCGACCTCAAGGAGCTGGTCCAGGTCGCGACCCCGGCGGAGCAGGCGCCGCCGGTGCGCGAGCCGAAGCGCGACGCGCTCGGCCGCGCCTACGCCACGGGCCGGCGCAAGGACGCGGTCGCCCGCGTCTGGATCAAGCCGGGCAAGGGCCAGATCGTGATCAACGGCAAGCCGGCGGCGAAGTACTTCGCGAGGCCCGTGCTGCGGATGCTGATCACCCAGCCCTTCCTGGTCGCCGACCGCTACCAGCAGTTCGACGTGATGGCGACGGTCAGCGGCGGCGGCCTCTCCGGCCAGGCGGGCGCGGTGCGCCACGGCATCAGCCGCGCGCTGACCAACTACGAGCCGGAGCTGCGCACGATCCTCAAGAAGGCGGGCTTCCTCACCCGCGACCCGCGCGTGGTGGAGCGCAAGAAGTACGGCCGGCGCAAGGCGCGGCGCAGCTTCCAGTTCAGCAAGCGCTGACGGGCTCCCGTCCGCCCCGGCGGGCGGGGCCCCGCCCCGGCGCCGTGCCGGCCGGACGTGTCGTGTGCCGGCCGGGAGGCCGGCCATCGGAGGGGGCGGGCCCGCCGCGGTCCGCCCCCTCTTGCGCTCCGCCCCGCGCCGGGCGGCATGTGGGGGGCACGAAAGGAGGGCCAGAGGATGGCCAGGACCCCGACGGTGTTCATTGACGGCGAGGCCGGCACCACCGGCCTGCAGATCCGCGAGCGGCTGCGCGCCAACCCGCACCTCGCGCTGCGCTCGATCGCCCCGGAGCGCCGCAAGGACCCGGAGGCGCGCCGCGCCCTGATGGCCGAGGTGGACGTCGTCATCCTCTGCCTGCCCGACGCGGCGGCGAAGGAGAGCGCGGCGCTTGCCGCCTCGCTCGGCGAGCGCGCGCCGCGGCTGCTCGACGCCTCCACCGCGCACCGGGTGGACCCGGAGTGGGTGTACGGCCTGCCGGAACTCTCGCCCGAGCAGCCGGCGCGGATCGCCGCCGCGCGCCGCGTCTCCAACCCGGGCTGCTATCCGACCGGGGCGATCCTGCTGCTGCGCCCGCTGGTGGATGCGGGGATCCTGCCGCGCGACTACCCGGTGACGGTGAACGCCGTCTCCGGCTACTCCGGCGGCGGCAACGCCATGATCGCCGCCTACGAGGCCCGCACCGCGCCGGATTTCGAGTTCTACGGCCTCACCCTCGCGCACAAGCACGTGCCCGAGCTGCAGCTCTACGCCGGGCTGACGCGCCGCCCGATCTTCGTCCCCTCGGTCGGCGACTTCCGGCAGGGCATGATCGACTGCATCCCGCTGCACCTCGACACGCTGCCCGCCCGGCCGACGGCGAGGGACATCGAGGCGGTGCTCGCCGAGCGCTACCGCGGCTGCGCGTACGTGCGGGTGGTGCCGGCGGAGGCCGAAGGCCGGCTGGAGCCGCAGGCGCTGAACGGGACCAACCTGCTCGAGCTGCGCGTGCACGCCAACGAGGCGCACCGCCAGGCGGTGCTGACCGCGCGCTACGACAACCTCGGCAAGGGGGCCTCCGGCGCGGCGGTGCAGAACCTCGGCCTGATGCTGGGCGTGCCGGTCAACGCCACGCTGCCGGCGGCGGCCGGATAGGGGGCGGGGGGGGGATGGAGCGGGAGATGGAGCGGACCGCCGCGCCGGGCCGGACCGGCGTCTTCGGCACCCTGCTGCCGTTCGAGGGGCGCAGGCCGCGGGTCCATCCCGGCGCCTTCGTCGCGCCGACCGCGGTGCTGATCGGCGACGTCGAGATCGCGGAGGGCGCCAGCGTCTGGTACCACTGCGTGCTGCGCGGCGACACCAACTTCATCCGCGTCGGCCGCGGCAGCAACATCCAGGACGGCACCATCGTCCACGTCGCCGCCGGGCGCTTCCCCACCCTCATCGGCGCCGAGGTCACCATCGGCCACGCCGCGATCGTGCACGCCTGCACCCTGCAGGACCGCGCCTTCGTCGCCATGGGCGCGACCGTGCTCGACGGCGCGGTGATCGAGGAGGGCGGCGTGCTCGCCGCCGGCGGCCTGCTGCCGGCGGGCAAGCGCATCGGCCCGGGCGAGCTGTGGATGGGCGCCCCGGCCAGGCTCGTGCGGGTGCTCTCCGAGGAGGAACGCGCGGGCTTCGCCCGCACCGCCCCGCACTACCGGGAACTCGCCGGGCGGCACCGCGCCTCGCTGGCCGAGGGCTGATCCGGGCGGCGCGTCTTGCCGGCGGGGCGGGGGAGGCGCTAACCCCCGCCGGGATCATGCGCCGAAAGGACTGCGCGCCGGTATGACGTCGTTCCGCACCATCCCCGAGCTGCTGGCCGCGGGAGAGGCCTCCCGCCCCGCGATCCGCGCCCCGGAGGGGCGCCCGCCGCTCACCTATGCCGGGCTGCGCGACCTCGCCGAGCGCACCGTCGCCGCGCTCAACCGCCTCGGCGTCGGGCGCGGCGACCGCGTCGCGATCGTGCTGCCGAACGGGCCGGAGATGGCGGCCGCCTTCGTCGCCATCGCCTGCGGCGCCACCACCGCCCCCCTCAACCCCGCCTACCGCGACGAGGAATTCGAGTTCTACCTCTCCGACCTCGGCGCCCGGGCGCTGGTGATCGCGCAGGGGATGGAGAGCCCGGCGCGCGCGGTGGCGAAGCGGCTCGGCGTGCCGGTGCTCGACCTCGTCCCCGGCGCGGAGGCCGGCAGCTTCGCGCTGGAGGGCGCGACCGGCCGCGGCCGCGCCGAGCGCCCGGGGATGGCGGAGGCCGAGGACGTCGCGCTGGTGCTTCACACCTCCGGCACCACGGCGCGGCCGAAGATCGTGCCGCTGAGCCACGCCAACGTCGTCGCCTCGGCGCGCCACATCCGGGACACGCTGGCGCTGACGCCGGCGGACGCCTGCCTCAACATCATGCCGCTGTTCCACATCCACGGGCTGATGGCGGCGACCCTCGCCTCGCTCGCCGCCGGCGGCGCGGTGTGCTGCACGCCCGGCTTCAACGCGCTGCACTTCTTCCGCTGGCTCGATGCCGAGCGGCCGAGCTGGTACACCGCGGTGCCGACCATGCACCAGGCGATCCTCGCGCGCGCCCCGCGCAACGCCGAGATCATCGCCCGCGCCAGGCTGCGCTTCCTGCGCTCCTCCTCCGCCTCGCTGCCGGCGCAGGTGATGCGCGACCTGGAGGCGGCCTTCTCGGCGCCGGTCATCGAGTCCTACGGCATGACCGAGGCGGCGCACCAGATGGCCTCCAACCCGCTGCCGCCGCGCCCGCGCAAGCCGGGCCTCGTCGGCCTCCCCGCCGGGCCGGAGATCGCCATCATGGACGAGGCCGGCAACATCCTGCCGCAGGGCGCGGTCGGCGAGGTGGTGATCCGCGGCCCGAACGTCACGCGGGGCTACGAGGCGAACCCCGAGGCCAACGCCAAGGCCTTCACCAACGGCTGGTTCCGCACCGGCGACCAGGGCTGCTTCGACGCCGAGGGCTACCTCCAGCTCACCGGCCGGCTGAAGGAGCTGATCAAGCGCGGCGGCGAGCAGGTGAGCCCGCTCGAGGTGGACGGCGTGCTGTGCGAGCACCCGGCGGTGGCGCAGGCGCTCACCTTCGCCATCCCGCACCCGATGCTCGGCGAGGAGGTCGGCGCCGCGATCGTGCTGCGCGAGGGCATGGAGGCGACGGAGCGCGAGATCCGCGACTTCGTGGCGAAGCACCTCGCCGACTTCAAGGTGCCGCGGAAGATCGTCTTCCTGCCCGAGATCCCGAAGGGCGCGACCGGCAAGCTGCAGCGCATCGGGCTCGCCGAGAGGCTCGGGATCACGGCGTGAGCGGCCGGCGCGCGCGACGGCGGAAGGCGGCGGGACGCGGAAGGCGGAGCGGCGGCCCATGAGGATCTGCATCTTCGGCGCCGGGGCGATCGGCGGGCTGCTGGCGGCGCGGCTCGCGCAGAAGGCCGATGCGGAGGTCACCGTCATCGCCCGCGGCCCGCACCTCGCCGCCATGCAGGCGAACGGCCTGAAGCTGATCAGCGCGGGCGAGGAGATCGTGGTGCGGCCGCGCTGCGTCGCCAGCGCCGCGGAGGCGGGGCCGCAGGACTACGTCGTGGTCACGCTGAAGGCGCACTCGCTGCCCGCCGCCGCGCCGCAGATGCAGCCCCTGCTCGGTCCGGAGACGGCGATCGTCTCCGCCGTCAACGGCATTCCCTGGTGGTACTTCTACAAGCTCCCCGGCCCCTTCGAGGACCGGCGGGTCGAGAGCGTGGACCCGGGCGGGCGGCTGTGGGACCTGCTGCACCCCTCGCGCGCCATCGGCTGCATCGTCTACCCGGCGGCCGAGGTGGTCGCGCCCGGGGTGATCGAGCACACCTACGGCGACCGCTTCACCCTCGGCGAGCCGGACGGCAGCCGCAGCGCGCGCGCAGGCGCGCTCTCCGAGGCGCTGATCGCCGCCGGCTTCAAGGCGCCCATCCGCCCGCGCATCCGCGACGAGATCTGGGTCAAGCTCTGGGGCAACCTCGCCTTCAACCCGATCTCGGCGCTCACCACCGTGACGCTCGACGCGCTGATCGCCGACCCCGGCCAGCGCGGCGTGGCGCGCGCGATGATGCTCGAGGCGCAGGCGGTCGCCGAGAGGCTCGGCGTGCGCTTCGCCATCGACGTGGACAAGCGCATCGCCGGCGCGGCCGAGGTCGGCGCGCACAAGACCTCGATGCTGCAGGACCTCGAGCGCGGCCGGCCGATGGAGATCGACGCGCTGCTCGGCGCGGTGGTGGAACTCGCCGAGCTGGTGGGGGTGGAGGCGCCGACCTGCCGCACCGTCCTCGCCCTGGTCCGGGCCCGGGCGCGCGCCGCGGGGTGTTACCCGGGCTGAGGCGGCGCGGAGCGGCGCGATGATTGCGTCCGCGCGCCGACCGGGCCAATAAATTAAGGAACGGGACCCTCCGGAGACTCCGCCGATGCGATCCCTGCACGCCTGCGCCGTGATACTTCCGCTGCTGGCGGCCACCGCCGCGTGCAGCCTGCCGCCGGCGCCGAGCGCCAGCCTGCCGCCGGACGCCGTCGTCGGCGCGGGCGACCCGACGCGCTCGGCCATCTTCGGCACCGCCGCCGCCTTCGCCAGCCCGGCCGCGCTCGCCAACCGCCCGGCGGATGCGGCGCGCGCGATCGCCAATCTCGAGTACCTCGCGGTGGAGCTGCCCTACGGGCCGCGCTGGGCCGGGATCAGCCCGAACGTGGCGAGCGAGCTGGCGCTGGCGCGGAACGAGGCGCGCGCGGCGCTCGGCATCGCCCCCGGCGCGCCGCCCCAGGCGGTGATCGACCAGCTCTACGGCGTCTCGCGGGCGCTGCGCGCCGGGGACCAGGCCGCCGCGGAACGCCTGCTCAGCCCCGCCGTGTTCCAGGGCGGAGGCGCCGAGACGCTGCGCCGGCTCGCCTCGCTGCCGCCGCTGCCCCACGCGAACACCGCGGCCGTGCTCGCGCAGTTCGAGGTGCAGCGCCTCGACATGCTGGGCGACCGGCACGGTGGCCCCGGTGGCGGCGGCGCCTACCATTGAGGAGGCTCGCAGCGGCGCGGGGGCGGGCGGCGGCGGTCCTGCCGTCGCTGCTGCTGCTGGCCACGGCGGCGGGCTGCGCCTTGCCGCCTCCGCCTCCTTCTGCCGTCCTGCCGCCGGATGCGGTGCAGGGCGCCGGCGACCCGACCCGCGCCGCCATCCTGCACGCCGCGGACGCCTTCTCCAGCCCGGCGCGGCTCGCCGGCCGGCCGGAGGAGGCGGCGCGCGCCGTGGCCGAGGTCGAACACCTTGCCGTCGAGCTGTCCACCGGTCCGCGCTGGGTCGGGCTGTCGCCGCTCGCCGGCCTGCGCCTGCAGGAGGCGCGTGCGGAGCTGCGCGGCGTCCTCGGCATTCCGCCCGACGCGCCGCCCCAGGCGGTGATCGACCAGCTCTACGCCGCCAGCCGGGCCCTGCGGGCCGGGGACCCGGCGCGGGCCGCAGCGGCGCTCTCGCCGGCGGTCTTTCCCGCCGGCGGCAGCGCGACGCTGGCCCGGCTCGCGGCCCTGCCGCCGCTGCCGCGCACCGCCTCTGCCACTGCCTTCGCCTACCAGGAGATGGTGCGCAGCGACAGCGAGCGCCGGTTCGGCCCGGCGCGGTCGGTTCCCGAGAGGACGCCGCGATGACGGCGGCGGCCGGCGGCCGGCCGTCCCGGCCCGCCGCCCGCGCCTTCGCCGCCCTCCGGCCGGCGCGCCTGCCGCTCGCGGCGGTCGCCTGGCTGGCGCTCGGCGCGGCATGCGCCGAGCTGCGTGCTCCGCCGCCGGGCGAGGGGCTTCCGCCGCTGCTCTCGCCCGATCCGGGCGATCCGCTGCGCGGGACGGTCCGCGCCGCGGCCGCCGACTTCGCCGAGTCCGGCCGGGGCCTGGCGGGCCGGCCCCGCGAGGCGGCGCTGGCCGCGGCGCGGCTCGAATACCTCGCGGCCGCCGTCTCCGGCGACCCGCGCTTCGCGCCGATGCCGCCCGCGGCCGGCCTCGCGCTGCGCAACGCCCGCGCCGAGCTGCGCGCCGCGCTCGGCACGCGGGAGGACGCCGAGCCGCGCGCGGTGGTCGCCGCCCTTCTCGCCGCGGCGCGCGCGCTCGGCGCCGGCGACGCGGCGGCGGCGGCGCGCGCGCTTCCGCCGTCGCTGTTCCGGCCGGGCGGGGCGGAGACGCTGCGCCGCCTCGGCGAACTCGGCCCCCTGCCCGCGGCGATGCTCGCCACGCAGCAGGTGGCGCGGGAGATGGCGCGGCTCGACGCCGACCGGCGCTGGTTCGGCCCCGCCGCGACCGACGACGCGGAGGCGGGGGCGGGGCGGACCACCGTCGGCTTCGGCGAGACGAGCTACTGAGCGGGCGGCCGGCGTCCGGCAGGCGCGCCCGCGGGCCGGCGGCTCAGTCCGTGGCGATCACCTTCACGTAGCTGCCCGGGGCGTCCTCGATGGGCGGCAGGCCGCCGGCGCCGGGGATGCGCGCGGGAACCGTCTCCTTCGCGAGGGAGGTCACCCAGCGGTGCCAGTCCGGCCACCAGGAGCCGGCGAGCTCGGTGGCGCCGGCGAGCCAGTCCTCCGGGTCCGGCGGCAGCGCCTCGTTCACCCAGTGGCTGTACTTGCCCGCGTCCGGCGGGTTCACGACCCCCGCGATGTGGCCGGAGGCGGCGAGCACGAAGCGCTTCGGCCCCTGGTAGATCTGCGTCGCCCTGTAGCAGCTCTTCCACGGCGCGATGTGGTCCTCGCGCGTCGCCAGGATGTAGGTCGGCACCCGGATCTTGCGGAGGTCGAGCGGCACGCCGTCGAGCTCGATCGCGCCCGGCTTCACCAGGTCGTTCTGCTGGTACATGCGGCGCAGGTAGAAGCTGTGCATGCGCGCCGGCATGCGCGTCGAGTCGTCGTTCCAGTAGAGCAGGTCGAAGGGGAAGGGCTCCTGGCCGAGCAGGTAGTTGTTGACGACGAAGGACCAGATCAGGTCGTTCGCCCGCAGCATGTTGAAGGTGGTCGCCATCTCGCGGCCCTCGAGGTAGCCGCGCCTCTGCATCTTCTCCTCGAGCGACTGGAGCTGCTCCTCGTCTATGAAGACGCCGAGCTCGCCTGCCTCCTCGAAGTCCACCATGGTGGTGAAGAAGGTCGCGCTCTTGACGCGCGTGTCGCGCTTCGCCGCCATGTGGGCGAGAGTGCAGGCGAGCAGCGTGCCGCCGAGGCAGTAGCCGATCACGTTGAAGGCGCGCTCGCCCGTCGCCCGCTCGATCGCCTCCAGCGCGGCGTAGGGCCCCTCGCGCATGTAGTCGTCGAAGCCCTTCTCGGCGAGCCGCTCGTCCGGGTTGACCCAGGAGATCATGAACACCGTGTGGCCCTGCTGCACGGCCCAGCGGACGAAGCTGTTCTTCGGGCGCAGGTCGAGGATGTAGTACTTGTTGATCCAGGGCGGGATGATCAGCAGCGGGCGCTTCAGCACCTGTTCGGTGCTCGGCGCGTACTGGATCAGCTGCATCAGGTCGTTCTGGTAGATCACCTTGCCCGGCGTGACGGCGATGTTCTCGCCCACCTTGAACTTGGTGTCGTCCGTCATCCGGATCTTGAGCATCCCCTTGCCCCGCTCGAGGTCGGCGAGCAGGTTGGAGAGGCCGCGCAGCAGATTCTCGCCGCCCGTCTCGGCGGTCTTGCGCAGCACCTCGGGGTTGGTGAGCAGGAAGTTCGAGGGGCTCATCGCGTCCACGAACTGCCGCGTGTAGAAGTCCACCTTCTGCGCCGTCTTCGGGTCGAGCCCCTCGGCCTGGCGGACCACGGTCTGGAAGAAGCGGGCGGAGAGCAGGTAGGACTGGCGGATGAAGTCGAACACCTCGTTCTCGCGCCAGGCCTCGTCCTTGAAGCGCCGGTCGCCGGGATGCTCCTCGATCACCGGCTCCGCCGCCGTGTCGCCGAGCATCCGCCGCGCCGTGTTCTGCCAGAGGGTCAGGTAGTCCTGCCAGAATCCGATCTGCGCCTGCATCAGGCGGGAGGGGTTGGCCATCAGCCGCGCCGTCATCTCCATGAAGGCGCTGCCGATGCCGAGCGGGTCGGCGGCGGGGGCGGCGGCCGCGCCGTCCGACGCCTGCCGCCTAAGGAAGTCGGCGACGATGCGCTGTCCGCGCTCCGCCACCTCCGTCATGGTGCGCGCGACGAGCTTCGGGTCCGGCAGGCGGAAATGCGGTGGGGAGCCTCCGCTCGGGGAACTGGTCTCGGCCATCACGCTCTCTGTTCGGTGCGGGCAGGTGGGTTCGCTGCGGGAAGGGCCGCTTTCGCGGGCGACCGGATTCGGGCTACCCCAGGGGGACAGCGGACGGATGGGGAGGCGATGCTGCGCCCGAGGGTTCGATGCGACGGTTCGCCTGGCGAAGCTAGGGGCTGGCCCCCGGCCAATCAAGCGCCGCAGCCGGCGGGGGGGAGGGCGCGGGGCGCCGTCCTGCTCGCCGCCCTCGCGCTCGGCGGCTGCGGCGTGCTGCCCGACGAGATCAACCCGGTCGTCATCTGGAGCCACGCCACGGGGGCAAGCGCGGCGGACCGCCTGCCGCCGCCCCGTCTCGACGAGCCCTACCCGGACCTCGGCACGGTGCCGCCCCGGCCCGACCGGCCGGACCCGCAGGCGCGCGAGGCGCTGACCGCGGCGCTGGCGGCCGAGCGCGCGCGCGCGCGCGAGCCGCA
>NZ_JAHZUY010000091.1 GCF_019458025.1 Caldovatus aquaticus | reverse complement strand
CACGGCTGGCGCCGCGTCCGCCGCCGCAGCCTGCGGCGCAACGGCGCCCCTCTGCACCTGCCCTGCACCGCCATGAACCTCCGCCGCGCCGAACGCCTCCTCGCCTGACAGGCGACGCGCGCCCCCCCGGCCTGCCGCCAGACACCGAAACCGAACACAAAGGCCGCTTCCAGGCCGCCCTCACACCTGCCTCACCCGATCGGGCGCGTTTCGCAGGGGTCTCCGCGGCGCGAACGGGATTCAAGTCGGCGCGGACCGGGCCGACAACCGGGCCAACGGATCGCAAGAACGCGTCCTCGCGCGCCTCTGCCGTCACCGCGAAGTGAAGGAATCCGTCGCGGGCCTGGGCGCACACTGTTCTGCGGTTCCTGGGTCCCTTCCGCCGCTCCCGATCCGATGCGGGGCTGAAGCAGGGTTCCAAGTCGCGAAGAGATTGGGGAAGAGGGGCCGGATGCTCGGGGCGAAGGTGCGTGTCCTGGCAACCGGCCGGGCCGGGTTCGGCGGCGCTCCCGCCCGCGGCGCCGCGCGCGCGCGATCCCTGCCTCGGCAGCGCCGCGCCGGCCGCGCGGCGCCCGCGCTCCCGGCGCCAGCCCACGGCGCGCCTGCCGCCGGAGCGGCGCGGCCGCAGGCCAGCGGGGCGTGCCGGAGCGCGCCCCGGCCGGCACGACCGGGCCGGCCCCGCCCGGGCGGGGGTGCCGCCACCGTCTTCGCCGGGTGCGCGGATGGCCGCCGGCCGCCCGCCGCCGCACGGCCGCGCGCGCGAGCGCGGAGGGGTGGCCTCCGATGCAGCTGAGCCTTCGCGACCGGATCGCCCGCAAGCTCTCCGACGCGCTTGCCCCGCGCATCCTGGTGGCCGGCGCATGGGCGGAGCGGCCGCGCGGCGTGCTGAGCGTGTCCTTCGACGACTTCCCCAAGACCGCCTGGGAGGTCGGCGGCCCCGTCCTCGACGCCCTGGGGGTGCGGGCGACCTACTACGTCTCCGGCGCGCTGTGCGGGCGCTCCTGGAACGGGGTGCAGCAGTACGACGAGGACGACCTCGTCGCCGCCTTCGGCGCCGGGCACGAGATCGCCTGCCACACCTACGACCACCTGTCGGCCGCCCGGAACCCGACCGCGGAATACCTCGCCTCGATCGCGCGCAACGGGCGGTTCCTGCGGGAGCGCCTGCCGGGATGGGTCGGGCACAGCTTCTCCTACCCGTGGGGCGCGGCGCCGCTGCGCGCCCGGCACGCGGTATCGCCGCTGTTCGGAAGCTGCCGCTCGACCATCCGCGGCCTGAACGGCTCGCGCCTCGACCGCTCGCTGCTGCGCGCGGTAGGGCTGGAGCGCTGCCGGGGACGCGGCGCCGACATCCCGGGGCTCATCGCCGCCGCGGCGGGCCGGCGCGCCTGGCTCATCCTCTACACGCACGACGTCCGCGAGCGGCCCTCGGACTACGGCTGCACGCCGGCCGAACTGGAGGACGCGGTCCGGCGCGCGCTGGCGGCGGGACTCGAGGTCAGGCCGGTGGCGTCCGTCCTGCCCGGCCCCCGCGCCGCCGCGACGGCGCCCCTCCCGTCCGCGGGGCGCGGCGACGGGCAGGGCCCGTGACGACTGTCGCCCCGCCTCCCGCGATGCCGGTGCCCGCGGCGGCGCGCGCACCGGCCGGCCGCGAGGGCCCGGTGCGTTTCCGCCTCGTCCCCCCGCACGCGCTCACGGCCGCGGAGATCGCGGCCTGGCGCCGCTTCCAGGCGGGCGACGCCGCGCTCGCCTCGCCCTATCTCTGCCCCGAATACGCGCGGATCGCCGCCGCGGTGCGTCCCGACGTGACGGTCGCGATCGCCGAGCGGGACGGCGCGCCGGTCGGCTTCCTGGCGTTCGAGCGGCGCGGCCGGGTCGGCGGCCCGGTAGGCCGCGCCGTCTGCGACTGCCAGGCGATCGTCGCCGAGCCCGGCTGCGCGTGGGACCCGCGCGCCTTCCTGCGCGCCGCCGGGCTTTCCGTGTACGACTTCACCTACTTCCGCGCGTCGCAGCCCGCCTTCGCCCCGTTCCACCGCTCGGTCGAGACGTCGCACGCGATCGACCTCGCGCCGACGTTCGAGGACTACCTGCGCGAGCGGCGCGAGGCCGCGCGCCGCATCCCCACCGCATCGTCGGGCTTCCCGCACCACGCGCTGGCCCGCCTGCGGCAGCTCGAGCGCCAGTGCGGACCGGTGCGGTTCCGCCTGCACGAGCCCGATCCGCGCGCGCTGCACACGCTGCTCGCCTGGAAGAGCCGGCAGTACCGGAGGAACGGCCTGCCCGACGCCTTCGCCCGGCGCTGGCTGGTCGCCCTGCTCGAGCGGATCCACGCCACCCAGACGCCCGACTTCGCCGGGGTCCTCTCGACGCTGTCGGTCGGGGACCGCATGGTCGCGGCGCACATGGGGATGCGCTCGGCGGACCTGCTGCACTACTGGTATCCCGCCTACGCCCCCGACGCCGCGCTGGCGCGGTTCTCCCCGGGCCTGATCCTGCTGCTCGAGGTCTGCCGCCACGCCGCCGCGCACGGCATCCGCGCAATCGAGCTCGGGGCCGGCGACGAGCCCTACAAGCGGCTGTTCGCCAATGCCGGGTTCCCCGTCGCCGCCGGCTGCGTGGGCGCGTTCTCGCTGCCGTTGCTGTTGCGCCGCGCGCGCCAGTGGGCGGAGGACGTGCCCGCGCGCCTGCCGCTCGGCCCGTTGGCGCCCTGGCCGGGCAGGATCCTGCGCCGTCTCGACCGCATCGGGCGGTTCCGCTGACGGGCCGCAGCGGTTTCCGCACCTCTCTCCCCGAAGCGATGGCGGCGGAGCAGTGTCCGGCACGCGGGTTCGCGCTCTGCGCCGTTCCCGGCCGCCTGCGAGCCGCCCGCGCGCGCTGCGGGGGAAGGAATCCATCCGCCCCGTCGCGGCGCGCGGCTTTCTTCCATAGCAGCAATGGAAAAGCGCTGGCGGGTTGCGCGCAACGCGGGCTCCAAAACCATCGCGCGCAATCGAACGCGACCTTCACACCGAAAAAACTTTGCGATCACGTTCGAGAGATATTCCCGGTACGGATCATGCATCTTCTACCGAGGGCATGCCGGAAGTATTAGAGTTCCTCGCCAGGACGAAACTTAATCGCAGCTTGCGAAAACCGCACATGGATTGACGTCCTGGTGGCGGGGGAGGGACCGATTCCCATGCTTGGCTCAGGCCATCGCGTCCTCGTTACCGGCGGTGCAGGCTTCATAGGCTCGCATCTCTGCGAGCAGCTCGTCCGGGCGGGGCACGAGGTGC
Source organism: Caldovatus aquaticus (assembly GCF_019458025.1). Lineage (GTDB taxonomy): Bacteria > Pseudomonadota > Alphaproteobacteria > Acetobacterales > Acetobacteraceae > Caldovatus > Caldovatus aquaticus. Next base: position 4,955 of record NZ_JAHZUY010000091.1, on the reverse strand, counting down.
TCTGCGTGGACAATTACTTCACGGGAACGCGCGCGAACATCGCGCACCTCCTCGGCGATCCGCATTTCGAGGCGATGCGGCATGACGTGACCTTCCCCCTCTACGTCGAGGTGGACCGCATCTACAACCTGGCCTGCCCGGCCTCTCCCATGCACTACCAGTTCGATCCCGTGCAGACGACCAAGACGTCGGTGCACGGCGCGATCAACATGCTCGGCCTCGCCAAGCGCACGCGCGCGCGCATCCTCCAGGCCTCGACGAGCGAGATCTACGGCGATCCGACGCGGCACCCGCAGACCGAGAGCTACTGGGGCAACGTCAACCCGATCGGCCCGCGCGCCTGCTACGACGAAGGCAAGCGGGCGGCCGAGACGCTGTTCTTCGACTACCACCGGCAGCACCGCCTCGACATCAAGGTGGCCCGGATCTTCAACACCTACGGGCCGCGCATGCATCCGAACGACGGCCGGGTGGTCTCGAACTTCGTCGTCCAGGCGCTGCGCGGCGAGCCGATCACCCTCTACGGCGACGGCTCCCAGACCCGTGCCTTCTGCTACGTGGACGACCTGGTGGACGGGCTGATCCGGCTGATGGACACGCCGGCGGGCGAGACCGGCCCGGTCAACCTCGGCAACCCGGCGGAGTTCACGATCCGCGAGCTGGCGGAGATGGTGCTGCGGCTGACCGGCTCGCGCTCGCGCCTCACCTTCGCGCCGCTGCCGCCCGACGATCCGCGGCAGCGCCGGCCGGACATCGCGCGGGCGCGCGCGCTGCTCGGCTGGGAGCCGCGCACGCCGCTCGAGGAGGGGCTGCTCCGCACCATCGCCCATTTCCGGCTGGCGCTCGGCATGGGTCCGGTCCGCAGCATGGCGGCGATGCCGGGCGTCCCGGCCGTCCCGAACGCGATCCCGGCGGCCCTCGCCGCCGCCGCTTCCCCGCTGGCGGGCGCCGCGCCCGCCGACCGCGAGTGAGAGGTGCGGCGTGGCGGGGCCACCGCCACCGCCGGCCCGCCCCCGGCGCGCCTCGCGGGTCCCGCCGGATGCCGGCAAGACAACGGGGAGGACGTCGTGACGGAACACCGGGCCCTGGCCGAAGGAGGAGCCGTCCCGACCAACCCCGATCTGCTCGCGCTGCTCGCGAATCCCGCCCTCCCGGCGGCGTCCCGGATCCGGCGCCTGGGCGCGCGCGCCCTCCGCTGCCACGTGGCGGCGGCGGATGCGGCCCAGGTGATCGTCCTCGCGCTCGCGGCGCGCCCCTTCTTTCCCGAAACGGCTGCGGCCTTCGGCGTCTGGCGGACGCTCGGCCTCGGGGCGCTCGCCGCCGTGCTGGCGGCGCTCGTGCGCCACGCGCTGCATCTCGATCGGATGCCCGATCCCGAGCCGCCCAACCGGGCGGCGCTGCGGGCCGCGGCGGCGGTCGCGACCACGCTCGGGGCCATGGGCGCGGCCGCCTGGCTGGCGCTGCCGCCGGCCGGCGCGCTGCCGGACGACCTGCCCGCCTGGTTCGCCGGCTGGGGCCTGGCGTCGGCCGCGGTGGCGGCGGCGCTGCGCCACGGCGCCGCGCACCTCGGCGGGAGCCTGGCCGGCAGGCGGGGCGTCGTGGTCGTCGGCGCGCCCGAGCATGCCGAGCCGCTCGCCCGCGCGATCGCGGAGGCGGCGCAGGGCGGCTGGCGGCTCGCCGGCCGCGTGGACGACCGCGAGGCCGGCGGCCTCGACCGGTTGGCGGCGCTGGTCGAGCGCCACGGCGCCGAGGTCGTCGCCCTCGCCCTGCGCGGACCGGACGCGTCCGAACGCATGGCCCGGGTCTGCGAGCGGCTCGCCGACCAGCCGGTGCGCATCGCGCTGGCGCTCGACGCCGCCGCGCTCGGTCGCAGGCCGCGGGTCCTGACCTGCATCGGCCGGTTCGCGCTGGCGGATCTCGCCGCCGACCCGCACGGGGGCCTGGGCGGCATCGCCAAGCGCGCGATGGACATCGTCCTCGGCGGCGGCCTGCTGCTCGCGCTCTCGCCCCTCCTCGCGCTGGTCGCGCTGGCGATCCGCCTGGAATCCCCCGGGCCGGCGCTGTTCCGCCAGTGGCGCTTCGGCCTCGGCAGCCGGCCGATCCAGGTGTTCAAGTTCCGCACCATGCGGCACGAGCAGTGCGACGCCACCGGCGAGCGGCGGACCGCGGCCCGCGATCCGCGGGTGACGCGCATCGGCCGCATCCTGCGGCGCACCAGCGTCGACGAGCTGCCGCAGCTGATCAACGTGCTGCGCGGCGAGATGTCCCTGGTCGGGCCGCGGCCGCACCCGCTGCACATGCGCGTCGCCGGCGCCTACTACTTCGAGGCGGTGGAGCGCTACCGCACCCGCCACCTGGTCAGGCCCGGCATCACCGGCTGGGCGCAGATCAACGGCGCGCGCGGCGAGGTGGACACGCTGGAGAAGGCGCGCCGCCGGGTGGCGCTCGACCTCTGGTATCTCGACAACTGGTCGCTCGCGCTCGACCTGCGCATCCTGCTGCGCACCGCGCTCGGCGGCTTCGCGTCGCCGCGGGCGGACTGAGGCGGGCGGCCCCGCCCGGCCCGCCCGCGCCGCCCTCCCGGGCGCGCCCTGACCGCCCCCGCCGCCGCCGTGCGCCGCTTCCCGCCGCGCCCGGTTCCGGCCGTCCGCGATCGGCTCTAGCATCGGCGCGAGGCGCCCCGCGCGAAGACGGGCATCGCCCCTTCCCAACCCTCACGGAGCATCCCATGCGCATCCTGGTCCTCGGCGCCGGCGCGGTCGGCGGCTATTTCGGCGGGCGGCTGATCGAGGGCGGCGGCGCCGAGGAGGTCGCTTTCCTGGTCCGCCCGGCCCGCAAGGCGAGGCTCGAGCGCGACGGGCTCGCCATCGAGAGCCCGCAGGGCGACTTCCGCGCCCGCGTGCGCGCCCTGCTCCCGGAGGAGGCCGGCACCGGCTGGGACGTCGTGCTCCTGAGCTGCAAGGCCTACGACCTCGACGACGCGATCGCCGCGCTGCGTCCGGCGCTCGGGCCGCGCACCGGCATCGTGCCGCTGCTCAACGGCATGACCCACATCGCGACGCTGCAGGCCGCCTTCGGCGAGGAGCGCGTGCTGGGCGGCCTCGCCCGCATCTTCGCCGCCCTGACGCCGGAGGGGGTGGTGCGGCACCACGGCGGCCACGCCTCCGTCGCCTTCGGCGAACTCGACGGCACGATGTCGGAGCGCGTGCGGGCGCTCGCCGCCGCCTTCGCGAAGGCGCCGGCGGCCGAGGGCGAGGCGAGCGCGAACATCCGCCAGCTCCTGTGGGACAAGCTCGTGCTGCTGCACACCGTCGCCGCCGCCACCGTGCTGATGCGCGCCAATGTCGGCGAGATCGCGCGCGCCCCGGGCGGGATCGCCTGGATGGAGCGGCTGCTCGAGCGCAACGCCGCGATCGCCGCCGCCGAGGGCTTCCCGGTGCGCCCGGAGGTGCTGGAGCGGCAGATCCGCCCGATGTTCCGGAATCCGCAGGCGAGGAACCAGGCCTCGATGCTGCACGACCTCGAATCCGGCGGGCGGATCGAGGCCGACCACATCCTCGGCTTCATGCTCGAGGCCGCGCGCCGCGCCGGCGTGGACGACGCGCTGCACGAGACCGCCTACATCCACGCCAAGGCCTACGAGAACCGGCGCGACGCCGGGCGCCTGCCGGCGCGGGCCTAGGACCGGCTATCCGCCGGCGCGGCGGAGCGCGGACGGCGGAAACGCCGGGCGCGCGGCGTCCCGCGCCGGCCGCCGCGCGGGGGGCCGCGGGCGGAGCGCGCGAACCGGCGCGGGCGGCGGGATCGAGGCAGGTGCCGCCGCGCGCGCTGCGGAGCAGCGCGCTCCGGGAGCGGGGCTCGCTCTTCCACACCGGCGGGGGGAGGGGGCTCACGGCCGTGGCAGGTCGCGCTCGCGCCCGCGGCGCCAAGCGCGGCGGGCGCGGCCCATCCGTTGCTCGCCCCTCTCCCCGTGCAGGAATGGCCCGATGGGCGCGGGTGCAGCGCGCGCCCATGCCTTCGCCCGCCCCCGCGCAGGCATGGCCCGGTGCGTCGCGTGAAGGACGATTTCCTGCTCCGCCTCTGCCCGCGCGGGAGTCGCGTCCTCGACTTCGGCTGCGGCAGCGGAGAGCTGGAGCGCGAGGTTCTCGCTCGCGGCTGCGACGCCTGGGGAGTTGGCGCCTGCGAGGGCGCGCAGGAGCGGCTCGGCGAGGTTACCGCCGGCGACGCGCGCATCCTCCGGATGCCGCTCGGCGGCGCGATTCGGTTCCCCGATGCGCACTTCGACGCGGTGCTGGCGAACCAGGACTTCGAGCGCATCCACGGCCTTGCGCCGTGCGCCGCCGAAATCGCCCGGGTGCTCAGGCCGGGCGGCCGCCTGCTCGCCCTTCGTCCCGTCAGGGAGACGCTGTGGGAGCCGCATGTCGGCGCGCCGCCGGTCCACCGCATCCCCCGGTTCCCGCCGCCAGCGCCTGCTCTTCCGGCTGGTCGGCCTGGATCGCAGCCGGGCCGCCACCGCCGCGCAGGCGCGCTCGGCCCACACCGCCTGCCGCAGTGCCGCCGCGATCAAGGCGCTTTTCGCCGCCCAGCTGCGGCCCGTGGCACGGCTGGAGGCCGACTGGCTGCGCCGCCGACTGGCGCACGCGGCCCGGCTGCGGCGGCTCGCCCCGCTCGTGCCGGGCTGGCCCGCGCGCACCGTCGCGCTGCGCGCCGCCGGCGTCGGCTTCCTTTTCGAGCGGCCCGCCCGGGCTCTGGGCACCCTCACGCCCGGCGGATGACGCCAGGAGGAAGAGGCGGGCCGCCCTGTCGCGACGAGAGGCGAGCCTGAGTAATACCCGGCGCGCAAAGTTCTGACTTTTGGGGTTGAGCCGACGCGGGCGTTCGTGATTCATCGGCGTGGAGCGGACCATGCGGGCGCTGATGATCCGGGAGGATGTGCCGCCGGGTGAACTTCGGCG
>NZ_JAHZUY010000090.1 GCF_019458025.1 Caldovatus aquaticus | reverse complement strand
GCGGCGAGCAGCATCTTGTTCGCGGCGGCGGAGAGCAGGGCCGGGAAGTCGGAGCTGGTGTGGAAGGCGCGCTCGGCGAGCAGGGTCGGGTTGCGCGGCGGGTTGCGCTCGCCGCGGCGGGCGAGCAGTTCGCGCAGCATGTCGGAGGGGCGCCAGCCGAGGAACTCGGCGTGGCGGCCCGAGCCCTGGGGCTGGTAGCCGGGCATGGCGCGGGCGGCGAGCGCCTCGGCCATGGCGTCGAGGATCTGCGCCGGGTCGTCGTGGCCGGGGCCGGTTTCGGGGCGAGCGGGGATGGAGGGGCGCGGCCCCTGTGCCACCAGGGCATCGAACAGGGCGCGGCGGGCCTCATCGCCGGTCCAGCCGGCCGTGATGGCCTCGGCACGGATCGGGGTGATGCGCTCGGGCGGGAGCAGGGCGCGGGCGGCCTCCACCGCGGCGTCGATGCCGGCGATGCGCGCGCGCTCGGTGCGCTGCGCCTCGGCGCGGACCGCGTCGAGGTCCGGTGCGGCGCGGATCGGCTCGGGCGGCGTGGCGGGCGCGGTCCGGTCGGCCGGTGCGGGGCTGGTGGTCACGGTGGTCTCCTGGGGCGGATGGGTCGGCGGCGCCGGCGGGGCGGCCGGCTCGGCCTGCGGGGCCGGCGTCGTCTCGGGCATGGGTGGGTCCTCGTCAGGCAGGGCGGGCTCGATTGCCGGCGCGGGGAGGCCCTGTTCCCCCTGCGCGCGCACCGCCGCATCGCGGTCCACCGGGACCGGCACGACGGAGATCTCGAAGGGCTCCCAGTCCACCGCGCGGTGGACGGTCTCGCCGGTGGCGGCGTCGGGCCGCGGTTCGTAGCGGTGCACGCGGTAGCCGACGCTGACGGCGCGCAGCGTGCCGTCGGCGATGCGCTGCCAGACCGGCTCGACGTCGGCCGCCGAGGAGAATTGCAGCGTGGCGTAGCCGCGGCCGGCGTCGAGGCGGGCGGCGACGACCCGCCCCAGCACGTCGCGCGCGCCGCCGCGGCGGTGGGTGTCGAGCACCGGGGCGCGGCCGGAGCGGAGCGCCTCCATGCGCACCGCGTTCGGCGACATCTCCAGCTCCTCGGTGATCGGGCCGAGGGCGGGGACGAAGTTGCGGGCGCGGGCGCCGGTGGACCACACCACCTCGACGGTGCGGGCGGCGCGATCGACGGTGGCAGGGGCGGCGATGGCACGCTGCGCCACGAGCGACTGCCCAGCGCTGGGAAGCCGATCACGCACGGCATCAGTATCCGGCGCGGGATCTACCCCGCCCGGTTCGATCGGTTCGGTCATGCTCAGCCTTGGGGTGCCGTGTCTCGGGGCGGCGCCGCGGCACCGGTGGCAGCGATCTCCACCGCGGCCATCTGCGCTGCGTCCTGCGCGGCGCCGGACTTGGCGACGCGGCGCGGATCGGTATCGAGGGCGAGGCCGGCCTCGTCGAGCAGGGCGTTGGCCTCGCGGATCAGCTCGACCGCGGCGCGGAAGTCGTAGCCGAAGGCGCCGGCCGCCTCGGGCTGCGGCACGAAGCCGGCGCGCACCTGGGCGATCAGGGCGGTGGTGTCCTTCAGCGGGTCGATCATCTCGTGCGCCGGCGGGACGTGGCTGACGCCGTCCGGCATCTCCGCACCCCACAGGCCGAGCAGCGCGCCCTGGGCGTGGAAGCGCTCGGCGACGGGACGGACCAGCATCGGGATCAGCATGCCGTACTGGACCTGCTCGCAGAGCCGGCGGAACTCGATCTTGCCGGCACGGAGCGAGGAGTAGTTCGCCTGGGTCAGGTCGCCGGAGACCTGGTCGTAGGTCAGGCCGGCGCCCACCGCCGCCGCCTCCAACGCCCTGCGGGCGAAGGCGGCGTGCGACCCGCCCCCCGAGGGATTCACCACCTCCACGCTGCCCATGCCACGGCGGTACAGGATCATCCCCGGCTCGAAGCTCTCGACCGCCCGGCCCTGGGCGTCGCGGAGCAGACCGGAAGCGGCGCCGGTGAGCGCCTCGTCGCCCTCCTCCGTGACCACCGCGGCGAGGCAGGCCTCGATCTTCGCCTTCATCAGCAGCGCCGCCTCGTAGTCCCCGAGATCGCGCAGCCGGAGCAGCACCGGCGCCAACCAGGAGACGTCGCGCAGCTGGCCGGGCCGGCGCTTGCGATAGACGTGCAGCACCTCCGACGCCGGGATGCGCTCGCTGCTCTGCCAGGTGGCCCCGGGCAGGATCCAGGCGGCGCCCGGATGCACGCTGTGCAGCCAGTAGCCGATCGGCGCGCCGGCCTCGCCGAGCGCGATGCCCTGGATGGTCGGCACGCCGTCCACCATGCCGTTGCGCGCCGTGTCGAGGTGATCGCTCTCCAGCACCTGCAGGCGCAGGCCGATCGGATTGGCGGGCGACGGCGGCGCCAGCAGGAAGCGGACGAAGCACTCACCGCTCTCGACCACCGCCCGCATCACCAGCGCCTGCAGGCCGTAGAGGTCGAGCCGTCCCTCGGCATCGCACGCGGTGCCCTCCGCCCAGCGTTGCCAGGCGCGGCCATGCGCGTCGTCCGGCCAGCGCGTGGTGATGCCGGCGCCGACGGCGTTGCCGGTCCAGAGGTCGACGATGCGGCTGGCGTAGGGGTCGTTGCGGACGGCGTCGCGGGCGCGGCGGGCGACCGTCGCGGCAGCCAGACCGATCTCGGCATTGGCGCTGCCGCCGGAGGGCGCCCAGGCCGAGGCGCGGTGGTCCTGCGCCGCGGCGTAGCCGCGCAGGACCTGCCATGCGTCGCGGAGGCGTCGGATCACCCGGTTCTCTCCCGCGAGAAGCTGGCCAGCGTCACAGAGGGCCGACGGGCGGCGCTGTTCTCCGCGCCGCGCAACATGGCCAGCGCCCGGCCGAGTTCGTCGAGGCTCCGATACTCGACGGTGCGGCCTTCGAAGCTCACGCGCGTGGTGCCGCCGGTGTAGGCCGCGGCCAGCGCCGCCGCACGGCTGCCCGCCGGCTGCGCCAGCGCCCAGGCCAGGACGGAGGGATCCATCACGCCGCCCGCAGCGTCGGCAGCGGCGCCGCCGCGTTGACGAGATAGGACAGCCCGCTCGGCGGACTCGGCATGATCGGCGCGCCGGCCTGGTGCGTCAGCGGCGCGAAGAACCCGTTCTCGCTGCCGGCGGCGCCCCCGCCGGCGCCGCCATCCGCCGCGGCCGAGCCGAGCAGCAGCGTGTTGCCGCCGCTGAAGGCCTGGGTGCTGGTGCCGCGCACCGAGGGCGTGCCCGAGAAGCACAGCAGCAGCCACCAGATCCCGGCCGGGATCCAGCGCGGCCGCGCGAAGGGGCAGACCGCGCCGCCGGCGGCGGCGGTGTCGGCGTCCGCCAGCGGCTCCTCGATCAGCGCGCCGGGCCGGCCGGCGCTGTTGTCGGCGGCCAATGCCATGCGCAGGACGCCCGCCGCGCCGGTGGTCACGCTGACCGCCATGGCCGCGAACAGCCCGGGCCGGGCGAGGACATAGGGCACGGCATACAGCCGGTTCGCCGTCATCGCGACGGCGCCGCCGACCGCGCGCGCGTGCTGCGAGGCGTAGAACCGCCCCGACACGTAGGGCAGCACCGCCGGCGCGGGCGGCAGGTGGTGCTGGATGAGCGCGGTCATGCGAGCGGCCGGATGCCGAGGGTGATCGGGCGCTCCGCCGCCTGGTCCACCGGCGCGGCGGCGAGGCCCGAGCGCAGCCGGAGCCAGCGCCAGCCCAGCAGCAGGGTGGGCGGCAGGGTGAGCGCGCGGCCCGCGGCGACCGTCAGCACCACCTCGTTGCCGAGGTGGTCGTGCAGGTCCGCCCAGGCGGCGGGCTCGCCCTCGTCCATCGCGCCCTGCAGGGTCAGCGGGGCGTCGGTCCAGGCGGCGGGCAGCAGCAGCAGGCAGACGCCGTAGCCGACGCTGGCGACCGGCGCGCTCAGCGCCTGGCCGGCGGCGATCGTGGTGCGCACCGGGACGATGGCGGTCATGGGGTTCTCCAGGTTCAGCGCAGCCAGCCACTGCGCGGCGCGAGCCAGGCGCGGGGGCGCGTGGCGATCGCGGCCGGTGCATCCGTCGTGGTGGCTGGCGCGGGCTCCGCCGCCGGCAGCGACAGCGCGTCCGCCATCCGCGCCCAGCGGCCCTCGCCCCAGCCGTCCATGCCGAGCGCCGCCGCGGCCGCTCGCGCATAGACCCGGCAGTCCAGCGCCTCATTGCGTTCGCGGGTCTTGACCCATTCCAGCCGCCGGAAGCCGTTGCGACCGGCGCGCGCGACCAGCTGCTCGGCCGTGAGCTGACGGCAGAACTCCTCGCCGGCGGCGTGCACGGGCAGGTGCACGTAGCCCGGCGGGAACGGCTCGCCGCTCTCCGCCGTCGGCCGGTCGAGCTTCAGCCAGCCGTAGGTCTCGCCCTTCAGGAAGGACGATCCCACCGGCCAGACCTTCAGCCCACCGAGCTTGCGCCCCTGGCGCCGCACCTCGGTCGCCGCCGGTTGGCCCACGGCAGCGCGCAGCCCGTCCTGGCCCTTCACGGCGATGGCGCGTCCCGCCCCGGCCCGCCGCACGAAGGCGTAGACCTCGGCGGTGGTCATGCCGTCGCCGCTGTCGACCGCCGCCATGGCGACCGGCAGGCGGTGCCCGCTCGCGTGCCGCCAGGTCTCGCCGAGCAGCCGCCGCAGCTCCTCCCAGACCGTCCCCTCGAACGGGTTTCCCGCCAGCACGCGATGCTCGATGAGCCAGGACTGCCGGTCCTGGCCCCACGCCCAGATGCTGGCCTCGAGGCGGTCGCGCTGCACATCGACGCCCGCCGTCAGCAGCAGCCCGCCCGCCGGCACGGTACCGATCGGCCAATGCTCGCGGCGGTCGTAGAGCCGCTGCCAGTCCGGCGCCTCGCCGGCCTCCTGCCAGGTCTCGCCGAGGACGGTGTTGCGGAAGGTCTTGATCGCGCGGTCGTCCCCCTGCGCCGCCAGCCACAGCCGGGCGATCTCCGACCAGGGCATCCAGCCCGGCGGGGAGTAGAGCGCCGAGATGTGGAAGCCGATGGCATGCGGGTCGGAGGGCTCGGCGGTGGCCCGCCACTCGCCGGCCGCCAGCATCTGCGCCTTGTGCCGCTCGCCGATCGGCGCGTCGCAGGCCTCGCAGAGGTAGCGCGCCGTCTCCGGCTCGCCGTCGTCCCACACCAGCCGCTCGAAGCGCAGCCACTGCATCGCCCCGCAGTGCGGGCAGGGCACGACGTAGCGCCGCTGGTCGGTGGCGAGGTACTCGCGCTCGATGCGCGACAGGCCGGCGATGGTCGGCGTCGAGACCAGCAGCACCTTGCGCCGCCAGCCGAAGGTGCGGGCGCGGGCCTCGGCCAGCGCGATCGGGTCGCCCTCCCCCTCGACGTCGCCGGGATAGGCGTCGATCTCGTCGAGGAACAGGAACCGCGCCGACATCGAGCGGAGGCCGACCGCGCTGTTCGCGCCGGTCATCACCAGCTGCCCGCCGGGGAACTCCTTGCTGAGCTGGCGATTGCCGCTGTCGCGCGAGCGGGCCGGCGCGACGCGCTCGCGGATCGCCGGCGTCTCCTCGACCAGCGGGTCGATGCGCTGGTCGGAGAAGCGCTTGGCGAGCTCGGTGGTCGGCTGCACCGCCAGCATCGGCCCGGGCGCGTGGTGGATGACGTAGCCGATCCAGTTGTTGCCGCACTCGGTGTTGTGCGTCGGGACCCAACCTTCTCCGCAGAGGTAGAGGTGGCTGGGCGAGTCCACCTCGATGCACCGGACGGGCACACTCTCGACCGGCTCGATGCTGACGATGCGGCGCCGTCGGCTCTTGAGCGGCCGGCCGCGCTCCACCGAACGCATCCGCGCGACCTTGCGAGACAACCGAAACATCGGCTCCTCGCGGTAGGCGGTCCAGGATACGCGCGAATAGCCGAGGCACGCGCGATCGGTGCCGTTGATGACCTTCTGCCTCGAGGCTACCCGGTAGATCGTCGGCTTGTAGCCGAGGCTGCGCAGCAGCTCGACCATGCCCTCGATCAGGCCGGGGTCGGTGTTGCTGAACTCGCAGCGCTTGCCGTCCGGCGAGATGGTGCCGTCCGAGTCCATCAGGCCGCGGATCAGCTCGAGCCGCTGCGCGCGGCTGGCCCGCAGGTAAGCCGCCGGGATATGCTTGTTCTCCAGCACGTCGAGCATGCGCAGCCGCATCGTGAAGCGCGAGCGGTGCTGGATGCGGGCGGGCGTGACGCCGTCGTCCACGAGCCGGAAGGTCGGATCGATGACGATGTTGCCGCAGCGCCCCTTGCGCCACGCCGGCAGCCGGAAGATGGCATCGACCCCGCAGGCGCGCAGATGGTCGGCGACCTCCGCGTCCTCCTCGTGGACGCTGATGTGGTTCATCGTCGCCGAACCGTCGCCGAGCCACACGCCGAGGACGTAGGGATGGATCAGCAGGTCCTGGTCCGGCAGCTCGACGGGCTGACAGCAATCGACCGCGTAGCGCCGCCGCTTGCCCCCGCCGAGCTGCGTCCGCCCGACCATGTCGCGCGTGTGGAGGGTGCGCCGGACGGGACGTTCGGCGTCCGTGAAGTCCCAGACGGGCCAGCGATGGTCACCATCGCAGACGATGCGCGTGCCGTCGTCGAAGGTGACGCCGTAGCAGTCGCGGCCGATCATGATCGGCGACACGCCGGTGACCCGGCACGGGCGTCCGGCTTCGTCGAACAGGGTGTCGCCGACCACGAGCGCGCCCATCGTGGCCCAGCCCTCGGCCGTGGGGATGGCCGTATCCAGCGCGAGCGGCCCGCCGACCTGGGCCCCCTTCATGAACACCACCCGCCGCGCCGGATGCGCCGGCGACAGCGCGTCCATGATCTCGCGCAGATAGGGCGTGCGCGCCGTGCGCCAGGGTCCCGGTTCGGCGGAGCCCCGCGAGCCGAGCAGACGGTGGCGATCGGCCCATTCCGAAACCAGCAGGGTCGGCTCGGGCGCCATGCCGTCGCGCCAGGCCTGCAGGATCTCGGCGTCGCCGTCGAAGCGGCCGAGCTCCTCCAGCAAATGCTCGCCCGCCATCACGACACCTGCACGCGGACATCGTGGCGGGCAGCGAGGTGCTGGCGCAGGCGGGTGTCCATCATGGTCTGCAGCCGATGCACATCGACGCCGAGCTCGGCCGCCATCTCGGCGGCGACCCGGGCGGGCCAGGCGAGGATGGCGTCGCGCTCCTCCTTGGCGAGGCGGTGCACCAGCAGCAGCGCGCGCGCCTTGTCGACCAGCTTGCCCTTTCGTTCGTCGAGCCGCAGCCGACGCTCCTGCGCCTTGAGCACCTCGTTCGCCGTGCGCGCATCATGGAACGTGCTGCCGGCGGCGCGCGGCAGGGGATCGGCGGTCGGCGGCGGGGCAGCCGGTGGTGCCGGAGCGCCCGGCGACGGCGATGCAGGCCGGGGCGCTGCCACCGGGGCCTGCACCAGCGTTGCCCTCTTGCGCGCCGGGTCGCTGCTCTCGGCGAGCCGCGCGCGGACCTTGGCCACGTCCCAGGCGCCATCGGCCTCCGGCGCGATGCGGCCGGCGCGCTGGGCCTTCTGCAGCGCCGTGTGGGAGACGCCGAGGCGGCGCGCCAGCTCGCGCTGCGAGGCCACGCGGCCCGGCTCGGCGCTGGCGATCATGATGTGATCAAGACCCCTCGGAGAAAGCAATCAACGAAGCGCCGATGGCGCTTGGCTCAGCCCCCGCCGCAGCGCGAATGGTCCCTCACGCGAAGAGCAGGACGGAGACCACGATGACGAACCGCACGATCCTCCCCACCGAGAACACCGAGTGGGGCTTCTGGGGCACGATGGGCGAGCACGCCGCAGCGGCATGGCCGATCGCCTTCGCCGCGATCCGCGACGCCACCAACGCAGACCCGGACGCGGTGCGGGCCTTCCTCGACAGCCGCCACGGGCGCCACTTCGCGGACGAAGTCAGCAACCATCTGCACGCAGGCACCGGGCTCGCGGACGCCATCACCAGGGCCACCGCGACCTGGATGGGCTGGCGCATCGACCGGCGCACGGCACGGGAGACCGGCATCCCCGCCGGGCTGCCCTACCTCACGGGCTTCGTGATCCACGAGGGCATCGCCGCGGAGGACGCGCGCGACTGACCAGCGCCGCGCGCCGCGACGCGGCGCCGCCACCGCCCCGACCGGGTCCGCGGGCTCCCATCGCGGCAAGCCGCGATGGGAGCCCGAGCCCGGCGGGGCTCCCGGCAGTAGGGGGCCGAGGGTCGGCTCCCGCAACCGGAGACCCCGACGATGAAGCTCACCGACACCCAGCGCACCATTCTGACCGCCGCCGCGCAGCACCCCGAGCGCCTCGCCTATCCGCCCGAGAGCCTGCCCGCAGGGGCGCGGCAGTCGGTCGCGAAGGCCCTGCTCAAGAATGACCTGGTGATCGGCGTGCACCGCCCCGCCTACGACGCGGTCGCGAAGTGGACGGTGGACGGCGACGAGATGCTGCTCAAGATCACCGACGCCGGCCTGCGCGCCATCGGCATCGAGCCGGAGAGCGAGGTGGTCGAAGACATCGAAGCGGCCTTCGACCCGCTCACCGGCACCGCCGGGGCCGCGCCGGTGGCCAACACGGCGGCCACGGGCGGGGAGGACACCGCCGGGGCGGATGTCCCCGCCGAGGCCGCCGAACCCGCCCACACCGCGCCCACGCCCGCCCCACGGGCCCGCCTG
>NZ_JAHZUY010000089.1 GCF_019458025.1 Caldovatus aquaticus | reverse complement strand
CGCGAGGACGGTTCCTCCCCCCGCCCGCGCCCGCCGCGGCGCGGCGCCGCCGCCTGCCGCCCGCTCCCCCCGTTCCGCCCGCGCCAACCCCGCCCGACCGGCGGGGCCGCGGGCGTCACGCGCCGCCGCGCGGCCCCCGCGCGGCCAACCGCGCGGCGGCGCGCCCCCATCCCCGTCCCCTCCCGACCAGCGAGGACCCGATCCCCATGCCCGCCATTGACCAGGCCTTCGTCAAGCAGTTCGAGGCCGAGGTGCACGAGGCCTACCAGCGCCAGGGCTCGAAGCTGCGCCCGACCGTGCGCTCCAAGACCGGCGTCAAGGGCGCCTCCACCGTCTTCCCGCGCGTCGGCAAGGGCACGGCGGCGGCGAAGGCGCGCAACGGCGTCGTGCCGGTGATGAACCTCGACTACTCCACCGCCGAATGCTTCCTGCAGGACTACTACGCCGGCGAGTGGGTGGACCACTTCGACGACCTCAAGACCGCCATCGACGAGCGGGCGGTGGTCGCCAACGCCGGCGCCTACGCGCTCGGGCGCAAGACCGACGAGCTGATCATCGCCGCGCTCGACACCGCGACGCGCGTGGCGAGCGGCACCGGCGCCGGCCTCGCCGACACCGACGGGCTGACCAGGCAGAAGGTGCTGCTCGCCTTCGAGATGATGGGCGAGGCCGACGTGCCCGACGACGGCCAGCGCTACGCCGTCGTCGGCTGGAAGCAGTGGAGCGAGCTGCTGCAGATCGAGGAGTTCGCCAACGCCGACTACGTCGGCGAGGACGATCTGCCGTGGAAGGGCACGCAGGCCAAGCGCTGGCTCGGCGCGCTGTGGATCCCGCACTCCGGCCTGACCAAGACCGGGCAGCTCCGCTACTGCTACTTCTACCACAAGACCGCGGTCGGCCACGCCGTGGGCAGCGAGGTGGTGACCGACATCACCTGGCACGGCGACCGCGCCGCCTACTTCGTCAACAACATGATGTCGCAGGGCGCGGTGCTGATCGACGACACCGGCGTCGTGCGCATGCGCTGCTTCGAGTAGCGGCCTGCGCGTCTCGCGCCCCGTCCCCGCCCGCCGGCCCGGTCGCCGGCGGGCGGCCCTCCGTCCCACCCTCTCCGGAGCCCCCGATGGCCCTGTCCGCGCTCGCGCTCTGCTCGCGCGCCCTGATCCGCATCGGCGCGCGGCCCGTCGCCTCGCTCGACGAGGGCACCGCCGAGGCGGAGGTCGCGGCCAACCTCTATCCCGGCATCCGCGACGCGCTGCTCTCCGCGCACCCGTGGAGCTTCGCCACCGGCCAGACGACCCTGCCGCGCCTCGCCGCCGTGCCCGTCGCCGACTTCGCCTACGCCTTCCAGCTCCCGCCCGACTTCCTGCGCGCCCTGTCCGCCGGCGGCGAGGGGGCGGGGCGCGGCGTGCCCTACCGAATCGCCGAGGACCGGCTGCACGCGAACGCGGCGCGCATCACCCTGACCTACGTCTTCCGCCCCGACGAGAGCGCCTTCCCGGCCTTCTTCGCCGCCGCCCTGGTGGCGCGGCTCGCCGCCGAGTTCTGCATCCCGATCACCGAGAATTCCTCGCGCGCCGAGGTGCTGTTCCGCCTGGCGGAGGACGAGCTGCGCGCCGCGCGCCTCGCCGACAGCCAGCAGCGCACGGCGGCCGCGCTCGAGGGCTTCCCGCTGATCGCGGCGCGCGGGGGCTG
Source organism: Caldovatus aquaticus (assembly GCF_019458025.1). GTDB lineage: Bacteria > Pseudomonadota > Alphaproteobacteria > Acetobacterales > Acetobacteraceae > Caldovatus > Caldovatus aquaticus. The sequence goes on along the minus strand of NZ_JAHZUY010000089.1, from coordinate 7,316 downwards.
AGGGGCGCCCATGGCCAGTCCGATCCGCCGCGCCAAGACCAGCTTCGCCGCCGGCGAGCTCGCCCCCGAGCTGCTCGGCCGCGGCGACCTGCGCGCCTGGGAGAACGGCGCGCGGCGCCTGCGCAACGTCTTCCTCCAGCCGACCGGGGGCGTGACGCGCCGCCCGGGCCTGCGCTTCGTCGCCGAGCTGCCCGGCCCGGCGCGCCTCATCGCCTTCGAGCACGGTCCCGGCCAGACCTGGCTGCTCGTGCTCACCGCCGGCGCGCTCTCCGTCTTCCTCGGCGATGCGAAGGTGGCGGAGCTCGCCGCGCCCTGGAGCGAGGCGATGCTGCCGCAGATCGCCCCCGCCCAGGGCGCCGAGGCGCTGCTGCTGCTGCATCCCGCGATGCCGCCGCAGCAGGTGACGCGCGATGCCTCCGGCGCCTGGTCCCTCGCGCCCTTCGCCTTCACGCGCGAGCCGTTCCACCGCTTCGCGCCGGCGGGCGTGACGCTCGCGCCCTCGGCGACGTCGGGCGCGGTCACGCTCACCGCCTCCGCGCCGGTCTTCCTCGCGGGGCATGTCGGCGCGCGCTTCCGCCTGGGCGGCAGGCGCGTGCTGGTCACCGCCGTCGCCTCCCCGCTGAGCGCGGCGGCGACGGTGGAGGAGCCGCTCGACGGCTCGGCGGCGACGGCGGACTGGGACGAGGCGGCCTTCTCCGCCGCGCGCGGCTGGCCGGTCTCGGCCTGCTTCCACCAGGAGCGGCTCGTGCTCGGCGGCTCGCGCGACCTGCCGAACCGGCTATGGATGTCGCGCACCGGCGCGCCGGCGGACTTCGACCTCGGCGGCGGGCTCGACGACGAGGCGATCGCATTCGGCCTGGTTTCCGACCAGGCGGACGCGATCCGCGCCGTCTTCTCCGGCCGGCACCTCCAGGTCTTCACCTCGGGCGCGGAGTGGATGGTCACTGGCGAGCCGCTGACGCCGGCCTCGGTCCGGATCCACCGCCAGACCCGCGTCGGCTCGCCGACCGATCGCCAGGTGCCGCCGGTGGACGTGGACGGTGCGACCGTATTCGTCGCGCGCGGCGGGCGCGCCGTCTGCGAGTTCGCCTACACCGAGGTGGCGGACAGCTACCAGGCGAACGACCTCGCCCTGCTCGCGCGGCATCTCGTCCTCGCGCCGGTGGCGATGTGCTACGACCGGGCGCAGCGCCTGCTGCATCTGGCGATGGCCGACGGTGCGCTGGGGACGCTGACGCTCTACCGCGCCGAGCAGGTCACCGCCTGGACGCGGCAGGAGACCGACGGCGCCTTCCGCGCGCTGGCCGAGGCAGACGGCACGGTCTGGGCCGTCGTCGAGCGCCACGGCGGCGGCCGGTTCTTCCTCGAGCGTTTCGAGCCGGGCCTCGGCCTCGACGCCGCCCTCGCCGCCGAGGCGGCGGCGCCGCAGGCGGGCTGGTCCGGCCTCGCCCACCTCGAGGGCCGCACCGTCGGCGTGCTGGCGGACGGGGCGGTGCGCGCGCCGGCGCTGGTGCTGGACGGCGCGGTGACGCTCGATCCGCCGGCGCGCGCGGTGCAGATCGGCCTGCCCTTCCGGCACCTGATCGAGCCGCTGCCGCCGGACGTGCTGGCGCCGACCGGCGCGGCGCGCACCGGGCCGGTGCGGCTGGTCGCGGCGACCTTCCGCCTGCTCGGCACCGCGGCGCTCGCCGTGGACCTGGGCGGCGGGGCGCAGCCGGTGCCCTTCCGCCGGCTCGACACGCCGCTGCTGGACGCGCCGCCGGCGCCCTTCACGGGCGACGTCACGCTGCGCGGCCTCGGCTGGCGGCGCGACAGCCTCGAGCCGCTCTGGCGTGTCGAGGGCGACGCGCCGCTGCCGCTGACGCTGCTTTCCGTCACCACCGAGACGAGGACGAACGACTGACATGGCCCAGCTCGCCTCGCTCGCGACCCTGATCGGCGCGGGCGTCTCGACCTATGCGCACATCCGCCAGGGGCAGCAGCTCGAGAAGTACCAGAAAGAGCGCACGCGCGCGACCGCGGCGGAGGAGGCGGTGCGGCGCGAGGCGCTGGAGATCGAGCGGCAGGCCAGGGCGCGCGAGCGCGCCGAGCAGCTGCGCCGCACCATCGCCGCCACGCGCGCGCGCCTCGCCGCCTCCGGCGTCAGTCCGGACGAGGGTTCGGCCGCGGCGCTGACCCGCGGCCTCGCCCGCGACGCCGCGGCGGCGCAGGCCGAGGACGACGCGCGCTATGCGCTGCGGCTGTCCGCCGGACGCGCCAGCCTGCTCCGGCCCGACGGCTCGCTCGCCGCCTATCTGCGCGCGGGCCAGAGCTTCGGCACCGCGCTGCGCAGCCTGCTCGACTAGCCGGCGCGTCGCCCCTTTCCGGCCCCGATCGCAAGGTCCAACCGATGCCCGAGCACATCACGATCGGCGACATCGCGCCGCACGCGCTCTACGTCGCGGACGGCGCGCAGACCGCCTTCACCTATCCCTTCCCCATCTTCGCCCCGTCCGATCTCGAAGTGCGGCTCGACCGCGTGCTGCAGTCGGGCGGCTATGCCGTGACCGGCGCCGGACAGTCCGGCGGCGGCCAGGTGGTGTTCGCCACGCCGCCCGCGCCCGGCGCCCTGGTCGCGCTGCGCCGGCGCCTGCGCATCGCCCGCACCACCGACTTCCAGGAGAACGGCGTGCTGCGCGCGCGCACGCTGAACGACGAGCTCGACTACCAGACCGCCGCCCTGCAGGACGTGGCGGCGGAGATCGCCGGCGCGATCCGGCTCGACCCCTCCGAGTCCGGCGGGCGCCTGACGCTGCCGGCGCGCGAGGCGCGCGCCAACCGCGTGCTCGGCTTCGATTCCCTCGGCGACGTGACCGTGTTCGGCCGCGACGAGGCGACGCTCGCCGTCCCCTATCCGGGCGGCATCCCGCGCACGGTCGAGGACAAGCTGGCCGAGCGCCTCTCCGCGCGCGACTTCGGCGCGGTCGGCGACGGCGTCGCCGACGACGGCCCGGCGCTGCAGGCGGCGATGAACGCCGCCGCCGCCGCGGGCAGGCATCTCGAGATCGGCGAGGGCACCTTCCGCACCGGGCAGCCGCTGACGCTGCCCGGCGCCGCGGCGGGCCTCACCATGCGCGGCTCGATCCTCTACGCCGGGCCGGCGGGGCAGGCCGCGCTCACCCTCGGCGACGGCGCGGCGGTGCGCAACGCGGCCAAGCTCTACGAGGGGCTGCGCGTCGTGCGCGCGACGGTCTCCGACTGGCTCGACGAGGCCGACATCGGCATCGTGCTGCGCAACCTCGACGCCAGCCGGGTGGAGATCCGCCAGGTCGAGGGCTTCACCATCGGCGTGCGCACCCTCGGCGAGGAGCGCGGCTTCGAGGACACCACGCTGGTCCTCGGCCGCCTCGCGAACAACCGGATCGGCCTCGACATCCGCACCGCCACCGCTGTCGCGTGGAACGCCTCGGTCCGCTACTGCGGCGGGCACTTCACCGTCGCCTCCTCGCTCCACCCCGACAAGGACCGCTTCGGTGTGCGCCTCTCGGCCGCGCCGGGCGCCTACGCCGCGCACAACCGCCACCTGTTCGACGGCCCGAATTTCGAGCTGCAGGCGGAGGGGCGCCCGATCAGCGGCATCCCCTTCCTCTCCGAGGTGTCGAGCCGCGCCGTCTGGGCGCGCGGCATCCGCATGGAGGGCTGCTCGCCCTACGTCGCCCGCCACACCGGCGCGGCGGAGGACCACCTCTACGAGGTCGCCTGGGCGAGCCAGGGCTACGAGGTGGACGTGGACTACGCGCCGGGCGCGACGCGCGCCGGCGCCGTGGTGCGGCGCTGCCACCGCGCCGCCGCGCACCGCGAGTTCGCGCGCGAGATCGCCGCCGTCCCCTCGCTGCGCGCGGCGGCGCTGCGCTGGTCGAACACCGAGACCGGCTTCGAGCGGCTCGCCTGCCTCTCCACCAACGTCTCCGGCAGCCCGAGCCTGCTCGAGCACTTCGCCTTCCCGGGGCTCGACCAGTACGTGCTGACCGATGCCGGCGTGCTGCTCACGGCCGGGCGCGGCCTCGGCTTCGTCGTGGACGCGCGGCGCTGCCGCGAATTCGCCCTCGCGGTGGACGCCGACAGCCCGCGCCTGGTCGTGCAGTGCTTCGACGCCGGCCGGGCCCTGCTGACCGACGCCGCCGGCCCGCTCGCCCTCGCTTCCGGCCAGACGCTCGCCTACAACGCGACGGCGCGCTGGTGGCAGGGCTCGGCCGACATGACCGATGCCGGGCTGCTGCGCCTGCAGGTGGTGCGCCTCGCCCCGCAGGTCGCCTACGCCATCATCGGCATCGCGCGCATCTCCGCCGACTACGAGGTGCGGGCGCTGCGCCTCTGCTGCGACCCGGCCTTCTCGCCGCCCCTGCTCTACGGCCTGCCCTGGCTGCCGCACGGCCGGCGCGAGCTGGTCGCCGAGCTCGCCTGGGACCCGCCCTCGCTCGCCGCCGGCGCCAGCACGCAGGTCAACGTGCCGCTGCCCGGCGCCCGGGCCGGCGACTTCGCGCAGGCCGGCTTCAGCCTCGCCACCTCCGGCATCGTCTTCCTCGCCAATGTCGGCGCGTCCGACGTGGTGACGGTGACGGCGTGGAACCGCAGCGGCGTCGCCATCGACCTCGGCGCCGGCACGGTGCGGGCGCGCGTGGTGAAGGCATGAGGCGGCGTCGTGCGGCGGCGCCCCATCCGGTCGCCCGCCTCGCCGAGATGGTGCGGCACGTGGTCGAGGACTACCGCGCCTTCGCTGCCACGGTGCCGGAGGAAGCGGACGCCAGGGCCTTCGTCGCGCGCCATGCCGCCTGCCGCGCCGCGCTCGCCCACCTCGAGCACCTGCTCCGGCTGATGCGGGCGATCGGCGCCGCGGACGGCGAGGCGGGCGCCGCCACGCGCGAGGCGGCGCTGCGCCAGGCCGAGGCGGCGCTGGCCGAGGCGCGGAGCGAGCTCGCGCGCCTGCCGGCCGCCGGCGAGGAGGAGGGCGGGGAGGCGCCGGATGGCGAAGACGCGCCGGCCTGAGCCCGCCGCCGCGCGCCCGGCCGACCTGCTCGAATTCGTCTGGATCTGGAACCGCCGCCAGCGGCTCGACACGCCCGCGCTGCACCGGCGCATCGCCCGCTGGCTGCAGGCGCGCCGCAACGCCGGCGACCGCCGGCTGCTGCTGACGGCGTTCCGCGGCTCCGGCAAGAGCACCCTGGTCGGCCTCTACTGCGCCTGGACCCTGATGCGGGAGCCGGACACGCGCATCCTGGTGCTCGCCGCCGACCACGCGCTGGCGACCAAGATGGTGGCGATGGTCCGCCGCATCGTCGAGCGCCACGCGCTCTGCGCCCCGATCCGCCCCGACGGGCCGGAGGCCTGGGCCGCCGACCGCTTCACGGTCGCGCGCCCGGCGGTGCTGCGCGATCCCTCGATGCTCGCGCAGGGGGTCGGCGGCAACATCACCGGCTGCCACGCCGACCTGATCGTCTGCGACGACGTCGAGGTCGCCGGCAACAGCGACACGCCGGCGAAGCGGGCGGAGCTGCGCGAGCGGCTGGCGGAGACCGAGTTCGTGCTCACCCCCGGCGGCACCATCCTCTACGTCGGCACGCCGCACTGCGCCGACAGCCTCTACCGCGAGGCCGGCGAGGACGGCGAGGCCTTCCTCGCCGGCTACAGGCGCCTCGCGCTGCCGCTGCTCGACGCCCGGGGCCGCAGCGCCTGGCCGGAGCGCTTCCCGCCGGAGGCGATCGAGGCGCTGCGCCGGCGCGTCGGGCCGCTGCAGTTCGCCCGCCACATGCTGCTGCAGGCGGTGCCGGACGGCGCGGCGCGCCTCGATCCCGCGGCGCTGGTGCGCTACGCGGAGGAGCCCGAGTACCGCGAGGCCGGCGGGCGCGCGGTGCTGACGCTGATGGGCCGGCGGCTGGTCTCCGGCGGCGGGTTCTGGGACCCGGCCTACGGACGCGCGGGCGGCGCGGGCGACGCCTCGGTGCTGGCGGCGGTCTATGCCGACGCCGAGGGCAACCACTACCTGCACCGCCTCGCCTACCTGACGCACGACCCGGACCGGCCGGAGGACCCGGCGACGCAGCAGTGCCGCGCGGTCGCGGCGGTCGCCCGCGCGCTGCTGCTGCCCGCGGTGCGGGTGGAGACGAACGGTCTCGGCCGCTTCCTCCCCGCGCTGCTCCGGCGCGAGATGGCGCGCGCCGGCGCGGCCTGCGCGGTGATCGAGCACGCCAGCGCGCGCGCCAAGGCGGAGCGCATCCTCGCCGCGCTCGAGCCCGCCCTCGCCGCGCGGCGGCTCCATGCGCACGAAAGCGTCTGGCGCACGCCCTTCCCGGCGGAGATGGCCGCCTGGCGGCCGGACGCGCCGGGCGCGGCGCGCGACGACGCGCTGGACGCGGTGGCGGGCTGCCTGCTCGCCGAGCCGGTGCGGCTCCCCTCGGTCGCGCCGCCGCCGCGCGGGCCCGCCTGGCGCGGCGGCTAGCGCCGTTCCCGCCCGGCCGTGGGCGCGGCGGCGGCTTCGGCCCGTTGCCTGTCGAGCGGATTCGTGCGCCTGCCCGTTCCCGGCCGTCCGCGCTCCGCCCTAGCCGCCGGCGCCGGCCGGCGGCCGCTTCAGCACCTCGCGCGCGTGCCGCGCCACCCCTGCCGACGTGATCTCGTAGCGCCCGTCGGCCGCGCGCCGCCGCGCGAGGCCCATGCCCGCCAGCCGCTCCAGGCAGGGCCCGTCCTTCAGCCCGTCGGGCCGGCCGAGCGCGCCCACCAGCGTCAGCCGGTGCAGCGCGGAGCGGCAGCAGGTCTCCAAGTACGGCTCGTTCCACATCGTCGCCCGTTCGCGTCGCATCAGCCCGGAGGCGGTCGCCCGCCCGCAAGGTGACCGCCCCCGTCCGCCCCCGCAAGAAGGCAGCCCGCATGACTCCGATCCACATCGAGCCGACCTGGTGGATCTCGGTGGTCGAGATCCCGGTCGTCGCCGCCCTGTTCCACATGCTGCACGGCCTGCGCCGCGACCTGCAGGCGCGCATGGACCGCGCCGACGAGCGCGAGTCCGACGCCCTCGGCCGCACCCGCGAGGACCTCGCCGCCTTCAAGCTCGAGGTCGCGCGCACCTACGTCCCGCTCTCGCTGGTGCGCGAGCTGGACCGCCGCCTGGCGCAGCAGCTCCTGCGCATCGAGGAGAAGCTCGAGGAGGTCTCGCGCGCCGCCACCGCCGCCGCGGCCGCGCTCGCCGCGGCGCAGCGGGCGGCGCAGGCCGCCCCGCGCGGCGGCGCCGCCGCCCGCCTCGGCGACGCCGCGGAGGACGCCGCATGAGCCGCGCCGCAGCCCCT
>NZ_JAHZUY010000088.1 GCF_019458025.1 Caldovatus aquaticus | reverse complement strand
CACCGCCGCGCCACCCGGTCCGCCGGGCGGATTCCCGCGCCCGGCCCGCGCCCGCCGCTCGCGATCCGCTCCCTAGGCGCCGAGCAGCAGCCGCCGGAGCTTCCGCACCGCGCTTTCCGGCGTGGTCAGCACCGGCCGGCCGGTCGCGGCCGCGACCAGCGGCGCCGCGCGCGCCAGGCTGAACTGGCCGAGCGCGATCGCGTCGCAATCGGCCAGCGCCTTCGCCGCCTCCGCCGCCAGCCGGTCGTGCTCGGCCACGTCGCCGCGGTCGAGCGCCGCCAGCGCCCCCTCGGCGAGCCTCGGCACCACCGTCACGCCGGGCGGGAATTCCGGCGGCATGGAATCGAGCGTGCCGGGGAAGGTCGCGAGCAGCCCGATCCGCGTGCCGCGCGTCACCGCCTCCTCGATCATCGCCTCGTTCGGCTTGAGCACGGGCAGCGGCGCGAGGTCGCGCGCGCAGGCCTCGATGCAGGGGCCGAAGGCGGAGCAGGTGAACAGGATGCCCTGCGCCCCGGTGCCCGCCGCGTAGCGCGCGAGCGTCAGGAACCGCCGCGTCATCTCCTCCGTCAGCCGCCCCTCGCGCGCGAGGTCGGCCGAGAGGCTGTCGTCGAGCAGGTTCATCAGCCGCGCCTCCGGCCAGAGCCTGGCGAAGGCGGCCTCGATCGGCGGCGGCGAGTGGCGCAGGGCGTGGATCAGGGCGATGCGCATGGCGGCGTGGCGGGCCTCAGGGCTCGGTGGTGCAGCGGCGGAGCGGCGCGGGGAACTCGGCGCAGTCGGTGAAGGCGATCTCGTCCGGCCCGCGGCGCTCCACGCGCAGCAGGTTCGGATTGCCGGAACAGCCGAAGCCGATGTCGGGCGGCGCGCGCCCGCCGAACCCGGTCACGCCGGGGACCGGCACCAGGCGGATCTCGAGCGCGCCGTCGGCGAGCGCCGCGACGGTCTCGATCAGGCGCTGCCGGTAGGCGAGGTCGAGCGAGGAGACACGCATGATGACGTCGCGGGTGAAGATCACGGTGGGCTGGGCGAAGCAGCCCGGCCCCCGCGTGTCGATCGGCGGGTAGAGGCCGCCGGTCCAGGCGCCGAACAGCCAGGCGTGGGGCAGCGGGCCGCGGCCGGCGCCCGGCTGCGCGGCGGTCCCGGCGGGGGCCAGCAGCGCCGCGCCCGTCCCCGCCGCGCCCCGCAGCAGGCCGCGGCGCGTCATGCGTTGCGATGGTTGCGGCCCCCTCATGCCTCCTCCCTCCGTCGCCGGCATCCCCCCGGGCGAGCAGGTGTAGCGCGGCCGCGCGCCGGACCCTACGCCGCCGCCGCCGCCGGCACCGCCCGCCGCGGCCCGTCGCGCACCGGCAGATGGACCAGCGCGGCGAAGGCGGCGGCGAGGATGCCGATCACCCACATCAGGTCGTAGCTGCCGGTGCGGTCGAAGACCAGGCCGCCGAGGAAGGCGCCGGCGAAGCCGCCGATCTGATGGCCGAGGAAGACCAGGCCGAAGATCGTCGCCAGCCAGCGCGTGCCGAAATTGCGCGCGCAGAGCGCGATGGTCGGCGGCACGGTGGACAGCCACAGCACGCCCATCAGCGCCGCGAAGACCAGCACCGTCCCGCTGGTCTTCGGCGCCGCGAGGAAGGCCGCCATCAGCACGCCGCGCGCGGCGTAGATGCCGACCAGCAGCTCCCGCCGCCGCCACCGCCCGGCGAGTTCGCCGGAGAGCAGCGAGCCCGCGATGTTGAACAGCCCGATCAGGCTGATCGCCGCCGCGCCGACGCCGAGCGGCAAGTGGCAGGAGGCGACGAAGCCGGGGAGGTGGACCGAGAGGAAGCTGACATGCAGGCCGCAGACGAAGAAGCCGAAGAACAGGCACCAGAAGCTCTGGTCGCGCAGCGCCGCGCCCAGCGCCGCGCGCGCGGTCTGCTCCGGCACGGCGCCGGCCGGGGCGCCGGCGGCGGCCGCGGCCGGGCGGTCGGCGAGCGGCAGGGCGAGCGGGATCATCAGCAGCGCCGCCGCCGCCATCGCGAACAGCGCCCCCTGCCAGCCCCAGAGCCCGATCGCCCCGCCGGCGAGCGGCACCACCAGGAACTGGCCGAAGGAGGAGCCCGCCGTGCCGAGCCCGGTGGCGCGGCCGCGCAGCCGCTCCGGCAACTGGCGGGCGAGCGAGGCGATGATGATCGGCATCCCCGCCGCCGAGACCGCCACCCCCATCACCAGGCCGGCGAAGAAGGTGAAGAGCGGCAGGCCCTCGGAGAGCGCCATGCCGAGCGTGCCGATCGCCTGCAGCAGCGCGCCGCCTGCGATCACCGCGCGCCCGCCGATGCGGTCCGCGACCTGGCCGCAGAGCGGCTGGAAGACGCCGTTGAGCAGCACCTGCAGCGCGATCGCGAAGGCGAAGCCGGAGGCGGACCAGGCGTGGGCCGCCGTCATCGGCGCCAGGAACAGGCCGAAGCTCTGGCGCAGGCCCAGGGCGAGGGCGGCGCAGAGCACGGCGGCGGCGATCAGGACGCCGGCGGCCAGGCGCGGCGCGTGATCGGGGGCGGACCCGGCCATGGGGGGAGCGACTCCGGCACGTTGGGCCGGAGACCATCCCAGGTCGGGGTGCGCCACAGCAAGCCCTGCATCGGCCGGGGCCGGCGCGGAGCCGCCATGCGGCGGACGCGGGGCTGTGCGCGCCCCCGCGGCCGCGCCTGGCGACGGTCCGCGGCGGGCGGTCGCGGCGCGCGGGACCGCCCGCCCGGACCGGGCGCGCAGAGGCGCGGGCCGGGCGCGCCGCCGGGGTCCGGTCGCTACCCTCCCCGCTGCGCCGCCTTCGCCTCGCGCCGCCGCGCCGTCAGGATGAACTCGGTGTAGCCGTTCGGCTGCTCGCGGCCCTTGAACACCAGGTCGCACGCCGCCTGGAAGGCGGGGCCGTCGAAGCGCGGCGCCATCGGGCGGTAGTTCGGGTCGGAGGCGTTCTGCCGGTCCACCACCGCCGCCATGCGCCTCAGCGTCTCCTCCACCTGCGCGCGCGTGGTCACGCCGTGGCGCAGCCAGTTGGCGATGTGCTGGGAGGAGATGCGGAGCGTGGCGCGGTCCTCCATCAGCGCCACGTCGTTGATGTCGGGCACCTTGGAGCAGCCGATGCCCTGGTCCACCCAGCGCACCACGTAGCCGAGGATGCCCTGCGCGTTGTTGTCGAGCTCCGCCTGCACCTCCTCGGGCGCCCAGTTGGTGTTCTCGGCGAGCGGGATCGTCAGCAGGTCGTCGAGCTTCGCCCGCCGCCCGCCGCGCGCGATCTCCTCCTGCCGCGCGGCGACGTCCACCTGGTGGTAGTGCAGCGCGTGCAGCGTCGCCGCGGTCGGCGAGGGCACCCAGGCGGTGTTCGCCCCCGCCCTGGGGTGGGCGATCTTCTGCTCGAGCATCGCCGCCATGGCGTCGGGCGCGGCCCACATGCCCTTGCCGATCTGCGCCCGGCCGCGCAGGCCGCAGGCGAGGCCGACGTCCACGTTCCAGTCCTCGTAGGCCCTGATCCAGGGCGTGTTGCGCATGTCGTTCTTGCGCACCATCGCCCCGGCCTCCATCGAGGTGTGGATCTCGTCGCCGGTGCGGTCGAGGAAGCCGGTGTTGATGAACACCACGCGGTCCTTGGCCGCGCGGATGCACTCCTTGAGGTTGACCGAGGTGCGGCGCTCCTCGTCCATGATGCCCATCTTGAGCGTGTCGCGCGGCAGGCCGAAGGCGTCCTCGACGCGCGCGAACAGCTCGTTGGCCCAGGCCACCTCCTCCGGCCCGTGCATCTTCGGCTTGACGATGTAGATGCTGCCGGTGCGGGAGTTCATCCGCCGGCCGCGGATGTCGTGCAGGGCGATGGCGACGGTGCACATCGCATCCAGGATCGTCTCCGGCGTCTCCCGCCCGTCGAGGAGCACGACGTCGGTCATCATGTGGTGGCCGACGTTGCGCACCAGCATCAGGCTGCGCCCGCGCAGCGTGATGCCGCCGCCGGCCGGGCGCTGGAACACCCGGTCCGGGTTGAGGCGGCGCGTCATCGTCCGCCCGCCCTTCTCGAACGTCGCCTCGAGGTCGCCCTTCATCAGGCCGAGCCAGTTGCGATAGACGGCGACCTTGTCCTCGGCGTCCACCGCGGCGACCGAGTCCTCGCAGTCCATGATCGTGGTGACGGCGGACTCGATCACCACGTCGGCGATGCCGGCCGGATCGTCCCTGCCGACCGGATGGGTCCGGTCGATGCGCAGCTCGATGTGCAGGCCGTGGTTGACGAAGAGGAGCGCGCTCGGCGCGTTGGGATCGCCGAGGTAGCCGACGCACTGGCCCGGGCGCGCGAGGCCGGTCTCGGCGCCGTCGCGCAGCGCCACGACCAGCGCCCCCTGATCGAGGCGGTAGCCGCTCGCGTCGCGGTGGCTGCCGCGGGCGAGCGGAACCGCCTGGTCGAGGATGCCGCGCACGCGCTCGATCACCTTGCGCCCGCGCGCGGGGTCGTAGCCCGGCTTCGGCGGGCCGTCCCAGGGGATGGCGTCGGTGCCGTAGAGCGCGTCGTAGAGGCTGCCCCAGCGCGCGTTCGCCGCGTTCAGCGCGTAGCGCGCGTTGGAGACGGGGACGACGAGCTGCGGCCCGGCGATCTCGGCGATCTCGGGGTCCACGCCGGTGGTGCCGATGTGGAAGTCGGGCCCCTCGGGGACGAGGTAGCCGATCTCCTGCAGGAAGGCGCGGTAGGCGGCGAGATCGATCGGCCGGCCGGGATGGTCGCGGTGCCAGGCGTCGATGCGCTCCTGCAGCTCGTCGCGCTTGCGCAGCAGCGCCGCGTTGCGCGGGCCGAGGTCGCGCAGGATCGCCTCGTAGGCGCTCCAGAACCGCGCCGGCTCGAGGCCGGTGCCGGGAAGCGCCTCCTGCTCCAGGAACTCGCGCAGGATGCGCGCGACCGAGAGGCCGCCGATCGTGTCCATGCGGGACGCTGTCGCTGCTGATGCCACTGTTTCCTCCGCTCCGGCGCCGACTTGCCTCACGCGCGGCGTGCCGCCTCCGGCCGGCGGCCGCCGCGCCCGCCGGGCGGTGTCTAGAGCCGATCGCGCCCGGCCGGAAGCGGCCGCGGGCGAGACACGGGGACGGAACGCCGCCCGGGCGATCCGCGCGCGCATTGACGGGCGTCGGACAACTTATGCGCGAATCTCGCGTTTCGCTTCGCCGGGAACGGATCCGGAGACGACGCGCCCGGACGTGCCCTGGACACGGGGCGAATTTTTGGTTCACAACGGGCCCGCAACATGCTTCCTAAACCAATAGATTGAATTTAGAGTGCCTCCAGCCGCCGGCCGGAGGGATGGCGCCGAGAACGATGGTGATGGACCTGACCCCTCCCCCGCGCGGGGCCGGACGCGGCGGCATCGCGCCGGAAGCGCGACCGCTGCCTGCGTCGACGGCCGTGCGGGACGCCGCGGCACGACGCCTGCTGCCCGTGCAGCCGCGCACCATGGTCGAGCAGGCGGCCGAGGCGGTGGTCGCCGCCGCGGCGCGGGGCGTCTTCCTGCCCGGCGACCGGCTGGTGGAGGCCGAGATCGCGCGCGACCTCGGCATCAGCCGGGTCCCGGTGCGCGAGGCGCTGCGCCTGCTGGAAAGCCAGGGCATCGTGGTCAGCACGCCCTACAAGGGCATGCGGCTGATGCAGGTGACCAACCGCGGCGTCGCCGAGCTGATGCGCGTCCGGCTCGCCCTCGAGACGCTCGCGCTGCGCGAGGCGCTGGGAAGCGGCCTCCCGGAGGAGGCGCGCGCCGCGCTCCGCCAGGCCATCGAGCGCCACCGCGCCGCCGCGGAAGGCGACGCGGCGGCCGCGGTCGCGGCGGACGAGGCCTTCCACGGCGAGCTCTGCCGCGCCTCGGGCAACGCCACGCTGTGCGCGGTCTGGCACAGCCTCGGGCGACAGCTCGCCGTGCTCTGGGGACTCTCCGCCCCGCATCGCGATCCCGCCGAGATCGCGCGCGAGCACGAGGCGCTGCTGGAGGCGCTCGCCGCGGGCGACGCCCTCCGCGCCGAGGCGCTGCTCGGCGAGCACATCGGCTGGCACCTGCGCTTCGATTTCGAGGCCGCCGTCGAGCAGCGCCGCCGCCAGCGCAGCGCGGCCTGAACCGGGCGCCGCCCGCCCCCGCAGGCCGGCCCGGGCACGGCGCAGCCGAGATCGCGCCCCGCGCGCCTGCCGCCGCGGCCGTGCCGCGACCTCGGCCCTTGCGGCTCAGCCGCCGCCGAAGGCGCCGAGCAGGGCCTCCACCTGCGCCGGGCTCAGCGTCCGCGCCCCCGCGCCGCGCAACAGCAGCGCGAGCCGCGCCGCCTCCTCCAGCTCCTCGGCTGCGTACACCGCCTCGTCCAGCGTCCTCCCGCACACCACCGGGCCATGGTTGGCAAGCAGCACCGCGCGCGCCCCGCCGCCCGCGGCCACGGCGATCGCCGGCGCCATCGCCGGGTCGCCCGGGCGGAAATACGGCAGCACCGGCAGCGTCCGCCCGACGCGCATGACGAAATAGGGCGTGAGCGGCGGGATCGGCGCCGTCTCGCCCGGCGCCGCCAGGCAGGCGATCGCCGTCGCATGGGTCGAATGGAGGTGCACCACCGCGCCGGCCTCCGGCCGCGCCTCCAGGAAGGCGCGGTGCATGGACACCTCCTTGGAGGGCGGATCGCCGGAGACGTGCCGCCACGCCCGGTCGAGCCTGCTGATCCGCTCCGGCTCCAGCCGGCCGAGGCACGAATTGGTCGGCGTGATCAGCACGCCGTCGGGCAGGCGCACGCTGATGTTGCCCGCCGAGCCGACCGAGAAGCCGCGGGCGAAAAGCGACCGCCCGTGCGCGCAGATCGCCGCGCGCAGCGCCTGCTCGTCCATCGCCCTCAGCCCTCCGCCGGAAGCATCGCGAACGCCCTGAGGAAGAAGTCGCGGGCGCCGAAATTGCCGCTCTTGAGCGCAAGGTGCAGCCCGGCCGGCTCGGCGTAGGTCCAGGGCACGCCGGGGTCTATCTCCGCCCCGATGCGCAAGGCGCGCACGCCGAGGCGCGAGACCACCGCGCCCGCGGTCTCGCCCCCCGCCACCACCAGCCGCCGCACGCCGCGCGCGACCAGCCCCTCGGCCACCGCGGCGAGCGCCTGCTCGACCAGCGCGCCCGCCGCCTCGCGCCCGAGCCGCGCCTGCAGCGCCGCCACCTTCTCGGGCGGCGCCGAGGCGGCGATCACCACCGGCCGGTCGGCGGCGAGCCTCCCCTCCGCCCAGGCGAGCGCCTGCGCCGCCAGCGCCGCCGCGTCCGGTGTCGCCAGCGGGTCGAGCTCGAGCGTCGGCACCGCGTCCCGCGCCAGGCCGATCTGGCCGAGCGTGGCGCGCGAGCACGACCCGGCCACCACCGCGGCGAGGCCGCGCGCGGGCGGCAGCGCGGCGGCCGCGGCGCCGCGCTCCGGCAGCAGCCCGGCGCGGCGGAAATTCGCGGGCAGCCCCATCGCCACGCCCGATCCGCCGGTGATCAGCGGATGCCGCTCCGCCGCCTCGCCGATGGCGAGCAGGTGCGCGTCCGTCAGCGCGTCCACGATCGCGTAGCGCCGGCCGGACTCCCTGAGCCGCGTCATCTCGCGCCGGATCGCCGCCGCGCCCTGCTCGACCACCGCATAGGGCACGAGGCCCACCGCGCCGTCGGTCTGCCGCCCCAGCACGCGCACCAGGTTCGGATCGCGCATCGGCGTCAGCGGGTGGTTCTCCATCCCGCTCTCGCTCAGCAAGACGCTGCCGACGAAGAGGTGCCCCTGGTAGATCGTCCGCCCGTTGGTCGGGAAGGCCGGGCAGGCCAGGGCGAGGCCGGCGTCGAGGCGCCGCAGCAGCGCATCGGCCACCGGGCCGATGTTGCCCTGGTCGGTCGAATCGAAGGTCGAGCAGTACTTGAAGAAGATCTGCCGCGCCCCGGCGGCGAGCAGCGCCTCGCAGGCGGCGAGGCTCTCCGCCACCGCCTGGCGCACCGGCGCGGTGCGCGACTTCAGGGCGACGATCACCGCGTCGGCCTCGGGCAAGGGCCCGTCGGGGACGCCGATCACCTGCACCGCGCGCATCCCCCCGCGCACGAGGGTGTTGGCGAGGTCCGTCGCGCCGGTGAAGTCGTCGGCGATGCAGCCGAGCAGGAGGGGCATCGGCGAGGTCTCCCTAGAGCGGCGTCCCGTCCTTGCGGCTGTAGCGCCACCGGCCGTCGGCGCCCATCTCCGCGCGCAGGTCGTCGTCCGGATAGGTCACGCGGTCGCCCGGGCTGCGGTCGCCGATCTCGAGATAGACCACGTCGCGCGCGGTGCGGTCGACCGGGTGGTGCGCCTCGCCGGTGCCCGCGGGGAAGCCCGCGCACATGCCGGGCCCGAGCGGCGCCTCGCCGGCATCGGTGACGAGCGTCGGCGTGCCCTCCAGCACATAGACGAACTCGTCCTGCGTGGCGTGGGCGTGGCGCAGCGCCGAGGCCGCGCCGGGGGCGAGGCGGGTCAGGTTGACGCCGAAATTCCGCAGCCCGGACAGGTCGCCGAGCGGGCGCTTCTCCCGCCCCTCGACCCTGCGCGCGAGGTCGGGCGGGTAGCCGGTGGCGCGGGCGCGCGGCGGCGCCTCCGCGGCGCGCAGGGCGATCGGGCGGTGCGGCGCGGTCGGCATGGGCGGATCTCTCCTGGCGGCGGCGCCGGGGACCGGCGCGCCGCCGCGCCCGTAGCATTCCCCGCGCCGCGCGGCGAGGAAAGGGGCGGCCGCCCCTTCCCGGCCGCGGCACCGCCCGCGCGCCCGCCGGGGCCGGGCAGCGGGGGCGGCCGAGCCCGCCAGGAACGGCCGGCGCGCCACCGGGCGTGCCGACCGGGCCGGCAGCGCAACACGGCAGGCCGCGCCGCGTTGTCTCCGCGTCCCTGGGGGAGAACGGACATGGCGGCCCCGGTTTCCGAGCAGTTGCTGGCGGCGGCGCTCGCCGGCGAGCTGGAGCGCGTGCGCGCGCTCCTCGGCCATCCCGGCGATCCGGTCGTGGACGGGCCGCCCGGCGGTCCCTG
>NZ_JAHZUY010000087.1 GCF_019458025.1 Caldovatus aquaticus | reverse complement strand
ATGCTTCAATCGCCTCAAGCATTTCCGCCGCATCGCCACACGCTTCGACAAGCTCGCACGCAACTACCTCTCCACCGTCGCCCTCGCCGCCATCCGGCTGTGGACACGGTTTGAGTCCAGGACCTAGGCGGGTTGGTCCTGGATCTTCCGGAACAGCGGCGCGGGCGGCGGCAGGACGAGGCCGCCGGGGAGCGGCGCGGCGAGCGCGGCGAGCGTCCGCGCCTCCGGCGGGACGCCGAGCTGGTCCAGCATGCGCGCCATGGAGTCGGGCATGAAGGGCTGCAGCACGGTGGCGATCACGCGCATCGCGTCGTGCAGGGTGCGCAGCACCGCGGCCATGCGCGCGGGGTCGCTCCTGCGCAGCGCCCAGGGCTTCTCGCGGTCGATCCAGGCGTTGCACAGGCGCACCACCGCCCAGACCTGCTCCAGCGCCTCGTGGAAGGCCTGGCGGTCGAGCAGGGCGCGCAGCCTGCCGGGCAGCGCGGCGGCGGCGTCGAGCAGCTCGCGGTCGGAGCCGGTGGGCGGCGCGCGCTCCGGCAGCCGGGCGTCGCAGTGGCGCTGGATCAGGCTCAGCGTGCGCTGGGCGAGGTTGCCGAGGTCGTTGGCGAGCTCGTTGTTGAGGCGCGCGATCAGGGCGCGGCGGGAGAAGTCGCCGTCCTGGCCGAAGGGCACCTCGCGCAGCAGGAAGAAGCGCACCGGGTCGAGGCCGTAGGTCTCGATCAGCGCCAGCGGATCGATGACGTTGCCGAGCGACTTCGAGATCTTCTGCCCCTCGTTGGTCCACCAGCCGTGGGCGAAGACGCGCCGCGGCGGCTCGAGCCCCGCCGCCATCAGGAAGGCCGGCCAGTAGACGGCATGGAAGCGCAGGATGTCCTTGCCGACGAAATGCACGTCCGCCGGCCAGAAGCGCCAGCGCGGCGCGCCCGTGTCCGGGTAGCCGACGGCGGTGATGTAGTTGGTCAGCGCGTCCAGCCAGACGTACATCACGTGCCCCGGATCGCCCGGCACCGGCACCCCCCAGCGGAAGCTGGTGCGGCTGATCGAGAGGTCCTGCAGGCCCGCCCTGACGAAGCTGATCACCTCGTTGCGCCGGCCGGCGGGAAGGACGAAGTCCGGGTTCTCCTCGTAGAGCTTCAGCAGCCGCTCGCCCCAGGCGGAGAGGCGGAAGAAGTAGGAGGGCTCCCGCACCCACTCGACCGGCGCGCCGGAGGGGGCGTATTTGCGGCCGTCGCGCTCGACGAGCTCGTCCTCGCCGTAGAAGGCCTCGTCGCGCACCGCGTACCAGCCCTCGTAGTGGCCGAGGTAGATCTCGCCGCGGCGGACGAGCTCCTGCCACAGCGCCGTGCAGGCGCGCTTGTGGCGCTCCTCGGTGGTGCGGATGAAGTCGTCGTTGGAGAAGTTCATCCGCCGCGCCAGCTCGCGGAAGTGCTCGCTCACCTGGTCGGTGAAGGCCTGCGGGTCCATGCCCGCCTCCTGCGCCGCCTTCTCGACCTTCTGCCCGTGCTCGTCGGTGCCGGTGAGGAAGAACACCTCGTGCCCGTCGAGCCGGTGCCAGCGCGCCAGCACGTCGGCGGCGAGGCTCGTGTAGGCGTGGCCGATGTGCGGCCGGTCGTTCACGTAGTAGATCGGGGTCGTGAGGTAGATGCGCCGGGCGCCCTCGGCCATCGGTCTGGCCCTTCGGTTGATGGGTCGGTCGGAGCCGCGCTCAGCGGCCGGGGGCGGAAAGCCAGCCCAGCCCCGTCAGGACCGCCTGCCGGCGGTCGAGATTGAGCGCGTCCGTCTCCGCCGCGAGGCGGCCGAGCCTATCCCACAGCGCGGACCACTCGGCAAGCGGACGGCCGGCGAGCCAGGCAGGCGCGGCGGCCGGGTCGCGCGCCGCCTGGCGGACGGCGGCCGCGATCGCCCGGCGCAGCAGGGCGAAGAAGGCGAGGAAGGCCGTGGCGTCGCTGCCGCCGGCGAGCCGGTCGGCGAGGGCGTGCGCCTGGCGCGGATCGGGGCGGGCGAGGCCGCCGAGCACCTCCTCCACCAGGGCCTGCAGCTCGAGCCCGCCCTCCTCGGCGAGCGCCAGCGCCCGGCCCGGCGCGCCGCCGGCGAGGCGCGCGAGCGCCTGGCGCTCGCCCGCGGGCATCTCCGGCAGCCAGCGCGCGAGCAGCGGCAGCAGCGCGGCATCCTCCAGCGGGAAGAGATCGAGGCGGCGGCAGCGGCTGCGGATCGTCGGCAGCAACCGCCCCGGGGCGGCGGTGACGACAAGCAGCACGGCGCGCGGCGGCGGCTCCTCGAGGATCTTGAGAAGGGCGTTGGCGGCCGGCGCGGCCATGGTCTCCGCCCCGTCGATCACGACCACCCGCCAGCCGCCCTCGGCGGCGGTGAGCGCCATGAAGGCGGGGATCAGCCGCGCCGCGTCCACGTTGATCACGTCCGCCCGCTTGCGGCTGCCCTGCAGGGTGCCGGGCTCGATCGTCAGCAGATCGGCGTGGGCGCCGGCGGCGACCCGGCGGAACACCGGATGGGCGGGATCGAGGGCGAGCGGGGCATCGCCGGGCGCAGGCGGCTGCCCGGCCAGCAGCCAGCGCGCGAAGCGGTAGGCAAGCGTCGCCTTGCCGATGCCGGGCGGGCCGGCGAGCAGCCAGGCGTGGTGCAGGCGGCCGGAGCGCGCCGCCTCGGCGAGCGCCCGGGCGGCGTGGTCGTGGCCGACCAGTTCGGGGTTGGCGCGCGGCTCGGGCGGCAGGCCGTTCATGGCAGCGGGGCGCCGAGACGGGCGCGGACCAGGGCGAGCAGCTCGGCGGTGACGGCCTCCGCCGGACGGGCGGCGTCCACCAGCACGCAGCGCTCCGGCTCGGCCGCGGCGATGGCGCGGAAGCCCGCGCGGATGCGGGCGTGAAAGGCGGGGCCGAGGCGCTCGTAGCGGGTGGCGGCCTCGCCGCGGCCTGCCACGCGGGCCATGCCGAGCTCGGGCGGGAGGTCGAGGATCAGGGTGAGGTCGGGGACGAGGCCCTCGAGCGTCAGCGCCGCCAGCGCATCGAAGGCGGCGCGCGGCAGGCCCTGGCCGTAGCCCTGGTAGGCGAGGGTGGAATCGGCGAAGCGGTCGCACACCACCCACATCCCGGCGGCGAGCGCGGGGCGGAGGGTGCGCAGCACGTGCTCGCGGCGGGCGGCGAAATGGAGCATCGCCTCGGCCGTCGGGTCCCAGGCCGTGACGCCGCCGAGCAGCAGGGCACGGATCGCCTCGGCGCCGGGCGCGCCGCCGGGCTCGCGGGTGCGGAGCACCGGCAGGCCGGCGGCGGCGAGCGCGGCGGCCAGGCGGCGGGCCTGGGTGGACTTGCCCGCCCCCTCGCCGCCCTCCAGCGTGATGAAACGCCCCCGCTCGCCCGCGCCGTCCATGCGTCTGGTGTGGCGGCAGGATCCGGCGCGGTCAAACGGCGCGGCCCGCCCGGACCGCGCGCGGCTTGCCGGGCCGACCGCGCCGGCGCCGCTTCCGCCCGGCCGCGCCGGCCGCGCCCGCCGCGCCGGCCCGCGCTTCGGGCCGGTTCCGGCCGCCCGCGATCCGCCCTAGCGCCGTGCGTAGAGCAGCGCGAGCCCGGCGGCGAAGATCAGCAGCACGGCGAGGGAGTCGTAGCCCATCCGCAGCACCGTCGGGTTCCGGCGCTCCAGCAGCCCGATCAGGTACACCCCGCTCAGCGCCGCGCCGAGCAGGGCCGAGAGCGTCTCGAAGGCGCCGAGCTGGTCGAGCACGGGCCCGCCGGCGTAGATCGCGTCGGCCAGCAGGATCATCGAGAGGTTGACGAAGATCGAGCCGAGCACGTCGCCGAACGCCATCTCGTAGCGGCGGATGCGCAGCGCGGCGACGACGGTGCTGAACTCGGGCTGGCTGGTCGCGGCACTGATTAGCGCGAAGCCCGTCATGCTGCTGCCGAGGCCGGTCTGCGCCGCGAGCGCGTCTCCCGTCTGCGAGAGGGTGTAGCCGGCGGCGACGAGCAGCGCCGCCGCGGCCGCGGCCCGTGCGAGCAGCGCCGCGAGCGGGGCCTGCGGACCGGCGTCCTCGGCCTCCTCCGCCGCGGTCCCGGCCGCGCCGTGATCCCTCGCGAGCCAGGGCGCCCGCCGGTCGTAGCCGGCGGCGAGCCAGAAGCCGGCGACGGCCAGGGCGCAGATGGCGATCGCCCAGGCTCCGACCGCGCCGAACAGGAGCACGTCGCCCGCCGTGATCGCCATGGCGACCACGACCAGCATCAGCATGGCCAGCGCCGCCATCATCAGGGTCGAGGGCTTGGCGATCACCGAGGTCACGGCGTCCCGCCCGGTGAGCGCGTCCGCGACCGCGAGCTGCACGAGCACGAGCGCGGACGCGCCCAGGAGGTTGTTGATCGCGAGCTTGGGATGGTCGAACGCCGCGGCGGTGACCACGTTCGCGATCTCCGGCAGGGAGGTGACGCTGCCGAGGAACAGCATGCCGGCGAAGGCGCGGCTCATGCCGGTCCGCGCGGCGATGGCGTCGAGCGAGCGCGTGAGCCGCGTCCCCGCGCCCCAGACCACCGCCGCGGCAGCCAGGAACAGGAGCGCGTTGAGCCAGAGCGGATAACTCGTGGCCGCCGAAAGGGGCACCGGACCCGCCTCAGCGGCCGGGCGGCGCGCGCCGGCCGGACGCCGCCGCGCCGGGGCGCTGCCGCGCGGCCACGCGGCTCAGGCCCCGAACATCCAATGCCCGATCACCGCCGGGATGCGCGGCACCAGGCCGAGGCGGGGCACGTCCGCGCCGGCGATCAGCGGCAGCGACATGGGCGGGACGCCCTGGCCCGAGACCTCGAGCCGGCCGAGCTCCTGGCCCTTCGCCACCGGCGCCGGGATCGGCGCCTCGTACCGCACCCGGACCTGCAGGTTCCGCCGCCACTGGCGCGGCAGGGTCAGCACCATGTCGCGGCCGCCGACCAGCGGCACGGTCCGGCGCTCGCCGAGCCAGACCGGCGCCTCCTCCACCGTGTCGGCGGCGCGGAACAGCACGACGTTCTCGAACTCGCGGAAGCCCCATTCCATCAGCCGCTCCGTCTCCTCGGTGCGCGCGCGCATCGAGGGGAGGCCGTTGACGACGAGGATCAGCCGCCGCTCGCCGCGCCTGGCGCTGCCGGTAAGCCCGTAGCCCGCCTCCTCGGTGTGGCCGGTCTTGAGGCCGTCCGCGCCCGCGACGCGGGCGAGCAGCGGGTTGCGGTTGTCCTGGCTGATGCCGTTGTAGGTGAAGCTGCGCTCGTTGTAGTAGTGGTAGTATTCGGGGAAGTCGGTGATGATGCGGCGCGCCACGATCGTGAGGTCGCGCGCCGTCATGCGGTGCTCCGGATCGGGCCAGCCGGTCGCGTTGCGGAAGGTGCTGCCCCGCAGCCCCATGCGCCGGCCGTATTCGTTCATCAGGTCGGCGAACTGCTGCTCCGAGCCGCTGATCGCCTCGGCGAAGACGACGCAGGCGTCGTTGCCGGACTGCACGACGACGCCGCGCACCAGGTCCTCGACCTTCACCGACGCGCCGACCTGGACGAACATCTTCGAGCCGCCCATGCGCCAGGCGCGCTCGCTCACCGGCAGCTCCTGGTCGAGGCGCAGGCGGCCCTGCTTCAGCATGTCGAAGACGACGTACATGGTCATCAGCTTCGACATCGAGCTCGGCGGCATCCGCTCGTCGGCGTTCTTCTCGAGCAGCACCGCGCCGGTGTCGAAGTCCACCAGGATCGCCTGGCGCGCCAGGGTGTCCACGCTGCCAAGCGGCGTGCTGGCGGGCGTGCCCTGCGGCCCCTGCGGCGCGCCGGCGCGTCCCGCGCGGCCGCCGCCGGCCTGCCGGCGCTGCTGCTGCGCGGCGGCATCTGAGAGCGGTGCGAGCACGGCGCCGCCGGCGAGGATCGCGGCGGCGCCGCCAAGCAGGAAGCGGCGGGCGAACATGCGGAACTCCCCCTCATCCGGGACGCCGCCCGAACCGCGGCGCCGCGCCTCGCCGCCGGGCGGCGTGCGCGGCGCCGCCCCCGCGGTGGTCGTCATCGGGCGGCGTCGTCCACCAGGATGCGTGCCTCGGATACGCCGGAGGCGAATGCCTGCTCAAGCGTCCGGTCGGCCTCCGCCACGCCGGGGAGCGGACCGATCCGCACGCGGAATTGCTGCCGGCGCCCCTGGCCGGCGGCCTCGACGCGCGCGCCGAGCCGGGCGAGGCGAAGGGCCTGCTGCGCGGCGAACTCGCGACGGGAGAAGGTTCCGGTCTCGATGAACAGGCGGCCGGGCGCGGGCGGCCCCTGCTCGACCCGCTCGGGGAAGGCCGGCGGCGGCGCGGGGGCGGCGGGCGCAGGCCCGGTCGCCGCCGGCGGTGCGGGAGCCGCCTCCCGATTCGCCGGCGCGGGCGCGGCGCGGGCGCCGGGCGGCGGCGGCAGCGCCTCGGCGGAGACGGCGGCGCGCGGCGCGGCGGCGACCACGAGCGGCCGCTCGGCGCCGGCCGCCGGCGCATCGGCGCGCTCGCCGCCGCGCGGCGCGCGCAGGGCGGCGGCGAGGGCCAGGCTCTCCTCGGGCGCCACGGCGAGGCGGACCTGGGCGGTCCCGCCGGGCGGGATGCCGAGCAGCTCCGCCGCCCGGCGCGAGAGCTCGATCACCCGGCCGGGATGGGCCGGGCCGCGGTCGTTGGCGCGCAGCAGCAGGCTGCGGCCGTTCTCGAGATTGGTCACGCGCAGCGCGACGGGAAGCTGGAGGGTGCGATGGGCGGCGGAGGCGCGGCCGGGATCGTGGATCTCGCCGTTGGCGGTGACGCGCCCGGGGCGCGTGTCCGCCGCGACGGCGGCGAGGCCGGTCTCGGCCAGGGCGAAGTCCTCGCGCGGGTAGTACCAGACGCCGCCGAGCGCGTAGGGCGCGCCGAGATGGTAGCGCGGCGCCGGCGCGGGCGCGGCGCAGCCCGCGGCGAGCAGGACGAGCGCCAGCGCGGCGGCGCCCCCCGGCGCCCCGAGGCGCGGCGCGCGGGGCGCACTGCTCACGCGATGCGGTCCGCGAGCAGCCCGACCGCCAGGCCGTAGTTCACCGGCGGATTGTAGCGGCGGATCACGCGCAGATTGTGGTGGCCGAGGAAGACCTGGCCGTTGCCGCGGCTGGGCAGGACGATCGCGGCCTCGAGCTCGGCCGGCGCGAGCGGCCTGCCGTCGGCGCGGCGGAAGCCCATGCGGGCGAAGTCGCGCAGCGGGCGGCGGGTCTCGGTGTCGGCCTGCTCCGGCGAGAAGCCGGGCGGCGGGACGACCTCCTGGCCCCAGGGCTCGCCCTCGCGCCAGCCGTGGCGGCGGAAGTAGTGGGCGATCGAGGCGAGCGCGTCGGCCCGGCTGTCCCAGATGTCGCGGCGGCCGTCGCCGTCGAAGTCCACCGCCATGCGCTCGAAGTTCGACGGCATGAACTGCGGCTGGCCCATCGCGCCGGCCCAGGAGCCCTTCATGCGCTCGGGGCGCACGTGGCCCTGGTCGAGGATGCGCAGCGCGGCGAGCAGCTCCTGGCGGAAGTAGCCGGCGCGGCGGCCCTCCCAGGCGAGGGTGGCGAGCGCCTCGACGACGTCGAAGCCGCCGGTGTTGCCGCCGTAGTTCGTCTCGACCCCCCAGATCGCCACCACGACACGCGGGTCCACGCGGTACTCGCCGGCGATGCGGCGCAGCAGGGCGGCGTTCTCGGCGTAGTGCCGGCGCCCGTTCTGGATGCGCGCGGGGGTGAGCATGATGCGGTCGCGGTATTCCTCCCAGCTCAGCACGACGTCGGGCTGGCGGCGGTCCAGCTCGATCACGCGCGGATTGGGGCGGAGGCCGGCGAAGGCACGGTCCAGCGTGGCCTCCGAGACCCCGGCGCGGCGCGCCTCGGCGCGCACGCCGGCGAGGAAGTCCTCGAAGCGCCGCGCCGCGACGGGGTCGGGCCGCGGCGCCTCGCCGGCGGGGACCGGCGGGGCGGCGGGAGGCGCGGCGGCGCAGCCGGCGACGAGGCCGCCGAGGCCGGTGAGGAGGAGGGTGCGCCGTGTCGGCATGGCGCGAGAGGTGCCACGGGTGGTCGGCAACCGCAACGCGATGCGGGTCTCGTTCCGCCGGCGGCGCGACCGGCCGGCGGCCCGCGCCCGGTCCGGCTTCCGCGGCGGCGGGCCGGTGGTAATCTGGCGCCCCCTTCGGAAGGGACTGCCCGCCATGGCCGCCACCGCCGCGCCCGTCACCCGCGAACTCGCCGCCTTCACGGCCGGCATCCGGCACGACCGGCTGCCGCCGGAGGTGCGCGAGCGCACGCGGTTCCTGCTGCTCGACCTGGTGGGCAACATCGTGCGCGGACGCCACGATGCGGAGAGCACGCCGCCGCTGCTCGCCGCGGTGCGGGCGCTCGGGCTCGGCGCGGGCTCCGCGGCGGTGTTCGGCGACGCGGCGCGCTACACCCCGGCAGGGGCGGCGCTGCTGAACGGCGCGCTCGCGCACAGCCTCGACTTCGACGACACTCATGCGGCGGGCAGCCTGCATCCGGGCGCGCCGGTGATCCCGGCCGCGCTCGCCGCCGCCGAGATGGCGGGGGCGGACGGGCGGACGGTACTCGCCGCGATCGTCGCCGGCTACGAGGTGACCTGCCGCCTGGCGCTGGCGCTGCCGGCGGGCGACCACTACGACCGCGGCTACCACCCGACCGCGACCTGCGGCGCCTTCGGCGCGGCCGCGGCGGCGGCGCGGGTGTTCGGGCTGGACGCGGAGCGGGTGGCGGACGCCTTCGGCATCGCGCTTTCCCAGGCGGCGGGCTCGCTGCAGTTCCTCGCCAACGGCGCCTGGACCAAGCGCTTCCAGGTCGGGTGGAGCGCGACGAACGGCCTCGCCGCGGCGACGCTGGCGCGCGAGGGCTTCCGCGGCGCCGCCGAGGCGCTCGAGGGCAAGGCCGGCTTCCTGCGCACCTACGCGCCGAACCCGGTGCCGGAGCGGGCGCTGCAGGGGCTCGGCGCCGAATGGGAGCTGATGAACACGGCGGTGAAGCCCTACCCCTCCTGCCGCTACGGCCATGCGAGCGTGGATGCCGCCCTCGCCCTGCGCGCCGAGCACGGGCTGCAGGCGGAGGAGATCGAGGCGGTGACGATCGGCCTGCCGGCCAAGGGGATGCTGCTGATCGGCGCGCCGCTCGACTACAAGCGCGATCCGCAGAACGTGGTGGACGGGCAGTTCAGCGGGCCGTTCGTCGTCGCCTGCGCCCTCGCCCGCGGGCATTTCGGCTGGGACAGCTACGCCTGGCTGAAGGACGCCGACATCCGCCGCCTCATGGCGCTGACGACCTGCGAGCAGGACCCGGAGATCGAGGCGGAGTTCCCGGCGAACATGGCGGGCAAGGTGACGCTGCGCGCCCGCGGGCGGGTGTTCACGCGCAAGGTGGTGGTGCCGAAGGGCGAGCCGGCCAATTTCCTCACCGAGGCGGAGCTGCGGGCGAAGTTCCACGGGCTGTGCGACGCGGTGCTCGGGCGCGAGCGTGCGGCGCAGCTCGCCGACGCGGTGCTGGGGCTGGAGGGTGCCGCGGACGTGAACGGGACGATGCGCCTCGGCGCGCCGCTGATGGCGGCGCGGCTGGCGGGCGAGTGAGGGGCGCCGCGCGCGGCGGACGCGCCCTCGGGATGGGTGGCCGAGTGGCTTAAGGCTCCGGTCTTGAAAACCGGCGTGGGCGCGAGCCCACCGTGGGTTCGAATCCCACCCCATCCGCCATAGACCAAATAAATCAACGACCTACGCGACTGCCTCCGGAAAATCCCACCAATGATCCCACCGCGCGCCGCGCGCCGGCCGGCGCCGGAGGGAGACAACAGGCAACCTCGGGTGGCAGGCATGGCGCCCTCGGCCCGGTGGCGGGGTGATGCCACCCTAGGGCCTGTTAGAGCTTGAGCCAATCGGCTGTAGCGGCGAGGCAGAGGACGCCGAGAAAGGAACGGGCGGTCTTTTCATAGCGGGTGGCAACCGCACGCCACTCTTTCGGGCGTGCCCACAGGTT
>NZ_JAHZUY010000086.1 GCF_019458025.1 Caldovatus aquaticus | reverse complement strand
CCGCGCCGCCCGTCCAGGCGCCGAGCTGGCGCAGCGCGCTTTCGAGGTCGGCCCGCAATTGCGCGAAGTCGCGCCGCGCCGTGCCCTCGCGGCCGACCAGGACCAGGTCCCAGCCGGAGGCGGCCTCCGGGTGCTCGCGGAAGGTCAGGCGCGCGGCCTCCCTGAGCCGCCGGCGGGCGCGGTTGCGCTCCACCGCCTTGCCGATCTTCCGGGTCACGGTGAAGCCGAGGCGCGGCGGCGTCGCGGGAGCCGGGGGCACCGCGGGCGGCAGGGCCTGCAGGACCAGGCCGGGCCGGGCGGCGCGCTTCCCGCGCGCCGCCACCCGCAGGAATTCGCTCCGTCGCTTCAGCCGCGCCGGCGTCAGCCCCGGCGCCGCTCCGGGCGACGGCGGCGTTTCGGACACGGCGGCAGGACCTCGCGGCGGCGGAATAAGGTGGCGGGACGGGCGGAGCGGCGGCGCGCGCCGCGCTCCGCCGGCGGACTCAGGCCGACAGCCGCTTGCGGCCCTTGGCGCGGCGGTTGGCCAGCACCTTGCGGCCGCCTGCCGTCGCCATGCGGGCGCGGAAGCCGTGGCGGCGCTTCCGGACGAGCTTCGAGGGCTGGTAGGTACGCTTCACGGCGGATCTCCCGAGGGCATCCTGGGCCGGCATCGCCGGCGGCCGGCGACAGGCGTCGCGCCCGCCCCGGCGAAGGGGGGCTCCTATAGGGAGGGGCTGGCCGGCGCGTCAACCGCGATGGCGGAAAGCGCGTGCCTGCCGGCCGCGGCGCCGCGCGCGGAGCGCGACTGGCGATGCGCCACCGCACCGCCGTCCGCCTCCGGCCCGCCCACGGCGGCCTTGCCTGCCCGGCCGCACGGTCCCGGTGCCGCGCCACCCCGGGCAGGGGCGCCTAGGCAGGTCTTGGCCGGGCGGGCCGCGGACGGATCGCGGGAGCGCGGGATGGCACGCGGCCCCTCTCAGGCAGGCGCGGATGCCGCAGCATCCCCGGCGCCCGGATCGGCCGCCGCCCGGACCGCCCGCGCGGGCGGGGGGCGCAGCACCTCAACTCATCCACGATGCACGCTCTCTGGGAACCGCCCGCGCGGGCGGGGGGCGCAGACCCGCGCGAGCACGAAGCCGGCCGGTTCCCCCGAACCGCCCGCGCGTGCGGGAGGCGCAGCCGAACGCCGCGATGGCGCCCCCACCGCGCGCGGACCGCCCCGCCTGGCAGATCGCTCTGCCACGCCCCTCTTGCCGCGGCGGAGCGATCTGCCAGCGTGACCCGTCCTGGCGCATCGCGAAGGCGCGTGCCCGATGTCCGATCCCGCTGCCCCGCCGCCCCCGGCCGTCGCCGCCGCGACCGACACCCCGCCCGGCCCAGCCCGCGCGCCGCCCGGAGGAGGGCGCCAGGCGCCGCGCGCCGCGCCCGCCCCGCGCACCGTCGCCGAGGGAGGAGGGCCGGAGCGGGCGCCGGATCCCCCGCCCGGGGCCGCCCGCCGCCTTCCGGCGCAGCGGCTCCTGCCGCTCGCCCTGGTCGCCGCCGCGCTGGTCCTCGCCCACGCGTTCGGCCTGCACCGCCAGCTCTCCCTCGAGGCGCTCGCCCGGCACCACGAGGCGCTGGCCGCGCTCGTCGCCGCGCGCCCGCTCGCCACCGGCGTCCTCTACGTCCTCGCCTATGTCGCCGTCGTCGCGCTCTCCCTGCCGGGCGGCGCGGTGATGACCCTCGCCGGCGGCATCCTGTTCGGTCCCTGGCTCGGCGCCGCGCTGGCCGTGCTCGGCGCGACCCTCGGCGCCTCCCTCCTGTTCCTCGCCGCACGCTCCGCCCTCGCCCCTCTCGTCGCCCGGCGCGCCGGGCCGCTGCTCGCCCGGATCCGGCCCGGCCTCGAGCGCGACGGATTCTTCTATCTGCTCGCGCTGCGGCTGATCCCGGTGGTGCCGTTCTGGCTGCTCAACCTTGCCCCGGCCCTGGTCGGGATGCGCTTCCTCCCGTATGCCGCCGCCACCGCCATCGGGATCGTCCCGGGGGCGGCGGTGTACGCCGGCATCGGCGCCGGGCTGGGCGGGATCGTGGCGCGGGGCGAGACACCCGATCCCTCCGCGCTCCTCTCTCCCGGCATCCTGCTGCCGCTGCTCGGCCTGGCGGCGCTGGCGCTGCTCGGGGCGTGGTGGCGGCGCCGGCGCAGGGGGATGCAGGGGCATGGCTGACTACGACGTGGCGATCATCGGCGCCGGCGCGGCCGGGCTCTCGGTCGCCGCCTTCGCCGCGCAGCTCGGCCTCAGGGTCGCGCTGTTCGAGCGCGGCCGGATGGGCGGCGACTGCCTGAACCACGGCTGCGTTCCCTCGAAGGCGCTGCTCGCCGCCGCCCACCGCGCCCAGGAGGCCCGCGCGGCCGGGCGCTTCGGCATCCGGCTGCCGCCGCCCGAGATCGACTGGGCGGCGGTGCGGGCCCACGTGCGCGGCGCCATCGCCCGGATCGCGCCCAACGATTCGGAGGAACGCTTCCGCGCCCTCGGCGCCGAGGTGATCCGCGCCAGCGCCCATTTCGTCGCCCCCGACGCGATCGAGGCCGGCGCCCGCCGCTACACCTTCCGCCGCGCCGTGATCGCCGCCGGCAGCGCCCCGGCGGTGCCGGCCATCCCGGGCCTCGCCGAGGTGCCCTACCTCACCAACGAGACGGTCTTCGAGCTGGAGGACCCGCCCGGGCACCTGATCATCCTCGGCGGCGGCGCGGTCGGGCTGGAGATGGCCCAGGCCCACGCCCGCCTCGGCTGCCTCGTCACCGTCATCGAGGCGGCGCCGAGCATCGCCCCGCGCGAGGACCCCGAGCTGGTCGAGGGCCTGCGCCGGACGCTGAAGGCCGAGGGCATCGCGCTCCGCGAGGGCGCCGCGCTGCGCCGGGTCGAGCCCGACGGCGCCGGCGGCCTCGCCGCGGTGCTCGCGGACGGCAGCCGGATCGTCGGCACGCACCTGCTGCTCGCGGTCGGACGCGCGCCGCGCCTCGCCGGGCTCGACCTGCCGGCGGCGGGCATCCAGGCGACGCGCCAGGGGATCGCGACCGACCTGGCGCTCCGCTCCGTCTCCAACCGCCGGGTCTGGGCGGCGGGGGACATCGCCGACCCGCAGGGCCTCGGCCCGCGCGCCTTCACCCATGTCGCCGCCTGCCACGCCGCGATCGTCGCCCGCTCGATGCTGTTCCGCCTGCCGGCGCGGCTGGACTACGCGGCGCTGCCGCGCGTGATCCACACCGACCCCGAGCTCGCCCAGGTCGGCCTCACCGAAGCCGAGGCGCGCGCGGCCGGCCATGCGGCGCTCGGCATCCTGCGCTGGCCGCTCTCCGAGAACGACCGCGCCGTGGCCGAGGGCCGGCCGGAGGGGCTGGTCAAGCTGGTGACGACGCCCCGGGGCCGACTGCTCGGCGCCTCCGTGCTCGCCCCCCGGGCGGGCGACATGGCGGGGCTGTTCGGGCTGATGATCGGGCGGCGCCTGCCGCTCTCGGCGCTCGCCGGGCTGGTCCTGCCCTATCCCACCCTGGCCGAGGGGGCGAAGCGGGCGGCCGGCGAATTCTTCCTCCCGCGGCTGCTCTCCCCGGCCATGAAGCGGCTCGCCGACTTGCTCATCCGCCTGCCTTGAGCCTATTGCGGCGCCTGTTGCTGCGCTTGCGAAGGAGCGGAGGCAGTCCCATGGAACGCACGCTGGAGGGCCGCACCGCCCTCGTCACCGGCTCGACCTCCGGCATCGGCCTCGGCATCGCCCGGATGTTCGCCGAGGCCGGGGCGCGGGTGATGCTGAACGGCCTCGGCCGGCCGGAGGAGATCGCCGCCGCCCGGCGTGCGGTCGGCGCCGCCATGGGCGGGGGCGAGGCGCCCTATTCCGACCACGACCTGTCGCGCCCCGAGGCGGTGCGGGCGATGGTCGCCGCCGCCGAGCAGGCGCTCGGCCGGGTGGACATCCTGGTGAACAACGCCGGCATCCAGTTCACCGCCCCCGTCGAGGCGTTCCCCGAGGAGCAGTGGGACCGGATCATCGCCATCAACCTCTCCTCCTGCTTCCACGCCATCAAGGCGGTGCTGCCGGGGATGAAGGCGCGCGACTTCGGGCGGATCGTCAACATCTCCTCCGCCCACGGCCTGGTCGCGAGCCCGTTCAAGGCCGCCTACGTCGCCGCCAAGCATGGCCTCCTCGGCCTGACCAAGACGGTGGCGCTCGAGGTCGCAGAGACCGGCGTGACCTGCAACGCGATCTGTCCGGGCTTCACCCGCACCCCGCTCGCCGAGGCGCAGGTGGTGGCCGCGGCGCGCGAGCGCGGCATCAGCGAGGAGCAGGCGCTGACCGAGGTGGTGCTCGCCAAGCAGCCCTCGAAGCGGTGGGTCGAGGTCCGGGAGGTGGCGCGCCTCGCGCTCTACGTCTGCGGCCCCGACACCGCGAGCCTCAACGGCGCCGCCCTCAGCATCGACGGCGGCTGGGTCGCGGCGTGACGCGGCAGAACGGGGCGCCGCCGGCCGGGGCGAAGGGCCGCGCCGCGGAGCGCGAGGCGGCCGACCGCCTCGCCGCGACCGAGGTGCTCGGCCCCGTCGCGCACGCGGCGCCCAAGCCGGCCTCCCCCTCCCGCACCCCTTCCGGCAAGCGCCGCATCAGCCTCGCCCTGCAGGGCGGCGGCACGCACGGCGCCTTCACCTGGGGCGTGCTCGAGCGCCTGCTCGAGGACGACCGCCTCGAGATCGACGGCGTCTCCGGCACCTCGGCCGGAGCGATCAACGCCGTGATGCTGGTCCAGGGCCTGATCGAGGACGGCCCGGAGGGCGCGATCCGCGCCCTCGACCGCTTCTGGCGCAGCATCGCCGCCAGGCTGACGGTGAGCCCGGTGCGCAGCCTGCCGTGGGAGCGCCTGATCTGGGGCCACGACCTCACCTACTCCCTCGCCTACCAGGCCTTCGAGACCCTGACGCGCGTCCTCTCCCCCTACCAGCTCAACCCCACGCCCTTCGACTACAACCCGCTGCGCCGGGCGCTCGAGCAGTCGGTGGACGTCGAGCTGCTGCGCTCCGCGACGAAGGCGCCGCGGCTGTTCGTCTCGGCGACCAACGTGCGCACCGGCAAGCCGCGCGTCTTCAGCCGCCGCGAGATCAGCATCGAGGCGCTGCTCGCCTCCGCCTGCCTGCCGCAGATCTTCAAGGCGGTGGAGATCGACGGCGAGCCCTACTGGGACGGCGGCTATCTCGGCAACCCGGCGCTCTGGCCGCTCTACGAGCAGGGCGGGCCGCCGGACATCGTGCTGGTGCAGCTCAATCCGCTGGTGCGCGAGGAGACGCCGACCACGCCGGCCGAGATCATGAACCGGCTGAACGAGATCACCTTCAACGGCTCGCTGGTGGCGGAGATGCGCGCGATCGACTTCGTCCAGCGCCTGCTCGACGCCGGGCGGCTGGAGCAGCCGCGCTACCGCCGCCTGTTCCTGCACGTGATCGAGGACGAGGAGCGGATGCGCCGCTTCAAGCTCTCGACCAAGTACAACGGCGACTGGGACTTCCTCCAGACCCTGCGCGGCTACGGCCGCGACGCGGCGGACCGCTGGCTCGCGGAGAATTTCGACAAGCTGGGGCGGGAGAGCAGCCTCGACATCCGCACGCGCTACCTGTGAGGTAGGGCCGAGCGCCGACGGCCGGGAACGGCCGGGCGGAACGGCTCTCGGAAGACGGACCGGGAGGGCGCGGGATGCCGATCGGGACCTCGGTGCGGATCGGGCTGGCCATGGCGGCGGGAATCGCGGGCCTGGTCGCGCTGGCCCGCTGGCGCGAGCTGGCGCCCCTCGGCGATTACCTGGCCGCAGCCCTGTTCGCCGCCTGCGCCGCCTACGCGATGTGGCAGGTGCGCCGGTTTTTCGACGCCCTCGAGCGGACCGGCGACGGGAGCGACGAGGGATGAAGAGCAGCGGCGCGCCGGGCGCCAACCCGGCCTGGGATCCGGCGCAGTACCTGCGCTTCGGCGAGGAGCGGCTGCGGCCCGCCCTCGACCTGATCGCGCGCATCCCCCATCCCGGCCCGCGCCGCGTCGTGGATCTCGGCTGCGGCGCCGGCACGGCCCTGCCGGTCCTCGCGGCGCGCTTTCCCGGGGCGGAGGTCACCGGCGTGGACGGCTCGGCGGCGATGCTCGCCCGGGCCGCGGAGACCGGATTCCGCGTCGTGCGGGCCGACATCGCCGCCTGGGCGCCGGAGGCGCCGGCGGACGTGATCTTCTCCAACGCCGCGCTGCACTGGCTCTCCGGCCACGAGACCCTGTTCCCGCGCCTGCTCGGCCAGCTCGCCCCCGGCGGCGTGCTGGCGGTGCAGATGCCGGCGATGGACGCGGCGCCGTTCCGCCGGCTGCAGTACGAGGTCGCGGCGCGCGGTCCCTGGGCGGAGCGCCTGCGCGGCGTGCGCAGCGCGCCGCCGATCCTGGCGCCGGAGGCCTACTACGACCTGCTTGCCGGCCGCGCCGCCGCGCTCGACCTCTGGCTGACCGAATACATCCACGTGCTGCGCGGCGGCGACGCGCCGTCCCCGGCGCCGCATCCCGTGGTGCAGTGGGCGATGGGCAGCAGCCTGCGCCCCTTCCTCGACGCGCTCGACGAGAGGTCCCGGCCGGCCTTCCTCGCCGCCTACACCGAGGCGGTGCGACCGCACTACCCGCCGCGCGCCGACGGCGCGGTGCTGCTGCCCTTCCGGCGGCTGTTCCTCGTCGCGCGGGTATAGGGCGGCGGCCGCCGCGCCGGCTCATGCCCATTCCGGCCCGAAGGACCGGTCGGCGCCGGCGCGGATGGCCTCCAGCCGGTCGGCGAAGGGCACCGAGCGCCGCCCGGCGAGCAGCGCCCGCAGCCGCGCCTCCGTCCGCCCGCGGTTCAGCCACAGCATCAGGCTCGCCGCGAGCCCGCGATCGCCGTAGCGGCGCAGTTCCTGCGCCGTGTCCAGGTCGTAGGGATGGCAGTAGCTCCAGACGACGCCGTCCGGTGCGGCGCCGACCTGGCGCGCAAAGCGCCGGAGCCGCCAGGGCGGCAGGTAGCGGAGATACATCCCGCCGAGGAAGGGCAGCGCCAGCGGCCCGACCCGGCCGAGCGGGCAGGGCAGCTCCAGCAGCCCGCCCGGCCACAGGAAGGGGCGCCGCGGTGCCCCCGGATAGCCGTAGAGGAGGTTCCGGGCCGGCAGCACCGAGGAGGAGTAGGCGAAGCCCAGCTCGCCGAGGACCGCGGTGGCCCAGGGGGCGGTGGCCGCGGTCAGCGAGAACATCGGCGCGCGGAAGCCGAGCACCGGCGCGCCGCCGAGATCCTCGAGGCGCGCCTTGCTGGCGGCGAGGTCGCGGCGGAACCCCGCCGGCGTCTCGGCGGCGAGCGGGCGGTGCCGCTCGCCATGCGAGGCGAGCTCGTGGCCGCGCCGCGCGATCTCGCGCACCAGGCCGGGGGCGCGGCGGGCAGCCTCGCCGACGACGAAGAAGGTGCCGCGCCCGCCGGCCTCCTCCACCAGGTCGAGCAGCCGGCGGGTCGTGCGCTCCAGGCGCTCGGGGCCCGCTTCCGGATGCAACTCCTCCACGTCCACGGTGAAGGTGATGAGGGCAGGCAGGGCCGCGAACACCGGGGCGCGCCGCGGCGCGCCGGCGAACGCCGCCGCCGCGGCGCGCCCCCCCGCCCTTGAGAGGGCGCTTTGGCGTTGATATCCTTGATCTTCGGCGACGGGGGGCAACGCGATCGTCCGATTGCGTGCTATCCGGGTTTCTGGCATCCCGCCGCCTGATATCGGGCGTCGCGCCGACGCGTAACCCGGGTGGCGCAACTTTCTCCCGGCGGCGGCGCCGGCGCGGCGAGGATGTCCGTTCTCCAACCGGTTGCGAGGCCTGGGACCGAGCATGTCCGCGACTTCGACGATCCCCCTGGAAGCCGAACTCGCCCGCCTGATCGTCGAGGCCCTGCATCTCGAGACCGCGCCGGAGGAGATAGACCCCGAGGCGCCGCTGTTCGGCGAGGGACTCGGCCTCGATTCGATCGACGCCCTCGAGATCGCCCTCGCCATCTCCCGCCGCTACGGCTTCCAGCTCCGGTCCGACGACGAGCGCAACCACCGCATCTTCGCCAGCCTGCGCGCGCTCGCCGCCCACGTCGAGAAGCACCGGACCCGCTAGGGGCGGGCCCGCGGATGGCCGGGGTGCCGCTCGCTCCGCCCGCGCCGGCGCTGACCGGACTGCTCGGCGCCGGCTTCGTGCTGGCGCGCGCCCTCGGCGCGGACGGCATCGCGGCGGCCGACCTGGTGCTGCTGGCCGCGCTCGCGGCGCTGCCCGGGCCGGGGCGGGAGCGGGGGACGCGCCGCGCCCTCCTCGGCGGGCTCGCGGCGCTCGCCGCGGCCGGCGCCGCCCTGCTGCCCCCGGCCGCACGCGCCCGCGCGCTCGACGCCCTGCCCTGCGCGGCGAACCTCGTCCTCGCCCTGCACTTCGCCGCCACGCTCCGCCCCGGACGGGAGCCGCTGATCGCCCGCTACACGCGCCTCGACCGCGGCGCGGTGCCGCCGGAATGCGAGGGCTACGCCCGCGGCCTCACCGCCTTCTGGGCGGGGCTGCTCCTCCTGCTGGCACTGGTCCACGCCCTGGCGCTGGCCGGCGCGCTGGCCCTGCCGGGCGGCGTCCTGCTCGCGGCGAACCTCGCCGCCGTGGCGACGGCGTTCCTCGCCGAGCACCTGATCCGCACGCTGCGCTTCCCGCATCTCGGCACCGCCTCGCCGCTGCGCACCTGCCGCGCCATGCTGCGCGCGGGCGGGCAGGGTGCGGCCGCCGCGGCGCCCGCGCCCGCCCCGGACCGCCGCTGCCATGCCGGCTGACCCAGCCGCCTCGCCGCTGACGCCGCGCCGGCCGGAGGCGGTGCTGTTCCGCCGCGGCGGCGAGGCGATCACCGTCGGGCGCTTCCTGGCCGAAGCGGCGGCGCTGGCGGCGCGGCTGCCGGAGGCCCCCTACGCCATCAATCTCTGCGCCGACCGCTACCTCGCCCTGCTCGGCTTCGCCGCCGCACTGCTCCGCGGCCAGACCACCCTGCTCTCGGCCGAGCGCTCGCCGCACCGGCTGCGCGAGCTGGCGGAGCGCTACCCCGGCGCCCACGCCCTGGTGGACGACGCCGCCACCCTGGCGCAGGACGCCGCGGCCGCCGCCTGCCCGGTCGCCGTGACCGGCTGCGCCGAGGCGCTGGCGGCACGAGGCGGGGCCCCGGCCGCCGCCGCGCCCGCCCCGGCCATCCCGGCGGAGCGGATCGCCGCCATCGCCTTCACCTCGGGCAGCACCGGCGAGCCGACGCCGCACGCCAAGCCGTGGGGCGCGCTGGTCGCCGGCGCGCGCGCCGCCGCCGAGCGCTTCGGCCTCGCCGATCCCGCCCGGCCGGCGAGCATCGTCGCCAGCGTCCCGGCGCAGCACATGTACGGCTTCGAGACCACGCTGCTGCTGCCGCTGCAGGCCGAGGCGGCGGGCCATGCCGGGCCGGCCTTCTACCCTTCCGACCTGGCCGAGGCGCTGGCGCAGTCGCCGCCGCGCCGCCTCCTCGTCACCACCCCGCTGCACCTGCGCACCCTGCTCGCCTCCGGAGCCGCGCTGCCGGCGCTGGAGGCGGTGATCTCGGCCACCGCCCCGCTCGCCGGGGAGCTTGCCGCCGCGGCCGAGAAGGCCTGGCGGACCCGGGTGCTGGAGATCTACGGTGCGACCGAGGCCGGCTCGCTCGCCAGCCGGCGCACCGTCGAGGGGCCGCTCTGGCGCCCCTATGGCGGCATCCGGCTGCGCCGCGGCGCGGACGGCACCGCGCTGGCCGAGGTGCCGGGGCTGCCCCGGCCGGTGCCGCTCGCCGACGAGCTGGAGCTGGGCGAGGACGGCCGCTTCCGCCTGCTCGGCCGGCGCGCCGACGTGGTGAAGCTCGCCGGCAAGCGGGCCTCGCTCGCCGGCCTCACCCGCATCCTCACCACGATCGAGGGGGTGCGCGACGGCGTCTTCGTCGCCCCCGAGGATCTCGACCGCAACCCGCGGGCACGGCTCGCCGCCTACGTGGTCGCGCCCGGCCGCTCGGCGCGCGAGATCCTCGCCGCGCTGCGCGAGCGGATCGAGCCGGCCTTCCTGCCGCGCCCGGTGGTGATGCTGGACGCGCTGCCGCGCGATGCGGTGGGCAAGCTCTCGCGCCGCGCCCTCGCCGCCCTGCGCCCCGCCGCCGCCCGGCG
>NZ_JAHZUY010000085.1 GCF_019458025.1 Caldovatus aquaticus | reverse complement strand
GCGGCGAGCAGCATCTTGTTCGCGGCGGCGGAGAGCAGGGCCGGGAAGTCGGAGCTGGTGTGGAAGGCGCGCTCGGCGAGCAGGGTCGGGTTGCGGGGCACGCTCCGCTCGCCGCGGGCGCGCAGCAGCTCGCCGATCATGTCGGAGGGGCGCCAGCCGAGGAACTCGGCGTGGCGGCCCGAGCCCTGGGGCTGGTAGCCGGGCATGGCGCGGGCGGCGAGCGCCTCGGCCATGGCGTCGAGGATCTGCGCCGGGTCGTCGTGGCCGGGGCCGGTTTCGGGGCGAGCGGGGATGGACGGGCGCGGCCCCTGTGCCACCAGGGCATCGAACAGGGCGCGGCGGGCCTCATCGCCGGTCCAGCCGGCCGTGATGGCCTCGGCACGGATCGGGGTGATGCGCTCGGGCGGGAGCAGGGCGCGGGCGGCCTCCACGGCGGCGTCGATGCCGGCGATGCGTTCGCGCTCGGCGCGGCTCGCCTCGGCGCGCACGGCATCGAGATCGGGCGGTGCGACCGCTGCGGGCGCGGCGCGGCTGGGTTCTGGGCTGGTGGTCACGGTGGTCTCCTGGGGCGGGGTGGGCGGCGCCGACGGCGCGGGAACGTCCCGGGCGGCCGGCGCGGCCGGGGTCTCCGGCGTCGTCTCGGGCATGGTGGTGTCCTCGTCAGGCAGGGCGGGTTCGATCGCGATGGCGGGCGCGCCCTGCGGCCCCTCGCCACGCACTGCGGCATCCCGATCCACCGGGACCGGCACGACGGAGATCTCGAAGGGCTCCCAATCCACCGCGCGGTGGACGGTCTCGCCGGTGGCGGGGTCGGCCCGCGGCTCGTAGCGGTGCACGCGGTAGCCGACGCTCACCGCCCGCAGCGTGCCGTCGGCGATGCGCTGCCAGACCGGCTCGACGTCCGCGGCCGTGCTGAACTGCAGCGTGGCGTAGCCGCGGCCGCGCTCGAGGCGGGCGGCGGTGACGCGACCCAGCACATCCCTGGCTCCACCGCGGCGGTGGGTGTCGAGCACCGGGGCGCGGCCGGAGCGGAGTGTCTCGATGCGCACCGCGTTGGGCGACATCTCCAGCTCCTCGGTGATCAGGCCGAGGGAGGGGACGAAGTTGCGGGCGCGGGCGCCGGTGGACCACACCACCTCGACGGTGCGCCCGGCGCGATCCACGGTGGCGGGCGCGGTGATGGCGCGCTGCGCGACGATCGACTGCCCCGGGGTGTGAACGGGCGCGACCGGGGCCGGTCGATCGGGCGCAACATCCTGGTCCGGCGCAGGGTCTCCCCCGCCCGGTTCGGTGGTCTCGGTCATGTGGATATCCCTGGGGAAAAGCCTGGGACGATCTGTGGACAGGCGACGCTCAGCCCGGCTCCGCCTGGCTCGCAGTCGGCTGGCGCAGTGGAGCCGCCGCCCCCGTCGCGGCGATCTCGACGGCGGCCATCTGGGCGGCGTCCTGGGCCGCGCCGGACTTCGCGACCCGGCGCGGATCGGTGTCGAGCGCGAGGCCGGCATCATCCAGCAGCGCGTTGGCCTCGCGGATCATTTCCACCGCCGCGCGGAAGTCGTAGCCGAAGGCACCGGCCGCCTCCGGCTGCGGCACGAAGCCGGCGCGCACCTGGGCGATCAGCGCCGCGGTATCCTTGAGCGGGTCGATCATCTCATGCGCCGGCGGCACGTGGCTGACGCCCCCCGGCATCTCGGCGCCCCACAGCCCGAGCAGGGCGCCCTGGGCGTGGAACC
Organism: Caldovatus aquaticus; assembly: GCF_019458025.1. Lineage (GTDB taxonomy): Bacteria > Pseudomonadota > Alphaproteobacteria > Acetobacterales > Acetobacteraceae > Caldovatus > Caldovatus aquaticus. The sequence goes on along the minus strand of NZ_JAHZUY010000085.1, from coordinate 8,493 downwards.
GCTCGGCGATCGGGCGGACCAGCATCGGGATCAGCATGCCGTACTGCACCTGCTCGCAGAGGCGGCGGAACTCGATCTTGCCGGCGCGGAGGGACGAGTAGTTGGCCTGCGTCAGGTCGCCGGAGACCTGGTCATAGGTCAGGCCGGTGCCAACCGCGGCCGCCTCGAGCGCCCGCCGCGCAAAGGCAGCGTGCGATCCGCCCCCGCTCGGGTTCACCACCTCCACGCTGCCCATGCCGCGGCGGTAGAGGATCATCCCCGGCTCGAAGCTCTCGACCGCGCGGCCCTGGGCGTCCCGCAGCAGGCCCGCCGCGGCGCCGGTCAGCGCCTCGTCGCCCTCCTCGGTCACCACCGCGGCGAGGCAGGCCTCGATCTTGGCCTTCATCAGCAGCGCCGCCTCGTAGTCGCCGAGGTCGCGCAGGCGCAGCAGGATGGGCGCGAGCCAGGAGACGTCGCGCAGCTGCCCGGGGCGGCGCTTGCGGTAGACGTGCAGCACGTCGCTGGCCGGGATGCGCTGGCTGTTCTGCCAAGTCGCGCCCGGCAGGATCCAGGCGGCGCCCGGATGCACGCTGTGCAGCCAGTAGCCGATCGGCGCGCAGGTCTCGCCGAGGGCGATGCCCTGGATGGTCGGCACGCCGTCCACCAAACCGTTGCGCGCGGTGTCGAGGTGGTCCGCCTCCAGCACCTGCAGGCGCAGGCCGATCGGGTTGGCAGGCGACGGCGGCGCCAGCAGGAAGCGGACGAAGCACTCGCCGCTCTCGACCACCGCCCGCATCACCAGCGCCTGCAGGCCGTAGAGATCGAGGCGCCCCTCGGCGTCGCAGGCGGTGCCCTCCGCCCAGCGCCGCCAGGTGTCGGCATGGCGCTGGTCCGGCCAGCGGGTGGTGATGCCGGCGCCGACGGCATTGCCGGTCCAGAGATCGACGATGCGGCTGGCGTAGGGGTCGTTGCGGACGGCGTCGCGGGCACGGCGGGCGACCGTCGCGGCAGCCAGACCGATCTCGGCATTGGCGCTGCCGCCGGAGGGCGCCCAGGCGGAAGCGCGGTGGTCCTGCGCCGCGGCGTAGCCGCGCAAGACCTGCCATGCGTCGCGAAGGCGTCGGATCACCCGGTTCTCTCCCGCGAGAATCTGGCCAGCGTCACCGAGGGCCGACGGGCGGCGCTGTTCTCCGCGCCGCACAACACGGCCAGCGCCCGGCCGAGCTCGTCGAGGCTCCGATACTCGACGGTGCGGCCCTCGAAGCTCACGCGCGTGGTGCCGCCGGTGTAGGCAGCGGCGAGGGCGGCGGCACGGCTGCCCGCCGGCTGCGCCAGCGCCCAGGCCAGGACGGAGGGATCCATCAGGCGGCCTGCAGCGTCGGCAGCGGCGCCGCCGCGTTGACGAGATAGGACAGCCCGCTCGGCGGGTTCGGCATGATCGGCGCGCCGGCCTGGTGCGTCAGCGGCGCGAAGAACCCGTTCTCGCTGCCGGCGGCGCCCCCGCCGGCGCCGCCGTCCGCCGCGGCCGAGCCGAGCAGCAGCGTGTTGCCGCCGCTGAACGCCTGGGTGCTGGTGCCGCGCACCGAGGGCGTGCCCGAGAAGCACAGCAGCAGCCACCAGACGCCGGCCGGGATCCAGCGCGGCCGCGCGAAGGGGCAGACCGCACCGCCGGCGGCGGCGGTGTCGGCGTCCGCCAGCGGCTCCTCGATCAGCGCGCCCGGCCGGCCGGCGCCGTTGTCGGCGGCCAAGGCCATGCGCAGGAAACCAGCGGCGCCGGTGGTCACGCTCACCGCCATGGCCGAGAACAGCCCGGGCCGGGCGAGCACGTAGGGCACGCAGTACATGCGGTTGGCCGCCATGGCGACGGCGCCGCCGGCGGCGCGCGCGTGCTGCGAGGCGTAGAACCGCCCCGGGACATAGGGCAGCATCGCCGGGGCGGGCGGCAGGTAGTGCTGGAACAGCGCGGTCATGCGAGCGGCCGGATGCCGAGGGTGATCGGGCGCTCCGCCGCCTGGTCAACCGGCGCCGCGGCGAGGCCGGAGCGCAGCCGCAACCAGCGCCAGCCGAGCAGCAGGGTCGGCGGCAGGGTGAGCGCGCGGCCGGCGGCCACCGTCAGCACCACCTCGTTGCCGAGATGGTCGTGGAGGTCGGCCCAGGCCGCGGGCTCGCCCTCGTCGAGCGAGCCCTGGACGGTGAGCGGCGCGTCGGTCCAGGCAGCGGGCAGCAGCAGCAGGCAGACGCCGTAGCCGACGCTGGCGACCGGCGCGCTCAGCGCCTGGCCGGCGGCGATACTGGTGCGCACGGGCACGATCGCGGTCATCAGGGTCTCCAGGATCAGCGCAACCAGCCGCTGCGCGGCGCGAGCCAACCGCGTGGGCGATGGGTGTCGGGTGCGGCCGGCGAAGGCGACGGGGGAACGACATTCCCGCCGGTGGGAAGTTCGGCTGCCGGCAGTGACATCGCGTCCGCCATCCGCGCCCAGCGACCATCACCCCAGCCATCCATGCCGAGCGCCGCCGCGGCCGCGCGGGCATAGACCCGGCAGTCAAGCGCCTCGTTGCGTTCGCGGGTCTTGACCCACTCCAGCCGGCGAAAGCCATTCCGGCCGGTGCGCGCGACCAGCTGCTCGGCGGTGAGCTGGCGGCAGAACTCCTCGCCCGCAGCGTGGACCGGCAGGTGCACGTAGCCCGGCGGGAAGGGATCGCCGCTCTCCTCCGTCGGCCGGTCGAGCTTCAGCCAGCCATAGGTCTCGGCCTTGAGGAAGGAGGAGCCGACCGGCCAGACCTTCAGCCCGCCGAGCTTCCGCCCGTTCCGACGCACCTCCGTCGCCGCCGGCTGGCCGATGGCGGCGCGCAACCCGTCCTGGCCCTTGACCGCGATGGCCCGGCCCGACCCGGCGCGGCGCACGAAGGCGTAGACCTCCGCCGTGGTCATGCCGTCGCCGCTGTCGATCGCTGCCATGGCGATGGGCAGGCGGTGCCCGCTCTCATGCCGCCAGCTCTCGCCGAGCAGCCGCCGGAGTTCCTCCCAGACCTGCGCCTCGAACGGGTTCCCCGCCAGCACGCGGTGCTCGACCAGCCAGGACTGGCGGTCCTCGCCCCAGGCCCAGACGCTGGCCTCGAGGCGGTCGCGCTGCACGTCCACCCCGGCGGTCAGCAGCAGCCCGCCCATCGGCACGGTGCCCGCGGGCCAGTGCTCGCGGCGGTCGTAGAGCCGCTGCCAGTCCGGCGCCTCGCCGGCCTCCTGCCAGGTCTCGCCCAGCACCGTGTTGCGAAAGGTCTTGATGGCGCGGTCGTCGCCCTGCGCCGCAAGCCAGAGCCGCGCAATCTCGGCCCACGTCATCCAGCCAGGCGGCGAGTAGAGCGCCGAGACATGGAAACCCACAGCGTGCGGGTCCGTCGCGGTGGCGGTGGCCCGCCATTCCCCCGCCGCCAGCATCTGCGCCTTGTGCTGCTCGCCGATCGGCGCGTCGCAGGCCTCGCAGAGATAGCGTGCGGTCTCCGGCTCGCCCTCGTCCCAGACCAGCCGCTCGAAGCGCAGGTGCTGCCGGTGGCCGCAATGCGGGCACGGCACGAAATAGCGCCGCTGGTCGGTCGCCAGATACTCGCGCTCGATCCGTGACAGCCCGGCGATGGTGGGCGTTGAGACCAGCAGCATCTTGCGCCGCCAGCCGAAGGTGCGGGCGCGGGCCTCGGCCAGCGCGATCGGATCGCCCTCGCCCTCGACGTCGCCGGGATAGGCGTCGATCTCGTCGAGGAACAGGAACCGCGCCGACATGGAGCGGAGCCCCACCGCGCTGTTGGCGCCGGTCATCACCAGCTGCCCGCCGGGGAACTCCTTCGAGAGCTGGCGATTGCCGCTGTCGCGGGAGCGGGCCGGCGCCACCCGCTCCCGGATCGCCGGCGTCTCCTCGACCAGCGGGTCGATGCGCTGGTCGGAGAAGCGCTTGGCCAGTTCGGTGGTCGGCTGCACCGCCAGCATCGGCCCGGGCGCGTGGTGGATGACGTAGCCGATCCAGTTGCTGCCGCAGGTGGTGGCGCCGACCTGCGCCCCTTTCATGAACACCACGCGCCGTGCCGGGTGGGAGGGCGACAGCGCGTCCATCACCTCCTTGAGGTAGGGCGTGCGCGCCGTGCGATAGGGCCCCGGCTCGGCGGAGTCGCGCGAGCCCAGCATCCGGTGCCTGTCCGCCCATTCCGAGACCAGCAGGGCCGGCTCCGGCATCATGCCGTCGCGCCAGGCCTGCAGGATCTCGGCGTCGCCGTCGAAGCGGCCGAGCTCGTCGAGGAAGTGCTTTCCTGCCATCAGCCGACGCTCACCCGAACATCGTGCCGGGCCGCGAGATGCTCGCGGAGCCGCGTGTCCATCATGGTCTGCAGCCGATGTGCATCGACGCCGAGCTCGGCTGCCATCTCGGCGGCGACGCGGGCGGGCCAGGCGAGGATGGCGTCCCGCTCCTCCTTGGCGAGGCGGTGCACGAGCAGGAGTGCGCGGGCCTTGTCGACCAGCTTGCCCTTGCGCTCGTCGATGCGAAGCCGGCGCTCCTGCGCCTTGAGCACCTCGTTCGCTGTGCGCGCGTCGTGGAACGTGCTGCCGGCGGCGCGCGGCAGGGGATCGGGCGGAGGCGCAGCGATTGCTGGCGGCGAAACAGGGCGCGGTGCCATCGGCGGGACGGGCGCAGGTTGGGGCGCGGCGAGCGTCGCCGTCTTGCGCGTCGGGTCGCTGCTCTCCGCAAGCCGCGCGCGGGTCTTTGCCACATCCCAGGCGCCGTCCGGCTCGGGCGCGATGCGGCCGGCCCGCTGCGCCTTCTGCAGGGCGGTGTGGGAGACGCCGAGGCGGCGCGCCAGCTCGCGCTGCGAGGCCACGAGGCCCGGCTCGGCGCTGGCGATCATGATGTGATCGAGATCCCTCGAAGATAGCAATCGACGAAGCGCCGATGGCGCTTGGCTCAGCCCCCGCCGCAGCGCGAATGGTCCGTCACGCAATGCGGATGACGGAGACCACGATGACGAAGCGTGAAGCCAACCAGCAGCGGAGCCTCGAAGCCTTCCTCGCCAAGAAGGCGGAGTTCGACGCCCTGCTGGCCGAACTGCAGCAGGCCAGTGTGGACCACTTCGGGGCGGACCCCGAGGCGGTGCTCTGGGGCGAGACCGCCTGGCTCGCGGACGCCACCGCGAAGCTGAAGGACATCGCGGACCAGCACTTCCGCCGAGGCGAATACGCCCGCTGACGCGGCGCGCCTCCCGCACCGCCCCGACCGGGCCGAGCCCGGCGGGGCTCCCGGCAGTAGGGGGCCGAGAGGGTCGGCTCCCGGAACCGGAGACCCCGACGATGAGGCTGACCGACACCCAGCGCACCATCCTCAGCCAGGCGAGCCAGCGCGACGACGGGCTGGCAGTCCCGCCCGAGCGCCTCCCGGCCGCGGCGCGGCAGACGGTGGCGAAGGCCCTGCTGAAGCACGACCTGGTCATCGCGGTGCACCGCCCCGCCTACGACGCGGTCGCGAAGTGGACGGTGGACGGCGACGAGATGCTGCTCAAGATCACCGACGCCGGCCTGCGCGCCATCGGCATCGAGCCGGAGAGCGAGGTGGTCGAAGACATCGAAGCGGCCTTCGACCCGCTCACCGGCACCGCCGGGGCCGCGCCGGTGGCCAACACGGCGACCACGGGCGGGGAGGACACCGCCGGGGCGGATGTCCCCGCCGAGGCCGCCGAACCCGCCCACACCGCGCCCACGCCCGCCCCACGGGCCCGCCTGCGCGACGCTGCCGCGGCCGTGCTCGCCGCCTGGGACGACGACGCCAACCGCGCGATGGACATGGTCAGCGCCCTCGACGGGCCGATGGCGGGCCTGCGCGCCGCCCTGGCGGGGGTCACGCCCGCCCGCGCTCCGCGCGATCCCGCCGCGCCGCGCAAGCCGCGCGCGGGCACCAAGCAGGAGACGGTGCTGGCGATGCTGCGCCGCCCCGAGGGCGCGACGGTGGCGCAGATCGCCGAGGCCACCGGCTGGGCGCCGCACACGGTGCGGGGGTTCTTCGCCGGCCTCAAGAAGCGCCAGGGCATCGCGGTCGAGGTCCTGGAGCGGGTGCGCCAGGTTGGGCCGAACAGGGAGGGCGCCAAGGGCTCCTTCACGATCTACCGCATCGCCACCTGAGCGGGGCAACGCCACGCGGATCACGCCGCCGCCTGCCTGCCGCGGGCGGCGGCGACGTCGTCGAAGACCCGCTCCTCCCCGGCCAGCACCGCGGCCCGGCCCGTGAAGACCTGCCAGCGCCGCACCGCCACATCGACATAGCGGGAGTCGATGTCCATGGCGTAGCAGACCCGCCCCGTGGTCTCCGCGGCGATGATGGTGCTGCCGCTGCCGCAGAAGGGCTCGTAGGCCGCCTCCCCCGGGGCGCTGTTGTTCAAGATCGGCCGGCGCATGCATTCCACGGGCTTCTGCGTGCCGTGCACGGTCGCCGCGTCCTCGTCGCCGCCGGTGCCGATCGGCCAGAGCGTCGCCTGGTCGCGTGCGCCCTGCCAGTGGCCCGTCGCCCCCTTGCGCACGGCGTAGAGGCACGGCTCGTGCTGCCAGTGGTAGTCCCCCCGCCCCAGCACGAAGCGCGGCTTCGCCCAGACGATCTGGCTGCGCACCGCGAAGCCCGCCGCCTCCAGGCTCTCGATCACGGTGCGCGCGTGCACGCCGGCGTGCCAGACGTAGGCGACGTCGCCCGGGAACAGCGCCCAGGCCTCGCGCCAGTCGGCGCGGTCGTCGTTGGCCACCCGGCCGGTGCGCATCGTCGCCGAGACGCCGGCCTCGTTCCGCCACTCAGGGTCGTAGTTCACCCCGTAGGGAGGATCCGTGACCATCAGGTGCGGCCGCGCGCCGCCGAGCAGCCGCGCGACATCGCTGGCCCTGGTGCTGTCGCCGCAGAGCAGCCGGTGCGGGCCGAGGAGCCAGAGGTCGCCGGGCCGGGTGACCGGTTCGGCCGGCGGCTCGGGCGCCGGGACGTCGGGATCGCCGGCGGGCGCCGCCGGCGCGTCGGGCTCCGCCTCGGACAGCAGCCGGTCGAGCGTGGCGCCGTCGAAGCCGATCAGGCCGAGGTCGAACTCGTCGGTGCGCAGGGCGCGCAGCTCGGCGGCGAGCAGGCTCTCGTCCCAGGTCGAGGTCAGCGCCAGCTGGTTGTCGGCGAGGCGATAGGCCCGCGCCTGCGCCTCGGTCAGATGCGACAGGCGGATCGCCGGGACCTCCACGAGGCCGAGCGCCCTGGCGGCCAGGATGCGGCCGTGGCCGGCGATCAGCACACCCGCATCGTCCACCAGCACCGGCACGGTGAAGCCGAACTCGCCGATCGAGGCGGCCAGCTGCGCCACCTGCTCGGGCGGGTGCTGCCGCGCATTCGCCGCATAGGGGACGAGCGAGGCGACCGGCAGCCGCTCCACGCGCAGATCAGGCAGCATGCGCCGCCTCCCCCGCCTGGACGGCGTCGCCCGCACGCGCCGCGGCGACGGCGTCGTAATCGCGCCCGTCGTCGGCCAGCGTCACCGGCAGGTCGGGATGCAGCATGCGCCAGCGGGCGATCGCGAGGTCCACATAGGCCGGCGCGAGCTCGATGGCGCACACCCGGCGCCCGGTCCGCTGGCCGGCGAGGATCGTGGTGCCGGAGCCGGCGAAGGGCTCGAACACGACCTCGCCCTCCTCGGCATAGGCGCGCATCAGGAACTCCGGCAGCGCGACCGGGAAGACCGCCGGGTGCTCGGTCTCGATGCCCCTGGCCTTGTGGCGGGTGATGCGCAGCACGCTGTCGGGGATGCGCATGTCCTGCACCGGCAGGCCGATATGGGTGTAGGCCTTCACCTCGCCGTCGGCGGCGCGCAGGCCGCTGCCCTTGTTGGGCGTGCCGGCCCATTTGCAGGGGACGATCTTGTTCGGCGGACGAGCCTCGCGGTTGAAGTGGAACACCAGCTCGAAGGCGGGTGCCAGCCGGCCGTTCCAATCGCCCGGCAGGCCCGGCCCCTGGTCCCAGGCGTAGAGGGCGAAGCGGCGCCAACCCTGCGCCCGCATCCAGTCGAGCCAGCCTTGCCAGTAGGGCTGCCATTCCCCGTCGCGATGGATCAGGCCGAGGTTCACCAGCACCTGGCCGTCCGGCCGCAGGGCGGCGCCGAGATGCCGGAAGACCCCCTGCATCAGGGCGTCCCAGTCGGACACGCCGCCCGTCGTGTAGGCCCGCTGGTTCCCGTAGGGCGGGGAGGTGAACAGCAGCGCCGCGCGCTCCGTCTCCATCACGCGGGCGACCGAGGCCGCATCGGTGCTGTCGCCGCAGAGCAGCCGGTGCTCGCCGAGCATCCACAGGTCGCCCAGGCGGGTGACCGCCGCACGGGGCGCCACAGCCTCGGCGTCGGCCGGATCCTCGGCCGCCTCGCCCTCCCCCACCCCCTCGTCTGGCGGGTTGCCGGTGGCAACCGTCGGGCTGGCAACCGCCCCGTTGCCAGGCTCGGTTGCCACCGCCTCCAGCCCGGCCAGCAGCCG
>NZ_JAHZUY010000084.1 GCF_019458025.1 Caldovatus aquaticus | reverse complement strand
CCCCTACAGCAACAAGCCGATCGACCTCTACGTCGACGACATCCAGATCTGGGACGGCGTGCCGACCGCAACGCAGCCCGCGCCCGCGCCTGCACCGGCGCCCGCGCCGACCCCGGCCTCGATCACCATCGGGAGCGGCTCGGACACTCTGGTCCTGAAGATCAGCCAGGACGCCTACAACGGTAACGCCCAGTACACCATCAGCGTGGACGGCCAGCAGGTGGGCGGCACCCTGACCGCCCAGGCCCTGCATTCCCTCGGCCAGTCGGACACCATCACCATCAAGGGCGACTGGGACGTCGGCCCGCACACGGTGACGGTGACCTTCCTCAACGACGCCTACGGCGGCAGCGCGTCCACCGACCGCAACCTCTACGTGGACGGCGCGACCTACGACGGTGCTGCGGTGAGCGGGGCGACGCTCGCGCTCTACTCGGCAGGATCGGGGAGCTTCCAGGTGAGCGACGCCACCGCGCTGCCCGGCTCCTCCCCCAGCCCCGCCCCGGCTCCCGCCCCCTCTCCGACGCCCCTCTCCCCGCCGGCCGGCAGCCGGACGGTGAACGGCACCGGCGGGGCCGACACGCTGACCGGCAGTCGCGGCTCCGATGCGATCTATGGCGGGGCCGGCAACGACACCATCGCCGGCGGGGGCGGCGACGACTGGATCGACGGCGGCCTGGGCAACGACAAGCTGACCGGCGGCCGCGGCGCCGACATCTTCGTGTTCCGGCCGGGCGACGGCTGGGACTGGATCTCCGACTTCCGGAGCGGCACCGACAAGCTCTACATGGTCGGCATGGACCGGTCCGACATTTCCTGGTCGCAGAAGTCGTGGCCCGGCGTCGGCACCGGTCTGGAAGTGGTCTACAACAACGGCGCCGACGGCGGCGTCTTCCTGCCGAACGTGTACAACCTGTCCTGGAGCGACTTCGTCTTCTAGGACACTCTTCCGGGGGCGATCGCGGACGGCCGGAAGCGGCCGGGAGCGTGGATCGGCCCCGAGACCCGGAGCGGGAGCCGCGACCGCCGGCCAGTCCGCGGAAACGGCTCCCGGTCACGGGACCTTCCCTCTTCCCCGTCTGCCTCCCTGGCGGCGCCGGGCTCCCGGGTGCGTCCCTGCGCGCCCGGGCTGACCCGGTGGCGCGCGGAGCGGCGGGGAGAGGGGGCGTTCGTCCCGGTGCGCCGTCCCGCGCCCGGCAGGGCGGTCCGGGGCGGCGCGTCGCGGGCGCCGCCTCGCCTCCGCGGGAGAGCGGCCTCTCCTGCCGTCCTCGCCGGCACCGCCCTCCTTGCCCCGGGGCTCGGCCGGCGCCGACCCGGGCGGCGCGATGCGGTTCCCCGGCGGCGCCGGGGCGCCCGCTCAGGCCGGCAACTCGTCCGTCGGCGCCAGCGTGCCGTCAACGAACATGCGGTGCCAGAGCTCGAGCTGGAACAGGATCCACAGCTTCCTGCCGTTGTCGGCCCGCCCGGCCGCGTGATCCTCGACAAGGCGGCGCAGCGCCGCCTCGCGGTACCAGCCCCGGCCGAGCGCCTCGCGCGAGAGCAGCGCGGCGCGCAGCGCCCCGCCGAGCGGCGGGCCCCGGAACCACGCGCCGACCGGAACCTTGAACCCCCATTTCGGTCGGCGGACGATCTCGCGCGGCAGGCCGACCGGCCCCTCGGCGAGCAGCTTGAGGATGCGCTTCCCTTCCCACCCGCGCACCTTCATCCAGCGCGGCAGCCGCCGGGCGGCGAACTCCACCACCCGCCAGTCGAGGAAGGGGCAGCGCAGCTCCAGCGAATGCGCCATCGTCATCCGGTCGCCGCGCAGCAGGAGGTTCGCCGGCAGCCAGAGCCGGGTGTCGAGGTAGAGCGCCTCCTCGACCGGCGAGGGGAAGGCGTGGCCACCGGCGGGGCGGCCGTCCAGCGCGCGCGCGGCGGCGCGGTGCACCTGCGCCTCCGCCTCGGCGAACAGGGCGGGGGAGAGCAGCGCGCGGCGCTCGGCCGCGGGGAAGGCGCCGAACCAGGCGGCGTGGTGCTCGAAGCGCTCGGACAGGGCGAACGCCTCGAGCATCGTCTGCGCGCGGCGCAGCGCGGCCGGAACGGCGCGCGCCACCGCCCCGAGCAGCGGGCGCGCGCCGGGCACGGCGAGCACGGCGCGCGCCGGCGCGCTGTCGGCGGCGGCGAGCGCGGCGTATTTCGGATAGCCGGCGAAGGCCTCGTCGGCGCCCTCGCCGGACAGCACCACCGTCACCTTCTCGCGCGCGAGCCGGGCCAGCAGGTAGATCGGGATGTCGCTCGGCTCGCTGATCGGCGTCTCGCGGCTCCACAGCGCCGCCGGGATGGCGCGCACGAGATCGGCGGCGCCGACCGTGAGCTCGTGATGGTCGGTGCCGAGGTGCCGGGCGACGCGCGCGGCGTGGCCCGCCTCGCTGAAGCCGGTGTCGAAGCCGACGGAGTAGGTCTTGATCGGATCGGGATGCAGGCGCGCCATCAGCGCGACGACGAGCGAGGAGTCGAGGCCGCCCGAGAGGAAGGCCCCGAAGGGCACGTCGCTCAGCAGGCGCAGCCGCACCGCGTCCTCGAGCAGGCGGTGCAGCAGCGCGACCGCCTCGGCCTCGTCGCGGAGGAGCGCGGGCGCCGCGTCGCCGCCCTCGGGCGCGGCCTCCTCCGCCGCGTCGCGCGCGGCCGGCGGCCCGCGCGAGAAGTCGTAGTCGTAGTAGGGGCGCGGCGCCGCCGCCACCGCCGCGGCCGCGCCCCCGGCAGCGGCAAGCTCGAGGATCGTGCCGGGCGGCAGCGGCTCGACACCGGCGAGCAGGGTCTCCTCCCCGGGCACGAAGCGGTAGCACAGGAAGGCGGCGAGCCGGCGCCGGTCCACCGCCGCCGCCGGCGCGGCGCCGCCCGCCCGCAGCGCCCGCAGCTCGGAGGCGAAGGCGATCCCGCGCCCGGCGTCGCGGACGAGGAACAGCGGCTTCTTGCCGAAGCGGTCGCGGGCCAGGGTCAGCCGCCGCTCGCGCGCGTCCCACCAGGCGAAGGCGAACATCCCGTTGGCGGCGCGGCAGGCGCGCGCCGCGCCCCAGGCGGCGCAGGCGTGGAGCAGCGTCTCGGTGTCGGAGCCGGAGCGCCAGCCGCCCGCGGGCGCCGCGCCCTCGGCCTCGAGCCGGGCCCGCAGCGCGCGGTGGTTGTAGATCTCGCCGTTGAAGACGATGACGTGCCGCCCGCAGGCCGTGGCCATGGGCTGGTGCCCGGAGGGCGAGAGGTCGAGGATCGCGAGGCGGCGGAAGGACAGGCCGAGCGGGCCGTCGAGGTGCAGGCCGTCGTCGTCGGGGCCCCGGTGGGCCATCGCCGCCGCCATGGCGCGCAGCGCCTCGCGCCCTGCCGGGCGGCCGTCGAGGCGGAGGAGGCCGGCGATCCCGCACATGGCTCAGGGGGCCTCCGGCTGCCGGCGGGCCGGAAGGGCGAGGCACCCGGGAAGCCGTGCCGCGGCCGCCATCGCGCGCCTCAGCGGTACAGGGCGTAGGCGGGATGCAGCCGCCGCCCGGGCCGCGGGGCCGCCGCCTGCGCCGCGGCGGCCTGCGCGGCGCGGCGCAGGCGCAGCGCGACGAGCAGCAGCGCCAGGAGCAGCGTCACGATGTCCCCGGTGCGGAAGAGGTTCGACTCGACCAGGCTCGTCGCCGTGTGGGTCAGCGCGAAGACCAGGGCGAAGCTGGCCCAGGGGAGGGCGCCTTCGGCCCATTCGCCCGCGCTGCGCCGGATCAGCTCCAGGATGATCCAGCTCACCAGCAGCAGGCCCGGCAGGCCGAGCTGCAGCGTGATGTCGAGGAACGCGTTGTGGGCCTCCCACATGTCCCAGCCCGAGTGGCGCCAGACGTTCTGGATCTCGTCGTTGCCGAGGACGAAGAAGGCGTTGTAGCCGTGGCCGCCGAGCGGCCGCTCGGCGGCCATGTCGAGCAGGCTCGACCAGGCCGGGACGCGGCCGCTCAGGGACGGGTCCTTGCCCAGCCACGCCATGATGTCGCCGAAGAACACGGCCAGCAGCGCGCCGAAGCCGGTGCCGGTGAAGACCACCCCATAGACCGCCCAGATCCTGGCGAGACCGGGCAGGCGCAGGAGCGGCAGGAACAGGGAGAACGACACCACGAGCAGGATCGTGAGCTGGGCCGTCCTCGACTGCGACAGCACGGCCATGGCGGCGCAGAGCAGCACGCCGAGGGCATGGAGCGGCCGCCGGCGCGGATCGTTCCGCCAGAGCCAGCCGAAGCACAGGGTGCCGATGACGGTCACGCCGCCCAGGGTGCTCTTGTGGCCGTACACCCCGGCCCAGGCGCCGGCCAGGGTCGGCTCCCGCATGACGCCGGCCTCCGGGAAGGCCAGCGCCAGCGCCGCCGAGGCCAGCAGGGAGAGGCCGATCGCGGCGGCGACGCGGCGCAGGACGCGCGCGATCGGATGGGTGGCGGCGAGGTAGTAGGCGAAGGCGACGGCCGCCATCAGCGTCAGCCAGCGGCGGAGGGAGACCTCCGGCACGTCGGACCAGAGCGCCGAGGCGAGGGCCAGCAGGAGAAGGAGGTTCACCGGCCCGCCGTGCCTGGCCACGAACAGGAACTCGTGCCGCCGCACCGCGACCAGGAGGAGCAGCCCCGCCAGGAGGACCGCCATGGCGGCGGTGCTGTAGGGGCTGGACACGCCGCCCTGCAGGCTCACGCCCTGCAGCCGGAGGGGGATGGTCGTGTAGGCGCCGAGCACCACGGACAGCGCGAAGAGGCAGAACGCCGCCTCCGCGCCCCACCAGAAGCCCCGGCGCATCGCCTCAGGCCTCCCGCCCGCCGAGCGGGGACGGGCGCGCCGGGCCCAGGCGCGGCGCGCGCCTCCCGCCCGCCGCCAGCAGGCGCGCGACGAGCGGACGCAGCACGGGCATGAGGCCGAGCCGCTCGAGCGCGAGCAGCGCGGCGCCATAGGTCGCGACGCCGCCCGCCACCTGCACCGCGAGTCCGAGCGGCCCGGGGAGCGCGAGCGCCGCCGTCACCGGCACGGCCATCAGCGCCGTCGCCAGGACGATGCCCGCCGTCTCCCGCAGCGGCACCGGCAGCGGGTAGGCGCGCGGCGCCAGGAGGGACGCATGGGCCAGCGAGACGGCGAAGGCGCAGGTCATGGCGACCGCCGCCCCGAGCGCGCCCCAGCGCGGGATCAGCAGCACGCCGAGGCCGAGATGGAGCAGCGCCCCCACCGCCGTCACCCGGGCCAGCAGGCCGGTCCGGCGGCCGAACTGGAACGCGAAGTCCACGTAGGCGCTGCGCAGCGCCATCAGCACCGCGCAGACGCTCAGCCACGGCGTGATCCGCACCACCGCATCGTGATAGGCGGGGCTGACGAGCAGGCGGGCGATCCCGGGCGCCAGCAGCGCCAGCCCGACCCCGGCGGGGAGCACGATCCCGAGCAGGAAGGCGAAGTTGCGGCCGAGCTGGGTCCGCGCCGCCGCCGCATCCCCGCCGTCCACCGCCCGCACCGCGAGCGGCCAGCTCGCCGAGTTGATGCCCTGGGCGAGCACCATCAGCGTCGCCTGCACCAGCGTGTAGGAGATGGTGAACCCTCCCACGGCCTCCTTCGTCGCCAGGACCCCGATCAGGATCGGGCTGACCGAGGCCATCAGCCCGCTGAACAGCATCGTGAGGAGCATCGGCGCGCCGTAGGCGAGAAGGGAGCGCGCCAGAGCCCCGTCGAAGGCGGGCCGCGCGCGGCGCGCCTCGCCGGCGAGCAGCGGCAGCCCCGCCGCCAGCATGGCGGTGAAGGCGACGAGCAGCACCGCCTCGCCCGATCCGGTCAGGTGCGCGAGCAGCCCGGTCCCGGCCAGGATCAGCCCGCTGCGCGCGAGGTTCATCGCCAGGTAGCGCAGGGGCCGGAAGCGGCAGATCTGCACGCGCGCCGCGAATTCGAACCAGCCGTAGGCCCAGGTGCCGAAGAGGAGCAGCCAGGCGAGCCGCGCGTGCTCCCCGGTCAGGCCGGCGAGCGACGCCGCGGCGAGCAGGAGGGCGGAGAGGAGGCAGGAGGCCGCGAACAGCGCCAGAACCGTCGGCAGGAAGCGCGGCTCCTCGTGGTGCGACTGGTACCACCGCAGCACGCCGTGGCAGAGCCATTCGAACAGGATCGCGTTGCCGAGCACGACCGCCGCCATGCCGAGCCCGTACAGGCCGTAGGCGTCGGCCGGCAGCAGCCAGGTCAGCAGCACCGCGGTGGCGAAGCTGAGCGCGCCGGGAACGCTCCGGCTGGCGATGTAGATGGCGCCGTCGCGCAGCAGCATGGCGGTCAGGCCGCGGCGGCCCCGCCGCCGCGCGGCCCGGGCGCGGGCAGCCGCCGCGCGGCGCGCAGGGCGAAGGCGTGGTCGTAGGCGGCGAGCAGCGGCGGCACCGAATAGGACCAGGCGAGCGCGGTCCGCACGCGCTGCCGGCCGATCTCGCCCATGCGCCGCCGCGCCGGCGCGTCGTCGAGCAGGCGGGCGATCCCCTCGGCGAGCGCGCGCTCGTCGTTGGCCGTCACGTAGAGCCCAGCCTCGCCCGCCGAAACCCGCGTCTCGTGCAGGTCGTAGGCGAGGACCGGCAGGCCGAAGAACATGTACTCGACCACCTTGTTCATGGTGCTCTTGTCGGACCACGCGGTCTTCGGGTCCGGGTCCACCCCGATGTCGGCCGAGGAGAGGATGCGGCAGAGCGTGTCGTCGCTGACGCGCCCGGTGAAGGTGCAGCAGTCGGCGACGCCGATCTCCTCGGCGTAGCGCGCGATCGCCGGCTGGTGCGGGCCGCCGCCGACCAGGACGCAGTGGACGTCGCGCCGGCCGAGCCCGTCGCGCAGGATCCGCATCGCCCGCACCAGGTGGTCCACGCCGTCCTGCCGGCAGATCTCGCCGAGATAGGCGACCAGGAACGGCTTGCCCCGCGACCAGCCGGCGTCGCGCCCGTGCAGCGCGAAGCGCGCGAGGTCCGGGCCCGAGCGGACGACATGGACGTCCTCCGGCGCCTTGCCGCCGCGGGAGACGGCGATCGCCTTGTGGCTCTCGTTGGTCGTCACCACCACCTGCGCCACGCGGAAGGTCATGCGCTCGAGGAACAGGAGGGCGCGGAACAGGAGGCCGCCCTCGCGTCCGAACTTCGCCGCGTACATCTCCGGCGAGAGGTCGTGGTGGTCGAACAGGAACACCTTGCCGAACAGGCGCCAGAAGGCGCCGAGCAGCCAGTAGGTCTCCGGCGGGTTGCAGGCGTGCAGCACGTCGAAGCCGCGGCCGAACAGCGCCACCCGGACGGAAAGCAGCGCGGTCATGACGAAGCACCAGGCGAACTCGGCGGCGAAGCCGAGCGTCCCCTCGGCGCTGATCGGCAGCGGGTAGCGGTGGATGTCCACGTCCTCGAGCGTCTCGCGCCCCGCGGTGAAGCCCTTCATCCTGGGGCAGATGACGCTGACGCGGTAACCGGCGCGGGCGAGCGTCGTCGCTTCCAGCCAGACGCGGCGGTCGAAGGGGACCGGCAGGTTCTGCACGACGATGAGCACGCGCCGGGGGCGGCCCGCGGCCGGGGATTCGGACATCAACCTCCCTCCGCCGCGGCCGCCCGCTCGAGGCTGCGCGCCGCCGGCGGCGGGGCCGGGGCGCAGACGAGGCGGCTCCTCAGGACCTGGCCGGGCGCGAGGCGCCCGACGCCGAGCAGCAGCGTGGCCGGCTCCTTCTGCCCGAAGCGCGCCGAATACCAGCCGAGGATCGGCGCCGTGCCGCCGCGATGGGCCGACCAGCGGAGCTCCGCGGGGAGGAGGAGTGTGGCGCGGCGCCGGCGCCCCTCCGCGGCCCAGGAGAGCTCGGCCACCGGTCCGTCGAGGTCGCACGCGACCGCGGGGTGCAGCTGGAAGGCGAGGCGGGCGGGCAGCGGCGCCGGCCCCTCGATCGCGTCCAGCACCTCCAGGCTGCGGGCGCGCCGGTCGAGTACGAGCCGCCGCCGGTGCCTGGCGCCCGCGCCCGCCCGGCGATAGGCGTCGTGGCACGCCTCGACCTCCGCGACCGGGCCGCCGTCGAGGCCGCGCGCGGCGAGCAGGCGCGCCGCGGGGTGCGTCCGCCAGAGGAAGGGTCCGGCCGGCTCCGCCTGGTCCCGCCCGCACAGCTCGAGCGCGTTGTGGGCGATGGTGGAGCGGAAGTAGTCCCGCCAGGCGCGCTCGCCGTGGTAGCAGTAGGTGCCGGGATCGGCGAGGATCTCCTGCCCGCCGAGCCGGAACTCGAAGGACAGCGCGTCGGCGTGGGCGTGGGCGGCGGTGGAGAGGAAGCCGTGCGGCCCGTGGTCGAACCGGCACCACATCTCCTCCGGCCCGGGCGCGGGATCGCGCAGGATCGAGATGCCGGCGCCGGGGAACAGGTTCGGCCGCGGCGGGGGCGCCTCCTCGCGCGGGTGGCGGCGCGCGACGGCGGCGAGCAGCGACGCGGCGATACCGCCCGCGCGCAGCGGCGGCCACCACGGCGCCGGGCCGATGATCCGCGCGCAGGCCTCGAGCACCGTCTCGGCCGGCGAGCGCTCGCCGGCATCGAGCACCAGGGCGCGGCCGTCGTCCGCATCGCCCTGCCGGGCGGGACCGAGCCGCGCGTCCACCGTCGCGGCGAGCGCGTCGGCCATGCCTTGCACCACGCGCCAGAAGGCGCGGCTCAGCGGGGCGCCGGCGGCATCGGCCTCGCAGCCCGCGGCGAGCAGCAGCTCGAGCACGAAGACGTGGTAGCCGCCGGCCAGCTCGCGGTTCAGGCCGTCGGCGAAGGTCTGCCGGCGGCATTCGCGCTCGAGCTCCGCCGCCGCCAGCGCCGCCCAGGAGGCGCTGGAGCCGAACAGGGGGAAGGCGAGGCCGGCGGCGAGCAGCCCGGCCATCTCGGCGATCAGGTGGTTGTTCGCCGAGCTGCCGCGGCTGCGGAAGGCGGCGAGCCAGGCCTGGTGCGCATGGAGCTGGCGCTGGAAGAGGGGGTTCCGCTCGAACAGGTCCGCCACGCCGGGATCGTCCGCCAGCAGCCGGCGCGTCCAGACCCAGGCGAGCAGGCGCAGGCCGAGCTCGATCCCGCTCACCCAGTGGATGCCGCAGAGCGGCGGGTTCGCCCGCCACCAGGAGCGGAGATGCTCGGCCGCCCGCGCGGCGTAGCGGCGCTCGCCGGTCCGGTGGTAGGCGGCGGCGAGCAGGGTGACATGGTGCAGCCGCGACACCTCCCACAGGTGCTTGACGTTGCCGACCCGGCTCTCGTCCCGGTAGGGCAGGTCGAAGCAGTAGGCCGCGGCCGGCGCGCGCCGGCCGGTCAGCGGGTCGCGGAACCAGTCGGGATCGGGCCCGGCGAGATCGGCGCGGGCGGAGAGCGCCGTCCAGTCGCCGCCGCAGGCGGCGTCGGCGCGATCGCGCAAGGCCCGGATCGCCCCGGCGTCGGCGGCGAGGCCGCCGGGCAGGCGGCCGCCGGCCCAGCGCGGCGTCGCCACGGGGGGTAGCGGCCATGCCGCGCCGCGCCGCCGCCGCCAGGCGCGCTGCAATGCGGCGTTGCGCGCGCGCCAGAGGACCTCGTGCGCGCCCATGCCGCGCAGGCGGCGCAGGTACCAGCGGAGATTCATGTCGCGGCCGGGATCCTGCGCGGGGTGTCCTCCGTCGCGACCGCCAGCAGGAGCTTGCGGCGCTGCAGGGCGGGCACCGGCGGCAGGGCGGCGAGGACGGGCACGCCGAGCATCCGCTCGACGGTCTCGGCCGAGAGGAAGCGGTTGCCGAAGGAGAGGGCGAGGAGCAGGCGGAGCACGGCGAGCAGGCCCCCGGCGACGATGCCTCCCGCGGCGAACAGGGCGTTCTTCGGCCAGACCGGATTCTCGGGCGCCCGCGGCTGCTGGATGACGCTGAGCCCCGCGACCTGGGCGCGGTCGAGCTCCTCGCTGAAGCGGGCGTCGGTCTGGCGCTGCTGGAGCTCCCGGATCGCGGACTCCAGCCCCGAGACCCTGCGGTCGAGCGTCTGCAGCTCGATCTCGTCTTCGGCGATCTGCCGCAGGCGGGCGTCATCCTCCTGCAGGGCCGCGCGCAGCGCGGCGATCCGGCCGTCGAGGGGCGCCCGTTCGGCCTCGGTCGCGGCGATCTGCGCCCGCAGGGTGGTGATCAGGGGGTTGATGCCGGTCGCCACCGAGGCGCTCTGGGCGCTGGTCTGGGCCAGCGCCTGCTGGGTGGCGGCGATGGCCGAGCGCGTGGCGCGCAGCGCCGGATGCTCGGGACCGAGCCGCGTCGCCTGCTCCCGCTCGCGCTCCTGCAGCTCGCGCAGCCGCCGCCGCGCGTCGTCCGCGACGACCGAGCTCTGGCTCACGGTCTGCAGCGTGATGGTGGCGGGCTGGCGGGCGAGCTCGTCCGCCAGGAACCGGATCTGCTCGTCCAGCATCGCCTTGCGCATCTCGGTCTCGCGCAGCTCCTGGCTCACCCTGGCGCGCTGCTGGACGAGGAGATTGCGCTGCTCCGGCAGGGAGAAGAGCTGGCGCCCGGCCACGTAGGCGGCGCGCTCCCGGTACGCCTCCTCCAGGCGGCGCGCGTTCTCGACCATCTGCGCCTCCAGGAGCGCGCTGCGCTGCCGGCTGAAGGCCTGCACATGGCGTTCCTGGAAGCGGGTGAGCACCGAGCCGAGCGCCTCGACCGCCACCCGCCTGTCGGCGTTGCGCAGGCGGATCTCGATCACGTTGGTCAGCCTGACGGGCGCGACCGCGAGGTCCTTCGCCAGGGCCGAGGCGGCGGCGTCGTTCCGCGCCGCGGGGTCGGCCAGCTGTTCGGCGAGCTGCGGATAGAGCTTCCCGACGGTCTCGTCTCGCAGCACGTCCCGGATCAGGTCCGCGCTCTGCAGGATCTGGGTGACGGTGTCCACCATCTCCCGCATCGTGATCTGGGGGAGCTGCGAGACGCCCGGCGTGTCGGTCTGCGGCATGAACTCGCGGCCCGGCTTCACGAGCACCTGCGCGCGCGCCTCGTACTTCGGCGTCAGGTGGCGCGGGACGAGGAGGCCCACCGCCACCGGCAGGAGGAAGGCCAGGATGAGGGACCAGCGATGGCGGAATGCGAGCGCCAGGATCTCGCGCGAGGACGGGAGCGACGTGACCGGCTTCAAGGCGGATCTCCTCGCTCTGGCCTTGCGGCGGGACATGCCCGCGGAACCGAGCACCGATCCAGCATACGAACAAGCGGCGGGCCGGGGTCATGCCGAGTAGGTGATTCCGCGAACGCACTGATGTCCGGCGCGGTCCGCCCGGCGCTCCGGGGCGGGCAGACGGCGCGGGCGCGCGCGCCCCGCGCCGCCCCTGGAGCGCGCGGCGCGTACGCCCGCGGCGGAAACCGCCTCGTCCGGCCCGGCGCGAGCGGAGCGGGTCCGCCGTCTAGCCGGTTCCGGCCGGAGGCACGCCGTCCCAGATCTGGATGTCGTCGACGTAGAGGTCGATCGGCTTGTTGCTGTAGGGG
>NZ_JAHZUY010000083.1 GCF_019458025.1 Caldovatus aquaticus | reverse complement strand
GCAGCAGCGCCTCCGCCAGGCTCCCCTGTCCGATCCGCCGCTGACCCATCCCCGCCTCGCCTCAGCCTTCGCGAGGCTCAGCGAATCAGCCATCAGCCGCTCAGCAAGGCGTTTCGCAGGGGGCTCCAGGGGGTCGAAACGCCCTGTCCGCCGTCATCACCGCCCTGGCGCCCTGTTCAGCAGCAGACCCGTTCTTCAGAGGGGCCAGACCCGTCAGGGGGTGCGCCCCGCCGGATCGCTCCGTTCAGCAGCAGGTTCTTCAGGGAGGCCAGACCTTCGGCAGGGCGCCGGCCAGCCCCCCGCCCGCAGTCCGCGCCGCCCCGTTCGCCCGGCGCTCCGGCCCGCACGCCAGCCCTCCCCGCCCCGGCCCTTGATCCGCACGTGGCGCCGCCCGACCATCCCTCCATGGTGTGGAGCCCACGCATGTCCCCGACCCCCGCCGCGAGCCCGGCGACCGCCCCCCTCTCCCCCAGCATCGCCGACGGCTTCGCCGGCGCCGTCGGCCACACGCCGCTGATCCGCCTGCGCCGCGCCTCCCAAGCCACCGGCTGCGAGATCCTCGGCAAGGCCGAGTTCATGCAGCCCGGCGGCAGCGTGAAGGACCGCGCCGCCCTCGGCATCATCGAGGACGCCGAGGCGCGCGGCCTGCTCGTCCCCGGCGAGCCCGGCATCGTCGTCGAGGGCACCGCCGGCAACACCGGCATCGGCCTCACCCTCGTCGCCAACGCCCGCGGCTACCGCTCCATCATCGTCGTGCCGGAGACGCAGAGCCGGGAGAAGATCGACTTCCTGCGCATGATCGGCGCCGACCTGCGCCTCGTCCCCGCCAGGCCCTACCGCGACCCCGGCAACTACGTGCACGTCTCCCGCCGCATCGCCTTGGAGCTGCAGGCCGAGGGCAGACGCGTGGTCTGGGCCAACCAGTTCGACAACCTCGCCAACCGCGCCTACCACGCGGCCACCACCGGGCCCGAGATCTGGGCCCAGACCGGGGGGCGCGTGGACGCCTTCACCTGCTCCTGCGGCACCGGCGGGACGCTCGCCGGCGTCGCCGCCGCCCTGAAGACACGCAACCCGCAGGTGCGCATCGTGCTGGCCGACCCCATGGGCAGCGCGCTCTACTCCTGGGTCAAGACCGGCGAGCTGCGCGCCGAGGGCAGCTCGATCACCGAGGGCATCGGCCAGGCCGCGCGCGCGCCCGGCAACCTCGAGAGCGCGCGCGCCCTGATCGACGACGCGGTGCAGATCGGCGACCCGGAGATGCTGGAGCAGGTCTTCGACCTGCTGATCCACGAGGGGATCTCGGTCGGCGGCTCCTCCGGCATCAACGTCGCGGCGGCGATCCGGGTGGCGCGCGCGCTCGGCCCCGGGCACACGGTCGTCACCGTGCTCTGCGACGGGGGCGCGCGCTACCAGAGCAAGCTGTTCAACCCGGAATTCCTGCGCGAGCGGAACCTGCCGGTTCCGCCCTGGCTGGCCTGAGAAGGGGCGCCCGATGGAACTCCTCGAACTCGCCCGCACCGTCCGCGCCCGCGACCCGGCGCGGCCCACCTGGGCGGAGGCGATCCTCGCCTATCCCGGCGTGCACGCCGTGCTCTGGCACCGCCTGGCGCACGCGCTCTGGCGCCTCGGCCTGCGCGCGACCGCGCGCTTCGTCTCGCACATCGGCCGCTTCCTCACCGGCATCGAGATCCATCCCGGGGCGAGGATCGGCCGGCGGCTGTTCATCGACCACGGCATGGGCACGGTGATCGGCGAGACGGCGGAGGTCGGCGACGACGTGCTGATCTACCACGGGGTGACGCTGGGCGGCCTGTCGGGCCAGCCCGGCAAGCGCCACCCGACGGTCGAGGACGGCGTGGCGATCGGCGCCGGGGCGCAGGTGCTCGGCCCGATCACGGTCGGCGCCGGGGCGCGCATCGGCGCCAATGCGGTGGTGACGCGCGACGTGCCGCGCGGCGCGACGGTGGTCGGCATCCCGGCGCGGCCGCCGGGACGCGACCCCTGCGACGAGGGCTCGATCGGCTACGGCCTGACGAAGCAGGAGGTGGACCCGGTCGGCGAGCAGATCGCGGCGCTGCGCGCCGAGGTGGCGGAGCTGCGCGCCGAGCTCGCCGCGCTGCGGCGCGAGCGGGCGGAGAAGCCGGCGGCGCCGGTGGGCTGAAGGCCGCGGCGCGGCGAGGGGCCGGCCGCCGGGCCGCGAGCGGAGGGCGGCGCCGCCAGAGGTCCCGGGCGCCGCGTCCCGCCGGACGGCGCGGCGGGCGCACCGTGCCGGCTTCGCGGCAGCCCGGCTTTGCCCGCTCGCCCGCCTGCGCCGCCGCGGCCCCGGTTGGGGCCTGGAACGCCCTCCGGCTTCCTCGCGCGGTCAGCGCGACCGCCATCCCGCGATGCGCGCCGCCCCCGAGGCGGCGAGCAGGCTGAGGAGGAAATCGACCGGCGTGCGGTGCTGCCACCGGACGCTGCCCGACAGGAACAGAACGGCCAGGGAATACACGAACAGGAGCAGCAGGAATATCCGCAGAGACCTATGGTCGTTCGCGAAGAAGAACTGGAAGAACCCGACTCCGCACGCAACCAGCAGAAGCATCCATGCCGCCTGGATGAGCAATACGCACGCGACGAACAGGTATCCGAAATCCGCGACGGATCGCAGTATCTCGCGCGGGTCGGCCCTGTCCCTGAGGTTCGTCCACAAATTCGCGTCGTCCGCCTTCGGCCCCAGGGAGAAATACCGCGTCAGGAGAATGATGGAGCCGGGATTGAACGCCAGGTTCAGTCCGTCCGTCGCCAGCGTCCGGAGGTAGGCCGCCGGGTTGTCCCTGACGTGGCGGGCGAATTCCCCGACCGACAACCGCTCCCTCTCCTCTTCGGCCGGATCGAGCTCGACCTGGGCGATCTTCGCTATGCGCGCCGCCCTGTTGTACAGGTTGGTGCCCATGTCGTGATCGGAGGCCGGCATGGCGAGCGATCCCGTGTGGGCGACGACGAACGCCAGCCACGCGACGGAAAACAGGAAACTGATCGGGACGACGGGAACCACCAGGCGCCACTGCCGGAACTGCGGCTGGAGGAACAGATAAGCCGCCAGGAGGAAGGGGAAGGCGGCGAGCTGAACCCTTATGGAAATCGCGACGGCGATCAGGGCAAGGCCATAGTACAGATACCTGGCCCCTTCCGTGCCGTTTTTTGTCAGGAAAATGCCAATGAACAAGGAGGCGGCGGCAACGGCGGGATTGTACAGCGCCTCCGTGACAAGCGTGTGCGGCTGCCACAGGGAGCCCGGCATCAGTATCATGATCATTCCCGCCAGACGCATCGCCCAGGGCGGGAAATTCAGCAAGGCGGCGAGATACACCGTACACGCCACGCCGACGAAACCGAGCGCGATCTGGAGGACGATCACCCCATAGCGCCCCCCGATATGATAGACAAAAGCCTGATACAGATAATCACCAGGATTCGAATTCGCGAACAGAGACGACCAGAAATCGCCGCCGCCATTCAATATAGCGTTTATTTTCGACTGGCGCTGCTCCGAACGATCCCCCAGAACAAACAGTCCTGGATCGGACGAGTCGTACCACAAAAGCAGGGCGTGAATAACGAGATAGATCGCGAGCAGATGCAAGATCAATGTCCGGGTTCGCGCCCCCTCCCCCGTTCTCTCCGCACGCTCATCCGCGCTCATGCGGAAACCGTCCTGCCCGCCGCCCAAGAATAGGCCGCCCATCCGCAGCGTTCTTCTCGTCATGGCCCCGCCCCATCGCCCGGGATCGCCGCGGGCAACGCCCCTTCCCTTTCGCGCGCGGCGCCGGCCGCCCGGCCCGTCACGGCACCAGCCGGCTGCCGGACCCTGACGCGGCTCTCGCCCAGGGTCGCGGGCGCCGCCCCGCCTCGCCGGCCACCGCCAGCCACGCCCGCTCGAGCACCGGCAGGAC
Organism: Caldovatus aquaticus; assembly: GCF_019458025.1. Taxonomy (GTDB): domain Bacteria; phylum Pseudomonadota; class Alphaproteobacteria; order Acetobacterales; family Acetobacteraceae; genus Caldovatus; species Caldovatus aquaticus. The sequence goes on along the minus strand of NZ_JAHZUY010000083.1, from coordinate 7,579 downwards.
CGCGCTCGCGACGTAGCGCTCGCGCACGATGGCGCGGCCGTTCTCCCCCAGCCGGCGGCGCAGCGCGGCATCCCGCGCCAGGCGCAGCAGGGCCTCCGACAGCGCCGCCGCATCCCGCACCGGCACCAGGATCGCCCCCTCCGGAGCGGCGATCTCGGGAATGGCGCCGACCGGCGTTGCGATGCAGGCCATGCCCGAGGCCATCGCCTCGATGAGGGCGTTCGGGAACCCCTCGCCGCGCGAGGGGAGGAGGAAGATGTCGGCCTCGCGCATGATGGCGAGCAGCCGCGCATGGCCGACATAGCCCTCGACCTCGGCAAGGTCGGCGATCCCCTCCTCCTCGAGCCGCGCCGCGAGGCGCGGGGGCAGCGCCACCAGCCGGAACCGCAGCGGGCAGCCGGCGAGGCTGACCGCCCGCATCGCGGCGAGGACCTCCTCCACCCCCTTGCGCACCGCCTCGGTCCCCGCGACGAAGAGACAGAGCGGCGCCGCGCGGGGCGCGCGCGCGGCCGGCTCCGCCAGGCAATCGGGCACCCAGTTCGGCAGCACCACCACGCCCTCGGCGCGGCCCGCGCGCCGCACCACCTCCCGCCAGTAGGCGGACTGCACGATCAGCCGGTCCGGCAGGCGCAGGACGCGGCCGATCAGCCGCCGGGCGCGCGGCGAGGACACCGCGTAGAAGTGGTCGAAGGCGCCGCCCAGGCGCATCAGCACCGGCCGGCGCAGGGCGCGGGCCATCGCCACGTACAGCGCCGCCTCCCAGAAGCTCTGGAAATCCGAGGACTGCACCTGGACGATGTCGGCGCGCCGCCGCAGCACGGCCCAGGGGAACAGCAGCAGGTGCCAGAGCGTCACCACGGCGCCGGCGAGCACCCGCCCGATCCCGCCCCGCAGCACGGAGCGGTAGCCGTAGTTGTCGGCGACGTTCCTCTTGGGCGGGCGGGAGGTGGTGAACGGCAGCAGCTCGAACCGCTCCCGGAGCGGCGAATGCGCCACGTTGAGCAGGAAGGTGGTGACGCCCCCGGTGGTGGGCGGCCACGGCCCGACCAGCATCACCCGCGGCCTAGGCATCGGCGGCGAGGTCCTCCGCCGTGAGGCCGCAAGCGCGCGCCCACAGCTCGAACATGAGCAGCGCCCACAGCGCCGCGCCCCAGTCGCGCCGCCCCCGCGCGTGCTCGGCCAGCAGCGTCTCGACCACGCCGCGCCGCAGCACCGCATGGATCAGCGCCCGCGGGGCGAGCAGGCGGTCGCGGAGGAACCCCGCCAGGTCGTCCTTGAACCAGTGGCCGAGGGGGACGCGGAACCCCTGCTTCGGCCGCCACAGGAACTCGGCCGGGAGATGGCGCTCGAGCGCCCGGCGCAGGACGAATTTCTGCCGCCCGCCCTGCATCTTCGCCGCGAAGGCGGCGCGGTTCATCAGCTCCGCCAGCCGGTGGTCGAGGAAGGGCGCCCGCACCTCCAGGCCGTGCGCCATGCTCATCCGGTCCACCTTGTGCAGCATGTCGTCGGGCAGGCTGACGCGCTGCTGCCACGCCGCCATCGCGCCGAGCGGGGTCAGGCCCGGCCGGCGCAGGGCGGCGAAGACGGCGTGCCGCGAGGCGCGGCACGCGGCCGGACCGCGCGCGTGCCGGTCGAGGAAGGCGTCGCGGAACACGGTCTGCTGCTTGGCGATGAAGCGCTCGGCGGCCGGCAGGGCGGCGTCCTCGATGTTGCGGGCGAGGCGCAGCAGGCCGAGCGCGCGCGCCCGGGCCGCCGGGGCCAGGGCGCGCAGGCCCGCGACCGCGGCCGTCCGCACCGGCCGGGGCAGGCGGCGCACCCGCTCGCTCAGCGCATGGCTGCGATAGACGTCGTAGCCGGCGAAGACCTCGTCGCCGCCGTCGCCGGACAGCGCCACCTTCACGTGGCGGCGGGTCAGCTCGGAGAGGAACCAGGTCGGCAGCGCCGCCTGGTCGGCGAAGGGCTCGTCGGCGTGCCAGGCGATCCGCTCCAGCACCTCGATGCTCTGCGGCTCGAGGACGAATTCGTGGTGCCGCGTGCCGAAGCGTTCCGCCACGAACCGGGCGTGGGGACGCTCGTCGTAGCGGGGGTCGGCAAAGCCGACGGAGAAGGTCTCGACCGGCCCGGCCGAGGCCTCGGCGGCCAGCGCGACGACGGCGCTCGAGTCCACCCCGCCCGAGAGGAAGCAGCCCACCGGCACGTCGGCGATCAGCCGGAGGCGGACGGCGTCGCGCAGGAGGTCGAGGCTCCGCTCGGCGAGCGCCTGGGCGTCGTCGAGCTCCTCCGTCGGCCAGGGCGGCTCGTACCAGCGCCGCTGCACGAGCCCGCTGCGCGGCGCATAGGTGAGCAGATGCCCGGGCGCGAGCCGCCGCACGTTGCGCAGGATCGCCTGCTCCCCGGCGACGAAGCCGAGCGTGAGGAAGCTGCCCAGCGCCGCCGGATGGACGCGCCGCTCGGCCACGCCGGCGGCGAGCAGCGCCTTCAGCTCGGAGGCGAGGTAGAGGCCGTCGTCGGTCTCGCAGACGTAGAGCGGCTTCTCGCCGAAGCGGTCGCGGGCGGCGGTGACCGTCCCCTGCTCGGCGTCGTAGAGGACGAAGGCGAACATGCCGTTGAGCCGGGGCAGGCACGCCGCGCCCCACTGCTGCCACGCCTGGAGCAGCACCTCGGTGTCCGAGGTCTCCTCGAAGCGGCGGCCCAGCGCCTCGAGCTCGCGCCGGATCTCGCGGAAATTGTAGATCTCGCCGTTGAAGGCGAGCCACAGCCTGCCGTCGCGGCTCGCCATCGGCTGCTTGCCGCCGTCGAGGTCGATGATGGCGAGCCGGCAGTGCGCGATCGCCACCGGGCCGATCTCGCGCCGGCCCGCCTCGTCGGGTCCGCGGTGGCGGATCGCCGCCTCCATCGCCGCCAGCCGGCGGGCGAGGAGCGGCGCCGGGGCGCCCTTGCTGAAGGCGAGGACGAAGCCGCACATCAGCGCCTGCTCCGGTCCGCGGGAGGCGGTGCCGGGCGGCCGCGGACGGCCGGCGCGCGCGGCACCTAGGCGGTCTCCGCGCGCGCATCCGGCGCGCGGGCCGGCACCGTGCGCCGCGGCAGGGCGGTCCCGTCGTGCAGGACGCGGCTCGGGATCCAGGCGGCCGGGTCCACGCGCCGCCGCAGGAATCCCCGCACCGTGCCGATCGCATAGACGATCCAGACCGCGACGGCGTAGACACCGAGCTTCAGGGAGCGCCGCCGCACCGCCATGGCCGCCGGCGGCGCCGCGAGAAGGGCGCCGGAGAGCGCGGCGGCGCGCGCGGTCCCGCCCGCGAGCGCGAACGCCGACGGGATCGCGGCGAGCCACGCCACGACCAGCACGGAAATCCACAGCGTGCGGATCTTGCGCACCACCTCCGGCAGGGACGGGCGGCCGAGCGCGGCGCGCGCCAGTTCCCCGGCACCGAGCGCGTATCCGCTCTTCGCGCGCGCCCACAGCAGCCGGTAGGCGTTCGTGGTGTAGCCGTAGTGGTCAACGGCGATCCGGTCGAGACGGGCGAGGCGCCAGCCCCTGGCCCGCAGCCGCGTCGCCAGCTCGAACTCCTCGAAGGCGTGGAGGTTGCGGTCGGAGAGATAGCCCACGCTCTCGATCGCCGCGCGCCGGTACAGGCCGCCGCCGTCGAGGCGGTCCACGATCCCCGGGCGCAGATCCGCCCTGGCCCGGGCGAGGCGCGAGGCGAACTCGAGGTTCTCGACCCGCCTCTCGCGGACGATGCCGCCGACGCCGGCGAGGCGCTCGTCCGCCGCGGCCGCCTGCAGCGCCGCGGGCAGGAAATCCGCATGGAACGCCATGTCGCCGTCGATCAGGTAGACGAACTCGCCCCGCGCGTACTGGTAGCCGAGCTGCGGGGCGGCGCCGCAGCCGCGGTCGGCTGGGTTCTCGAGCTGGACGATCCGGATCGGGTAGCGGGAGGCGATCGCGACCGTCCGGTCGCACGAGAGGCAGTCGGCGAGGATGACCTCGCCGTCCACGCGCTCGAGGGCGGCAAGGCAGCTCTCGATCGTGCGCGCGATGTGGGCCTCTTCGTTCAGGGCCTTGATGAGGAAGCTGACCTTCACCCGCGCCCCCAGCCTCCCACCCGGTGACGGCCGGCGGCGCCGGCGGTCGCACGGACACGGCGCTTGCCGACGCGGCAGGCGGCGAGGTCTCGCGCACTGCCGCGCCGGCACCGCTCCGCCGCATCTTGCGGGCATCCGCGCGGCTGCCGCCCTCACAATGCCGCCAGCGGACGCGGTCGTGCGCGACCGCATCCGGCCGCGCGCGGGAAGCGGGCCGCGGCCGTGCGCCGCCCCGGCGCGGCTCCGTCCCGGGCGTCAGAGACGGCGGTCGAGAAAGCGGGGAAGGTAGGGGCGGCGCTTGTTCAGCACCACGCCGACGAGATTCGCGCCGGCGAGGGCGATCTCGTCCCGCGCGCGCATGGCGCTCGGGATGCGCGTCTTCTCCGCCTGGACGACCAGCACCACCTGCGGGGTCTCCTGCGCGATGCGCACCAGGTAGGGTGCCTCCAGGATCGGCGGGCAGTCCACGATCAGCAGGTCGTAGGCGCGCCGGAGGCCGTGGTACAGCTCGCCCAGGCTCCGGCCGTCCTCGGACAGGCCGCCGGGCTCGAAGGACGGACGCAGCATGGCCGCGTGGAAGCTCGCGCCGCTCACGGTGACCAGCGCCACCTCGGCCTGCCCGCACCGCAGGAAGGACGACACGACGTCCGGCAGGGGCCGGCCGAGCGTGCCGCCGCGGTCCTCTTCCGCCGTGCCGCAGTCCAGGAGCAGCACGCGGCAGGAGGCGAGCGAGGCCGCGGCGACCGCGAGTTCGCGGGCGAGGGTGGAAGCACCGTCGCCGCGCTCCGCGGCCGTGAGGTGCACGACCACGCCGCCGACCCGCTCGAAGGCGTTCCGCAGCTTGCCCAGGATCGGGCCGACCTCCTTCCGCAGCCGGAAGCACTCGGCCGGCGCGACGACGCTCATCACGACCACCGGCCGGAACTCCCGCAGCGGCAGGACCGGCCGCTCGGCTGCCGGCAGGGCGGGGCCGCGCCGCTCCGCGGCAGGCCCGACCTCCCGGTCGCGCCGCACCCCGGCGAGCGAGGGCGCATTCTCCATCGGCTGTTCCACGGCGTTATCCTTTGCGGCGTTTCCGGCCGGGAGGCATGCGCACCCGCAGCCGCTCGAAGGACGGGCCCGGACCGCCGGCGCGACCCCGCCCGCCGGCCCGGAGCGCGGGGCGCGCCACGGCGGCGCCGCGCGGGGCGGGATCACCAGCAGATGCCCTCGTACCGCCCGCCGGCCGGACGCTGGACGTCCGCGAGACGGGCGAGGTCGATGAGGATCTGATCGGCGCGCAGCGCGGGCAGCGCCAGCCCCTCCCCGAACTGCCCGTGCACGAGCACGAGCGTGTCGCCGTGCGCGGCGACGGCGTGCAGGTCGTCGCTCAACAGCCTGGCGAGGTGCGGGATCCGGGCCTGGATGAAGGCCAGGTTCGCGCCCGTGAGGCGCGCGAGGTTCACGTCGCGGTCGAAGATGCGGATGTCGTAGCCCTTCCCGAACAGGCGCTCCGCGAGTTCGACCGCGGGACTCTCCCGCAGGTCGTCGGTGCCGCTCTTGAAGGCGAGCCCGATCAGCCCGACGCGCCGGTTGCCGGCCGCCTGGACCATCTCGAAGGCGCGCCGCACCTGCTCCTCGTTCGAGGGCAGCAGCGAGGCGATCATCGGGCACCGCACGTCGAGGCTCCTCGCCCGGTGCAGCAGCGCCCGCAGGTCCTTGGGCAGGCAGGAGCCGCCGAAGGCGAAGCCGGGACGCAGGTAGGCCGCGGAGACGTTCAGCCGCGTGTCGGCGCAGAGCGCGTCCATCACGCGGTGGCCGTCGAGCCCGAGGGCCTTGCAGAGCGCGCCGATCTCGTTGGCGAAGACGATCTTCGTCGCGTGCCAGGCGTTGTTCGCGTACTTGATCATCTCCGCCGTGGCGGTCCCGACGACGATCTCCCGCCCCGGCGCCTTCGCGATCGCCTCCCGGACCAGGGCCAGGGTCCGCTCGTCGTCCACGCCCAGGATGACCGTCCCGGCCTGATCGTAGTCGCGGATCGCGCTGCCCTCGCGCAGGAACTCGGGGTAGAGGGCGGTGCCGAAGTCGCGGCCGGCCTTCTTTCCGGAGCAGCCCTCGAGGACCGGCGCGACCACCCCCGCCAGCGAGCCGGGCAGCATGGTCGAGCGCACCACCACCGCGTGGAAGTCCGGCTTCCCGGCCAGCCCCCGCCCGATCACCTCGCAGACGCGGACGACCTGCGTCAGGTCGAGATTGCCGTTCGCCAGGCTCGGCGTGCCGACGCAGACGAAGGAGAGCTGCGAATCGCGGAGCGCCTGCACGCCGTCCGTCGTCGCGCGCAGCCGCCCGCCCGCGACCGCCTGCTCGATCAGCGGGCCGAGCCCCGCCTCGACGATCGGCGAGCGTCCGGCATTGATGGTCTCCACCTTCTGCTGGCTGGTGTCGACGGCGAGGACGGTGTGGCCGTCGCGCGCCAGGCACGCCGCCGAGACGGCCCCCACATAGCCGATGCCGAACACCGAAATGCGCATCGCGTCCTCCGCGTGTGCGTGACGTCCGGCAGGGCGGGTCGCGAGGCCGCCGCGCCGCGCGGTCGCACCGGCGCATCCGGCGCGGCCGGCGTCCCGCCCGACGCGGCGGCCGGCCCATCGTGCCAAGCCTGCGCGGCCGCCGTCACGCGTTTGCCGCGCCGGCGCGATCAAATGCGCGTTCACCGCGGACCTGCGATCACCCGCGATCAAATGCCCGCGACAGGATGGCCGCGCGCCACGCGCCGGCGCACCGTGCGCGCGTGCCGCGCGCCACTCCGTCCCCATCCGTCCGCACCGCCCGCCGGGGCGGAGGCTGCGCGCGCCACTGCGACCCGTCGCCGCGCGCCACGCGGGACCGGAGCGCCGCGGGGCGGTGAAGCCAGGCTTCGATCCGCGCGCGCCGGCGGCGCGATCAACCCCGGCTTCGCGGCTCGCCGCGCCGGCCGGCGCCCTTCCGGCTTCGCGCCGGACATGCCTCGGCGCCGCCGCGGCGCTGCTGGCGGCTGCCGGCCGCGGCATCCCGGGCCGGAGCGGCGGGCCGCGCGCGCCGGCCACGCTGCTGTTTGCCTCGGGCTTCGAGGGCGCCGTCCGGCTGACGGCGCCGTACAGGATCCGGCCCTACCACGCCTACCAGGGCCTCGTCGGCACCGATTCCGCCACCGGCTTCACCTGGCCCGGAAGGTTCTGGGGCGGGGACGCCGCCATCCAATTGCTGACCATGGGCGGCGATCTCTCGAGCGTCGTCACCGCCGCCCTCGAGACGATCGAGGGCTGCGACCGCGCTCCGACCCGCGCGCTTCATCTGCGCGTGAACCGGAAGGTCCACCCGTGGACGCAGTCGCCCCTGCTGCTCCGCCCCGCGCGCGAGCCTGGGGAGTTCTACATCAGCGAGTGGGTGAAGCTGCCGGCCAACCTGGCGCAGCAGCTCGGCCCCGGGGGCTGGCTGGCGCCGTTCGGCGAGTGGAAGTCGGTCGACGACTTCC
>NZ_JAHZUY010000082.1 GCF_019458025.1 Caldovatus aquaticus | reverse complement strand
CGCGCGGCCCGGGCCGCCTCGGCGAGCCCCGGCACCGGCGTCGCCCCGGGCGGGTCCGGCCAGGACGGCGCCGCCGGCGCGAGCGCCCCGTGCCGCGCGGCGAGCCGGCCCGACTCGGCCTCCGCCGCGCCGCGGGTCAGCGCCGCCACGGCCGCCGCGACCGCCCGCCCCTCCGCGGAGTCGTAGGCGAGGCCGAGCCCGGCGAGCAGCCCCGCGAGATCGGCGAAGCCGACCCGCAGCCGCCGCGCCCCGCCGCCGGTCAGGAGGTCGAGCGTCCGCACCGCCACCGCCACCGCCTCGGCATAGGCGGTGGCGTCGAATCCCCCGCCTCCGGGCTCGAGGAAGGCCGGCAGGTTGAGCACGAAGCGCGGCTCGGCCGCGGCGTCGCCGCGCCACACCTCCGCCCCCGGCGCGCCGCGGCGGGCGAGCAGCAGCGCGCGCAGCGCGTGGGCGAGCGCGGCGGCCTCGTCGGTGCTCTCCAGCAGCCCGAGGCGGCGGCCGCGCGCCGTCAGTCGGCGGATCCAGCCCTCCGCGAGGCCCGGCAGCGTCACCGCTCCGGCGCCGGGCGCCAGCGCAGCCAGGGCGGCGGCGGCGGTCCCGTCCTCGTCCTCCCACGCGGCCGGCAGCGCCACCCGGCGCGGCGGCGCGTCCGGATCGGCGCCCGCGCGCGTCCGGCGCAGCGCGACCCCCTCCCACAGCGTCCCGGCGATGCGTCGTCCCATGTCGCGATGCTACGCGGCGAATCGGAGGGCGGGAAGCCGCATCTCGCGTCCCGGGCGCGGCCGGGACGCAACATCTTGTGGACAAGGCGCGGCCGGGCCCGGCTTTGCGCGGCGCGCTCCGGTGTGCGAATGTCCGCCGCCATCACGCCCACCCGATCGGATCCGCGGACACCCTTCCATGTCCTTCCTGATGCGCCTGACCTCCGCGCTCTCCGGGCGGCGGGTCGGCACCGACCGCTTCGGCAACGCCTACTACGAGTCGCGCCGGCTCCACCCCACCGACCGGCTGCCGCGCCGCTGGGTGGTCTATGCCGGGGAAGCGGAGGCCTCGAAGGTGCCGCCCGAGTGGTGGGGCTGGCTGCACCACACCACCGACGCCCCGCTGCCCGAGCGGCCGCTCTATCCCTGGCAGAAGGACCACCGGCCGAACCTGACCGGCACGCCGCAGGCCTATCGCCCCGCGGGCCACGACTACGCCGGCGGCCGGCGCCGCCCCGCCGCCGGCGACTACGAAGCCTGGACGCCGGGGCCGTGAGGCCGGCGCGGTGAGGGGACGCAGCCTCGCCGAGGTCGCGGCCGGCGCGGTGGTGCTGGCCGTCGCCGCGGCCTTCCTCGCCTACGCGCTGCTGCACTCCGGCCGCGCCGGGGCGGTGCTGAGCGGCCCGACCCAGACCTTCCGCGCCCGCTTCGACCGCGTGGACGGGGTGACGGTCGGCAGCGACGTGCGCATCGCCGGGGTGAAGGTCGGCAGCGTGGTGGACAGCCGGATCGATCCCCAGACCTTCCTCGCCGTGCTGACCCTGCGCGTGGACGGCTCCCTGCGCCTGCCCGACGACACCTCGGCCGAGATCACCAGCGAGGGGCTGCTCGGCGGGCGCTATGTGGCGCTGGTGCCGGGCGGCTCCGAGCGCATCCTGCGCGACGGCGCCGAGATCACCATCACGCAGTCGGCGGTGAGCCTGGAATCCCTGCTCGGGCGTTTCATCTTCTCGGTGACGCAGATGAACCAGGCGCGCGAGCAGCAGCAGCAGCCGGAGGGGAGCGGCGCCGCGGCGCCGGCCCCCGCGCGATGAGCCGCGACCCCCTGGCGCCCCCGGCCGAGTGGCCCGGCGCCGACGGCGCGCCGATCTCCTGCCGGGAGAAGCTCAAGGTGCTCGCCGAGAACCACCGCGAGGCGGCGCAGGTGCTGCGCGACGCCTTCGAGGACGCGGTGCTGATGGGCGTGGACGAGGCGGCGATGCGGCGCATCCTGGCCGACCTGGTCGCCGCCCTGCCGAGCCCGAAGCGCGCCGGCCCGAAGGCCGAGGGATGATCGCCCCGCCACGGCGCCGGCCCGGCGGCGGCGCGCGCCCGGTCCCGACGACCGCCGCCTGCGGCGCGCTCGCGGCGCTGCTGCTCGCGCCGGCGTGGCCCGCCGGGGCGCAGGAGTGGGTGCCCCGCCAGACCGCGCAACTGCAGGCGCTCGACAAGGTGACGGCGCGCGTCTCCGTCTTCGACGCCCGGGTCGGCCAGCCGGCGCGCTTCGACACCCTGACCATCGTCGTCCGCGCCTGCCACGCCCGGCCGCCCGACGAGGTCCCGGACGCCGCGGCCTGGATGGAGATCACCGACAGCCGCGCCGCGCCCGGCGCCCCGCCCGCCTTCCGCGGCTGGATGTTCGCCAACGCCCCGGGCGTGCACATGCTGGAGCACCCCGTTTACGACATCCGCGTGCTGGCCTGCCGCTGACGGCGCCCCGCTCCGTGCCGGCGGCGCCGCCGCGCCGGCGCTGCGCCGCCTCCGCCGTGGACGCCCCTCCGCGCCTCCGGGGCATGGTGCGCGATGCGACGCCTGCGGGACGGCGTCGCCGCCGGGCGCGCGCGGCCGCAGGCGCGTTCGAGCGCGCCCTCGCCGACCTGCACCGGTTGCCCCCCTGCGCACGCGGCCGCAGGCGGCAAGGTCACCGATCTAGCTCCGGCTGGCGCGGGGCCCCCTGCGCACGCGGCCGCAGGATCGTCGGCGGCGGCGGCACCGGCACCTTCGCGGCGGCCCCCTGCGCGCGCGGCCGCAGGGGGCCGGACGATGCCGGCCCGCTGCCAATTGGCGTGGCCCCTCTGCGCGCACGGCCGCAGGGGGCGGTGACCGCCGAGCTCGCCGGCGCGCCGGCTGACCCCCGCGCGCGCGGCCGCAGGCGGGAGGATGCCCGCTACACCAGCGAGCGCTGGGGCTGACCCGCCGCGCGCGGCCGCAGGGCCGCGGCTCGAGGACCATGCGCGTCAACACGCCGTTGACCCCCCGCGGGCGCGGCCGCAGGCTCGGCGGAAACCGCGTGCCCCCGGAGGATCGTCCATGGCCCTGTCCCGCCGCACCCTGCTCGCCACCACCCTCGCCGCGCCGCCGCTCGCGGCGCGCGCGCAGGACCAGGCCTTCCCGCGCCAGCCGATCCGCGTCGTCGTCCCCTTCCCGGCCGGCGGCACCACCGACCTCCTCGCGCGCCTCTTCGCCCAGCGCATGTCGCAGACCCTCGGCCAGCCGGTCGTGGTCGAGAACCGCGGCGGCGGCGGCGGCTCGATCGGCGCCGACGTGGTCGCCAAGGCGGCGCCGGACGGACACACGCTGCTCTTCCACAACATCACCTTCCCGACCACCACCGCCACGCTCTCGCTCGCCGGCCGCGCGCCGCACGAGATCGAGCGCGACTTCGTCGCCGTCTCGCTCGGCGCCTACGTCCCCTTCGTCATCCTCGCCAACCCCGCCGTCCCGGCGCAGGACCTCAAGGGCTTCGTCGAGCACGCCCGCGCGCGGGCGGCCGCCGGACAGCCGCTGTTCTACGGCTCCACCGGCCCCGGCAGCATCATGAACCTGGTCGGCGAGGTGCTGAAGCGCGAGACCGGCATCGCCATGGACCACGTCCCCTTCCGCGGCGCCGCGCCGCTGGTGCAGGAGCTGGTCGCCGGCCGCGTCCAGCTCGGCGGCGACCAGCTCTCCACCTCCTTCGGCCATGTGCGCTCCGGCGCGCTGCGCGGGCTCGCCACCATCGGCGCGCGCCGCGCCGCCGTGCTGCCGGAGGTGCCGACCGCGCGCGAGCAGGGCTTCCCCGCCCTCGAGCTCGAGGGCTGGAACGGCTTCTTCGCCCCCGCGCGCACCCCGCCCGGCATCGTCGCCCGCCTCCAGCAGGCGGTCGCCGACGCCGCGCAGCAGCCCGAGATCCGCCGCCGCTGCGAGGAGGTCGGCGCCGAGCCCGCCGGCTCCTCGAGCGAGGAGTTCGCGCGGATGGTCCGCGCCCAGGCCGCGCGCATCCGCGAGCTCGTCGCCGCCGTGCAGCTCCGGCCCGAGTGACGCGGCTCTTCCTCTACGGCACGCTGCTCGACCCGCGCCGGCTCGCGGCGCTGTCGGGCGAGGCCCGGCTCGCGCGGCGCGCGGTGCCGGCGCTGCTGCCCGGGCACCGGCGCGTGCGCCTGCGCGGCACGCCCTACCCGACGCTGCTCCCCGACCCGGAGGCCGCGGTGCGGGGCCTGCTGCTGCCGCGCGTCGGCGCGGCCGCGCTCCGCCGCCTCGCCGCCTACGAGGGACCGCCCTACCGGCTCGCCCCGGTGCGGGTGCTGACGCCGCGCGGGCCGTGCCGCGCGCGGGCCTGGCTCGCCCCGCGCTGGCGCGCCGACGCCGCGCGGGGCTGGGAGCCGCCGCCCGCGGCGCGCGGCTGCGCCGCGGGACGCCGCTGACGGAGCGGCTCAGCAGCCGCCCGGCACCGGCTGCAACTGCTCCAGCCTGCCGTCCACGACGAAGTCGCCGAAGTCCATCTTCAGCTCGTCCGCCACGCCGTTCTCGAAGTAGCGCAGGCTCACCTCGTAGTCCGGCGTGCCGGCCCCGCCGCCCTGGTCGCGGTCGCGCCGGCCCTCCTCGCCGCCGCTGCCGCGCGGGCCGCGCGCGAAGAACGCCACCCGCATCCGCGCGCTGCCGAGGCCGGCGAGCATCGGGAAGCGCTCGGCCGTCTCGCCGCGCCGCGGCCCCTGCCAGTCGCTGAGCACGGTCGTCGTGTCCTGCGCGCCCTCGGCCTGGGTGCCGTCGAACAGCGGCGCGACGAGGATGCGCTGCCCGGCGCGCGCCGCGTTCAGCGCCCGGATGGTGTGCGCCGTCGGCAGCAGCGTGCCCGGGGGCAGCCGCTCCTCCTTCGCCTCCGGCTCGACGTAGCGCACCACGCCGCTGCCGTCGGGCCCGAGCTCCGCCTCGCCCGCGACGCGCTGGCTGACCGCGCCCTGGCTGGTCTGGGTCAGCGAGAAGCGCAGCCGCCGCCCGTCCTTGCTCTCGTAGGTCGAGTAGTCCGAGGTGGTCTCGATCTCCTGGCCGTCGCGGTCGGTGAGGGTGAGGGTGAAGCGCTGCCGCGTGGTCCAGCCCTCGCAGGCGTCCAGCACCTCGTAGAGCATGGCGCCGGTCGCGGCGGCGATCTGCACGTTGTCGCGCACCCGGTCGAGGGTGAGGCGGTAGGCGGCGCGGTGCGCCGCCATGTGCTCGGCGGTGACCGGCGCCCCGGGGGCGAGGGTGGCCGGCGCTGCCGGGGCGGGCGCGGCCGGCGCCGGCGCGCGCGCCGCCGGGGCCGCCGCGGCCGGCGCCCCCTTCCCGGCCGGGCTGACGTTCTTGGCGGCGGACTGCGCCAGCACGCCGGGCGCTGCGGCCGCCGCCGCGGCGACGAGGCCGAGCAGCGCGAGGGCGGGACGAAGCCGCATGAGGCGACGCTCCATGGAGGGCCTTTCGCGCCTACTTAGGACGTCCTGCCGCCGGGCGCACCCTTCGGCGGGGGCAGGTCGAGCCGGATGTGCAGTTCCTTGAGCCGCGCCTCGTCCACCGGGGCGGGAGCCCCCATCATCAGGTCCTGCGCCTGCTGGTTCATCGGGAACAGGATCACCTCGCGGATGTTCGGCTCGTCCGCGAGCAGCATCACGATGCGGTCAATTCCCGGCGCCGAGCCGCCGTGCGGCGGCGCCCCGTAGCGGAAGGCGTTGAGCATGCCGCCGAAGCGCCGCTCCACCTCCTCCGGCGGGTAGCCCGCGATCTCGAAGGCGCGCAGCATGATGTCGGGCCGGTGGTTGCGGATCGCGCCGGAGGACAGCTCGATCCCGTTGCAGACGATGTCGTACTGGTAGGCCTTGATCTCGAGCGGGTCCTTGGTGTTCAGCGCCTCGAGCCCGCCCTGCGGCATCGAGAAGGGGTTGTGGCTGAACTCGATCAGCCCCGTCTCCTCGTTGCGCTCGTACATCGGGAAGTCGGTCACCCAGCAGAAGCGGAAGGCGTCCTTCTCGCACAGGCCGAGCTCCTGCCCGAGCCGGATGCGCGCCTGGCCGGCGAGCTTCGCCGCCGCGTCCTTCCTGCCGGCGGCGAAGAACACGGCGTCGCCGTCGCCGAGGCCGCACGCCTCGCGGATCGCGGCGATGCGCTCGGCCTCGAGGTTGCGCGCGATCGGGCCCTTCGCCTCGCCGCCCTCGAAGACGATGTAGCCGAGGCCGGCCGCGCCCTGCTCCCGCGCCCACTCGTTCATGCCGTCGAAGAAGCTGCGCGGCCGCGCCGCAGCGCCGGGCGCCGGGATCGCCCGCACCGCGCCGCCCGCGGCCGCGATCCGCGCGAACAGGCCGAAGCTGCTGCCCGCGAAGGCCGCGGTGACGTCGCGGATGCGCAGCGGGTTGCGCAGGTCCGGCTTGTCCGTGCCGAATTCCAGCATCGCCTGCTCGTAGGGGATGCGCGGGAAGGGCGGCTTCGTCACCGCGCGCCGCGTGCCGGTGAAGTCGGCGAACTCCTCGAACACCCCGGCGAGCACCGGCTCGATCGCGGCGAAGACGTCCTCCTGCGTGACGAAGCTCATCTCGAAGTCGAGCTGGTAGAACTCGCCCGGAGAGCGGTCGGCGCGGGAGGCCTCGTCGCGGAAGCAGGGGGCGATCTGGAAGTAGCGGTCGAAGCCCGCCACCATGATGAGCTGCTTGAACTGCTGCGGCGCCTGCGGCAGCGCGTAGAAGGTGCCGGGGTGCAGGCGCGAGGGCACCAGGTAGTCGCGCGCCCCCTCCGGGCTGGAGGCGGTCAGGATCGGCGTCTGGAACTCGGTGAAGCCCGCCTCGATCATCCGCCGGCGGATCGAGGCGATCACCTGCGAGCGCAGCATGATGTTGCGGTGCGGCCGCTCGCGCCGCAGGTCGAGGAAGCGGTAGCGCAGACGCAGCTCCTCGGGGTATTCGGCATCGCCCGCGACCGGGAACGGCAGCACCTCGGCGGCGCTCAGCACCGCCACCTCGCGCACCCGCAGCTCGATCTCCCCGGTCGGCAGCTTCGGGTTCACCGTGCCGGGCTCCCGCCGCACCACCTCGCCGGTGACGGTGACGACGCTCTCGGGCCGGACCTGGTCGAGCGTGGCGAAGGCCGGGCTGCCCTGGGCGACGACGCACTGCGTGATGCCGTAGTGGTCGCGCAGGTCCACGAACAGGAGGCCGCCGTGGTCGCGCTTGCGGTGCACCCAGCCGGAGAGCCGGGCCGTCGTGCCGGCGTCGCTGGCGCGCAGCGCGCCGCAGGTGTGGGTGCGGTAGGGGTGCATCGGTGGGAAGGCCCTGGAGGTCGTCGTCCGCCGCAAATGGCCGGGCAGAGAGGGTCGCCGGGCGCCGGAAGTCAACCCCGGCCGGCATCGGGGCCGGGGTTCCGGCCGGATGGCCGGACCGTTCCCGCGCGGAGACCGTTGCGGCGCGGCGGTCCGGACGGCGCGGCCCCGGCCGGAGGCCGCGCCCGGGCGGCCAGTCCCGCGCGGCGGCGCCGGCGGGGGGCCTCCGCCCCCGGCCGACCGCGGCCCGGCCCCGATCGGCGCCGGAGCCGATCCCGGACGGCGGGAGAGGGCCGGCAGCGCGGATGGCTCCGCCGGCGGCGGGCGGGGCCGATGTCGCGGGCCCGGCCGCGCGGAAACGCGCCGGGGCCGCTTGCGCCCGGCCCTGCCCGCGGCGGCGGCCCGGTCGCGTCGTCCGCCCGCCCGTTCGCGCTTGCCGCGGTTCCCGGCCGTCCGCGCTCCGCCCCGGAGCCGTTTCCGCTCGGCGGTGCGCGCGGCGACCGCTCCGGCGCGTTGTCTATCGCGCCGGGTTCACGCTCCCGGCCGTTCCCGGCCGTCCGCGATCGGCCCTAGCGCGCCGCCGCGCTCGCCGCGCTCCGCACCGCGCCCACCCGCAGCGCCAGCGCCGCGGCCATGAACTCGTCGAGGTCGCCGTCCAGCACCGCCTGCGGGTTGCCCTTCTCCACGCCGGTCCGCAGGTCCTTCACGAGCTGGTAGGGCTGCAGCACGTAGCTGCGGATCTGGTGGCCCCAGCCGATGTCGGTCTTGCTCGCCTCCGCCGCCTCGGCCATCGCCTCGCGCTTCTTCAGCTCCAGCTCGTAGAGCCGCGCCTTCAGCATCTGCATCGCGATCGCGCGGTTGCGGTGCTGGCTGCGGTCCTGGGTGCAGGACACCACGATGCCGGTCGGGATGTGGGTGAAGCGCACGCCCGACTCGGTCTTGTTCACGTGCTGCCCGCCGGCGCCCGAGGAGCGGAAGGTGTCCACCTTCAGGTCGGCGGGGTTGATCTCGATCTCGATGCGGTCGTCCACCGCCGGATAGACATAGACCGAGGCGAAGCTCGTCTGCCGCCGCGCCTGCGCGTCGAAGGGCGAGATCCGCACCAGCCGGTGCACGCCGGTCTCGGTCTTCAGCCAGCCATAGGCGTAGGGGCCGCTGACCAGCAGGGTGGCGCTCTTGATCCCGGCCTGCTCGCCGTCCTGGCGCTCGGTCACCGTCACCTTGTAGCCGTGGGCCTCGGCCCAGCGCATGTACATGCGGAGCAGCATCTCCGCCCAGTCCTGCGCCTCGGTGCCGCCGGCGCCGGCGTTGATCTCGACATAGGCGTCGTTGGCGTCGGCCTCGCCGGAGAGCAGGCTCTCGATCTCGCGCCGCCGGGCCTCCTCGGCCAGCCGCCGCAGGTCGGCGACGGCGGCGTCGGCGGCGGCCTGGTCGCCCTCGGCCTCGGCCAGCTCGAGCAGGGCGAGGGCGTCGGCGACCTCGCGCTCCAGCCGGCGCACGCCCTCGACCTGCTCGGCGAGGCGGGTGCGCTCGCGCATCACCCGCTGCGCCTCCTCCGGATCGTTCCAGAGCGCGGGGTCCTCGGCGCGGGCGTTCAGCTCCTCGAGACGGCGGACGGCGGCATCCCAGTCAAAGATGCCTCCTCAGCAGAGCCACCGAGGCGGTGATCTGCTCGTGCAGGGCTGCGGCGTCGGCGCGCATGGTCGTTCTTCGGGATGTTCCGTCGTCTCCCGGCCGGCGCGGCCGGATCGCCGGCGCGCGGCGGCGCGGGACGGCCTCAATAGAGCCCGCCCAGCCCCCTGTCGAGGCTCGAGGCGCCGCCGCCGGCCACCGCGCCGTCCTCGCCGGGCTCGCCGCCGTAGCGCCGGCCGCCGCCGCTCTCGGTGCCCGGCCGGAAGGGTTCGAGGATGGTGGCGTTGCCGACGTTCACCCGCACCAGCGCCACCCCCGGCGGGGCGCGGAACGGCACCGGCGGGCTGTCCTTCAGCGCCGCCGCGACCACCTCGCGGAAGACCGGCGCCGCGTTCTGCCCGCCCGTCTCGCCCGGGCCGAGGCTGCGCGGCTCGTCGTAGCCCATCCAGACCGCGACCACGATGTCGGGGGTGAAGCCGACGAACCAGTTGTCCATGTAGTCGTTGGTCGTGCCCGTCTTGCCCGCCACCGGACGGCCGAGCCGGTTGCCGATCGCCGCCGCCGCGGTGCCGCGCTGCACCACGCCCTGCAGCAGGCTCACCATCTGGTAGGCGGCGATCGGGTCGGTCACCTGCGGCCGCTCCTCGAGCAGCGGCGGGGGACCGGCGGCCGGATCGGCGGCGTCGCAGCCGGGGCACTCGCGGATGTCGGCGCGCCAGAGGACGCGGCCGCGGCGGTCCTGGACCGAGTCGATCAGGGTCGGCGCGACCTTCCGCCCGCCGTTGACGAAGCTCGCATAGGCCGCGGCCATGCGCAGCACGGTCGTCTCGCCCGCGCCGAGCGCGAGGGCGAGGTAGTGCGGCATGTTGTCGATCACGCCGAAGCGGGCCGCGACGTCGGCCACCCGCTCCATCCCGATCTCGCGCGCGACGCGCACCGTCACCAGGTTGAGCGAGCGCTCGATCGCCTGGCGCATGGTGACCCAGCCGTTGTACTGGCCGGCATTGTAGTTGTGCGGCCGCCAGAGGCCCTGCGCCGTCATCACCTCGATCGGCGCGTCCTCGAACATCGCGTTGGGCGGGATGCCCTGCTCCAGCGCGGCGAGATAGACGAAGGGCTTGAAGGCGGAGCCGGGCTGGCGCAGGGCCTGGGTGGCGCGGTTGAACTGGCTCCGCTCGAAGCTCCAGCCCCCGACCATCGCCATCACCCGCCCGGTCGCGGGGTCGCGCCCCCCCCCCCCCCCCCCACGGGGGGGGGGGGCCCCCCCCCCCCCCCCCCCCCCCGCCGCCGCGCCCGCGCGCGGCCCCGCGGCGGCCTGCGGCTCCACCATCACCACGTCGCCGGGCTGCAGCACCTGCGACAGCCGCGTCGGCTCGGGCCCGGGCCGCCCGTCGCGCACCGGCCGCGCCCAGCGCAGCTCGGCGTCGAGGGCGAGCGTGCCGAGGCGCGGCTGCGGCGCGCCGCGCGGGTCGGGCCGCTCCAGCCAGCCGAGCCGCGCCTCGCGCTCGCGCACCTCGAGCGCGACGGCCAGCCGCCATTCCGGCAGCATGCCGGGCGGGCGCGGCACCGCCTCGAGCGCCGGCATCCACTCGGTGCCGGCGAAGGAGATCTGCGCCACCGGCCCGCGCCAGCCGCCGCGGCGGCGGTCGTAGGCCATCAGCCCGTCGCGCAGCGCCTTCTCCGCCGCCGCCTGCAGCGCGGGCTCGAGGCTGGTGCGCACCACGAGGCCGCCCATCACCGTCTGCTCGGGGCCGAAGCGCTGGATCAGCTCGCGCCGCACCTCCTCGGTGAAGTGCTGGCCGACCGCGATCATGTCGGGCCGGCGGGTCGGGCGCGGGACGATCGGCTCGGCCCTGGCGGCGCGCGCCTCCTCCGGCGTGATGGCGCCGTCCTCGAGCATGCGGTCGAGCACCCAGTTGCGCCGCTCCAGCGCCCGCTCCGGGTAGCGGAAGGGGTTGTAGAGGTTGGGGCCCTTGGGAAGCGCGGCGAGGAAGGCGGCCTCGGCCAGGGTCAGCTCGTCGAGGCCCTTGTTGAAGTAGTTCTGCGCCGCCGCCGCCACCCCGTAGGCCTGCTGGCCGAGGAAGATCTCGTTGAGGTAGATCTCCAGGATGCGGCTCTTCGGCATCGCCTGCTCGATGCGCAGCGCGAGGATCGCCTCGCGCGCCTTGCGCAGCAGGGTCTGGTCGGAGCCGACCAGCATGTTCTTGGCCACCTGCTGGGTGATGGTGGAGGCGCCGACCGGCCGCCGCCCGCTGCCCAGCCGGTCCAGGTTGGTGAGCACGGCGCGGACGATGCCGATCGGGTCCACGCCGCGGTGCTCCCAGAAGCGCTGGTCCTCGGCGGAGACGAAAGCCTGCTGGACGCGGCGCGGGATCGCCTCGATCGGGACGAAGACCCGGCGCTCCGCCGCGAGCTCGGCCATCAGCCGGGAGTCGGCGGCGTAGATGCGGCTCATCTGCGGCGGGTCGTAGTCGGCGAGCCAGCGGTAGTCCGGCAGCTCCTGCGCGATGCGCTGGTAGAGCCCGTAGCCGACCGCCGCGCCGGCGACGGCGAGCACGCCGCCGAGCACGACGAGGAGGCGGACCAGGCCGAGCAGCGGGCCGCCGCGGCGGCGCCGGCGCCGCCGGCGCTCCGGCGGGGAAGGCGGCGGCGCGCCCGGCGGCGCCGTCCCGGCCGGCGGGTCGCCGGCGGCGGCGCG
>NZ_JAHZUY010000007.1 GCF_019458025.1 Caldovatus aquaticus | reverse complement strand
TGCGGGGCCTGTAGCGTTCGGCGTCGCGCGGGAAGGCAACCTTGCGCGACGAGGTGCCGGGGATGGCCGCGGCGGCGCCGGCGGTTGGCGTCGCAGCCCTTGTCGGCGACGAGTTCGCGGGGCGGGGCGACAGCCGAGACCGGCGTGGCGGCGGCGGTGACGGCGGCGCCGTTGCCGCCGGTCGGCAGGATCGCGTGCGGGCGGCCTTGCTCGTCGCAGAGCGCGTGGCCCCTGGCGGGGCGCCCACCGCGCGAGCGGCCGATCGCCTGGTGGCTGGCATCGCCTTCCCCCCCTTTCGCGCCGGCCGCCGAGCGGTGCGCCTTCACCGCGGCACTGCCGATCGGCGCGCCCCGCGGCGGGTCGGCGCAGGCGACGAGGGCGGCGAGGATGCGCTGCCAGAGCCCGCGTTGGCTCCAGCGGTTCCAACGGTTGAAGACGGTGGCGTATGGCCCCTATTCCGGCGGCAGGGCACGCCAGCGGCAGCCTTCGCGGAAACGGTGCACGATGCCGCCGATCCCCCGCCGGTCGTCCACGCGCCGCGGCCCGGTGTGGACCATCGCCGGATGCGGCTCGCTCGCCGCCCACGGCACGTCGCTCAGCCCGAACAGGCGCGACACGGTCCATCCCCCCGCCGTTGGGCAGGGCGAATCATCGCACCGCACCCACGCCAATTGGGCGCAGACCCTGGGGCGGAGCGCGCGATCGCCGCCCGCCAGGCATGCCGGACCCCGGATCCGGCCCCGCATGCCGCAACGGCCGCGCCGACGCCGCCGAGACGGAGGCAGTGCGGCGCCGCGCACGGTCACCCGCCCCGCAGCCTGCCCCGCAGCCACGCCAGCCGCTCCGCCACGGCGGCGGCAGCGTCCCGCTCCACCGCGCGATAGGCGGCCAGAACTTCCTCGCCGAGCGCGCTCAGCCGCGCCCCGCCGCCGCGCGTCCCGCCGGCGGCCGCCTCCACCAGCGGCGCCTGGAAATCCGCGTTCAGCGCGGAGACCAGATCGTGCGCCCGCTGGTACGACATCCCCATGCGCCGCCCCGCCGCGGCGATCGAGCCGGTGTCGCGGATCGCTTCCAGCAGGTCGGCCTTGCCCGGACCGAACTCGACCCGGTCGCTGAGCGTCAGCCGGAGGGTGATGGCGCGGCGGCCGGAGGCGGAGGACGAGGGGGAGCGCTTGCGAGGCATGGCGGCACGCCATCATGCCGCGACCGCCCCGCCAGGGAAGGCGATTGCCGCCGGGCGCGCCCACCGATATCTACAGCAAAAGATAGCGAAGGAGCGCCCCGCCATGCCCGCCGCCCGCCTCTCCCGCCGCGCCGTGGCCGCCGGCATCGGGCTGCTGCCGGGCGGTCTGGCCGGCGGCGCGGGGGCGCAGGCGCCGCCGCCCCTGATCGCCGGCGCCGCGGACCTGCAGTTCGCCCTCGGCGAGATCGCCGCCCGCTTCCGCGCCGAGGCCGGGCAGGAGGTGCGCCTGTCCTTCGGCTCCTCCGGCAACATCGCCCGCCAGATCGAGCAGGGCAGTCCGGTGGAGCTGTTCCTCTCCGCCGACGAGGCCTTCGTCCTCCGCCTCGCCGCGGGCGGCCACACCCGCGATGCGGGCGCGCTCTACGCGATCGGCCGGATCGTGCTGTTCGTCCCGCCCGGCTCGCCGATCCGCGCCGAGGACGGGCTCGACGGCCTCCGCGCGGCGCTGGAGGCCGGCCGGATCCGCCGCTTCGCCATCGCCAACCCCGAGCACGCGCCCTATGGCCGCGCCGCCGAGCAGGCGCTGCGGGCGGCGGGGCTGTGGGAGCGGCTGCAGCCGCACCTGGTGCTCGGCGAGAACGTCGCCCAGGCCACGCAATTCGCCATCGCCGGCGGCAGCCAGGGCGGCATCGCCGCCTATTCCCTCGTCCTCGCCCCGACGATGCGCGGCCGCGGCGCCTTCCGCCTGCTGCCCGATGCGCTGCACGAGCCGCTCCGCCAGCGCATGGCGCTGACCCGCCGGGCCGGGCCGGTCGCCGAACGCTTCTACACCTATATGCAGGAGCCGGCGGCGCGCGCGATCATGCATCGCTACGGCTTCGTCCTCCCCGGCGAGTAGGGTGTCGCGATGGACTGGATCGCCTTCCGCCTCTCGGTCGCGCTCGCCCTCTGGACGCTCGCGCTGCTGCTGCCGCTCGCCGTCTGGCTCGGCCGGGTGCTGGCCTATCGCCGCTTTCCCGGCCGCGGCTTCGTCGAGGCGGCGGTGGCGCTGCCGCTGGTGCTGCCGCCGACCGTCGTCGGCTTCTACCTGCTCACCGCCTTCGGCGCGCCCTCGCCGCTCGGCCGGGCCTGGGAGCGGCTGTTCGGGCACGGGCTCGCCTTCTCCTTCGAGGGGCTGCTGCTGGCGAGCGTGATCGTCAACCTGCCCTTCGCGGTGCAGCCGGTGCAGAATGCCTTCGCCGCCGTGCCGCCGCGGGTGCGCGAGGCCGGGGCGGTCTCCGGCATGCCGCCCTGGCGGGTGCTGCTCGCCGTCGAGCTGCCGCTCGCCTGGCCGGGCATCGCCACCGCGGCCGTGCTCACCTTCGCCCACACGCTCGGCGAGTTCGGCGTGGTCCTGATGGTCGGCGGCGCGATCCCGGGGGAGACGCAGACGATCGCCATCGCCATCTACGACCGGGTACAGGCCTTCGACGAGCGTGGCGCCGGGATCATGTCGGCCGCGCTCCTCGCGGTCTCCGTCGCCGCGCTCGGCCTCGCCAACACCCTCTCGCGCCGCGTCGGCCGCCGGACGCGCGATGCCTGAGGGGGCGGCGGGCGTGACGGAGCGGGCGGCCGCGGCGCGGGCGGCGGGGCTCGAGGTGCGCCTCGGCGCCGAGGGGCCGATTCCGCTCGACCTCGCCTTCGCCTGCGCGCCGGGCGAGCTGCTCGCGCTTGTCGGCCCGTCCGGCGCGGGCAAGTCCACCGCGCTGCGCTGCGTGGCCGGGCTGCACCGCGCCGCCCGCGGCACCGTCCGCGTCGGGGCGGCGGTCTGGTTCGACAGCGCCGCGGGGACCGACCTGCCCGCGCATCGCCGCGCCGCCGGCCTGGTCTTCCAGGACTACGCGCTGTTCCCGCACATGACCGCCCTCGGCAATCTCGTCGCGGCGATGGGCCACCGCCCGCGGCGCGAGCGGGAGTCCCGCGCCCGCGCGCTGCTCGCTCTCGTGCACCTCGCCGGCCTCGAGGAGCGCCGCCCCGCCGAGCTCTCCGGCGGCCAGCAGCAGCGCGTCGCCGTGGCCCGCGCGCTCGCGCGCGATCCCGCGGTGCTGCTGCTGGACGAGCCCTTCTCGGCCGTGGACCGCGCCACCCGGCGCCGTTTGCAGTCCGAGCTCGCCGCGCTCCGGCGCAGCCTCTCCATCCCCATCCTGCTGGTGACCCACGACCTCGACGAGGCGCTCGCGCTCGCCGACCGCATGTGCCTGATGCACCGCGGGCGCGGGCTGCAGACCGCGGCGCCGGCGGAGATGCTGGCGCGGCCCGCCTCCGCCGAGGTCGCGCGGCTGCTCGACCTGCGCAACCTGTTCCGCGGCACCATCGAGCGCCACGACGCGGCCGCCGGCGTCACCTTCCTCCGCTGGGGCGGGCGGGTGCTGGAGGCGGCCTACGCCCCGGCCTTCGCCGCGGGCGAGACCGTGGACTGGATGGTGCCGCCCTCCGCCATCGTCCTGCACCGGCGCGGGCGGCCCTCGCTCGGCGAGCGGGAGAACCCGGTCCCCGGCCGCGTCCGCGACCTGCTGGCGATGGGCGAGAAGGCCGAGGTCACGCTCGACGTCGGCGACCCGGAGGGCGGGACGCTCGCCTTCTCGCTGCCGCTGCACGCCGCCCGGCGCAACGGCCTCGCGCCGGGCGAGGCCTGCACCGTCTCCCTGCTCCGGGAGGGGATCCACGCCATGGCGCGCCGGGCCTCGCGGTGAGGGCCTCGCCCCTCCCGGCGCTCGGCTGGGGCGCCGCGATCGGCACGCTGGGCGGCCTGATCGGCCTCGGCGGGGCGGAGTTCCGCCTGCCGGTCCTGCTCGGCCTCTTCGCCCTGGCGGCGCACCAGGCGGTGCGGCTGAACCTGCTGATGAGCCTCGCGACGCTGGCCGCCTCGGCCGTCGCGCGCTTCGGCTTCGCGTCCTTCCCGGCGCTCGCGGGGCACTGGCCGGAGATCCTGGCGCTCCTGCTCGCCGCCCTGACGGCGGCCTGGTTCGGCGCGGGCCTGCTCGCGCGCCTCGACGCGCTGCGGCTGACCCGCATCATCGCCGCGCTGCTCGCCGCCATCGGCGCGCTGCTGCTGGCCGAGGCGGCGGCGGGCGACGCGCTGCCTCCCGGCGCGGAACCGGGCGGATGGTGGCGCGCGCCCGCCGGCGCCGTGGCGGGGGCTGGCATCGGCCTCGTCTCCTCGCTGCTCGGCGTGGCGGGCGGCGAACTGATCATCCCGACGCTGATCTTCGGCTTCGGGGTGGACATCCGCACCGCCGGCACCGCCAGCCTGATCATCAGCCTGCCCGCGGTGGCCGTCGGCGTGCTCCGCCACGCCCGCGCCGGCGGCTATCGCGACCGCGCGGCCGTGCTCCGGATCGGCGCGCCGATGGCGGCGGGCTCGGTGGCCGGCGCCTTCGCGGGCGCGGCGCTGCTGCCCTTCGTGCCGAGCGCGGCGCTCAAGCTGGTCCTCGGCGCGATCCTGCTCGCCTCCTCGGTCAAGCTCTGGCGCAAGGGCGCGGCCAAGGCGGCGGCGCGCGCCGCGCGGGGGGCCGGCCACCTCCCGGCGCAGTGCCCGAACCGTCCCGAGGGGACACGGCGATGACGACGATCACCACCCGCGCGACCCTGCGGCGCCTCTTCCCAGGCAAATCCGGCGGGCAGGCGAGGCGGCCGCCCGCCGAAGCGACCGTGCCGAAGGCGCGCGCGGGAAGCCTCGCCGGCGCGGCGTTGCCGCTGTGCGGCCCAGGCCCCGTCATGCCGGAGGCGATGCGGGGCGTGCGCTTCGGCCACGACGGGGAGCGCGGTTGACCATGCCCCCGGGCCGGATCCCGCGCGGCGTCTGGGCGCTCGGCTTCGTGTCGCTGCTGATGGACGTCTCCTCGGAGATGATCCATGCGCTGCTGCCCGTCTACCTCGTCGTCGCGCTCGGCACCTCGACGCTGGCGGTCGGCGTGATCGAGGGCATCGCCGAGGCGACGGCGGCGGTCACCAAGGTCTTCTCCGGCGCGCTGTCGGACCGGCTGGGCAAGCGCAAGCTGCTCGCCGCCGCCGGCTACGGCATGGCCGCGCTCACCAAGCCGGTCTTCCCGCTGGCCGGGACGGTCGGCTGGCTGGTCGCGGCGCGGTTCGTGGACCGCGTGGGCAAGGGCATCCGCGGCGCGCCGCGCGACGCGCTGGTGGCCGACCTGACGCCGCCCGCGCTGCGCGGCGCCGCCTTCGGCCTGCGCCAGTCGCTCGACACCGTCGGCGCCTTCCTCGGGCCGCTGCTCGCCATCGGCCTGATGTGGGCGACGGGGGACGACTTCACCCTGGTCTTCTGGGCCGCGGTGCTGCCGGCCTTCGCCGCCTTCGCGCTGATCGTGCTGGCGGTGCCCGAGCCCGCGCGGCCGGCGGGGCTGCGCGAGGTGCGTGCGCCGCTCTCGCGCGCCGAGCTCGCCCGGCTGCCGGCCGCCTACTGGTGGGTGCTCGCGGTCTCGGCCGTGTTCACGCTGGCGCGGTTCAGCGAGGCCTTTTTGATCCTGCGCGCGCAGGAGGCCGGCCTCGCCCTCGCGCTGGTGCCGGCGGTGCTCGTGCTGATGAACGCGGTCTATGCGCTCTCGGCCTATCCGGCCGGCGTGCTCGCGGACCGCATGGACCGCGGCCGGCTGCTCGCGCTCGGCCTCGGCGTGCTGATCGCCGCCGACCTGATCCTCGCCGCGGCGGGCGGGCTCGCCGGCATCGCGCTCGGCGTGGCGCTGTGGGGGCTGCACATGGGGCTGACCCAGGGGCTGCTCGCGACGCTGGTCGCCGATGCCGCGCCGGCAGAGCTGCGCGGCACCGCCTTCGGCCTGTTCAACCTGGTCGGCGGCGCGGCGCTGCTGGCGGCCAGCGTCCTCGCCGGCGCGCTGTGGGACGCGGCGGGGCCGCGGGCCACCTTCCTGGCCGGCGCGGCCTTCGCGGCGGCGGCCCTGCTGGGCCTCCTGCGGCTGCAGGGCCGCTTCGGGCTGGCGGGGGCGCGCCACCGCTGAGCGTCCCCGCGGGCGCGGCGCCCGGCCCCTCCCGCCGCCCCCGGTTCCGGATGCGGCGGGGCCCGCCCCTGGGCCGTTCTCGCGAAGCGGCGAAGAGCGGCGGGCGGGGGCGCCGCGCGACCGCGCGTCCGGAGCGCCGAGTCCCGCTCCCGGCCGCGTCGCCCGTCCGCGCCCGGCCCTAATTCCCTGCCGGCGCCGCCATGCCTGCCTGCCCGCCCGGCGCGCTCGCCAGGGGCACGCCCTTCGACGTCGAGTACTCGAAGTGCAGCGCCTGGCCCGGGAAGACCCGGGGGTACATGGCGTGCGCGGCCATCGCCGCCTCGGAGAAGCCCTGCAGGATCAGCTTGAGCTTGCCCGGATAGGTCGCGACGTCGCCGATCGCGTACACGCCCGGCAGGCTCGTCTCGCAGGTCGCCGGGTCCACCCGGACGTGATGGCGCTCGAGCGCGAGGCCCCAGCGGGCGATCGGCCCGAGGTCCATGGAGAGGCCGAAGAAGGCCAGAAGGTGATCGGCCTCCACCCGCTTCGTCTCGCCCTTCAGCGTCGCCAGCACAACGAAGGAAAGCCGTCCCCTCTCGCCTTCCAGCGCCTGCAGCTGGTAGGGAATGGCGAGATCGAGCTCGCCCCGCGCCGCCGCCGCCTCGAGCTGCGCCGCGCTCTCCGGCGCGGCGCGGAACTTGGGCCGGCGGTGCACCACCGTCACCCGCGCCGCGACCTGCTTGAGCGACAGCGCCCAGTCCACCGCCGAATCGCCGCCGCCCGCGATCACCACGCGCTTGCCGCGGAAGTCCTCGCGCCGCGTGACCAGGTAGCGCACCGCGCCGCTCGCCTCGAACTCCTCGAGCCCGGCGAGCGGCGGCCGGTTCGGCCCGAAGGCGCCGGCGCCGGCCGCGATCACCACCGCCTTGCAGCGGATCGCGTCGCCCGCCGTGGTGCCGAGCACGAAGCCGCCGCCCTCCGCGCGCAGGCTCTCCACGCGCCGCCCGAGCAGGTAGATCGGCGTGAAGGGGGCGGCCTGGCGCTCCAGCCGCTCGATCAGCTCCGCGGCGCCGATCTGCGGGTGCGCCGGGATGTCGAAGATCGGCTTCTCCGGGTAGAGCGCGGTGCACTGCCCGCCGATCGCGTCGAGCGCGTCCACCACGGCGCAGCGCATGCGCAGCATGCCGCATTCGAAGACGGCGAACAGGCCGACCGGCCCGGCGCCGATGATGGCGACATCGGTCTCGACCGTTGCGGGCATGGTCACTCCCCTTTTTCCGCCCGGCCTGATAGACGACCCGCAAGGGGGATCAAAGCCGGAACGCATGCCTTGAGGAACGGCCCGGGCGGAAGGCACACTCCGGACGGGACCGCGCCGCCGCCGAGTCGGCAACCGGCGGGTCCGATCTCCGGACCGGGATGCGCGCTCTGGTTGCGAAGGGACCCGCCCGGGTGACGCGAGCGATGGGAGACCGGTTCACGGTGCATCTTTCCGACCTGGCGGCGACCCGCGCGCTGGCGGCGCGGCTCGCACCGGCGCTGCGCCCGGGCGATGCGGTACTGCTGGAGGGCCCCCTCGGCGCCGGCAAGAGCGAGTTCGCCCGCGCCCTGCTGCGCGCCGCCACCGGCGATCCGGCGCTCGAGGTCCCGAGCCCGAGCTTCACCCTGGTGCAGCACTACGACCTTCCGCAAGGGGCCGGGACCATCTGGCATTTCGACCTCTACCGCCTGCGCGGGCCGGAGGAGCTGGCCGAGCTCGGCTGGGAGGAGGCGCGGCAGGGGATCGTGCTGGTCGAATGGCCGGACCGGCTCGGCCCGCTCGCGCCGGAGGGCGCGCTGCGCGTCGCCCTCGCCCCGGGCGCGGGCGAGGAGGAGCGCGTGGCGACCCTCTCCGGCTGGCCGGCGGAGCGGCTGCGGCGGGTGCTTGCGTCATGAGCGGGCGGGAGGACGCCGCCGCCGCCTTCCTCGCCGCGCACGGCTTCGGCGCGGCGCGGCGCGAGCCCCTGCCCGCCGATGCCAGCTTCCGGCGCTATGTCCGCCTGCGCGGCGGCCCGGTGCCGGCGCTGCTGATGGACGCGCCGCCGCCCGAGGACGTCAGGCCGTTCCTCAGCGTCGGCCGCCATATCGCCGGCCTCGGCCTCTCCGCGCCGGCGGTGATCGCGGCGGACGAGGCGGTGGGCTTCCTCCTGCTCGAGGATTTCGGCGACGCCACCCACGCGGCGCTGCTCGATGCCGGCGCCGCCGATCCGGTCGCGCTCTACACCGAGGCCGCGGAGGCGCTCGCCGCCCTGCACGCGGCGCCGCCCCCGCCGGACCTGCCGGCGTGGGATGCGGCGGGCATGGCCCGCCTCGCCGCCGCCACCTTCCTCGACTGGTGGTGGCCCGCCGTCTTCGGCGCGCCGCCCGCGGCGGAGGTGCGCGCCGCCTTCGACGCCGCGCTGCGCGCCATGCTCGCGCCCTTCGACGGCGCCGGCGGCTTCGTCCACCGCGACTTCTTCGCCGCCAACCTGATGCGCCTGCCCGACCGCGACGGCCCGCGCCGCACCGGCATCCTCGACTTCCAGGACGCGGCGCGCGGGCATCCCGCCTACGATCTCGTCTCGCTGGTCGAGGACGCGCGGCGCGACGTGCCGGAGGCGGCGCGGCAGGCGGCGGTCGCGCGCTACCTCGCCCTGCGCGGGCCGGCGCTGGACAGCGAGGCGTTCGAGGCCGCCATGGCCGCCTGCGCCGCGCAGCGGCACCTGCGCGTCGCCGCGCTCTGGGTGCGGCTCGCGCGGCGCGACGCGAAGCCGCGCTACCTGGTCCATGCACCGCGCACCTGGGCGCTGCTCGAGCGCGCGCTGCGGCATCCGGCGACGGCGCCGCTCGCCGCCTTCCTCGAGGCGCATGTGCCGCCGGCGCTGCGCGGCAACCCCGCCTGCCTGGAGGCCGCCGCGTGATCGCGCTGACGCACGGGATGGTGCTCGCCGCCGGCCTCGGGACGCGGATGCGCCCGCTGACCGAGGGGCGACCCAAGCCGCTGCTGCCGCTCGGCGGCCGCAGCCTGCTCGACCACGCGCTCGACCGGCTGGAGGCGGCCGGGGTGGAGCGCGTCGTCGTTAACGCCCACTGGTTCGCCGACCAGATCGCCGCCGCCCTCGCCGCCCGCGGCGATCCCTGCATCCTGCTCCAGCGCGAGGACGAGCGGCCGCTCGAGACCGGCGGCGGGGTGCGGCGCGCCCTGCCGCATCTCGGCGGCGGGCCCTTCGCCGTGGTCAACGGCGACGCCTTCTGGCTCGACGGGCCGACGTCGGCGCTGCGGCGCCTCGCCGCCGCCTTCGACCCGGCGGCGATGGACGCGCTGCTGCTCCTGGTGCGCACGACCCAGGTCGAGGGCGAGGTCGGCCGGGGCGACTTCCTGATGGATCCCTTCGGCAAGCTGCGCCGGCCGCGCGAGCGCGAAGTCGCGCCCTATCTCTTCGGCGGCGTGCAGATCCTCTCGCCCGGCCTGTTCCGGAACACGCCGGCGGACGAGCCCTTCAGCCTGAACCTCGTCTACGACAAGGCGCTCGCCGCCGGCCGGCTGTACGGCCTGGTGCACGACGGCGTGTGGTTCCACCTCTCCCGCCCGCGCGACCTCGCGCAGGCAGAGGAGGCGCTGCGCACCGGCTTCGAGCGGAAGGCGTTCTGATGGCGCCGCGCGCGGACGCGACGATGCGCCTCTACGACATCCCGGCGCATCTCCCCTTTCTCGACTGCCTCGCCGCGGGCGTGCTGCGGCTGCACGAGGACGAGGAGCCGGGGGCGCTGGCGCGCGCCACCATCCTGCTCCCCACCCGCCGCTCCGCCCGCGCCCTGCGCGAGGCGTTCCTGCGCCTCGCCGTGACGCAGCCCGCGCGCGGCGCGGGCGGCCCCGGCCGGCCGGAGGATGCGGACCGGGCGATGCTGCTGCCGCGCATGCGCGCCCTCGCCGGCCTCTCCACGGAGGACGCGGACGAGCTGGCGCTCCCCGTCCTGCTCGACCTGCCGCCGGCGGTGGAGCCGCTGCGGCGCCAGTCGGTGCTGACCGGATTCGTGATGCGCCTGCCGCAGCGCCACGGCGGCCCGGCGACGCCGGAACAGGCCTGGGGCCTCGCCGGCGCGCTCGCCACCCTGCTCGACGAGATCGCGCTGGAGGAGCGCGACCTCGGCATGCTCGCCACCGTCTCGCCGGAGCTGTTCGCCGACCGCTGGCTCGACCGGCTCGCCAGGCTCGTGCCGGAGGAGCATGCGCGCCACTGGCAGATCACCCTGACCTTCCTGCGCGGCGTCGTCGCGCAGTGGAACGGCTGGCTGCGCGAGCAGGGCCTGCTCGATGTCGGCGTCCGCCGCGTCAAGGCGCTGCAGGCCCAGGCCGAGGCGTGGGAGCGCGACCCGCCGGAGCACTGGGTCATCGCCGCCGGCATCGGCGTCGGCGGCACCATCCCTGCGGCGGCGGCGCTGCTCGAGGTGGTGGCGCAGCTGCCGCGCGGCGCGGTGGTGCTGCACGGCGTGGACCGGCGCACCCGGGGCGAGGTGTGGGACGCGATCAAGAACGCTCCCACCCACCCCTTCTGTTCCCAGGCGCGGCTGCTCGAGGCGATCGGCGCGGAGCAGGACCGCATCCGCACCTGGCCCGGCTGCGAACGCGTCACCCGCCGCGCCGCGCCCGAGCGGCGCCCGGAACTGCTCGGCATGGCGCTGCGCCCGCCCGAGGGCATGAGCGCCTGGACCAGGCGCGAGCCGGAGCACTGGCGCCCCGGTCTCGACGGCCTCTCGCTGCTCGCCGCCCCGGACGCGCAGCAGGAGGCGGTGGCGATCGCCCTGCTGCTGCGCGAGGCGCTGGAGGACCCCCGCGCCCGCGCCGCCCTGGTCACGCCGGACCGCGACCTCGCCCGCCGCGTCTCCGCCGAGCTCGCCCGCCACGGCATCGTCGCCGACGATTCCGCCGGCGAGCCGCTGGCCGAGACCCCCGCCGGCGCCTTCCTCCGCCTGGTCGCGCGCATGGTCGCGGAGCGCTTCGCGCCGGTGCCGCTGCTCTCCGTGCTCAAGCATCCGCTCTGCGCCGGCGGGATGGAGCGCGGCGCCTGGCTCGCCGCGGCGCGGCTCCTGGAGCGCCGCGTCCTGCGCGGCCCGCGCCCGGCGCCGGGGGTCGAGGGCCTGCGCGACGCCACCTCCGCCGTCCTCCGCGGCGAGCGCGACGCCGAGGCCCTGGCCCAGGCCAACGCCCTGCTCGAGGCCCTCGCCCGCGCCCTCGGCGGCTTCACCGCGCTCGAGGACGCGCCGGCGCGCCCGCCCGGCGACCTCCTCGCCGCCCACCTCGCCGCCGCCGAGGCGCTGGCGGCGACCGAGACCGAACCGGGCGGCCTGCGCCTCTACGCCGGCGAGGAGGGCGAGCCGCTCGCCTGCCACCTCGCCGCCCTCGCCCCGGCCTTCGCCGAGCTGCCGCCGATCGCGCCCTCCGCCTATCCCGCCCTCTTCGACGCCGCGCTCGCCGGCGTCGCCGCGCGGTCCGTGCGCGCCAGCAAGGGGCGCGACGGCGGCCCGCATCCGCGCGTCGAGATCCTCGGCCTGCTCGAGGCCCGCCTCCTCTCCTTCGACCGCGTCGTGCTCGGCGCGCTCGACGAGAGCGTCTGGCCGCTCGCCACCGACCCCGGCCCCTGGATGAGCCGGCCGATGCGCAAGGCGTTCGGCCTGCCGGAGCCGGAGGCCCGCATCGGCCGCGTCTGCGCCGACTTCCTCCTCACCGCCTGCGCCGCGCCGACCGCCGTGCTGACCCGCGCCGCCAAGCGCGGCGGCAGCCCGACCGTGCCGGCGCGCTGGCTCACCCGCATCGAGACCTTCCTCGCCGGCCAGGGCGGGCTTGCGCTCCCCGCCTCGCCGGCCGCCGCCTGGGCGGCGCAGCTCGACCAGCCGGCGCGGGTCGCGCCCTGCGAGCGGCCGGCGCCGAGGCCGCCGCTCGCCGCGCGGCCGACGGAGCTCCCGCTGTCGGACGTCGCGACGCTGCTCGCCGACCCCTACGCGATCTACGCCAGGCGCGTGCTGAAGCTGTTCCCGCTCGACGCGCTGGAGGCCGACGTCGGGCGCGCCGAGTACGGCACGCTGGTCCACGCCGCGCTGGCGCACTTCATCCATCGTCTCGACGACGCCCGCGCCTGGCCCGGCGAGGCGACCGCGCGGCAGTGGTTCGCGGAGGCAGCGGAGGCGGCGCTGGCGCAGGCCGGCGCGCCGCCCTCCCTCGCCGCCTTCTGGCGCCCGCGCCTCGCCCGCATCGGCGACTTCGTGGTGGCGCAGGAGGCGCCGCGCCGCGCCGCCAACGCCATCCGCCGCAGCCTGGTCGAGGCCGAGGGGCGCATCATCCTCGCCCGCCGCGGCGACCGCGCGGTGACCCTGATCGCCCGCGCCGACCGCATTGACGAGCAGGCCGACGGCCGCCTCGTCGTCGTGGACTACAAGACCGGCAAGCTGCCGAAGGCCGCCGCCGTCGAGGACGGCTCGCAGCCGCAGCTCCCGCTCGAGGCGGCGATGGCGCTGCGGGGCGCCTTCCGCGGCCTGCCGCCGCGGCCGGTGGAGCGGCTCGAATACTGGCGCGTCTCCGGCGGGCCGGATGCCGGCGAGGTGCAGGGCGTGCGCGCCGGCGCGGCAGAGGTGGAGGAACTCGCCGAGCGCAGCCTCGCCGCCGCCGCCGCCCTCGCCGAGCGCTTCCTGCTGCGCGGGGACACCGCCTTTCCCTCGCACCCGCATCCCGGGCGCCCGTCGCGCTCCGGCGACTACGACCACCTCGCCCGCGTCGCCGAATGGGCCGGCGCCGAGGACGCGGGCGCCGAGGGAAGCGGCGGCGCGCCATGACCGCCGACATCAGCCCCCGCCAGCAGGCGGAGATCGCCCAGGCCCTCGCCTCCGATCCCGCCGTCTCCGCCTGGGTCGGCGCCTCCGCCGGCTCGGGCAAGACCAAGGTGCTGACCGACCGCGTGCTGCGCCTGCTGCTCGAGCAGGACCAGCCGCCGAACCGCATCCTCTGCCTCACCTTCACCAAGGCGGCGGCGGCGGAGATGGCGACGCGCCTCGCCAAGCGGCTCGGCGAGTGGGCGGTCGCCGACGACGGGACGCTCGCCCGCCACCTCGCGGCGCTGACCGGCGCCGCGCCCGACGCCCGCCGCCTGCGCCATGCGCGCGAGCTGTTCGCGCGGGTGCTGGAGCTGCCGGGCGGGATGCGCATCTCGACCATCCACGCCTTCTGCCAGTCGCTGCTGCGCGCCTTCCCGCTGGAGGCCGGCCTGCCGCCGCAATTCGGCGTGGCCGAGGAGGCGGACTCCCGCGCCCTGCTCGCCGAGGCGCGCGAGGCGGTGCTCGGCGCGCCCGGCCACCATGCGGAGGCGCTGCAGGCGCTGGCCGAGCTGGTGCCGCCGGAGGACTTCTCCAGGCTGGTCGCGGCACTGGCCGGCGAACGCGGGCGGCTCGCCGCGGCGCTCGCCCGCGCGCAGGGCCTCGCCGGACTGCGCGCCGCCCTGGCGCGGCACCTGGCGCTCGCCGAGGCCGCCGACGAGAAGGCGCTGATCGCCGCCGCCTGCGACGCGAACGACGCCGGGCTGCTCGCCGCCGCCCGCCTCAAGCAGGCGAGCCGCAACGACAACGACCGCGCCCGGGCGGAGCGGATGCTCGCCTGGCTCGAACTGCCGCGCGAGCAGCGCGCCGCGCGCTGGGACGAGTGGTGCGCGATCTTCCTCACCCAGGACGGGACGCCGCGCGCGACGCTCTGCACGAGGCAGGTCGGCGCGCGCCACGCCGAGATCGTCGCCGCGATGCAGGCCGAGGCGCAGCGCATTCTCGCGGTCGAGGCCAGCCGCCGCGCCTGCCGGCTGCTCGCCGCCACCTCCGCCCTGCTCGGCCTCGCCCAGCCCGTCCTCGAGGGCTACGAGGCGCGCAAGCGCCACCGCGGCCTGCTCGACTACGACGACCTGATCGCCCGCGCCGAGGCGGTGCTGCGCGACCCCGGCAGCGCCTGGGTGCTGTTCAAGCTCGACGGCGGCCTCGACCACGTGCTGCTGGACGAGGCGCAGGACTCCAACCCGGCGCAGTGGGGCATCGCCGCCGCGCTGACCGAGGAGTTCTTCGCCGGCGAGGGCGCGCGCCCCTTCGCCGGCGCGCCCGGGCGCCGCGACGGCGACGCCGCCGATCCGCCGGCGCCCCGCCCGCGCACCGTCTTCGCGGTCGGCGACGTGAAGCAGTCCATCTACGGCTTCCAGGGCGCCGACGCGACCGGCTTCGCCACCTGGCGCGCGCATTTCGGCCGCGCCTGCGCCGCCCTCGGCAGGGAGCTGCGCGAGGTGCAGCTCAACGTCTCCTTCCGCTCCACCGCCCCGGTGCTCGCGCTGGTGGACGCCGTCTTCGCCGAGGGCGAGGCGCGGGCGGGCGTGGTCGGCGAGGGCGAGCGCCTGCGCCACCGCCCCGACCGCGTCGGCCAGGCCGGCGCCGTCGAGCTCTGGCCGATGCTGGAGGCCGCCGAGGTCGAGGACCCCCCGCCCTGGGAGGTGCCGGACGAGCCGCCGCGCCACGCCGCCGGCCCCGAGGCGCTGCTCGCCGAGGCCCTCGCCGCCCGCATCGCCGCCTGGCTGCGCGAGGGCGAGCCGCTGCCCGCCCGCGGGCGCCCGATGCGGCCGGGCGACATCCTCGTCCTCGTCCGCCGCCGCACCGGCGGCTTCGTCCCGCGCCTCGTGCGCGCGCTGAAGGAGCGCAACGTCCCCGTCGGCGGTCCCGACCGCATCGCCCTGGTCGAGCAGATCGCCGTGCAGGACCTGCTGGCGCTCGCCGACGTGCTGCTGCTGCCGGAGGACGACCTCCAGCTCGCCGCGCTGCTCAAGAGCCCGCTGGTCGGCCTCACCGAGGACGAGCTCTTCGCCCTCGCCCACAACCGCCCTGGCTCGCTGTGGGAGGCGCTGCGCGCCTATCGCGGCTCGGCGGAGCAGCCGCGCCTCGCCGCGGCCGCGGACTGGATCGCGCGCCTCATGGCGCGCGCCGACCTGATCACGCCGCATGCCCTGTTCGCCGAGGTGCTCGGCGAGCACCGCGGCCGCGCCAAGCTCCTCGCCCGCCTCGGCCCCGACGCGGCCGACCCGGTGGACGAGTTCCTCAACGCCGCCCTCGCCTACGAGCGCGCCCATCCGCCGAGCCTCCAGGGATTCGCCCACTGGCTCCGCCAGGGCGGCGCGGAGGTGAAGCGCGAGGCGGAGTCCTCCGCCGACGCCGTGCGCATCATGACCGTGCACGGCGCCAAGGGGCTGGAGGCGCCGGTCGTCATCCTGCCCGATACCGTCGCCGCCGGCCGCGACGACTCCATCGTGCGCTGGACCGCGGACGGCCTGCCGCTCTGGGCGCCGCGCAAGGAGCACCACGCGCCCGCCTACGCCGCGCTGCTCGAAGCGGAGAAGCGCAAGCGCGCCGAGGAGGAGCACCGGCTGCTCTACGTCGCCCTGACCCGCGCCGAGGACCGGCTGCTGGTCTGCGGCTGGCAGAAGAAGAAGCGGCCCGCCGGCTGCTGGTACGACCTGATCGCCGCCGGCTTCCGCCGGCTCGCCGGCGTGGCGGAGCTGCCCTTCGAGCCGGCGCGCTTCGGCGCCCCCGCCGATTGCCGCTTCGCCGACGATCCCCTGCTCCGTCTCGCCTGCCCGCAGGAGGTCCCCCCCTTCGAGCGCCGGCGCCCCCTCGCCGCCGAGGCCGCGGCGGCGGCGCCGCTGCCCGGCTGGGCCCACCGGCCGGCGCCGCCCGAGGCGGCCGAGACGGCGATCGCCCCCTCGGCCCTGCCCGGCGAGCGCGAGGCGCCGGCCGCCGCCCCGCACGGCCGGGCCGACCCCGCCGGCCGGCGCTTCCGCCGCGGCCAGCTCGTCCACGCCCTGCTGCAGCACCTCCCCGACCACCCGCCGGCCGAGCGGGCGGCCGCCGCGCGCAAGTTCCTCGCCCGCCCCGGCCACGGCCTGAGCGCGGAGGAGCAGCGCGAGACGCTCGAAGAGGTGCTCGCCCTGCTGCGCCAGAGCGAGATGGCCGTCGCCTTCGGCCCCGGCAGCCTGGCCGAGGCGCCGATCGCCGGCCGCGTCGGCGGGCGGCTGATCGCCGGCCAGGTGGACCGGCTGGTGGTGACGCCGGGCCGGGTGCTGGTGCTCGACTACAAGACCAACCGGCCGCCGCCGGCGCGCATCGAGGATGTCCCCGCGCTCTACCTGCGCCAGATGGCGGCCTATCGCGCCGTGCTGCGCGCGGCCTTCCCGGGCCGGTCGGTGGAGTGCGCCCTGGTCTGGACCTACGGCGCTCGCCTGATGCGGCTGCCGGACGCGCTGCTCGACCGCCATGCGCCGGTCTGAGCCGGCTGGCGCCCGGGCGCAGCCGTTCCGCCGCCATGCACGTTCCGCATGGCGATGGCTCGGGCCGCGGCCGGCGCTTGACCCGCGGTGCCGGCGCGCCGACTTTCATCCTGCCCGCGGGCCGGCCGAGTCCTCGGCGCCCGCCCAGGAGACGCGCGATGAGTGAGCTGACCAAGCCGGTCACCGACGACAGCTTCCGCCAGGAGGTGCTGGAGGCCCCCGGCCCGGTTCTGGTGGACTTCTGGGCCGAATGGTGCGGCCCCTGCCGCATGATCGCACCGATCCTGGACGAGATCGCGCGCGAGTATCAGGGGCGTCTCACCGTCGCCAAGGTGAACATCGACGACAACCCGGTGACGCCGAACGAGTACGGCGTGCGCGGCATTCCCACGCTGATCCTGTTCAAGGACGGCAAGCCGGTGGACACCAAGGTCGGCGCGCTGCCCAAGGGGGCGCTGAAGGACTGGATCGCGGGCGCCCTCGGCGAGGCGGCCTGACCTCGGCGACGTCTTCCCTTCTCGGCGTGACCGCGGGGCGCGACGCCTTCGGCCGGAAGGCAAATGCCTGCAACCGCGGATCCGCCCGTGGAAGCCCCGGACCGGCGCCGCGGACGCGCGCCGGCTGCGCCAGAGCGTGGCCGAGATCGGCGCGGCTGGGCCCGCGCAGGGAGCGGTCCGCCCGACGTTTTCGATCGCCGCAGCCCCGGAGACCGGCCGCGTAGGAGTCAGGCGACCGCCTGCCCCACGCCCCACTCCACGCCCCACTCGCTGCCCCAGCCCGTTGAACGAAAATTTCTTCCAGAGAAAAATCCGTTTCTTGATAAATTTTCCGTGACCAAATCGGCCGGCCGCGTCATCCTGGAATTCGGTCAGAGCCGGAGGACCAGACTCATGGCCGGAGACGCCGCCATGATGCCGGAGGCCGAGTCTCCAACGAGCGCGACCGTGCGCGACGGCCTTTCTGCGGACGGGCGCGCCGAACGCACTCCCCGGCCCGCTCCCGGCGACCATCCCCGCTGCCGGTCGGCACCCCTTGGCGGCCCCGGTAATTTTTCCACGCCTGCTCCCAGCGGGGGAGCGTGGCTAGCGCTGCCGCGGCCGCGCCCTCCGGGCCGCCGGCTCGTGGCCCGCGTCCTCGATGCCTGCCAGGCCGCCTGCCGCAACGGGGATCTCGTGGTCGCCGAGCGGCTCCTGGGCCTGGCCGAGCGACTGCTCGCGGACCGGCCCGAGCCGACGATCGCGCTGCCCCCTC
Source organism: Caldovatus aquaticus (assembly GCF_019458025.1). Taxonomy (GTDB): domain Bacteria; phylum Pseudomonadota; class Alphaproteobacteria; order Acetobacterales; family Acetobacteraceae; genus Caldovatus; species Caldovatus aquaticus. The sequence continues at coordinate 113,004 of NZ_JAHZUY010000007.1, read as the reverse complement.
AGCGGCGCGGCCGTCCCCCGCGCGACAGCCTCGCCATCTGGCAGGAGGACGCCGAAACCTTCGTCGCCCTCTGCCGGATGGTCTGGCGCCTGCGCCAGGCCCGCCAGCGCGCCGCGCCCGGCGACGCGTGATGCGGGCGGCGGTCCGGGCCGCGGCGCGCCGCCGGGCGCGTCCGGACGTCAGAGCGGGTTCACCGAATGCCCGCCATCCACGGTCAGGACCGCGCCGGTCATGTGCGCCCCGGCCTCGGAGGCGAGCAGCAGCAGCGGTCCGGTGAGGTCCTCGGGCCGGCCGAGCCGCCGCTGCGGGATGCGGCGGATCATCGCCTGGCCGGCCTCCGAGGCGAAGAAGTCGGCGTTCAGCGGCGTCGCGACGTAGCCCGGCGCCAGCGCGTTGGCGCGAATCCCGTAGCGCGCCAGCTCCACCGCGAGCTGCCGCGTCAGATGGATCAGCCCCGCCTTCGCCGCGGTGTAGCCGGCAACGCCCGCGATCACGCGCTCGCCCAGCACCGAGGCGATGTTGACGATCGTCCCCGGCCGCCGTGCCGCGACCAGGCGGCGCGCCGCCTCCCGGGCGACGAGGAAGCATCCGCGCAGGTTCACGTCGAGCACCCGGTCCCAGTCCTCGACGCTCTGCTCGAGCAGGGGCCTGGTGACCGCCACCCCGGCGTTGTTGACGATCACGTCGCAGGGCGCGCCGAACCGCGCCTCGGCCATGTCGCAGGCAGCCGCGACCGAGGCCGGGTCGGTCACGTCCAGCGGCACCGCGAGGGCGCGCTCCGGGCCCAGCGCGGCAGCCAGCGCGGCCACCGCCTCGGTGCGGCGGGCCGCCAGCACGACGGCCGCGCCCGCCGCGTGCAGCACGCGGGCGAAGTGCGTGCCGAGCACGCCCGAGGCGCCGGTGACCAGGGCGATCCGGCCGGCCAGGGAAAACAGGGCCGCAGCATCGGACCCCGGTCCGCCCTGCGGCGAAGGGAAGGCGCTCGGCGCGCCAGGCGTCGGATTCGTCATCGCGGGCGCAGCGGAGCACCGGGCGGCCCGGCCGGCAAGCCTTCGCCCCCTGCCGCGAAGGTCCTGCGCCACGGAAGGAAGGCGCGCCGCGTCCCGCGCGGCGGACACCGCTGCGGCGCCGCCACGGGCCTGGGAAAGCGACCGGGAGTCCGCCTAAGCTGGCGCCACCTCTGCCGGAGGAGCCGAACCGATGACGCAGCGCGGGCGGGTGGTCCTGGTGACCGGCGCGCAGCAGGGCATCGGGCGCGCCGCGGCCATCGCCTTTGCCGCCGCGGGCTACGAGGTCGCGATCAACTGGCTCGATGACGCCGTCGCCGCCGGCGCGGCGGCCGAGGCGGTGCGCGCGCAGGGCCGGCGCGTCGCGCTGCTGCAGGGCGATGTCGCGGCAGCCGGCGTGCCGGGCATGCTGGTGGAGCGCGCCGTGGCCGAGTTGGGGCGGATCGACGTCCTGGCGAACAATGCCGGGATCTTCCCCCGCGTCCGCTTCCTCGACATGGCCGAGGCGGACTGGGACCGGATGATCGCGGTCAACCTCAAGGGCTCCGTGTTCTGCGCCCAGGCGGCGGCGCGCGCCATGATCGCGGCGGGCACGCAGGGCTGCATCGTCAATCTCTCCTCGCGAGCGTTGAGCGGCGCGCCGCTCGGCGTGCATTACAGCGCGTCCAAGGCGGGCGTCGCCGGCGCGACGCGGGCGATGGCGCTGGCGCTGGCGCCGCATCGCATCCGGGTGAACGCGATCGCGCCCGGGCTGACCGACACCGCCCAGCCGCGCCACGGCCACAGCGAGGACGAGATCCGGGCGCTGGCGGCGACGATCCCGCTCGGCCGCATCGGCCGGCCGGGGGATTCGCGGCCCTCGCGGTGTTCCTGGCGTCCGAGGCGGCGTCCTGGATCGCCGGACAGGCCTACCACGTCAACGGCGGCAGCCCGATACCGTAGCCCGCCGCCGCAGCGAGCCGCCGTGCGCAACGCCATTCCCGCGACGGCGGCGCGGGAGCGAGAGAGGAAAGCGGCCCATGCGCCCGATCCGTCGCTGCAGCCTCGGTGCGCTCGCCCTCCTCGGCGGGGCGGCGATCGCCGCGCCCGCCTCGGCCCAGGCCGCCGGCGATCCGGCGGACGGACGACGGATCGCCGAGATCTGGTGCGCCAACTGCCACGCGATCGGCCCGGATGTCCCCGGACCGGCCTCGGATGCGGCGCCGAGCTTCGTCACGACGGCGCAGCGCCCCGCGGTGACGGCGCTCGCGCTGCGGGTGTTCCTGCAGACGCCGCACGCGAACATGCCGAACTACCAGCTCTCCCGCGAGGAGGTGGACGACGTGGTGGCCTACATCCTGAGCCTGAAGCGGTAGCGGAGGCTCCGCGCGGGCCGGGACGGACGCGGGCCGCCGCCCCGGCGCCGCGCGGCGGCGCCTCAGCGCACCGTCGCCCCCGCATGGACCGCGCCGCGCGCCTCGGCGAGATGGTCGAAGCGCCGGCGGAAGGTGCCGAGGCCCATCGTGAGCGAGCGCAGCTCGATGATGAGGTCGTGCAGCTCCGCCTGCGGCACCAGCGCCTCGACCTCGTCCCAGCCGGGCCAGCCCTCCTTCTCGGCATAGCCGAGGATCTGGCCGCGCCGGCCGGTGAGCAGGCGCTGCGCGCTCGCCGTGTACTCGTTCGGCACGGTCACCGTCACGTGGTCGATCGGCTCGAGGAGGACCGGATCGGCCTTGGCGAGGCCCTCCTGCATCCCGATCCGCGTCGCGGTGGCGAAGGCCATGTCGGAGCTGTCCACGGAGTGGAACTGGCCGTCCACCAGCGTGACGGCGACATCCACCACCGGAAAGCCGAGCGGGCCCTTCCTGCACGCCTCCTCCGCCGCCTCGCCGACGGCGGGGATGAACTTCTTCGGGATGGCGCCGCCGACGATCCTGTCGGTGAAGAGGAAGCCCTCGCCGCGGCCGCGCGGCTCGATCTCCAGCTTCACGTCGGCGAACTGGCCGTGGCCGCCGGTCTGGCGCTTGTGGCGCGCATGCTGGTGCACCGCGCGGCGGATCGTCTCCTTGTACGGCACGCGGGGATGCGACGCGTTGAGCCTGAGGCCGTAGTTCGCGGCGAGCTTCTGCAGCGCGTGGCCGAGATGGATGTCGCCCTGGCCGCGCAGCACGGTCTGGCCGAGGGCGCCGTCGTACTCGACGATGACGGACGGGTCCTCCTCGGCGATGCGCTGCAGCGCGCCGGAGAGCTTCACGTCGTCCTTGCGGTCCTCGGTGGCGATGGCGAGCGCATAGACCGGCTCGGGCGGCGGCGGGAAGGGAAGCCGCTCGGCGGCGGGGCCTGCGGCGACGAGGGTGGCGCCGGTGGCGGCGCCCTCCAGCCGGCCGAGAGCGACGATCTCGCCGGTCCCGGCCTCCGCCACCCGCGTCGGCTCCCCGGCGGGGAAGCGGGTGATGCCGCCGATCCGCGCGCCGCCCATCTGCTGGCCGTCCTTCACCGGGCCGCGCCAGACGCGGACGAAGGAGAGCTTGCCGCCGGCGCCGGTGTGCTGGGTCTTGAAGACCTGCACCAGCGGCTCGCCCTCCGGCGCCACGCCGCGGCGCGCGGCGGTGACGAGCGGGTTGGGGCCGTCGTGGCGCAGCGCCTTCCACAGCCGCTGGATGCCGCTGTTGTGCTCGGCGGCGCCGAGCATCACCTCGACCACCGCGCCCTTCTCCATGTCGGCGTGGAGGGGACGGAACACCTCGGCCGGCGTCACCGCGGCGTCCTCCAGCACCTTCTCGAGCAGGGCGTCGTCGTGGTCGGCGAGGACCTCGAGCAGGGCGTTGCGGGCCTCGGCCTCGCGCTCGCGCACCGCGGCGGGGACGGCGATGACCTCGGAGGGCTGGCCCTTGCGGAAGCGGTAGGCGCGCTCGCTGATCAGGTCCACGTAGCCGGCGATCTGCTCGCCCTCGCGGATCGGCACCTGGCGCAGCACGAGCGGGCGCTTCGAGTAGGGCTGCAGCGCGGCGAGGGTGTCGCGGATGCGGCCTTCGCCGAGGGTGTCGATCTTGTTGACGAAGACGATGGTGGGCGTGCTCGCCGCCTCGAGCTGCTTGAGCAGCGGGGCGACGGCGAGCGCGCGATCGGGCGACGGCTCGCAGACCAGCACGGCGATGTCGCAGACCGCGAGCGCGCAGGCGGTCTCGTAGGCGAACTCCACGGAGCCCGGGCAGTCGATCACCGCCCAGGGATCGCCGAGATAGGCGCCATGGCCGACGCGCAGCTCGGTGCCCATGACGCGGTTGCGGGCATCGCCGGTGCGCCGGGGCGCGCCGCCGGCGGCGGCGAGAAGGGCCTCGAACAGGGTGCTCTTGCCGCTGCCTTGCGGGCCGATGAGGGCGACGGAGCGGGGCCGGGCCCCGCCTTCTGGTCTGGCTGCGGATGCTTCAGGCATCGGATCGGCGCCTCCCACGCGCGGGCCGCGGCGACATGCGCGGCCTCCTCCGGTGTGTGCCGGGCAGGCGGGCGGGCCAGGCCGGTGCGGGGACCGAACGGGCGCGCCCGCGATCGCCTCTTGGCCCTCGGACTGTAGCCCAGCAGGGCGTCGGGGCGAATCGGGGAAATGTCACAGCGTCCGGCGGCATGGCCGCGGGCGGTCCCTCCGCTGCGGCGGACGCCGCGGGCGCGGGCCGCGGCGAACCGCGAACCTAGCGGGCAGGCTCCGGCGGCGCGCCGAGCGCGGCGGCCACGGCCTGCGCCGCCGCCTGCCCGCTCTCCCACGCCCCGGCGACGGTTCCGGCGAGGCGGACGTGACAGGCCTCGCCGGCGAAGCGCAGCCGTCCTCCGGCGAGCGCCGCCTCCGCCAGGACGGCGCGGGCGCCCGCATGGCCGGGCAAGGCGTGGCTGTAGGCGCCCCGGGTCCAGGGGTTGGTGCCCCAGTCGGTGACCACGGCCGCAGGGGTCCGCAAGGCGCGGGCGATGCGGGCGGCGCCGAACAGGCGGGCCAGCTCGTCGCGGGCGAAGGCCTCGGCGGCGGCGGCCCCGGCGCGGGCGAGGTCCCAGGCGGCGCGGCCGCCGACGAAGCCGATCAGATGGTCGCGGCCGAAGGGCCAGGCGTGGAAGGTCATCGCCGCCTCGTCCGGGCTGGCCACGTGGCGCCAGAGCGAGGCGAAGGGCGGCAGGTCGAGCCGGTCCTCGCCGGCGGCGCGGAAGGCGACCTTGGTGAGCAGGCCGAGCGGCATCCCCGCCACCGCGTCGCGCAGCGCGCCCGGCAGCGGCGGGTCGAAGGCGATCGCGCCGGCGGCGAGCACGCCGGTCGAGACGGTGACGATGCAGGCGCGCGCGGCGAGGGTGCCATGCGGCGTCTCCAGGGCGATGGCCGTGCCGCCCCAGCGGATGCGCCCGACGGGAAGGCCGGTGCGGATCGGCAGACCTTCGGCGAGGCGCCGCAGCAGCGCGCCGAGGCCGGCCTCCGGCAGGAGGTTGGGCGGGGCGAGGTCGGTCGCGACGTAGTCGAGCAGGCTGATCTCCTCGAGCTGCGCCGCGCTGATCACCGGCCCCTGGCGGTGCGCGACCGTGGCGTCCCAGAACCCGCCGCGCGGGACGGCCTCGGCGAGCGGGACGTCGGGCGGGCCGAGCGCGGCGCGCGCGGCGACCGCCGCGTCGAAGCGCGCGCGCGCCGCGTCGAGCGCCTCGATCTCCTCCGGGGTGGCGCGGCGCGCGCCGATGAAGACGTGGCGCACGCGCACCGCGTCGGAATCCACGAGGCGCAGGCCCATGGCGCGGGCGAGCGGCACCAGCGGGTTGTCGTCCGCCTGGTGCAGCCAGGAGGCGCCGTGGTCGAAGGGCGCGCCGAGCCGCGCGCTCTCGGTGAAGGCGCGGCCCCCGACCCGGTCCATCGCCTCCAGCACGAGGCAGGAGAGGCCGCGGGCCAGGCATGCGCGCGCCGCGGCGATGCCCGCGGCGCCGGCGCCGACGATCGCGACGTCGGGACCGGAGGGAGGGGCCACGGGATCCGCGCCGCGGCCTGCGGCGGCGGCTCTCATCCGCCCTCGGGCGGCCGGCCGATGCGGTGGTAGCTGCGGCCGTAGTAGATCAGCGCCTCGTCGCCGGGATCGCCCTGGCGGATCGCCTCGACCTCGGCGAAGACGACGCTGTGGGTGCCGCGCTCCACGACGTCCACGATGCGGCAGTCGAAGGAGGCGACGGCGCCTTCGAGCACCGGCGCCCCGGTGACGAGGCGGCCCCAGCGGCCGCGGGCGAAGCGCTGCTCGCCGGAGAGGCCGGTGCGGCCGGAGAAGGTGTCAGAGACGTCGCGCTGGGCGGCCGAGAGCGTGTTCACGCAGAGCACGCCGTTGGCCTTGAACAGCGGATGGGCGCTGGCCTTGCGGTTCATGCACACGAGCAGCGTGGGCGGGTCGTCGGTGACGCTGCAGACGGCGCTGGCGGTGAGGCCGCCCCGGCCGGCGGGCCCGCCGGTGGTGACCACGTTCACCGCCGCCCCCAGGCGGGCCATGGCGTCGCGGAACTGCTCGGCGGGAACGGTCATGGGCGTGCGCGCCTCGGCCTCGTCGGACGGGCGGCCGCCCCTGCGGCACCCGCCCTCGGGCGCGAGGATGCCGCCTGGCGCGCGGCTCGGGTAGGGGGCCGGCCGCATCGGGCGGCCGCCGGGCCCGGGCCGGCGCGCTTCTCAGCCGACGGCGGCCTCGGTGTCAAGGGCATAGCCGGCGGAGCGGACGGTGCGGATCAGGTCGGGCTCGCCGGGGGCGTTGATGGCGCGGCGCAGGCGGCGGATGTGGACGTCCACGGTGCGCGGCTCGACGTGGATGTCGCGGCCCCAGACGGCATCCAGCAACTGCTCGCGCGAGAAGACGCGGCGCGGGTGCCGGAGGAGGAATTCGAGCAGCCTGTACTCGGTCGGGCCGAGGTGCAACGGCCGGCCGTTGCGCGCGACGCGGCGGGCGTCCTGGTCCATGACGAGGCCGGCGAAGGCGAGCGTGCCCTGGCGCGGCGCCGCCGACGCGGCGGCGCGGCGCAGCAGGGCGCGGATGCGGGCGAGCAGCGCCTCCATGACGAAGGGCTTGCCGATATGGTCGTCCGCCCCGGTGTCGAGGGCGCGCACCGCGTCCTGGCTCTCGGTGCGGGCGGTGAGCATGATGACGGGAAGGTCGCGCGTGTCGGGCCGGCGGCGGATCTGGCGGCACACCTCGAGCCCGGAGAGGGTGGGCAGCATCCAGTCGAGCAGCACCAGGTCGGGCCGCGCCTCGGCGATGCGCAGCAGCGCCTCCTGGCCGTCGGCGGCCTCCTCGACCCGGAAGCCCTGCTTCTCGAGGTTGTAACGCAGCAGCGTGAGGAGCGGCGCCTCGTCCTCGACGACGAGGATGGTGGGCCGGGCGGCGCCGGGGCCCGTGGCGGGGCGGTGATCCGGCATGGCGGCAGGAGGCGGCTCAGTCCCCCGGGGGGCGCACGACGGCGGAGGCGGAGCTGTCGGCCTTCGGCCTCTCCTCGGGAAGGGTGTCGCCGCGCACCGCGTAGTGGACCGTCTCGGCGATGTTGGTGGCGTGGTCGCCGATCCGCTCGAGGTTCTTGGCGATGAAGAGCAGGTGGGTGGCCGCGGTGATGTTGCGCGGGTCCTCCATCATGTGGGTCAGCAGCTCGCGGAAGATGCCGTTGTAGATCTCGTCCACCGACTGGTCGGAGGCCCAGACCTCGTCGGCGCGGGTGGCGTCGTCGTGGACGAGCGCGTCCATCGCGCCCTTGAGGTTCTCCTGCACCAGCCGGGCCATGCGCTGGAAACCGTTGAGGCTGCCGATCGGCGGCTGCTCGGCGAGCACGATCGCGCGCTTGGCGGCGTTGCGCGCGTAGTCGCCGATGCGCTCGAGCGCGTGGGCGATCTTCATCGCGCCGACGATCAGCCGGAGGTCCTGGGCCATCGGCTGGCGCAGCGCGAGGAGGCGCACGCAGAAGGCCTCGATCTCGCGCTCGAGCCGGTCGAGCTCGGCGTCGCGGCGGACGACCTCGGCCGCGAGCTCGGTGTCGCGGCGGATCAGCGCCGTGGTGGCGTCGGCGACCTGCCGCTCGGCGAGGCCGCCCATGCGGGCGACCATGTCGCGCAGGCGCCTCAGGTCCTGGTCGTAGCTGCGCACCGTGTGCGCCGGCGTCGTCGTCTCGCCCGCCATCGGGCCCTCTCCTGCCCTGCCCTCGCCCGCTCAGCCGAAGCGGCCGGTGATGTAGTCCTGGGTCCTCTGCACCCGCGGCGCGGTGAAGATCTGGCCGGTCTCGCCGAACTCGACCACCTCGCCGAGATACATGAAGGCCGTGTACTGCGAGACCCGCGCGGCCTGCTGCATGTTGTGGGTGACGATGACGACGGTGACGCGGCCGGCGAGCTGCTGCACCAGGTCCTCGATCTTGGCGGTGGCGACGGGGTCGAGCGCCGAGGTCGGCTCGTCGAACAGGATCACCTCCGGGTCGGTGGCCATGGCGCGGGCGATGCAGAGCCGCTGCTGCTGGCCGCCCGAGAGCGCCGTGCCGGGCTCGCGCAGGCGGTCCTTCACCTCGTCCCACAGCGCGGCGCCGCGCAGCGCCGCCTCCACCTTCTCGTCGAGCACGGCGCGGCGACGCTCGCCGCGCAGGCGCAGGCCGTAGGCGACGTTCTCGTAGATGGACTTCGGGAAGGGGTTCGGCTTCTGGAACACCATGCCGACGCGCATCCGCACCGCCATCGCGTCCACCCGGCGGTCCACGATGTTCACGCCGTAGGGCTCCATCACCACCTCGCCCTCGTAGCGGGTGCCGGGGTAGAGGTCGTGCATGCGGTTGAAGCTGCGCAGCAGCGTGGACTTGCCGCAGCCCGAAGGGCCGATCAGCGCGGTGACCGCGCCCTCCTCGAAGGAGAGGTTGATGCCCTTCAGCGCGTGGAAGTCGCCGTAATAGAAATGGAAGTCGCGGCAGCGCAGCTTGGCGCGCCGCGCGCGCGGCTCCGCCTCGGCCGCGGCGTCGGCGGCGACGACGGGGGGCGGCGTCCGCAGGGCGGCGGCAGCCTCGTTCACCACTTGACCCTCCTCCTGACCCGGATGCGGATGACGATCGCGGCGAGGTTCATGGCGATGGTCATGACGATGAGGACCAGACCGGCGGCGGCCGCGTTCGGCAGGAAGTCGGTGCCCGGGCGGGAGACCCAATTGAACATCTGGATCGGCAGCACGGTGAACGGATCGGACAGCCACTGGAAGCTGACGAAGGGGAAGTCGGGCCGGATCGGGGGCGTCGGCAGGAAGGCGATGAAGGTGAGCGCGCCGATGGTGATCAGCGGCGCGGTCTCGCCGATGGCGCGGGACAGCGCGATGATCACGCCGGTGGCGATGCCGCCCGCCGAGTAGGGGAGCAGGTGGTCGGCGATCATGCGCCAGCGCGTGGCGCCGAGCGCGTAGGCGGCCTCGCGCACCGTGGGCGGGACCGCGCGCAGCGCCTCGCGCGTCGCCACGATGATGATCGGCAGCACGAGCAGCGCCAGGGTGAGCCCGGCGGTGAGGATGCTGCGGCCGAGGCCGAGCGCATAGACGAACAGGCCGAGGGCGAGCAGCCCGTAGATGATCGAGGGGACGCCGGCGAGGTTGGCGACGTTGATCTCGATCAGGTCGGTGAGGCGGTTCCTCGGCGCGTACTCCTCGAGGTAGATCGCCGCGCCGATGCCGAGCGGGATGGTGATGGCGGCGGTCACCAGCATCACCAGCGTGGTGCCGACCCAGGCCGAGAGGATGCCGGCCTGCGAGGGGCGGCGCGACGGGAAGCTGGTGAGGAACTGCAGGTCGAGCCGCGGCAGGCCACGCACGGCGAGGTCCAGCACCAGCGCCGCCAGGGTGAGGACGGCGACCAGCATGGCGAGCAGGCCGAGGGCGGCGAAGATCAGGTCGGCATGGGCGCGCAGCCCGCCGATCGGCGGCTGCGGCAGGCCGCGCGCCGCGGCCGGCGGTTCCAGGACGGCGCCGCTCACTCGTAGATCTCCCGGAAGCGGCGGCGCAGCACGTGGCCGAGCAGGTTGAAGCCGAGGGTGAGCACGAAGAGGACCAGGCCGGCGGCGAAGATGGACTGGTAGCCGATGCTGGCGTGCGGCAGGTCGCCGAGCGAGACCTGCACGATGTAGGCGGTGATGGTCGCCGCCGGCTGGGTCGGATCGAGGGTGAGGTTGGGCTGCTGGCCGGCGGCGATGGCCACCACCATCGTCTCCCCCACCGCGCGCGAGGCGGCGAGGATGCAGGCGGCGGCGATGCCGGAGAAGGCGGCCGGCATCACCACCCGGAGCGCGGTCTCGACGCGGCTCGCGCCCATGGCGAAGGAGCCCTCGCGCAGGCTCATCGGCACCGCCCGCATCGCATCCTCGGCGACCGAGGAGATGTAGGGGACGATCATGATGCCGATCACGATGCCGGCCGAGAGCACGTTGAACCCCGGCAGGTCGGGCAGGATCGTGCGCTGCAGCAGCGGCGTGACGAAGAACAGGGCGAAGTAGCCGAACACCACCGTCGGGATGCCGGCCAGCAGCTCGAGCGTCGGCTTGACCACCTCGCGCAGGCGCTCGGAGGCGAGCTCCGAGAGGTAGATGGCGATGACGAGGCCGAGCGGGATCGCGACCAGCAGGCCGACGCCGGCCGACAGCACGGTGCCGGCGAGCAGCGGCAGGATGCCGTAGCGCGGCTCCGCGAACAGCGGGGTCCACATCGTGTCGGTGAGGAACTCGACGACGCTGACCTCGCGGAAGAAGGCCGCGGACTCGTAGACCAGGATGGCGGCGATGGCGGTGGTGACCAGGATCGAGGAGAGGCCGGCGAGGAACAGCAGGCCCTCGATGGCCTGTTCCTTGATCCGCTGGCGGGCGGGCACGCCCTCGAGCATTCCGGAGAGATCCCTGTTGCGTCCCTGGCGGCGGGAGAAATGGCCGCCCGCGGCGGCCGGCGCAAGCGCCGGCCGGGCGGGGCGCGGCCGCGCTACTCGCGCGGCTCGTGCTGCAGGACCTCGGCGATCGGCATCGCGACCTCGGCCCGGCCGCCGTAGCCGGTGCCGGCGATCCGCTCGCGCACCCGCCGCAGGCCGATCTCGTAGGCCTGCTCGGGCAGGGGGACGTAGCGGACCTCGCGGATCAGGTCGCGCCCGGCGGGGGAGAGGTAGAACTCGACGAAGCGGCGGACCTCCGGCCGCTCCAGCGCCTGCAGGTTCACGTAGAGGAAGAGCGGGCGCGAGAGCGGGGCGTAGGTGCCGTTCAGCACCGTCTCGGCCGATGGCTGCACGCAGCCGCGGCCGCCGTCGATCGCCACCGTCTTCAGGTCGCGCGCATGCGCGGCGACGTAGGCGAACGGGATGTAGCCGAGCGCGTTCGGGTCGCGCGCCACCCCCTGGACCAGGACGTTGTCGTCCTCGCTCGCCGTGTAGTCGCCGCGGCTCGCCTTGGCGCGGCCGACGACGGCCTCGGTGAAGTAGTCGAAGGTGCCGCTGTCGGCGCCGGCGCCGTAGAGGCTGAGGCGGGCGTCGGGGAAGCCAGGGCGGACCTGGTTCCAGTTGGTGATCCGGCCCTGCGCCGCCGGCTCCCAGATGCGGCGCAGCTCGGCCACGGTCAGGCACTCGACGAAGCGGTTGCGCGGGCTGACCACGACGGTGACGGCGTCGAAGGCGATCGGCAGCTCGACGTAGCGGATGCCGGCGCGGCGGCACTCCTCCATCTCGGCCTGCAGGATCGGGCGCGAGGCGTCCTGGATCTGGGTCTCGCCGCGGCAGAACTTCTTGAAGCCGCCGCCGGTGCCGGAGATGCCGACCGTAACGCGCACGTTGCGGTTGGTGCGCTGGAACTCCTCCGCCACCGCCTCGGTGATCGGGAAGACGGTGCTCGACCCGTCGATCGCGATGGTCGCCTGGGCGGCGGCGGGATGCGGCCGCAGCGCCAGAGCGCCGGAGAGGGTGGCCGCCGCCACCGCGGCGAACAGGCTGGTCGTGAGACGCATGCGTGTCCCTTTCGGATGCCCCGGGCGTGCCGGGCGCGGCAGCGGCGCCGCAGGCCCGCCCGGGCCACCCTGGCAGGGGCGGCGGCGGCCGCGGCGCGGGCATCGGCGGATCGGGCCGCGCCGAACGCTGCGCCTCCGGCACGGACCGGCCGGAAAGCGCTCCGGCCGGTCCGCGGGCGTTCTATGGGCCGGCCGGGACTCGCGCATTGCCGTTCCTTGAAGATTTGATGACAACCGGCCGGGCGGCCGGCGGCCCGGCCTACGGCCGGCCCGCCTGGTCCAGGCGGAACAGGTTGCGCAGGACCCCCGGCGTCAGGGTGGACAGCGGATTGACCGTCACCTGCGGATCGTTCAGCGGGCCCTGGACGCGGAAGGCGGTGGCGAACAGGCCGCCGCCGGTTTCCGGGCTGAACAGCCGGCCGAGCAGCGGGATGTTGCCGAGCAGCTGGTTGAATACATAGACGGGCACGATCGTGCCTTCCATGTCGACCAGGCCGCGCCGCCGGTCTATCCGCCCCCGCATCGTCACGCCGAGCGAGGCCGAGAAGGCGCGCGCGCCGTCATGCACCTCGAGCGCCTGCGGCGAGAGCGAGAACGGCGCCACCAGCCGCGCGAAGCCGAGCCCCGGCCCGCGCAGCGCCTCCAGCAGCCCGTAGACCGAGAGCGCCTGCAGCAGCTTGCCGATCGCCGGCGCATCGCGCACCACGAAGTCGGACATGTCCGCCATGCCGGTGAGCGTCGCCCCCGGCCGCGCGTGCTCGTACGTCCCTTCCACTTGCAGCGTGCCGCCCTGGATGCTGCCGATGAGGTCCACCGCGCGCAGCAGCGCGCCGGCGTCCTCCGCCGTCAGAGTGAGCTGCCGCCGCCCGTCGGCCTGCGGCACGAGGCTGAAGGCGACCGCGCCGCCGGAGGAGGTCTCCGCCGTGCGGGCGCGCGCCTGCGCGGCGCGCAGCACGCCCCGGCTGTCCAGCTGCGCCTCGGCCGCAAGCGCCAGCAACTGGCGCTGCTCGCCGAGCAGCACGCGCTCGAACCGCGCCGCGATCGTCAGCGCCGGTGTTCCCTGCGCATCGGGGGGGGGCGACGGCCGGTCCGGGAGGCGCGCGGCGAAGGCCCGGCGGAGGTCGAGCACGGGTCCCTCCAGCGCAAGCCGCCACTCGCCCCCGCCGCCCTCGCGCGCCGGCGGGGGCAGCGCCGTCCCGGAGAAACGGCTGGCGCCGATCCGCGACTCGAGCAGCTCGATGCGCTCCGGCCGGCCGTCGCGGAACGCGGCGACGCGCGCGCGGACCGCCAGATCGCCCGCCTCCAGGCGGGCGTTCTCCACCGCCTGCAGCGCGCCGTTGCGCAGGCGCAGCTCCGCCTCCGCCAGCCCGTCCCGGCCGGCCGGCTTGCTCCAGCCGAGCGGGTCGAGCGCGAGCGCCGCCTCGCGCAGGTCGGCCCGCACCGTCGCCCGGCCCAGCCCGCTGCGCCGGGTCTCGTTCCGCGCCTCGATCGCGATCGTGCCGCCCGTCAGCACGTCGCCGAGATCGGCGCCGAGCGCGGCGAGTGCGCGCGGCGCGACGCGCGCCGCGCTCACCGTCTCGCGGCTGATCACCTGGTCGGGGCGGCCGGGGCGGAAATCCATCTCCACCCCGACGCGGACCGGCGTCTCCACGAACTGCCCGGTGCCGGTCGCGCGCAGCCCGTCGTTGTCCACCCGGAGGTCGAGCGCGCCGCGCACCAGGTCCTGCCCGAGCAGCACCTTCGGCACCCTCACCTCGTTGAGCCGGGCCTCGGCCCGCAGCCGCAGGTCCTCGACCGGCAGGTCGTCGAGCAGCGGGAAGGCGAGAGAGAGCCGGCCTTCCAGCGCGCCGCTCGGGTCCTGGATCTCGATCCGCCGCCGGTCGAGCAGGCGCAGCCGCGGGTGCCGCAGCACCGCCCACAGGTCCTGCACCGGTCCGGCGAGATGGAACTCGAGATCGGCGGTTCCGGGGCCCGAATCGAAGCCGGCGAAACGCAGCACGCTCTCGCGCGCCTCGAGGCGCGTGCCCTGCTGGCGCCCGCCGCGGACATGCACGACGATCTCGGAGAGGCCGAACTCCGCCCTCGCCGCCGCGCCCTCCACGGGAGGGATCGGCCGCAGCCAGTGCACGGTCGCGTCCGTCGCCTCGGCGGTGCCGGCGAGGGCGGTGACGGCAAGGCCGCCGCCAGGCGCGCCCGGCGTCACCTCCCCCGCGATCCGGAAGCGCCCGTCGCGCACCGTGCCGGCGGTGATGTTGCGCACCATCCAGGCGCGCGCCCCGCGGGCGATGCCCTCCGGCCAGTAGGTCGCGAGGTCGGCGAAGCGCACCGCGTCCACGGCGAGAGTGACCGCGCCGCGCCACGTCGCGCCGTCGCCCTCCCCGGCGCGGTGCGCCTCGGCCGCCGCGGTGATGACGGGCCCGCTGCGGGGGGCGGCGGGGAGAGAGGGGCGCCCTGCCGCGGGCGGGGCCGGGCGCTGCCGTGCCTGGGGGGGCGCCGGCGCGGGGGAAGCGGAGACCTCCTCCTCGGCCGCCGGCGGCGGGGCAAGGCGCAGGGTCGCCTGCTCGATGCGCACCGCCCCGGGCGTGGCAACGGCGCGCGCCTCCAGGCCGGCGATCGCGACGCGCCGACCCTCGCCCAGATCGATCGCCCCTGCCCCGGCGCGCAGCGCCGCGCGCGCCGATTCGGGCCGTCCGTCGCGGCCGTCGAGCGTCACGTCGAGCGAGGCCTCGACCGTAGCGTCGAGCAGGCCAAGCGGCGCGAGCCCGGGCGCCGCGCGGGCCAGCGCACCGGGCCGCACCGCCGGCAGGTGCAGGCCGAACTCCACCCGCGGGGGCGTGCCGCTGGCGCGGCCGGTGAGCCGGATCGGCACCCACTCCGCGCCGAGCCGGAGCGTCGCCGCCCCCGCGCCGACCACGCCGCCCTGCGGCTGACGGCGGAGGACGAGATCGGGCTCCTGCAGCCACCACACCTGGCCGAGCTGCCGGTCCACCACCAGCAACAGCCCGCCGTCCACCTCGACCCGCTCCAGCGCGGACAGGGGCGTGGCCTGGGACGGCGGCTGCATCAGCTCGGCCAGGAGGCGCGCGAGATACGCGCCGGACTCGCGCGCCTCGCCTTCCCGGTCCGCAGGCAAGGCTGGCGGCGCCTCGCCCTGGTCCGGGGACAGGGGCGCCGGCGCCTCGCCCTCGGCGCCCAGATCGAGCCGGAACGCGCCGTCCCCGGCCCGGATCAGCCGCAGGACAGGGCGGCGCAGCTCGATCACGCGCGGCGCGATCCGGCCGCGCAGCAGCCAGGGCAGGGAGAGCGACACCGCCGCCGCCGGCAGGGCCGCGCGCAGCTCTCCCGATTCGGGTTCGACGAGGCGCACGTCCTCGAGCAGGAACTCGAGCGGCGAGAGGTGGCCGGCGCGCCAGCCCTCCCAGGCGACGTAGGCCGTCCCCACCTCGAGCCGGGCCGGACGGCCCTCGGCATTGACCCGGCGCTCGATCGCGCGCGCGAGGAAGGGCAGCGCCATCGGTCCCTCGGCGAGGCGCCAGGCGAGGGCGCCGAGCCCGAGCCCGCCCAGGATCGCCACCGCGAACGCCGCGGCGAGCAGGCGCCACGCCCAGCGCCAGGCTTGACCGGAGGGACGCCTCACGGCACGCCTCCCCGACCATGCCGCCATGGATCAGCCCCGAGCGGCTGCCCCCCTCCCCCTTCGACCCGCAGTCCGCCGCGCGGCTGGCCGAGCAGTTCGCCGAGCGCGGCCATGCCGAGCGCGACTTCGCGGCGAGCCCGGGCGGCGCGGCGCTGCTCGCCGCGCTCGGCGGGCACAGCCCGTTCCTCGCCGAGCTGGCGCTGCGCGAATCGGCGACCCTGATCCGCCTCGCGGAGCGCGGGCCGGACGAGACCCTCGCCCTCGCCCTCGACCCGCTGGGCCGCGCCGACCCCGGGGCGAGCCGCGCCGCGGTCGGCACGCTGCTGCGCCGGGCGAAGCGCCAGGTGGCGCTGATCGCGGCAGTGGCCGACATCGCCGGGCTGTGGCCGCTCGACCGGGTGACGGGGGCGCTCTCCGACCTCGCCGACGCGGCGCTGGACTATGCCTGCGCGCATCTGCTGCGCGACGCCGCCCAGCGCGGCGAGCTGCGCCTGCCGGGCGCCGGCCGCTCCGATCCGCGCGCCATCGCCCGCGGGTCCGGCCTCGTCGTGCTCGGCATGGGCAAGCTCGGCGGGCGCGAGCTGAACTACTCCTCGGATGTGGATCTCCTGGTCCTCTACGACCCCGAGGCGGCAGCCTACCACGCCGAGCGCGCCCAGGCCTGCTACGTGCGCCTCGCGCGCGACCTGGTGCGGCTGATGGAGGAGCGCACCGCCGAGGGTTACGTCTTCCGCACCGACCTGCGCCTGCGCCCCGACCCCGCGGCGACGCCGCTCGCGGTCTCGATCCCGGCGGCGATCACCTATTACGAATCCATGGGCCAGAACTGGGAGCGCGCGGCGATGATCAAGGCGCGCCCGGTGGCCGGCGACCGCGCCGTCGGCGAGGCCTTCCTGCGCGAGCTGCGCCCCTTCGTCTGGCGCCGCCATCTCGACTTCGCGGCGGTGGCCGACATCCATTCGATCAAGCGGCAGATCCACGCGCACAAGTCCGATCGCGGCGCCTACGACCAGATCCAGGTTGCCGGCCTCGACGTCAAGCTCGGCCGCGGCGGCATCCGCGAGATCGAGTTCACGACCCAGGTCCTGCAGTTGATCTGGGGCGGGCGCGATCCCGCGTTGCGCGATCCGACCACGCTCGGGGCGCTCGCCGCGCTCGCCGCGGCCGGCAAGCTCGACCGGCGCGCCGCGGCGGACCTCGCCGACGCCTACGTGTTCCTGCGCGCCGTCGAGCACCGGCTGCAGATGCTGGCCGACCGGCAGACCCACCGGCTGCCCGAGGACGCGCAGGGGCTGGCGCGGATCGCGAGCTTCCTCGGCTTCCCCGATGCCGAGACCTTCGGCGCCACGCTGACCGGCCACCTCGCCCGCGTCGAGCGGCACTACGCGCGCCTGTTCGAGGCGGAGCCGAGCCTCGCCTCGAGCGAGACCGGCGGCAGCCTGGTCTTCACCGGGGTCGAGGACGACCCCGCCACGATCGAGACGCTGCGCGCCATGGGCTACGGCAATCCCTCGGGCGTGGCGGCAATGGTGCGCGGCTGGCACCACGGCCGGCCGCGCGCGATGCGCAGCGAGCGGGCGCGCGAGCTGATGACCGCGCTGATGCCGGCCCTGCTCGCCGCCTTCGCCCGGCAGCCGCAGCCCGATGCGGCGCTCGCGCGCTTCGACGCGGTGCTGATGCGCCTCGCCGCCGGCGTGCAGGTCCTCTCGCTGCTGCACCACAACCCCGCGCTGCTCGACCGGCTGGCCGGCGTGCTCGGCGCGGCGCCCGCCCTCGCCGACCACCTGGCGCGCAACGCGGCGGCGCTCGACGGGTTGTTGTCCGGCACCCTCGCCGCCGGCGCCGGCTCCGATCCTGCCGCCGCGCTGACGGCACTGGTCAAGGACGCGCGCCACCTGGAGGAGGCGCTGGAGGCCGCCCGGCGGCTGGCGAGCGAGCGCAAATTCGAGATCGACGCGGCGGCGCTCGAGGGGCTGCTCGACGCCGACGCCGCGGGGGAGGCGCGCAGCGCGCTCGCAGACGCCGCGATCGGTGCGCTGCTGCCGCGCGTGGCGGCGGATTTCGCCGCCCGCCACGGCAGGGTCGCGGGCGGGGCGCTCGCGGTGGTCGCGCTCGGCAAGCTCGGCGGGCGGGAGATGCTGCCGGGCTCGGACCTCGACCTGATCCTGATCTACGACCATCCGCCGGAGGCGGAAACCAGCACCGGCGGGCCGCGCCCGCTGCCGGCGAGCCAGTACTTCATCCGTCTCGCGCAGGCGATGGTCGCCGCGATCACCGCGCCGGGGGCGGAGGGGCGGCTCTACGAGGTGGACATGCGGCTCCGCCCCTCGGGCAGCAAGGGGCCGGTCGCGGTCTCGCTCGCCGCCTTCCGCCGCTATCATGCCGAGAGCGCCTGGACCTGGGAGCGCATGGCGCTGACCCGCGCCCGCCCCGTCGCCGGCCCGGCGGCGCTGCGGCGGCAGATCGCGGCGGCGATCCGCGCCGCGCTCGCCCGGCCGGCGGATGCGGAACGGGTGCTCGCCGATGCGGCCGCGATGCGCGCGCGCATGCTGCGCGACCTTCCCCCCGAGGGGCCGTGGGACGTGAAGCTGATGCCGGGCGGGCTGGTGGAGGTGGAGTTCGTCGCGCAGGCGCTGCAGCTCGTCCACGCCGCCGCGAACCCCGCGGTGCTCGCGACCACCACGCGCCGCGCGCTGGCGGCGCTGGGCAAGGCGCGCATCCTGCCGGCGGCGGAGGCGGAGGCGCTGATCGCCGCCGATCGCCTGTGGCGCACGATCCTCGGCCTGATCCGCCTCACCGTCGGCCGCTGGCGGGAGGAGGCGCTGCCCGGCCCGGTCGAGGCGGCGCTGCTGCGCGGCGTCGCGCCCCTGCTCGCGCCCGATCCGCCGGTTGACCTCGCCGCCCTGCGCGCGCAGATGCAGCGCACGGCCGAAACGGTCCGGACGGTGTTCGAGCGCCGGGTCGGCCCGCTCGCGATCGCGGCGGCGAGGGAGGGCGGCGGATGAGCAGGACGGTCGAGAAGAAGAGCACGGCGGCGAAGGAGAAAAGGACGGCGGCGGAGACGAAAGCGCGGCCGGCCGGCGGGCCGGCGGAGGGCCAGGCCGCACCGGACTTCTCGCTGCCGGCGACCGGAGGCCGCACGGTGAGCCTCGCCGCGATGCGGGGCCGCCCGTTCGTCCTCTACTTCTACCCCAAGGCCGACACGCCGGGCTGCACCAAGGAGGCCTGCGGCTTCCAGGAGGCGCTGCCCGAGTTCGCCCGCCTCGGCATCGAGGTGATCGGCGTCTCGCCGGACAAGCTTCCCGCGCTCGAGAGGTTCGCGGAGAAATACGGGCTGCGGTTCCCCCTCGCCTCCGACGCCGACCACAAGGTGGCCGAGGTATATGGCGTCTGGGTGGAGAAGTCCCGGTACGGGCGGACCTACATGGGCCTGGAGCGGGCGACCTTCCTGATCGGTCCCGACGGGCGGATCGCCCGCGTCTGGCGCAACGTGAAGGTCCCGGGCCATGTCGCGGCGGTGGCGGAGGCGGCGAAGGCGCTCGCCGGCGGCTGAACCCGCCGGGGCCGGGCCGGCGCGACCGCGGCGCCCGTCGCGCGTTGCGCCGGTTGCGGGGCCCGCCCCCGCTGCCCCGCGCCTCCCGGCTTCCGGGCGTCGGGCCGCGGTGCGGCGGGCGCGCGGGGTTGACCGCGGTGCGGGATGGAGCGGAGGGGCGGATGTGCGGTCGCTACGTCCTCCAGCGCGGGCCGGCCGCCCTCGCGGCGCATTTCGGGACGGTCGGCCCGCTTCCCAACTTCGCGCCCTCCTGGAACCTGGCGCCGACCCAGGACGGGCTGGTGGTGCGCCGGCATCCGGAGACCGGCGCGCGGCATCTGGACGCGCTGCGCTGGGGCCTGGTGCCGCACTGGGCAAGGGATGCCTCCCTCGGCGCGCGGCTGATCAACGCCCGCGCCGAGTCGCTCGCCGAGAAGCCGGCCTTCCGCGACGCCTTCCGCAAGCGCCGCTGCCTCGTTCCGGCGGACGCGTTCTACGAGTGGCGCCAGGAGGGGGCGCCGGGCAGCCCGAAGCGGCCCTACGCCGTCGCACGGGCGGACGGCGCGCCGATGGCCTTCGCCGGCCTCTGGGAGGGATGGCGCGCGCCGGACGGCACGGTCGTGCGCAGCTATGCCATCGTGACGACGGCGGCGAACGCGAAGCTCGCGGCGCTGCACGCGCGGATGCCGGCGATCCTGCCGCCTGAGGCCTGGCCGCTCTGGCTGGGCGAGGAGGAGGCGCCGACAGAGGCGGCGCTGCGCGCGCTGTTGCGGCCCTTCCCGGACGCCGGCCTGGCCGTCTGGCCGGTCTCGCCCCGCGTCAACCGGGCCGGACAGAACGGCGCCGGCCTGCTGGCGCGCGACGCCTCGGCAAGCCCGCCGCCGGGCCTCGACGATCCGCCGCCCTTCGCCTGATCGGGCGGCCGCGGCGCGGCGGCGAGTTCGCCTCCCGGCGGGTGCCGGCCCCGATGCGGCGGGAACGAGGCGGCCTCCCGCAGGCCGCCCCATCCTCGCCCTCGCCCTGGAGCCGTTTCCGCTCGGCTGTGCGCGCGGCCACGGCTCCGGTCCGTTGTCGGTCGAGCGGATTCGCGGTCCCTGCCGTTTCCGGCCGTCCGCGATCCGCTCTAGTCGTCGCGGTGGATGCGCTCCATGCGCTCGTGGCGCTCCTGCGCCTCGATGGAAAGGGTCGCGATGGGGCGCGCCTCCAGCCGTTTCAGGCCGATCGGCTCGCCGGTTTCCTCGCAATAGCCGTAGGTGCCGTTCTCGATCCGCTCCAGCGCCTGGTCGATCTTGGCGATCAGCTTGCGCGCCCGGTCCCGGGTGCGGAGCTCGAGGGCGCGGTCGGTCTCGACGCTGGCCCGGTCGGTGAGGTCGGGCTCGGCGATCCCGCCCTCGGAGAGGCTCGCGAGGGTATAGCCGGCCTCGCGGAGGAGATCCTGGCGCCAGCGCAGGAGCTTCTGCCGGAAATACTCCAACTGGCGCGGGTTCATGAATTCTTCGTCTTCGCTCGGTCGGTAGTCTGGCGGCAACGTGACAACGATCATCCGACGATCCCCCGCCCCCGGCCACAGGCAATCCACGGGCTTCGAAGGCGGGCGGACCATACAGTGAGCGAACAGAAATCGCCAAGGGGGGCGCGCGCAGGCAAATAGTTGATCGGGCGCGCATTTCACTTGTGTGACGGCATCCGCCGGCCCGCATGGCGGGCAAGCTCCACCCGGGCGCGCAGGGCTATGGCCGCGATCGCCTCCCGCAGGGCGGGGTCGGCGGCCGCCTCGGATTTGGCTTCGGCCAGAGCCGCCAGTTCCGCCAGCCGGGCCGTGTCGCCGGTCGCGCCGAGGAGCAGGGCGAGCTGGAGATCGCGCAGGGCCCCGATCAGGGCAAGGCCGCGGCGCCGGGCCCGCCGGTCGCGCTCCGCGGCGGCAAGCGGGGGCGACAGGCCGTCGCCCTGTTCCTGCAACGCCAGCAGGGCCGGCGCGCCGACCGGGCCTGCCGCCCGGGTCGCCACCGCGGCCGCGCCCCCTCCGCCCCCGTGCTCGCTGACCCGGAAGGGAACGCCCCCGCCCGCCGCGCGGCCATGTCCCCGCGGCGCCGCCGCCGGGCGTGTCCCCCCCGGCCCCGCGACATGCCCGATCCCACCTCCGCCTGCCGCCATGCGTCCTGCCCTGCTCCCTGCCTTGCCCTTCCGCCCCCTTCCTGCCGCCCGCGACCGGCAGGCCCCGCCCGTGATGGGCAGATCCTGCCCGGCGTCCCGGCCGCAGCGCTGGCACACGACTTGCTACTCGCGCCGTGCTGCCGCCGGGCGGCGCCGCCGCGCTTCGCCCGCGCCGCGGCACCGGAGGGGAGCGGCGGGGGGAGAGCAGCTTGGCCGGAATTGCTTGCGCAAGGACGAAAGCGATCGGGCGGGCCGCGCGGCGCTGGGCTGCGCGCGGGGGCGGAAGGGCGCTGCGCCTCGCCGGGGTGCTGCTCGCGGCCGGCCTCGCGGCCTCGGCCGCCGGGGCGGCCGAGGTGCGGATCAAGGACATCGCCGATGTCGAGGGGGTGCGCGACAACCAGCTCGTCGGCTACGGCCTGGTGGTGGGGCTGAACGGCACCGGCGACCGGCTGCGCACCGCGGTCTTCACCCGGCAGACCCTGATCGGCATGCTCGAGCGGCTCGGGGTGAACACGCGCGACAACGAAGCGCGGCTCGAGACGAAGAACGTCGCGGCGGTGATGGTCACCGCCAACCTGCCGGCCTTCGCCCGGCCCGGCAGCCGCATCGACGTCGCCGTCTCGGCGCTCGGCGACGCGACCAACCTCACCGGCGGCACGTTGCTGGTCACGCCGCTGCTCGGCGCCGACGGGGAGGTCTATGCCGTGGCGCAGGGCACGGTGGCGACCGGGGCGATCGCGGCGCGCGGCGCCGCCGCCTCGGTGACGCGCGGCGTGCCGACCGCGGGGCGCATCGCCAACGGGGCGATCGTCGAGCGCGAGGTGCCCTACCGTCTCGCCGGGCGGGAGGCGCTGCGTCTCGCCTTGCGCAACCCCGACTTCACTACCGCGCGGCGCATCGCCGCGGCGATCAACCGCGCCGCCGGCGGCGAGATCGCGACCGCGACCGACCCGCGCACCGTGGCGCTGGCGCTCGGCGGGCGCGACCCGGCGGCCTTCCTCGCCCGGATCGAGCAGCTCCGCGTCGTGCCGGACCAGCCGGCGCGGGTGGTGATCGAGGAGGCCTCGGGCACCATCGTCATGGGCGCCGACGTGCGCGTCAGCACGGTGGCGATCGCCCAGGGCAACCTGACGATCCGCATCACCGAGACGCCGGAGGTCTCCCAGCCCAGCCCGTTCGGCCGCGGCGATACCGCCGTGGTGCCGCGCACCCAGGTCGAGGTGGACGACCAGCGCGAGCGCCGGCTCGGCGTGCTGCACGGCGGCGTGACGCTGCAGGAGCTGGTGCGCGGCCTCAACAGCCTCGGCGTCGGGCCGCGCGACCTCATCGCCATCCTGCAGGCGATCAAGGCAGCGGGCGCCTTGCAGGCGGAGCTCGAGATCCGGTGACGCCGGCCCTGCGGAGCGCCACGCCCGGCGCCCTGCCGCCGCGGACGGAGGCGTCGCCGGCGGAGGATGCGCGACGCCGCGCGGCCCGCGCCTTCGAGGCACAGGCGCTGGGGCAGTTGCTGCGCCCGATGTTCGACACGCTGGACACCGCGCGCGGCCTGCTCGGCGGCGGCGCGGGCGAGGCGCAATGGCGGCCGATGCTGGTGGACGCCTATGCCGCGGCGATCGCGCACGCGGGCGGGCTCGGCATCGCCGAGGCGGTCCACCGCGCGCTGCTCGCGGCCCAGGAGACCCGCGCGGCGTCGCCGCGCGTGCAGGAGGGGGAGGGAGGATGATCCGGAGCCTGATGCTGGCGGGACAGCGGCTCGCCGAGGCGCTGCAGGCGGAGAACGAGGCGCTGGCCGCGCTCGACCTGGGCAGCGCGGCGGTGCTCGCCACCGTGAAGGTGCAGGCCTGCGAGGCCTTCGCCGCGGCGCAGGCGGCGGTGACGGCGGGCGCGGCCCGGTCCGGCAACGATGCCGCCCTGCTCTCGGCGGAGGAACGCCAGGCCGCGGAACGGCTCGCGCGCCGACTCGAGACCCTGGGCGCGGAGAACCGCCGGCTGCTGGAGCGCGCCATCGCCTTGCAGTCGCGGGTGATCGAGGCCATCGCCGGCGCGGCGATCCCGCGCGCGGCCGGGCCGGAGCGCTACCAGGCCGGCGGGACGCCGCGCCGTCCGCCGCCGGGGCGGACCGTGCCGCCGCTCGCGCTCTCGGCGCGGGCGTAGCGGCGGGCGGCCGCCGCTACGGCACGATCGCCGCCCGGCCGTTGTCCACCACCTTGGCGCCGCGCGCGCGCACGAAGGCGCGGAAGGACACCACCTCCCCGTCGCGCCACATCTCGACCGAGATGGTCTCGCCGGGGATGACGGGCGCCGAGAACCGGACATCGAAACTGCGCAGCCGCGCCGGGTCGTAGCCGCAGAAGCTGCGCAGCACGGCATGGGCGCAGACCCCGTAGGTGCAGAGGCCGTGCAGGATCGGCCGTTCGAACCCTGCGCGGCGCGCCGTGGCGGGATCGGAGTGCAGCGGGTTGAGGTCGCCGTTGAGGCGGTAGAGCAGCGCCTGGTTGGGGAAAGTGGGGAGGTCGCAGACGGCGTCGGGCGCGCGGCCCTCCGGCAGGCGGTGCGGCGTGCGCGGCGCCTCCGGACTACCGCCGAAGCCGCCGTCGGCGCGGGCGAAGGTGCTGCTCCAGAGGCGGGCGATCGGCGCGCCGGAGGCGTCGTCGTGCAGCGTGCTCTCGACGTAGATCACCGCGCCCTTGCCCTGGCCCTTGTCCACCACGGCGCCGACCCGCGCCGTGCTGCGCACCCGCCCTGCGGGCGCGAGGGGGCGCAGCAGCTCCAGCCCCTGCTCGCCGTGTACCACCATGGTGCGGTTGATGCCGCTGCGCGGGTCGGCCGCGATCGAGGGCGGGCGCGCCAGCACCACCGCCATGGTCGGGAAGGCGAGCAGGTCCTTCTCGATGGTGACGAAGCGGAGCTGCCCCTCGTCCATCGGGTCGGCGCCGAGGCCGATGCCGAGGTTGTAGATGGCGGTGTCGCGCTCGCTGTAGGCCTGAACGGTCTCCTCGAAGCGCCAGTCGAGCAGGCGTTGCGGGTCGATCATGGTGCGCTCCCCCGGATGCGTCGGACGGGACGAGCTTCGTCCGGCCGCGCCGGCGCGTCGAGCCCCCGGGCGTCGGCCCCGGCTTGACCGCGCCCGGCGCGGCGCCCAGCCTGCCGCGCGCCGCACCGACCCGGGGAGAGAGCGCCATGGACGACCTGACCGTGATCCGCGTCGCCATCGAGGACCACGTCGCGGTGGTGACGATGGACAACCCGCCGGTCAACGCGCAGGACCGCCGCTTCAACGAGGAGGTGGCGCTCGTCTTCGACCGCCTCTCCGAGATGGACGAGGTGCGCTGCGCGGTGCTGACCGGGGCGGGACGCGTCTTCTCCGCCGGCGCCGACATCAAGGCGCGCGCGGCGATGGCCGCCGAACGCCGGCCTGGCGACGGGCTGCAGCACCTGCGCCGCGCGCGCGAGTGCTACCACTCGGTCTACGAGTGCCGCAAGCCGGTGATCGCCGCGATCAACGGCCCGGCGCTCGGCGCCGGCCTCGCGCTCGCCGCCTCCTGCGACATCCTGGTCTGCTCGGAGAACGCGGTGCTCGGCCTGCCGGAGGTGGATGTCGGCCTGCTCGGCGGCGGACGGCACGCGATGCGGCTGTTCGGCCACTCGCTGACGCGGCGCATGATGCTGACCGGCTACCGGGTGCCGGGGCCGGAGCTCTATCGCCTCGGCGTGGTCGAGGCCTGCGTGCCGCAGGAGCGGCTGATGGAGGTGGCGATGGACCTGGCGCGCCAGGTCGCCTCCAAGAGCCCGGTCGCGACGCGGCTCGCCAAGCACGGGCTGAACGCGATCGAGTTCTCGAGCCTGCGCGACGGCTACCGCTTCGAGCAGGAGCTGACCGCCGAGCTCGGCAGGTACGAGGATTCGCGGGAGGCGATGCGCGCCTTCCTCGAGAAGCGCCCGCCGGTGTTCAAGGGGCGGTAGGGCGCCGCCCCGGCGCGCGCCGCCTCACTGCAGCCGCGCGCGGTCGAGCACGTCCGCGCGCCGGGCGGACATCCGGATCAGCCCCTGCTGCTCGAGCGAAGCGAGCGCGCGCGAGAGCGTCTCCGGCGTCATGCCGAGGCGCGCGGCGATGGCGGCGCGCGGCTCCGGCAGCTCGGCCGGGCCGGCCCCCGCCTCCTCCGGCACGCGGCGGGCGAGGAAGCGCGCGACGCGCCGCTCCGCCGGGCGGAGCTTGAGGTCCACCACCTGGTCCACCATGAGGCGCCAGTGGCGGGAGAGCAGCTCGATGGTCGCGCGCGCGAGGGCCGGGTCCTGCGCGATGCCCTCGCGGAAGGTGTCGGCCGGGATCATCAGCACCCGAATCTCGGTCAGCGCCACGCCGGAGGCGAGGTAGGGCAGCCTCAGGACCGCGGCGGGGACGAGGAAGAGCTCCCCGGCTCCGAAGATCTCGACGCAGGTCTCCTCCCCGGTCTCGGCCCGCGCCTTCAGTCCGATGCTGCCGGAAAGCAGGAGGTGCACGAAGTCCGGGATCTCGTGCTGGTCGAACAGGATGGTGGCACGCGGCAGTTGCTGCGTGAAACTCGGCCGCAGCAGGCACGCCATCGCCGTCTCGCCGGCGGCAGCGAAGAACGGGCTGCGGCGCAGGAGCTCGAGATTCGGGGTCCGGCTGGTGGTCGGCATCGCGCCCTCCGCATTGGCTACAGGTTCGCCGAAGGGCGGCGCGCAGACCTTGATATGAATCAAGTCGCGATGCGGCATGGACCGGACCGGTCCTTGAGGGGCCTCGGATCGCAGCGAATTTTCCCCGCCTCCCGCGCCCAAGGTTGATGTGCGTCAACCGGCCCGCCGGCCGCTCGCCCGACAAGGCCCGCGCACTAGCCAAACCCGAAGGGGGAACGGTGATGGACGCGATGGCTGGGCGCGGACCGGGGGAGCCGGACAGCGGCGACCGCGCGCGCGCCCTGTGGGCGAGCACGGTGGCGTTCACCGTCTGCTTCGCCGTCTGGACGATCTTTTCGATCATCGGCGTGCAGATCAAGAAGGACCTGGGGCTGAACGACACCCAGTTCGGGCTGCTGGTCGGCACGCCGATCCTGACGGGCAGCCTGATCCGCCTGGTGCTGGGCATCTGGACCGACCAGTACGGCGGCCGGATCGTCTACACGGGCGTGATGGTGGCCGCAGCCATCGCCACCTTCCTGCTCACCTACGCCTA
The DNA here is from genome assembly GCF_019458025.1 of Caldovatus aquaticus. GTDB lineage: Bacteria > Pseudomonadota > Alphaproteobacteria > Acetobacterales > Acetobacteraceae > Caldovatus > Caldovatus aquaticus. Next base: position 86,522 of record NZ_JAHZUY010000007.1, on the reverse strand, counting down.
CGACTATCCGACCTTCCTGATCGCCGCGCTCGGCGTCGGCATCGCCGGCGGCTCCTTCGCCGTCGGCATCGCCTACGTCTCGAAGTGGTTCCCGAAGGAGAAGCAGGGCACGGCGCTCGGCATCTTCGGCGCGGGCAATGTCGGCGCGGCGGTGACGAAGTTCCTCGCCCCGGTGGTGATGGTCTCGTTCGGCTGGAAGGCGGTGGCGCAGCTCTGGGCGCTCGGCCTGCTGGTGACGGCGGTGGTGTTCTACCTCGTCACCAAGGACGACCCGGACCTCGCCGAGCGGCGCGCGCGCGGCGCGAAGCCGGAGCCGTTCTCGGCCATGCTGGCGCCGCTCGCCAACATCCAGGTCTGGCGCTTCAGCCTCTACTACTTCTTCGTCTTCGGCGGCTTCGTCGCGCTCGCCCTGTGGCTGCCGCGCTACTACGTGGGGGTATACGGGCTCGACATCGTGACGGCGGGCCTGCTCGGCGCCGCCTACTCCGTGCCGGGCTCGATCTTCCGCATCCTCGGCGGGACGCTGTCCGACAAGTACGGGGCGCGGAAGGTGATGTACTGGACCTTCATCGGCTCCCTCGTCTGCACCTTCGTGCTCAGCTATCCGGCGACGCGCTACGTGGTGCAGGGCATCAACGGGCCGATCGAGTTCACCATCGCCCTCGGCTTCGTCCCCTTCACGGTGCTGACCTTCGCGCTCGGCTTCTTCATGAGCCTCGGCAAGGCGGCCGTGTACAAGCACATCCCGGTCTACTACCCGAACCGCGTCGGCGCCGTCGGCGGCATCGTCGGACTGATCGGCGGCCTCGGCGGCTTCATCCTGCCGATCGTCTTCGGCGCGATGAACGACCTGATCGGCGTCTGGACCTCCTGCTTCATGCTGCTGTTCGTGATCGCGGCGGTGAGCCTCGTCTGGATGCACATCGCGATCCGCCGCATGGAGCTGCGCGAGGTGCCGGCGCTCGCCGCGCCGCGCGACCTGCCGGAGCTGGAGGCGCTGCGCGCCGCCGCGATCGCCGCCGCGGCGGCGGCAAAGCAGGCCGCGGACGCGGCCGAGCAGGCGGCCAGCGTCGCGCGCCAGGCCGCAGCAGTCCCCGGCGGCGCGAAGGGCGGCGAGCCGCGCCCCCTCCCCGTGACCGGCCGGTGATCCCAGGAGTCGGAGAGACACGAGCATGAGCACGACCCTCGCCCCCGGCGCCGCCTCCCCGACCGCGCGCCGGGGGGCAAGCTGGCTCTCCCGGTGGGAGCCCGAGGACCCCGTCTTCTGGGAGACCGAAGGCAAGGCGCGGGCCTGGAAGACGCTGGTGATCACCACCGCCAGCCTGACCTTGGCCTTCATCGTCTGGTTCGTGGTCAGCGCGCTGGTGGTGCGCCTGCCGCAGATCGGCTTCCGGCTCACCACCGGGCAGCTCTTCTGGCTGGCGGCGATGCCGGGCCTCGCCGGCGGGACGCTGCGTCTGGTCCACACCTTCCTCACCCCGATCTACGGCACGCGCGCGGTGGTGACATGGTCCACCGCCTCGCTGCTGGTGCCCGCGCTCGGCTGGGCGGTCGCCGTGCAGAACCCCGGAACGCCCTACTGGGTGCTCATGGTCCTCGCCTTCCTGGCGGGCCTCGGCGGCGGGAACTTCTCCTCCTTCATGCCCTCCACCAGCCTGTTCTTCCCCAAGCGCCTGCAGGGCACGGCGCTCGCGATCCAGGCGGGGATCGGCAATTTCGGCGTCTCGGTCGTGCAGTTCGTGACGCCGTGGATCATCGGCATCGCGCTGTTCGGCAGTCTTGCCGGTACGCCGCAGGTGCTGACCATGGGCGGCGCCCAGAAGACGGTCTGGCTGCAGAACGCGACGCTGGTCTACGTGCCGTTCATCGCGCTCTGCGCGGCGCTCGCCTGGGTGATGCTGCGCAGCGTGCCGATCACCGCCAATGTGCGCGAGCAGTTCGACATTTTCGGCAACCCCCACACCTGGGTCATGACCTCGCTCTACATCATGACCTTCGGGTGCTTCAGCGGCCTCTCGGCGACCTTCCCGCTGCTGATCAAGCAGATCTACGGCGCGCTTCCCGGCGCGCCCGACCCGCTGGCCTACGCCTTCTACGGGCCGCTGGTCGGCTCCATCTCGCGCGTGCTGGCAGGACCGGTCAGCGACCGGTTCGGCGGCGGGCGGGTGACGCACTGGGCCGGGCTCGGCATGACGGCCTGCGCGCTCGCGGTGCCGTTCTTCACCTCCTCCGCCTCGCTCGAGGCCTTCCCCTGGTTCGTGGCGACGATGCTCGGCCTGTTCTTCTTCGCCGGCGTCGGCAACGCCTCCACCTTCAAGCAGATGCCGATGATCTTCCCGCCGCGCCAGGCGGGCGGCGTCATCGGCTTCACCGCGGCGGTCGCGGCCTACGGCCCGTTCCTGTTCGGGCTGCTGTTCGGCTGGGCGTTCGGCGCCTTCGGCGGCCCGAACGTGGTGTTCTACGGCATCGCCGCCTTCTTCCTGATCAACGTCGCGCTGAACTGGTGGCTCTACGCCCGCCGCGGCGCGAAGACCCCCTGCTGAGGGCCTGACAGATGTCGCACTTCCTCGACCGCCTCGCCTTCTTCAAGCGCTACGTCGAGCCCTTCGCGGGTGGGCACGGCAGCGTCACCAACGAGCCGCGCGGCTGGGAGGACGCCTACCGGCAGCGCTGGGCGCACGACAAGATCGTGCGCTCCACCCACGGGGTGAACTGCACCGGCTCGTGCTCCTGGAAGATCTACGTCAAGGGCGGCGTGGTGACCTGGGAGACGCAGCAGACCGACTATCCGCGCACGCGGCCCGGCCTGCCGAACCACGAGCCGCGCGGCTGCGGACGCGGCGCGACCTATTCCTGGTATCTCTACAGCGCCAACCGGCTGAAGCACCCGATGATGCGCAAGCGCCTGCTGCGGCTGTGGCGCGAGGCGAAGGCGCAGCATCCCGACCCGGTGCGCGCGTGGGAGAGCATCCAGGCCGATCCGGCGAAGCGCCGCGAGTACCAGAAGGTGCGCGGCATGGGCGGCTTCGTGCGCGTGAGCTGGGAGGAGGCGGAGGAGCTGATCGCCGCCGCAAACGTGTACACGGCGAAGACCCACGGGCCGGACCGGATCATCGGCTTCTCGCCGATCCCGGCGATGAGCATGGTGAGCTACGCCGCCGGCAGCCGCTATCTCTCCCTCATCGGCGGCGTCTGCATGAGCTTCTACGACTGGTACTGCGACCTGCCTCCCTCCTCGCCGCAGACCTGGGGCGAGCAGACCGACGTGCCGGAGAGCGCGGACTGGTACAACGCCGGCTTCCTCATGATGTGGGGCTCGAACGTGCCGCAGACGCGCACGCCCGATGCCCACTTCATGACCGAGGCGCGCTACCACGGCGCCAAGACCGTCGTCGTCACGCCCGACTACTCCGAGGCCTCGAAGTTCGCCGACCTGTGGCTGCACCCGAAGCAGGGGACGGACGCGGCGCTGGCGCTGGCGATGGGCCACGTGATCCTCAAGGAATGGCATCTCGCCGGCCGCTCGTCCTACTTCGAGGACTACTGCCGCCGCTATACCGACATGCCGATGCTGGTGCTGCTCGAGCCCCGCGACGGCGTGCAGGTGATGGGCCGGCAGCTCCGCGCCGCCGATCTTCCGGACGCCCTGGGCGAGACCAACAATTCCGAATGGAAGACCGTCGCGGTGGACGACGCGACGGGCCGCCTCTACTGCCCGACCGGCTCGATCGGCTTCCGCTGGGGCGAGCAGGGGAAGTGGAACCTCGAGGGACGGGATTCGCGCACGCTCGAGGTGACGACGCCGCGCCTGACGCTGCTCGGCAACGGCGGCGAGACGGCCGAGGTCGCCTTCCCCTATTTCGGCGGCCGCGCGCCGGAGTTCTTCAACCCGTCGCGGCATGACGAGGTGCTGGTCCGCCGCGTGCCCGCCATGCGGGTGCGCCTCAAGGACGGCAGCGCGCGCCTGGTCGCCACGGTCTACGACCTGTTCGTCGCCAACTACGGCGTCGAGCGCGGCTTCGGCGACTGCGCCGCCAACTACGACGAGGACCGGCCCTACACCCCGGCCTGGGCGGAAAAGGTGTGCGGCGTGCCGCGCGCGCACATCGTCGCCACCGCCCGCGAATTCGCCGCCAACGCGGACCGCACGCAGGGCAAGTCCATGGTGATCCTCGGCGCCGCGGTGAACCACTGGTACCACGGCGACATGATCTACCGCGGCATCATCAACCTGCTGGTGATGTGCGGCTGCATCGGCCAGTCGGGCGGCGGCTGGGCCCACTATGTCGGCCAGGAGAAGCTGCGCCCGCAGACCGGCTGGGTGCCGCTCGCCTTCGCCACCGACTGGCACCGCCCGCCGCGGCAGATGAACTCGACGAGCTTCTGGTACGCGCACACCGACCAGTGGCGCTACGAGAAGCTGCGGGTGGAGGAGCTGCTCTCCCCGACCGCGCCGCAGCCGCTCAAGGGCGCGCTGATCGACTTCAACGTGCGCGCCGAGCGGATGGGCTGGCTGCCCTCGGCACCGCAGCTCCAGGCCAACCCCCTGCGCATCGCGGAGCTGGCGAAGGCGGCGGGCGAGGCGCCGGCGGCCTTCGTCGCGCGCGCCCTGGGCGACGGCACGCTGCGCATGAGTTGCGAGGACCCGGACCATCCGGCCAACTGGCCGCGAAACTTGTTCGTCTGGCGCTCCAACCTGCTCGGCTCCTCGGGCAAGGGGCACGAGTACTTCCTCAAGCATCTGCTCGGCACGGTGCATGGCGTGCAGGGCAAGGACCTCGGCGAGCAGGGCGGCGTGAAGCCCGAGGAGGTCGTCTGGCGCGATCCGGCGCCCGAGGGCAAGCTCGACCTCCTGGTCACGCTCGACTTCCGCATGAGCACGACGTGCATGTATTCCGACGTCGTGCTGCCGACCGCGACCTGGTACGAGAAGCACGACCTCAACACCTCCGACATGCACCCCTTCATCCACCCGCTCTCGGCGGCGGTGGACCCGGCCTGGGAGGCGCGCACGGACTGGGCGATCTTCAAGGGGATCGCGCGGCGCTTCAGCGAGCTCTGCGTCGGGCATCTCGGCGTCGAAACCGACGTGGTGCTGGCGCCGCTGATGCACGACACGCCGCAGGAGCTGGCGCAGAACGCGGTGCGCGACTGGAAGCGCGGCGAGTGCGAGCCTGTTCCCGGCAAGACCATGCCGGCGGTGGTCGCGATCGAGCGCGACTATCCGCGCACCTACGCGCGCTTCACCGCGCTCGGACCGCTGATGGACAAGGTCGGCAACGGGGGCAAGGGCATCGCCTGGAAGACCGAGCACGAGGTCGAGTTCCTGGCGCAGCTCAACGGCACCACCGTCGTGCCAGGCGTGGAGGGCCGGCGTCCGAAAATCGAGACCGACATTGACGCCGCCGAGGTGATCCTCGCCCTCGCCCCCGAGACAAACGGCCACGTCGCGGTCAAGGCCTGGGCGGCGCTGTCGCAGAACACCGGCCGCGACCACACCCACCTCGCGAAGGGCAAGGAGCATGAGGCGATCCGCTTCCGCGACGTGCAGGCGCAGCCGCGCAAGATCATCTCCTCGCCGACCTGGAGCGGCGTGGAGAGCGAGGAGGTCTGCTACAACGCCGGCTACACCAACGTCCACGAGCTGATCCCGTGGCGCACGCTGTCCGGCAGGCAGCAGCTCTACCAGGACCATCCCTGGATGCTGGCCTTCGGCGAGCAGCTCTGCGTCTACAAGCCGCCGGTCGACCTGAAGGCGCACCAGGCGATGGTCGGCCGCGTGCCGAACGGCAACAAGGAGCTGGTGCTGAACTTCATCACGCCGCACCAGAAGTGGGGCATCCACAGCACCTATTCGGACAACCTGATCATGCTGACGCTGAACCGCGGCGGGCCCGTCGCCTGGATCAGCGAGGCCGACGCCGCGCGCGCGGGCATCGAGGACAACGACTGGATCGAGGCCTTCAACCTCAACGGCGCGCTCACCGCCCGCGCCGTGGTGAGCCAGCGCGTGCCGGAAGGGATGATTCTTATGTATCACGCGCAGGAGAAGATCGTGAACACGCCGGGGTCGGAGGTGATGAAGACCCGCGGCGGCATCCACAACAGCGTCACCCGCGCGGTGCTGAAGCCGACGCACATGATCGGCGGCTACGCGCAGCTCTCCTACGGCTTCAACTACCACGGCACCATCGGCACCAACCGCGACGAGTTCGTGGTGGTGCGCAAGATGGCGAAGGTGGACTGGATGGACGAGCCCGCCGCGTCCGACCAGGCCGCTCCGGCTGTGGCCGCGGAATAAGGAGCGACGACGATGAAGGTCCGCGCCCAGATCGCGATGGTGCTGAACCTCGACAAGTGCATCGGCTGCCACACCTGCTCGATCACTTGCAAGCAGGTGTGGACGACGCGCGAGGGCGTCGAATACGCCTGGTTCAACAACGTCGAGACCAAGCCCGGCATCGGCTACCCGAAGGACTGGGAGAACCAGGACCGCTGGAAGGGCGGCTGGCGGCGCAAGCGCAACGGCAGGATCGAGCCGCGCATCGGCGGGCGCCTGCGCGTGCTGGCCAAGATCTTCGCCAACCCCGACATGCCGGAGATCGACGACTACTACGAGCCCTTCACCTTCGACTACGGGAACCTCCACAACGCGCCCGAGTCGAAGGCGATGCCGACCGCCCGCCCGGTCAGCCTGATCACCGGCGAGCGGATGGAGAAGATCGAGTGGGGCCCGAACTGGGAGGAGATCCTCGGCACCGAGTTCCGCAAGCGCTCGCGCGACCGCAACTTCGAGGCGGTGCAGAAGGAGATCTACGGCCAGTTCGAGCACACCTTCATGATGTACCTGCCCAGGCTGTGCGAGCACTGCCTCAACCCGGCCTGCGTCGCCGCCTGCCCGTCGGGCTCGATCTACAAGCGCGAGGAGGACGGCATCGTCCTGATCGACCAGGACAAGTGCCGCGGCTGGCGCATGTGCGTCTCCGCCTGCCCTTACAAGAAGATCTACTACAACTGGCAGTCGGGGAAGGCGGAGAAGTGCACCTTCTGCTTCCCGCGCATCGAGGCGGGCGAGCCGACCGTGTGCTCGGAGACCTGCGTCGGCCGCATCCGCTACCTCGGCGTGATGCTCTACGACGCCGACCGCATCGAGCAGGCGGCGAGCGTCGAGAACGAGCAGCACCTCTACCGCGCCCAGCTCGACATCTTCCTCGACCCGAGCGACCCGGCGGTGATCGCACAGGCGCGCGCCGACGGCGTGCCGGAGCTGTGGCTCGAGGCTGCGCGCCGCTCGCCGGTCTACAAGATGGCGATCGAGTGGGGCGTGGCCTTCCCGCTCCACCCCGAGTACCGCACCCTGCCGATGGTCTGGTACGTGCCGCCGCTCTCGCCGATCCAGGGCGCGCACCAGGCCGGCCACATCGGCTGGGACGAGGAGAGCGGCCTGCCGGACGTGAAGTCGCTGCGCATCCCGGTCCGCTACCTCGCCAACCTCCTCACCGCCGGCGCCGAGGCGCCGGTGGTGCTGGCGCTGCAGCGCATGATGGCGATGCGCATCCACATGCGCGCGCGCACCGTCGAGGGACGCGTCGAGACCGAGGTGCTGAAGAAGGTCGGCCTCAGCCTCGAGCAGGTGGAGGAGATGTACAAGGTGATGGCGATCGCCGACTACGAGGACCGTTTCGTCATCCCCTCCACGCACCGCGAGTACGCGGAGAACGCCTTCGACCTGAAGGCGGCCTGCGGCTTCACCTTCGGCAACGGCTGCTCGACCTCGGGCTCCGCGGGGGCGAACCTGTTCTCGACGAAGCGGACCTCGGCCGGGCTGCAGGCGCCGCGGGTGGAGATCCGGCGCGTCCCGGCGAACGGCGCGCGGCCCGCCGCCCCCTCCCCTGCGGCCGCGCCGGCCGCCGCGGCACCGCCTCCGCGGCAGCCGGAGAAGGTGTGACCGCCATGCGCCGCTCCCTGCGCGCGCTCGCCGCGCTGCTCGCCTACCCGACCGCGGAACTGCAGCAGGCGCTGCCCGAGGTGCGGGCGGCGCTCGCCGCCGACGCGACGCTCGCGCCGGCGATGCCCGCACTCGATCGCCTCCTCGCGGAGCTCGGCGCGGGCGACCTGCTCGACCTGCAGGAGGCCTACGTCGCGCTGTTCGACCGCACCCGCGGCCTCTGCCTCAACCTGTTCGAGCACGTCCACGGCGATTCGCGCGAGCGCGGACCGGCCATGGTCGAGCTCGCCGGCATCTACGCCGCGGCCGGCCTCGCGCCCGCCGCGGGCGAGCTGCCGGACTACCTGCCGATGCTGCTGGAGTTCGCGGCGGTCGCGCCGGAGCGGGGGGCCGACCTGCTCGCCAACGCCGCGCCTCTGCTCGACCTCCTCCACCGGCGCCTGCTCGCCCGCGGCAGCGCCTATGCCGCAGTGCTCCACGCCGCGCTTCTCGTCGCCGGTGCCGAGCCCGGCACCGCGCCCCTCGCCGACGCGCCGGAGGCGACGCCGGAGGAGCTCGACGCCGCCTACGCCGAGGCCCCCGTCGTCTTCGGCCCGGACGCCGACCCGGCGGCCGAGTGCGGCGGCGTCGCGCTCGCCGCGAAGCTGCGCGCCGCGCGCCGCAACCCCGCCCCCCCGATGCCATCGCGCCGTCCCGTGATCCGCCACGTCACGACGGCGCCCAGCGGAGGCTGATCCCCGCCATGTCCGATTTCCTGCACACCCTCGCCTTCGGCATCTACCCCTACATCGCGCTGACCGTGTTCCTGCTCGGCAGCCTGGTGCGGTTCGAGCGGGAGCAGTACTCCTGGCGCAGCGGCTCCTCGCAGCTCCTGCGCGCGCGGCAGCTCCGCGTCGGCAGCAACCTGTTCCACATCGGCATCCTGTTCCTGCTGTTCGGCCACACGGTCGGGCTGCTGACGCCGCACGAGATCTACAGCCTGGTCATCACCGCCGAGCAGAAGCAGATGCTGGCGATCGTCTCGGGCGGCATCGCCGGCGTCGTCTGCTTCGTCGGCCTGACGATGCTGCTGCACCGCCGGCTCTACGACCCGCGCATCCGCAAGACCTCCAGCGCGATGGACATCGCCGTGCTGGTGCTGCTCTGGCTGCAGCTCGTGCTCGGCCTGGCGACGATCCCCTTCTCGCTCGCGCACCGCGACGGGCAGGTGATGATGCAGCTCTCGCACTGGGCGCAGCACATCCTCACCTTCCGGGCCGACGCGGCGTCCTTCCTGGACGACGTGGGCTGGGTGTTCAAGGCGCACCTCCTGCTCGGGATGACGCTGTTCGTCGTGTTCCCGTTCTCGCGCCTGGTGCACATCTGGTCGGCGCCGGTCGGCTACGTCTTCCGGCCCTACCAGCTCGTGCGCCGGCGCGGCGGCGCCCGCACCGCGGCCTGAGAGGGTCCGCGCCATGATCCGCGTGGATGGCGTCGAGATCCCGGACCGGGCGATCGCGGCGGAGATGCAGCACCATCCCGCCCCCACGCGGGAAGCGGCCTGGCATGCGGCGGCGCAGGCGCTGGTGGTGCGCCAGCTCCTGCTCGCCGAGGCCGAACGGCGCGGCTTCGGCGGCGCGGAGGAGGAGGCGGTCTCGCGTCTCCTCGCCGCCGAGATCGCGGTGCCGGAGGCGGACGAGGCGACCTGCCGCCGCTGGTACGAGGCCAACCGCGGGCGCTTCCGCAGCCAGGAGGCCTGGCACGCGCAGCACCTCCTCATCGCCGCCGATCCCGAGGACGCGGAGGCGCGCCGCAGCGCGGAGGCCGAGGCGCGCGCGCTGCTCGCGGAGGTGCAGGCCGATCCGGACCGGCTCGGCCCCCTCGCCCGGGAGCGGTCCGCCTGCCCCTCGCGCGAGCAGGGAGGCGACCTCGGCCTGGTGGAGCCCGGCACGACCGTGCCGGAGTTCGAGGCGGCGCTGCGGGCGCTTGCGCCGGGCGGGATCCATCCCACGCCGGTCGCGACGCGCTTCGGGTTCCACGTCCTGCGCCTGCTGCGCCACGAGCCCGGCCGCGAACTGCCCTACGAGACGGTCGCGCCGCGGATCGCGGCCTGGCTGCGCGAGGCGAGCTGGCGCCGCGCCGTGCACCAGTACATCGCCCTCCTTGCGCGGCGCGCGCGGATCGAGGGCTTCTCCCTCGACCACAGCGCCGCGGACGGCCCCCTTGTGCAATAGGAGCTCCGCTCGGCCATGCCCCCCGGCGAGCCCTCGCCCCCTGTCTCCGGCGCCCATGTGGCGCCGATTCAGCCGGCGCTGCTCGACGACCCGATCGCCTTCCTGAGCGCCGAGCACGCGCGCCAGACCGTGCTGCTCGGCCACCTCGAGCGGGTCGCGCGCGACCCCCAGGGGCGTGCTGCGCGGGACCTCGCCGCCGTGCTGCTGGTCTGGCTGACGGAGGAGATGCCGCTGCACGTCGCCGACGAAGAGCGCTCGCTCTATCCGCGTCTCGCCGCCCATGACGAGCAGGGCGTCCTCGAGCGGCTGCGCGAGGAGCACCGCCGCGACCACCGCCTGATCGCCGACCTCGTCTCCGGCCTGCGCCGCATCGCCGAGGGCCACGCGCCGATGGCGGGCTTCCCCGAGATCGCGCGGGAATTCGCCGCGGGGCATCGCCGGCACCTGGCCATCGAGGAGTCGGTGCTGGCGCCGCTGGCACGGCGCTGCCTCGGCCCGGAGGCGATGGCCGCCCTGGGGGCGGAGATGGCCGCCCGCCGCGACGGACGGCGGGTCTGAGCGAACCGCCGCCGCGTGGACCGCCCGCTCCGTCCTCTCCCGACGACGGCGCACCGCGCCGGCTCGTGCAGGGTCTCGAGCGGCTCCGCCGGCACCGCTTCGCGACCGCCACCGATCGGCACGACGCGCTGCTGCGCGGGAAACAGCGCCCGGAGGCGACGGTCATCGCCCGCGCCGGCAGCCGCACCGATCCCGCCGTCGTCACCGGCGCCGCGCCGGGCGATCTCCGCGTCGTGCGCGACGCCGCCGCGCCGGTGCCGCCCTGCGAGGAGGACCGGCACCCGCGCGGCATGGCCGCGGCGATCGGCCTCGGCATCGCCGGCCTCGGCGTGCGCTGTGCCACGGCGCTCGGCCATTCCTTCTGCGCCGGGGTGCGCTGCCTGCCCGGGCACGACCACGTGGCGCGGCGCTTCGCCTTCGTCTCCGACCGGATCGAGGTCGCCGCCGCGGTGTGCGCGGAGAGGAAGGACCCGGCCACCGAGGCGGGCCGCGCGCTCGCCGCCGGTTTCGCCGAACGGGCGACGGTGCTTGCAAGCCCGCATCGCCGCGCCACCTCTCCGTTCGTATCGGAGCGCGTGGCCGGTGGGCGTCCGGACCTGCACGGCTGGCCCTTCCGCTTCGGCTGGGGCGTGCCGCTCGCCGCCAGCGGCCGGCGGGAGGAAGCCGCCGCCGCGTCGCTCGCCGTCTGACCGAGGCTCACGCGCCATGGACGCAACCGCCACCTCCCGCCCGCCAGGCCTTGCGCTGTTCGCGCAGGGGTTCCGCCCCTTCTTCCTCCTCGCCGGACTGCTGGCGGTCGCCGTGATCGCGGCCTGGGTCGCCGCCCTGCATGGCGCCGCCCTGCCGGAGGGACCGCTGCCGCACTGGCATGCTCACGAGATGCTGGCCGGCTTCGTCGGCGCGGCGATGTCGGGCTTCCTGCTGACCGCCGTGCCGAACTGGACGGGGCGCCCGGGCTATGGCGGCGCGCCGCTGGTGCTGCCGGTTGCGCTGTTCGTGCTCGCGCGCCTCGCGCTGGCGCCCGGCTCGCCGGTTCCTATCGGCCTCGCCGCCGCGCTCGCGCTGCTGCCGCTGCCGGTGCTGCTGCTGACCGTGCTGCCGGCGCTGATCCGAGCCGGCCGGGCGCGGCTGTTCGGACCGCCCGCCCTCGTCCTCGGCTTCTGGGTCGGCGACCTGCTGATGCTCGGCGACGCCGCCGGCTGGTTCCACGACACCGGCGAGACGGGCGAGCACCTGATGCTGAACCTCGCCCTGGCGCTGGTCGGGCTGATCGGCGGGCGCATCGTGCCGTCCTTCACCGTCAATGCGCTGCGCAAGCTGGGGCGGGACGCCACGCTGCGGCCGCTGCCGGGCGTGGACACGGGGACCGTGGCGGCGCTGCTCGCCGTCGCCTTGGTGGACCTGGTGGCGGAGGAGACGCCGCTCGCGGGCGCGGTCGCCGCGGCGGCCGCCGTGCTCGCGCTGCTCCGGCTGTCGCGCTGGCACGGCCTCGCTACGCTCGACCAGCCGATCCTCTGGGTGCTGCATCTCGCCTACCTGTTCATCCCCGTCGCGCTCGGGCTGAAGGCGCTGCATCTTCTGGCCGGCGCGGGCTGGGCGGCGAACTGGCTGCACGTGCAGGCGATCGGCGCGATCGCGCTGATGATCCTCGCGGTGATGACCCGCGCCACGCTCGGCCACACCGGGCGCGAGCTGCGCGCGCCCCCCTCCGCGGCGCTCGCCTACGCGCTGCTGCCGCTCGCGGCGCTCGCGCGCGCCTTCGGCCCGTTCGTCCTGCCGGGCAGCGCCGGGCTGGCGCTCGCCGGCGCGCTGTGGCTTGCGGCCTTCGCCCTGTTCCTGTGGGGGTTCGCGCCGATGCTGCTTGCGCCGCGGCCCGACGGGAAGCCGGGGTGACCGGAGCGCGTTCCCCCTTCGCCCTCTGCACAAGGAGCCCCCGATGCAGAACCCCCCGCCCCTGCCCGCCGCCGCAGCCCGGGTCGCGCAGGACTACCCCGAGCTCTACCGCGCCTATGCCGCGCTCGGCGCCGCGTGCGCCGCGAGCGGCCCGATCGAGGCGAAGACGCAGCGCCTGGTGAAGCTCGCGCTCGCCATCGGTGCCGGGTCGGAGGGCGGCGTGCATTCGCATTGCCGCCGCGCCCTCGAGGAGGGCGTCGCGCCGGAGGCGATGCGGCAGGTGGCGTTGCTCGCCATCCCGACGCTCGGATTCCCGCGCGCGGTGGCGGCGCTCACCTGGATCGAGGACGTGATCGGCAAGCCCAGGCACTCCCCCCTGACGACGACCTGACTGAGGCGCGGCCGCTCCGCCACGCTCCGTTGCGCCGGGGGCGGACACGGCTTAAGCCCCTCCCCGGACGACCGGACAGGCGATCGGGAGGGATCGGTGCGATGCGGCTCTACAGGCTCCCCCGCGCGGAACGGATCGAGGACCTCACCCTGACCGAGGCCGAGACGCCGCGGCCTGCGCGCGGCCAGGTGCTGGTGCGCATGCGCGCGGCCTCGCTCAACTACCGCGACCTGATGGTGGCGACCGGGCGCTATGGCCGCGGCGGCGGCGTGAAGCCGGGGCTGGTGCCGCTCTCCGACGGCGCCGGCGAGGTGGTCGAGATCGGGCCCGACGTCACCCGCGTCGCCCCCGGCGATCGCGTCGCCGGCCTGTTCATGCCGCGCTGGCTCGGCGGCGAGATCACCGAGGAGGTGGCGGCGGTCGCGCTCGGCGGCGGCGCGACCGATGGGGTGCTGGCCGAATACGTGCTGTTCGAGCAGGACGCGCTGGTCCGGCTGCCCGACCACCTCTCCTTCGAGGCCGGCGCCACCCTGCCCTGCGCCGGCGTCACCGCCTGGAACGCGCTGTACGGCGGACCGCGGCCGCTGCAGCCGGGAGAGACGGTGCTGCTGCTCGGCACCGGCGGCGTCTCCGTCTTCGCGCTGCAATTCGCACGCATCGGCGGGGCGCGACCGATCGTGATCTCCTCGAGCGACGCCAAGCTTGCCCGCGCGGCGGAATTCGGCGCCGCGGCCGGGGTCAATTACCGCGCCCAGCCGGAGTGGCAGGACCGGGTGCTGGAGCTGACCGGCGGACGCGGCGTGGATCATGTCGTCGAGGTGGGCGGCCCCGGGACCCTGCCGCGCTCGATCCGCGCCGCGCGGCTCGGCGGGCAGATCCACCAGATCGGCGCGGCGCTCGCCGGCGCCGGCGGGCTGGTAGACCCGGCGCCGCTGATGCGCCGCAATCTGCTGCTGCGCGGCATCTATGTCGGCTCGCGCGCGATGTTCGAGACGATGAACCGCGCCATCGCGCTGCACGCGATCCAGCCCGTGATCGACCGCGTCTTCCCCTTCGAGGCGGCGCGCGACGCCTATCGCCACCTGGAGAGCCAGGCGCATTTCGGCAAGGTGGTGATCCGGATCGCCTGAGCCGGCCACGACCGGACCGCCCGACGTCGGATGGACGCGCCTGCCGCGCAGGAGGACGGGCTGCCGCCGGCGCAGCGGCGCCGGGCGGTGCTCGCGGTGATGCTGGTGCTCGCCCAGGCGGTGCTGCTGGCGGCGCAGGTCAATGTCGCGCTGCCCGGCATCGCGCGCGACCTCGCCGCCGATCCGGCGGCGACGGTGTGGATCGTCAATGCCTACCAGCTCGCCGTCGTCGCCACCATGCTGCCCTTCGCCGCGCTCGGCGACCGGATCGGGCACCGGCGCGTCTTCCTCGCCGGCACGGCCGCGTTCGGCCTCGCGTCGGCAGCCTGCGCGCTGGCGCCGTCGCTGCCTCTGCTGATCGCGGCGCGGTTCGTGCAGGGGCTCGGCGGCGCGGCGACGATGAGCGTGCAGCCGGCGCTGCTCCGCTTCAGCTATCCCCATGCCCAGCTCGGCCGCGCCATCGGCAACACGGCGATGGTGGTGGCGATCTCGACCGCGGTGGGGCCGAGCGCCGCCGCGGCGCTGCTCGCGGTCGCCGACTGGCCGTGGATGTTCCTGGTGAACCTGCCGCTGGCGCTGCTCGGCCTGGCGCTCGGCGCGCCGGCCCTGCCGCGCGACGCGGCGACGCGGAGCGCGGCGGACGGGCGCTTCGACGCGCTGGCCGCCCTGCTCAACGCCGCCGCCTTCGGCCTCGTCTTCGTCGGGCTCTACGCGCTCGCGGCGCGGCCCGTGCTCGGCGTCGTCGCGCTGTGCGGCGGCCTCGCGGCCGGGGCGGCGCTGGTGCGCCGCGAGTCCGGCGCGCCGGCGCCGCTGCTGCCGCTCGACCTGCTTCGGGTGCCGGCGATCGGCCTCGCCGTCGCCGCCTCGGTCTGCAATTTCGCCGGGCAGATGACGGCTTTCGTCGCGCTGCCCTTCCTGCTCCAGCACGATCTCGGGCGCGACCAGGTGGAGACCGGGCTGCTCATCACGCCCTGGGCGGTCGCGGTCGCGCTGGTGGCGCCGCTGGCAGGGCGGCTGTCGGACCGGTTCTCCACCGCGACCCTCTGCGCGATCGGCGGCGCGCTGACGGCAACGGGGCTCGCGCTGCTCGCGGCGCTGCCGCATGCGGCGGGAACCGCCGGCTTCGTCGCGCTGCTGGCGCTGGCCGGGCTGGGCTTCGGGCTGTTCCAGACACCGAACAACCGCGCGATGCTCGGCGCGGCGCCCCGCGCGCGCAGCGGCGGCGCGGGCGGGCTGCAGGGCACCGCGCGGCTGAGCGGGCAGACGCTCGGCTCGACGGTGGTCGGGCTGACCTTCCTCGCCGTGCCGCAGGCCGCGCCGGCCACGGCGCTGGCGCTCGGCGCGTGCTTCGCGCTGGCGGGCGGGGCGGTGAGCCTGGGCAGGCGGCTGCGCGCCGACCGGCCTGTGGGCTGATCGGGCCCGGGGCGGACCCGTCCCCGGCACGGCACCGGCGCAGCGGTGACGACGATGACGATCCGGCGGCGCTCGCTTTGACCGGGCGGCCATGCGGCGCGAAGGCCTCCGGGAGCACGCGCCGCCACCGCCGGTGGCCCGGCCCCCATGAAAGCGCCGGCGCCGGAGACGGTCTCCGCGCGGCAGCGGCGGCTCCCGCGTGACGAGGCCCGGATGCCGCGCGCCGTGGTCCGCGACGGCGATCAGGTCGCCCGTCGCCGCCGGGTGCGGCGCGTCCGGGCGCCCCGGCTGCGCCAGGCCGCGGCCCGCGAAACCGCGCCGGAGAGGGTCAGGCGGGCCCGGCCACCGCCGCCCGCTGCGCGGCGCGCGTCCGTGCCAGGACCTCGGGCTTCGGCCCGCCGGCCATCCAGTCGAGCAGCTCCACCGTGTGCACGATGGGGAGGGCGCCGCCCGCGAGCTGCGTGAGGCAGCCGATGTTGCCGGTGGCGATCAGGTCGGCGCCCGTCCGCTCCAGGTGGCCGAGCTTGCGCTCGCGCAGGCGGCCCGCGATCTCCGGCTGCAGCAGGTTGTAGGTGCCGGCCGAGCCGCAGCAGAGATGCGCCTCCCTGGGTTCCCTCACCGCGAAGCCGGCGCGCTGCAGCAACTCCTTCGGCAGGGACGTGATCTGCTGCCCGTGCTGCAGGCTGCACGCCGCCTGGTAGGCGACGGTGAGGCCAGGCGGCTCGCGCGCCGGCGCGTAGCCGAACCGCGCCAGCACCTCGCTCACGTCCCTGGCGATCGCCGCGACCTTCGCCGCGCGTTCGGCCCAGGGCGCGGGCTCCTCCCGGAACAGGAAGCCGTAGTCCTTGACCATGGTGCCGCAGCCCGA
Organism: Caldovatus aquaticus; assembly: GCF_019458025.1. Lineage (GTDB taxonomy): Bacteria > Pseudomonadota > Alphaproteobacteria > Acetobacterales > Acetobacteraceae > Caldovatus > Caldovatus aquaticus. The sequence continues at coordinate 70,108 of NZ_JAHZUY010000007.1, read as the reverse complement.
GGCGTTGATCACCACCGCGTCGAGCCCCTCCCCCTCCATCTCCGCGCTCCATGCCGCGATGTTGGCGCGGGCAAGGCGCATCGCCGGGGCGTGGTGGCCCATGTGGTGGTCGAGCGCGCCGCAGCAGCCCTCGCCCTGCGCCACCACCACCTCGACGCCCAGGCGGGTGAGCAGGCGGATCGTCGCCTCGTTGATCGCGGGGGCGAGCACCTGCTGGGCGCAGCCGGTGAGCAGCGCCACGCGCCCGCGGCGCTCCCCCGCGGCGCGGTGCACCTGCGGGCGCTGCATCGGGCTCGGCGGCGGCAGCGCGGCGGGGGCGAGGCGCAGCATCGCCCGCAGCCGCTGCGCGGTCATCGAGGCGCCGGGCACCAGCGGCGCCAGCCGCCGGCCGAGCCGCGCGGCGAGGAGCGCGGCGCGGAACCGCGCCGGATAGGGCAGCAGCCGGCTCAGCAGGCGCCGCAGCAGGCGTTCAGGCAGCGGGCGGCGATAGGTCTCCTCGATGACGCGGCGGGCGTGGTCCACCAGGTGCATGTAGTGCACGCCGGAGGGGCAGGTGGTCATGCAGGAGAGGCAGGAGAGGCAACGGTCGACGTGCTTCACCACTTCCGGCGCCGCCGGGCGGCCGCTCTCCAGCATGTCCTTGATGAGGTAGATTCGCCCGCGCGGCGAGTCGAGCTCGTCGCCGAGCAGCACGAAGGTCGGGCAGGTCGCGGTGCAGAAGCCGCAATGCACGCAGGTGCGGAGGATGCGGTTGGACTCCCGGATGTCCGGGTCGCGGAGCTGCTCGGGCGTGAAGCTGGTCTGCATCCGGTGAACCTCGCGGGCGGCCGGGGGCCGCGTCCTGCTTCCCTCTAGTAGCGGCTCCGCGCGCCCGCCGCGAATCGCGCGCTCGGCCGGCGGAAGCGATGCCCGCCATCATTTCGCCGCGCCTGCCGCAGTGCCGCCCCGGCACAGCCCTTCCCTCGCCGCTCCGGGCCGGTGTGCTGGCGGTGCCCAGAGGGGAAGGACGGGCCCATGCGACCGGACGACGAGCGACCGATCCCGTGCCATGCCGCGTGGCGGGACGCCGCGGCGCCTTCCCGCCGGAGCGGCCGCGACGGCGCGACGACGCTCTGGCAAGAGCTGGCGCGGCGCTGGACGGCGACCGCCGGCATGGCCGCCGCCCTTGCGGGCGGTCAGTCGGCGGCCGCCCCGATCTCCGGCTCGGCCTCCGCCTCCGCCGGCCGGGGCAGCAGCGACAGCCGCGCGTGGATCTGCCCGTAGATCGAGGCCTCGAAGAAGGCGCGGTCGACGATGCCTCCGGCCGCCGCCCGGTTCGGCAGCCGGGCCAGGAAGCGCTCGTACACCTCCATGTAGCGCCGGGCGTGGCGGGCGAAGCGCGGATCCATCTCCAGCGTCCAGCCCTCGCGCGGCGAGGCCGGCAGCATGCGCAGGATGCGCAGCGCCAGCTCCTCCGGCCCGGGCAGCGGCACCTCCTCGAGCGTCGGCTCGTCGGGATCGCCGCCCACGCGCCGCCAGCCGAAGGCGAGGCGGAACATCGCGGTGAGCAGCATGGTCAGCTCGCGCACCGTGAGGTCCCATTCCGCCGTCAGGCGCAGCGCCCGGGTCTCCCGCGCGTGCTGGCCGATCGCCTCGATCTGTTGCCGCCCGACGCGCACGCCCTCCTTCGCGAGCTCGCCTTGCGCGCGCAGCACGTCCGTCTGGGTGCGGTACTCGCGGATCGCGACGGCGAGCTGCTGCTGCTGCAGCGCCAGCGCCTCGGCGCTGCGGGTGACGGCCTCGCGCAGCAGGCCGAGCTCGCGCCGCTGCAGGAGATGGGCGGCGGCGAGGAAGGCGAGCGCCGGCGGGGCGAACAAGCCGGCGAGCAAGGCGCCGAGCTCCCCCGGCCCCGCCCCGAGCACCTTCTGCGGATCGGGCAGCAGGACCCACAGCCCCAGCGCCGCCACCGCCGGGAAGGCGGTGAACACGAGCGTGAGGCCGAGAAGAACGATCCGCGCCATGGCGACGGGAACCGACGATCGCAATAATATCTTTATAACATGTATGCGAGCGCGAACGCAGCATGTTCTGTGCGCGACGATGACGGCCGCAGGGCCGACTCGGGGCCGACGGATCAGGCCCCCGCCCGCATCCGGCCCGGATTGAGCACGCCCTTGGGGTCCAGCGCCGCCTTCACCCGGGCGGCGATCGCGGCGAGCGGCGGCGGCTCCCCCGGCAGCACCGCGACCGCGGCGCGCAGGGGTTCGGGGGCGCGGAACAGGGTCCAGACGCCGCCGCCGGCGCGGGCCGCCGCCGTGACGGCGGCGTGCGCCGCCTCGGTCGCCGGCCCGGCGACCCAGACCAGGCCGCCACCCCAGTCCAGCAGCAGCCTGGCGGCGAAGGCCCCGCGCAGCGCCGCGGCGACTGCCGGCCCGGCGGTCGGCGGGACGGAGACGCGCCAGATCGCCTCCCCGGCAGCGGCGCCGAGCAGGCTCGCCTCGCGCACCAGGCGCCACAGGGCCCGGCTGGTCTCGGCGTCGAGCAGGCGCGGCGCGCCGAGGGGGGCGAGCAGCGCGCGCAGCCGGTCGAGGCGATAGGCGACCGAGGGCGCGAAGTCCTCGATCCGCAGCAGCGCCGTCGTCCCCTCCAGGCCGAAGGCCGGCGCCCCCTCGGGCAGCAGGGCCGCCCCGGTGGGGCCGAAGGGGCTGCCGAGACCGGCGGCGAGGGCGCGGACTCCGGTGGCGAGGTCGGGGACGCGCAGCGCGACGCTGCCGGTGGCTTCCGGCGCCGGCAGGACCTTGAGCGTGATCTCGGTGAGCACGCCGAGCGTGCCGTAGCTGCCGGTGAGCAGCTTGCAGAGGTCGAGCCCGGTGACGTTCTTCAGCACCCGCCCGCCGGAGCGGATCACCTCGCCCGCGCCGTTGACGAAGCGCACGCCGAGCACGTGGTCGCGCATCGCCCCCCAGGCGATCCGGCGCGGGCCGGAGAGGTTGGCGGCGACGACGCCGCCGAGGGTCGCCGGCAGCTCGGCGCCGAACAGGGCGCGGGTGTCGGGCGGCTCGGCGATCAGGTGCTGGCCGTGCTCGGCGAGCGCCGCCTCGATCTCCGGCAGCGGGGTGCCGGCGCGGGCGGAGAGGATGAGCTCCTGCGGCCGGTAGAGCGTGATGCCGCGGAGGTTGCGGGTGGAGAGGGTGCGCGCCGCCTGGACCGGGCGCAGCAGGGCGCGCTTCGTGCCGTTGCCCTCGATCGCGAGGGGTTCGCCCGCGGCCGCTGCCGCGGCGACGGCGCGGGCGACCTCCTCCTCCGAGTCCGGCGCGAGCAGCGCGGCGCTCATGCCGCGCGGGCGGTGAGAGCGGGCGCGGCGCCCTCGCCCTCCAGCGGGAAGACCTTCGAGGGGTTCAGCAGCCAGTCCGGGTCGAAGGCGCCCTTGATCCGCCGCTGCTGGGCGAGCTCGTGCGGCAGGAACTGCACCCCCATCAGGTCGCGCTTCTCGACGCCGACGCCGTGCTCGCCGGTGAGGCAGCCGCCGACCTCGACGCAGAGCCTGAGGATGTCCGCCCCGAAGGCCTCGGCCTTGCGCGTGCTCTCGGGGTCGTTGGCGTCGAACAGGATCAGCGGATGGAGGTTGCCGTCGCCGGCGTGGAAGACGTTGGCGACCTGGAGGCCGTAGGCGCGGCTCATCTCGGCGATGCGGCCGAGCACGCGCGGCAGCTCGGAGGTCGGGATGGTGCCGTCCATGCAGAGATAGTCGGGCGAGATGCGGCCGACGGCGCCGAAGGCGCCCTTGCGGCCCTTCCAGATCGCCGCGCTCTCCTCGGCGGTCTGCGCGACCCTCAGCGAGATCGGGTCGAAGCGTCCGCAGATCTCCCGGATGCGGCCGAGGAGCATGTCCTGCTCGGCCTCGCTGCCCTCGACCTCGATGATCAGCATCGCCTCCGCGTCCAGCGGGTAGCCGGCATGGGCGAAGGCCTCGCAGGCGTGGATGCAGGGGCGGTCCATGAACTCGAGCGCGACCGGGATGATGCCGCTGCCGATGATGGCGGCGACCGCAGCGCCGGCGACCTCGATCGAGCGGAAGGCGGCGAGCATCGCCCGCGCCCCCTCCGGGCTCGGCAGGATGCGCACCGTGACCTCGGTGACGATGCCGAGCTGGCCCTCGCTGCCGGTGATCAGGCCGAGCCAGTCGTAGCCCGCGGCGTCGAGGTGGCGGCCGCCGATCTCCACCACCTCGCCCTCGACGGTGACGAATTTCACCCCGAGCAGGTTGTTCGCCGTCACCCCGTATTTCAGGCAGTGCGCGCCGCCCGAGTTCATCATCACGTTGCCGCCGATCATGCAGGCGAGCTGCGAGGACGGGTCGGGGGCGTAGAAGAAGCCCCGCTCCGCGACCGCGGCGGTGATGCCGAGGTTGGTCACGCCCGCCTCCACCACGGCGAGGCGGTTGTCGTAGTCCACCTCGAGGATGCGGTTCATCCGCATCAGGCCGATCACCACCGCGTCCGCGAGCGGCAGCGCCCCGCCGGAGAGCGAGGTGCCGGCCCCGCGCGGCACCACGCGGATGCCGTTCGCGTGGCAGTAGCGCATCACGGCGGCGACCTGTTCGGTGCTGGTGGGCAGCACGACCGCGAGCGGGGGCTGGCGGTAGGCGGTGAGGCCGTCGGTCTCGTAGGGCTTGAGCTCGAGCGGGGCGCTGATGACGCCCTCGCCGGGAACGATGGCGCGCAGCGCGGCGACGATCGCGTCGCGGCGGGCGAGGATTTCCGGCTTCGGCGGCGGCAGGGCGATCACGGCGGGCAGGCTCCGGAAGGGGGCCGGAGACGAAGATGTGGCGCCGCCGCCGGAGGAGCAAGTCGGCACGCGGCGGGGCCGGCGGAGCGCGCCGCGGCCGGCCCGGCACCCTCCGCCGGCCCCGCCCCGGACACAGCCCCCGCCCCGAACGCCGGCCAGGCGCGGCCCGGCCGGGGACGGGTCAGCCCTGCCGGGCCTTGAGCCGCGGCTTCAGCTTGTTGATGACGTAGATCCGCCCCTTGCGGCGCACGAGCTTGCAGTTCTTGTCGCGCGTCTTGGCGGTCTTCAGGCTGTTGAGGATCTTCATCGGTGGCCACCTCGCAAGGCTGCGGCTTCTAGGGTCGGCGGGGGGACGGGTCAAGCCGGCGGCGCGGCGTCGCTACTCCGCCGCCGCCCGGCCCGCCGCCTCCTCCGCCGCGAGCCGCAGCACGCCCTCGCGCGTCTGCGGCAGCTTGCGGCCGAGGATCTGCTCGGCGACCTGGTTGCGCAGCACCTGCGCGGTGCCGCCGGCGATGGCGAACATGCGCGCGTCGCGGACGTAGCGCTCCATCGGGTTGTCGCGCGAATAGCCGGCCGCGCCCCAGACCTGCAGCGCCGCGTTGGTCACCCGGATCGCCATCTCCGAGGCGAGGATCTTCGCCTGGGCGGCGGCGAGGCGATCGGGGAAGCCGGCCGGGCCGGCGCTGCGCGCGGCGCGCCAGACCATCGCCCGCGCGGCCTCGATCTCGATCGCCATGTCGGCGAGCATCCAGGAGAGGCCCTGGAATTCCGCGATCGGCCGGCCGAACTGGCGGCGCCGCCTGGCGTAGTCGAGCGCGTGCCCGTAGGCGCCGGCGGCGAGGCCGAGCGCCACCGTCGCCGCGCCGACGCGCTGGCCGTTGTAGGCGTCCATCAGCCGCCCGAAGCCGCGCGCCCAGCCGCCGGGCGGGCGCAGCGCCATCGCGTCGGGCACCGCGACGCCGCGCAGCGCGATCTCCGCCTCCGGCATCCCGCGCAGGCCCATCGAGGGGATGCGGCGCACGCTCATGCCGGGCGGCAAGGCGTCGCCCTCGCGCACGACGAGGAAGCCGCCGATGCCCTTCTCCTCGCCGTCCTCGACGGCGCGGGCGAAGACGAGGTGCAGGCGCGAGACGCCGCCGCCGGTGATCCAGGTCTTGTCGCCGTCGAGCACCCACACGTCGCCGCGGCGCACCGCGCGGGTGCGCATCTCGGTCGCGGCGGAACCGGCCTCGGGCTCGGTGATCAGGATCGCCGGCTTGTCGCCGGCGAGGACGAGGCCGGCGGCGAGGCGCTTCTGCTCCGGCGTGCCGTAGGCCATCACGGCGCCGATCGCGCCCATGTTGGCCTCGACGACGATGCGGCCGCAGACGGCGCAGGCCCTGGAGAATTCCTCGATCGCCAGCACCGCGTCGAAATAAGAGAGACCGGCCCCGCCCCATTCGCGGGGGATGGTCATGCCCATGAAGCCCGCCTCGGTCAGGCGGCGGACCATCGGCCAGGGATACTGCTCGCTGCGGTCGGTCTCCGCGGCCTGGGCGGCGGCCTCGCGCGCCAGCTCGCGGGCGCGGTCGCGCAGATGCCGCTGCGCCGCGGTCAGGCCATCCGCATCGGTCGTCTCGGCAGCCGCCATCTCGCGCCCTCCTCCGCCGGCCCGCCGCGTTGCTACTCGGCGGCGATCGCCTCGGCAATGGTGGGCGCGAGGCCGCGGAACTCCGCCGCGCGCGGGCTGCGGGCGCGCCAGGCGAGGCCGAGCCTGCGCCCGACCTCGCGATCGAGCGGGCGCACCGCCACCGGGGCGCCGGCAAGGACGCCGCCGCGCACCGCAAGCCGCGGCACCAGCGTCACCCCGAGGCCGCTCGCGACCATCTGCACCAGGGTGTAGAGCGAGGTGGCGGCGAAGGCCTCGCCCGCCGCCGCGCCCGGCAGGCCGCAGGCGTCGAGCGCATGCTCGCGCAGGCAGTGGCCGTCCTCGAGCAGCAGCAGCCGCTCCGCGCCGAGGGCGGCGACCGGCACCCGCTCGCGCGCGGCCAGCCGGTGGTCCTCGGGCAGGGCGGCGAGGAAGGGATCGAGGGCGAGCGGCTCGGTCTCCGCCTCGCCGCAGGCGCAGGGCAGCGCGAGGAGGAGGAGGTCGAGGCGGCCGCCCTCCAGCGCCTCCACCAGCCGCTCGGTCAAATCCTCGCGCAGCCAGAGCTTGAGGCGCGGGAATCGGTCGCGCAGCCGCGGCATCAGGCGCGGCAGCAGGAAGGGCCCGATGGTCGGAATGATGCCGAGGCGCAGCGGGCCGCTCAGCGGCTCGCGCGCCGCGGCGGCGGTCTCCACCACCGCCTCCAGGGCACCGAGCGCGGCGCGGGCGCGCGCCACGATCTCGAGGCCGAGCGGGGTGAAGACCGGGCGCTTGGCGCCGGTGCGCTCCAGCAGCGCGGCATCGAGCTGCTGCTCCAGCGCGATGATCCCGGCCGAGAGGGTGGACTGGGTGACGGCGCAGGCCGCGGCGGCGCGGCCGAAATGCCCGTGCTCGGCGAGGGCGACGAGGTAGCGGAGCTGACGGGGGGACGGCAGCGGCGTCATCGGTCCGCTCGATGAAAAGCGTTGACATTATTCATTAGAACGTTGCGCCGCGGATCGCCACCCTCGACCCGCTGCGGCCAGGCAGGCGGCCGGCCAGCGGACCGCCGGCCTCCGCGCCGCCGCGGCTCTGCAAGGGAGGCATGCCATGTTCCTGAGAATCGACCGGCTGCAGGTCGAGATGCCGATGCCGACCAGGCCGGACCCGAGCGCCGCCGCCGCGGTGCAGGAGCTGATGGGCGGGCGCTTCGGCGAGATGACGACGCTCAACACCTACATGTACCAGAGCTTCAACTTCCGCCAGCGCGACAAGCTGCGCCCGTTCTACGCGCTGATCGCCAACATCGCGACCGAGGAGCTCGGCCACATCGAGCTGGTCGGCGCGACGGTGAACGCCCTGCTCCACGGCATCGAGCCGAAGGGCGACACCGCCAAGGGCGAGGCGCCCTTCGCCGACCCGTTCAAGACCGCCGCCGGCGCCGGCCCGAGCTTCCATATCAACGGGCCGCACGGGATCATGGCGGCGAATGCGCTCGGCCAGCCCTGGCGGGGCGACTACATCTTCAACTCGGGCAACCTGATCCTCGACCTGCTGCACAACTTCTTCCTCGAGAACGGCGCGCGCACGGTGAAGCTCCGCGTCTATCAGATGACGGACAACCCGGCGGCGCGGCGCATGCTCGGCTACCTGTTCACGCGCGGCGGCGTGCACGCCGAGGCCTACGCGCGGGCGCTCGAGCAGCTCACCGGCGTGGACATGAAGAAGATGCTGCCGATCCCGAACATCCGGGCAGAGGAGATCCCGGAGAGCCGGAAGTTCCTGGAGGAGGGCTCGCACCGCCGGCTCTACCGCTTCAGCACCACCGACTTCGACGAGATCCGCGCCATCTGGCAGGGCCAGGCGCTCGACGGGTCGGGGCCGCTCGAGGTGACCGACGGCCCGCCCACCGGCGGCCCGCAATACCAGCTCGAAGGCGTCGCCCAGGCCTTCATCCCGGACTATCACCCGGAGGAGATCCTGGAGATCGCGCGGAAGCTCTACCAGAAGGCGAGCGGATGACGGCCGCGCGGCGGGCGCCCGGTCCGGCGGGACCGGGCGCTGCCGCTCCGGCCGGGAATGATGGAATATTCCGATCATCACGAACAAAACTATTCATTTGCCCATCCTGCTGCGCCGCAGCATATGCGCTCGCGAGGCGCCCGGGGCGCCCGTTTCCCCGACAATCGGAGTGAGCGCACGCATGCTGACCGTTGGCGACAAGTTTCCGGCCTTCCGGCTGACCGCGGTGAAGGCCGGCAAGGAGGGCCTCGGCGGGCCCGGCCGGTCCTTCGCCGAGATCACCAGCGAGTCCGATCCCGGCAAGTGGAAGGTCGTGTTCTTCTGGCCGAAGGACTTCACCTTCGTCTGCCCGACCGAGATCGCGGCCTTCGGCAAGCTCGCCGGCGAGTTCGCGGACCGCGACGCGGTGGTCTACGGCGTCAGCACCGACAGCGAGTTCGTGCACCTCAACTGGCGCCTTCACAACGACGACATCCGCGACCTCGCGATCCCGATGCTCGCCGACGTGAAGCGCGAGCTGTCCTCGGCCCTCGGCATCCTCGACAAGGCCGAGGGCGTGCCGCTGCGCGCGACCTTCATCGTGGACCCCGCCGGGACGATCCAGTGGGTGTCGGTCTATGGGCTGAACGTCGGGCGCAACCCGCAGGAGGTGCTGCGCGTGCTCGACGCGCTGCAGACCGACGAGCTCTGCCCCTGCAACTGGGAGAAGGGCAAGGAGACGCTGAAGCCCGAGGAGCTGTTCGGCCAGGCGGCGTGAGCGCGGGCGGGCCGGGCGCCCCCGGCCCGCCCCGCCCCCGCGCGGCGCCGCTGCGCGCGCCAGCCCCCGCCCCTTCCGGACCCAAGGAACCGTCCGCCATGTCGCTCGAAGCCCTGCGCAACCGCCTGCCCGACTACGCCAAGGACCTGAAGCTCAACCTCTCGGCCCTCGCCGCCGAGCCGGCGCTGACGCCGCAGCAGCTCGCCGGAACCTTCCTCGCCGCCGCGCTCGCCGCGCGCAACGCCGAGGTCGCCGCGGCGATCGCCGCCGAATTCGCCCCACGCCTCTCGCCCGAGGCGCTGAACGCCGCCAAGGCCGCGGCGGCGATCATGGGCATGAACAACGTCTATTACCGCTTCACCCACCTGGTCGGCGGCGACTACCGCTCCATGCCGGCGCGGCTGCGCATGAACGTGATCGCCCGCCCGGGGGTGGAGAAGGCAGATTTCGAGCTCTGGTCGCTCGCCGTCTCGGCCGTCAACGGCTGCGGCGCGTGCATGGAGGCGCACGAGAGGGTGGTGCGCGAGGCCGGCCTGTCGAAGGAGCAGGTGCAGGCCGCGGTGCGCATCGCCGCCGTGGTGCATGCGGTGGCGACGGTGCTGGACGCCGAGGCGGCCCTCGGCGGCGCCGCGCCGGCGGCGGTCGCGCAGGCGGCGTAGCGCCCCCGCGCCCGGGCGGGGGCGGGGCGCTCAGCCGCCGTATCCCGCCTGGCGCGGAAGCCAGAGCGCGATGCCCGGGAAGGCGATCAGCAGCGCCGTCCCCAGCGCCAGCATCAGCATGTAGGGCAGGATGCTGCGGTTGACCTCGGCGAGCGGCGCGCCGGTGATCGCCTTGATGACCACCAGGTTCATCGCCACCGGCGGGCTGATCAGCGCCATCTCCAGGCTGAGCGTCAGCAGCACCCCGTACCACACCTTGTCGATGCCGAGCCCGGCCATCACCGGCAGGATCGCCGGCATGGTGAGGAGGATGATCGAGAAGCTCTCCAGCACCAGGCCGAGCAGGAACAGCAGCACCATCATCGCCACCAGGAACCCGGTGCGGCCGAGCCCGAGATCGGCGACCAGCGCCACCAGCTCCTGCGGCACGCGCAGCTTGGTCAGCATGTAGCCGTAGATCGCGGCGCCGGCGATGATCATCAGCAGCATCGCCGAGGTGCGCGTCGCCTCCTGCACTCCCTCGAGCAGGTCGCGCCAGGAAAGCGCGCGGTAGATCAGCGCGGCGACGATCAGCGCCCAGAGCGTGCCGGTGCCCGCCGCCTCGGTCGCGGTGAAGACGCCGAAGTAGATGCCGCCCAGGACGAAGAAGGGCAGCGTCAGGCTCCAGCCGGCGCGGCGCAAGGCGGCGGAGGCGCGCGCCGGCGGCGGGTCGCCGGGCGGCGCCTTGGCGTGGCCCTCGGTGAGGAAGACCCAGGCCGCGAACATCGCCGCCATCATCAGCCCCGGCACCACGCCGGCGAGGAACAGCGCGCCGACCGAGCTCTCCGTCACGTAGGCGTAGAGCACCATCGGCGCCGAGGGCGGGATCAGGATGCCGAGCGTCCCGCCCCCCGCCACCACGCCGAACGCCCCACGGCGCGACATGCCGTAGCGCAGCATCTGCGGGATGGCGATCTTGCCCACCGTCAGCGCGGTGGCGACCGAGGAGCCGCTGATCGCGGCGAACACGGTGCAGGCGGCGACGGTCGCGATGCCGACCCCGCCGCGCACGCGCCGCAGCAGCGCGAAGGCGGCGCCGTAGAGGTCGTCCACCACCCGCCCGCGAACCATCACGTGCGCCATCAGCATGAAGAGCGGGATCGCCACCAGCAGGTAGCCGTCGAGCTGGCCGACCACCAGCTCGCCGAGCGCCGGCAGGCCGCCCTCGACCCACAGCAGCATTGCGAGCGGCAGCAGGAACAGCGCCGCGAACATCGGCAGGCCGAGATAGAGCAGCGCGATCAGCGCCGCGAGCAGCAGCAGGAAGGTCACGCCGGCGCTACTCCCCGCGCGCGAGGCTGTCGCGCGGCAACCCGTCCTCGTCGTGCGGCAGGCAGGGCGGCTCGCGCCCGGCAAGCAGCGCCAGCGCCTGCACGAGCGCGACCAGCAGCAGCACCGAAGCGCCGATCGGCAACAGAGCGTGGATCCACCACTGCGGCACGCCCTCGATGTCGGTCATCAGGCCGACCAGGCGGCTGAAGGCGACCGCCTCGAGGCCAGCGTCGAGCAGGATCGCCGCCACCGCGGCCACCGACACCACGCCGAGCAGGCGCGCGAGCCGCGCGAGGCGCGGGCCGATCCGGCCGACGGCGATGTCCACCCCGATGTGCTCGAAGCGTCGCTGCGCCTCGGGCGCGCCGAGCAGCACCAGGGCCACCACCAGCCAGCCCGCCGCCTTGTCGATCCAGGGCTGCGGCGCGCCGAACAGGTAGCGCGCCGCCACCGACCAGCAGATCAGCGCGAGGCACAGCACCGTCGCCAGCGACGCGACGGCGCCGGCGAGGCGCGCGGCCAGCGCCGAGAGGCGCTCCAGCGCCCTCACAGCGCCTGCATCAGCTCGAGCACGCGCCGCCCGTTCTCCGGCGCGAGGCGCAGGAAGGCCTCCATCACCGGCGGCTGCATGCGGGCCTTCCACGCCTCGGCCTCCTCCGGCGTCTGCTCGTGGATGGTCATGCCCCTCGCGCGCAGTTCGCCGACGGCGGCGGCGGCGGTCTCCTCGGTGACGCCGATCTGGTCCTGCTCGGCCTGGCGCGCCGCGGCCTCGATCGCCTGGCGCTGCTCCGGCCTGAGGCCGTTCCACCAGCGCGGGTTGACATAGACGTGGCTGATCACCGCGAAGTAGGGGGCGACGGTGCCGTAGCGCTGGAATTCGTAGTAGCGGCGCGAGACGGCGGCGGAGACGTCGGTGAGGCCGGCGTCGAGCACGCCCGACTGCAGCGCCTGCGGCACCTCCGGCCCCGGCATGGCGGAGGGGGCGGCCCCCACCGCGCTCAGCGCGTGGTCGGTCAGCGGGTTGAGGCCGCGGATCTTGAGGCCGCGGAAGTCCTCGACCGAGACGATCGGCTTGCGGTTGGAGGTGAAGATGCTCATCCGCGTGGTGTAGAGCCACATCAGGTTGCGCACCTGGCGCCGCTCCAGCAGCCCCTCGAGGAATTTCGCCGCTTCCGAGCCGGCGATGAACCTGCGGATGCGCGCGAGGTCGGTGAAGAGGTAGGGGATGGTGGGGGCGTTCATTTCCGGGATGGTGGTGCCCCACTGGAAGTTCACCGCCGCCGCCGCCTCGAAGGCGCCGCGCGCGACGCCGGGGAAGTTCTCGCCCGCCTTGGCGAGCTGCTCGGCGGGGAAGACCTGCACCTGCACGCTGCCGCCCGAGCGCCGCGCAACGTCCTCGGCGAAGGCGGCGATGACGCGGGCATTGTGGTGCGCCGGCGGATACTGATGCGAAAGGCGCATGACGGCGGGGACGCCCTGGGCGCGGGCGGCGCGGATCAGCGCCGGCGCGGCGAGGGCGGCGGCACCCGGCAGGGCGGCGAGGAGGAGGCCGCGGCGGCTCGGCATGGCGTCGTTCTCCCGAAGGTCCCGGCGGCGGTGCCGCGCGGGATCCGTTCCGGCGCAGGTTTGGGCGAGGCGGCGCCCGGGGTCAACGGCGTCCGCGGCGGCGCCGGGGACGCGCGCCGGCCGGCCCCGCCACGCTGTTTGCGCCGCGCCCGCCCCATACTACCCTCGCCCTCCGCGCCGCGGCGGCGCGCGGCGGAGCAAGGAGGAACGACCATGCCCGGCAAGGCCGGCGGGACGGCCGCGTGAACGATCACACCACCGCGCCCTCTTCGGCCCGCGACGAGCGGCAGCGCCGCCCTCCGCGGCCCGGGCCGCGCGGGCGCGTGGCGACGCCGGAGGCGCGCGCCGCGGTGGCGGGCCTGCTCGGCGACCTGCCGCTGCGGCCGGACCTGCTGGTCGAGCACCTGCACGCGATCCAGGACCGCGAGGGCTGCCTGCGCGCCGGCCGCCTGGTCGCGCTCGCCGAGCTCCTGCGCCTCGCCCCGGTCGAGGTGTTCGAGGTGGCGAGCTTCTACGCGCATTTCGACATCGTCGCGGACGACGCACCGCCGCCGCCGCCCGTCACCATCCGCGTCTGCGACGGCCTGCCCTGCGCGATGGCCGGGGCGGAGGAGCTGCTCGCCGCGCTCAGCACCGCCCCGCCCGCCGGAGCGCGCGTCCTCGCCGCGCCCTGCATGGGCGCCTGCCACCGGGCGCCGGCGGCGAGCGTCGCGCGGGGCGGGCGCTGCGGCCGCGTCGAGCACGCGACGCCGGAGCGGATCGCGCGCGCCGCGGCGGAGGGCGTGCCGCAGCCGCCCCGGGCGCCCCTGCCCCCCTACCGGTGGGCGGTGCTGCGCGCGACGCGCGAAGGCCGCCTGTCGCGCGACGCCGTGCTGCGCGCGCTGGAGGAATCGGGGCTGCGCGGCCTCGGCGGCGCGGGCTTCCCGGCGGCGCGCAAGTGGCGCGCCGTGCTCGCCCAGCCGGGACCGCGCCACGTCGTCGTCAACGCCGACGAGGGCGAGCCCGGCACCTTCAAGGACCGCGACTGCCTGGAACGCGACCCCCGCCGGGTGCTGGAGGGCATGCTGCTCGCCGCGCACGTGATCGAGGCCGAGGCGTGCTGGATCTACCTGCGCGACGAGTATCCCGATCTGCGCCGCGACCTCGCCGCCGAGATCGCCGCGCTGCAGGCGGAGGGGATGGCGGCCGGCACGGCCATCCACCTGCGCCGCGGCGCCGGCGCCTACGTCTGCGGCGAGGAGACGGCGCTGCTGGAGAGCCTGGAGGGCAGGCGCGGCTACCCGCGCCACAAGCCCCCCTACCCCGGCGAGCGCGGCCTGTTCGGCCGCCCGACGCTGATCCACAACGTCGAGACGCTGTGGTGGCTGCCGGAGATCCTCGGCACGCCGGACGGCGCCGCCCGCTTCGCCGGCGCGGGCCGGCGCGGGCGCGGCGGCAAGCGGCTGTTCAGCGTCTCCGGCCGCGTGCGCCGCCCCGGCGTGGTGGAGGCGCCGGCCGGGGTCACGGCGCGGGAGCTGATCGAGGAGTTCTGCGGCGGCATGGCGGAGGGCCACCGCTTCGTCGCCTACCTGCCGGGCGGCGCCTCCGGCGGCATCCTGCCGGCGGCGATGGCCGACCTGCCGCTCGACTTCGGCACGCTGGAGCCGCACGGCTGCTTCGTCGGCTCGGGCGCCGTGGTGGTGCTGTCCGACCGCGACGACCTCGCCGCGGCGGTGCGCAACCTGGTGCGCTTCTTCCGCGACGAATCCTGCGGGCAATGCACGCCCTGCCGCGTCGGCACGGCGAAGGCGGCGCGGCTGCTCGAGGCGCCGCGCTGGGACCGCGCGCTGCTCGAGGAGCTGGCGGCGGCGATGGCGGACGGCTCGATCTGCGGCCTCGGCCAGGCGGCGATGAACCCGGTGCTGTCCGTGCTGCGCTTCTTCCCGGAGGCGGTGCCGTGACCGATGCGATCCGCTTCACCCTCGACGGCCGGGAGGTGGAGGCCGCGCCCGGCGAGACGATCTGGGAGGCGGCGACGCGCCTCGGCGTCGAGATCCCGCATCTCTGCCACCTGCCGCGCCCGGGCTACCGGCCGGACGGCAATTGCCGCGCCTGCCTGGTGGAGATCGAGGGCGAGCGCGTGCTCGCCGCCTCCTGCATCCGCGCCCCGGCGCCGGGGATGGCGGTGCGCACGGCGAGCCGGCGGGCGCGGCACGCGCGGCGGATGGTGTTCGAGCTGCTGCTCGCCGACCAGCCGGACGCGGCGGCGCGCGACGCGACCGGCGGCTTCGCGCGCTGGGCGGCGAGGCTCGGCGTCACGCGCTCACGTTTCGCCCCGGAGCCGGAGCGCCCGGCGCCCGACCTGTCGCATCCGGCGATGGCGGTGCAGCTCGACGCCTGCATCGCCTGCGGCCTCTGCGCGCGCGCCTGCCGCGAGGTGCAGCACAACGACGTCATCGGCCTGGCGCGGCGCGGCATCGGCGTGACGGTGGCCTTCGACCTGCTCGACCCGATGGGGGCCTCCTCCTGCGTCGCCTGCGGCGAATGCGTCCAGGCCTGCCCGACCGGCGCGCTGCTGCCGAAGAGCGTGCTGAACGAGACCTGGCGCCGCGGCGCGCCGGCGGAGCGCGAGGTGGCGAGCGTCTGCCCCTATTGCGGCGTCGGCTGCCAGGTCGGCTTCCGCGTGCGCGAGAACCGGATCGTCGAGGTGGTCGGGCGGGACGGGCCGGCCAACCGCAACCGCCTCTGCGTCAAGGGCCGGTTCGGCTTCGACTACGTCGCGCATCCGGATCGCCTGACGCGGCCGCTGGTCCGCATCGAGGGCGCGGCGAAGGACCCGGCCGACTGCCTCGACCCCGCCCGCGCGCGGACGAAGTTCCGCGAGGCGAGCTGGGAGGAGGCGATGGAGCGCGCCGCCGCCGGCCTCGCGCGCATCCGCGACACCCACGGGCCGGGCGCGCTGGCCGGCTTCGGCTCGGCCAAGGGCTCGAACGAGGAGGCCTACCTGTTCCAGAAGCTGGTGCGGACCGGCTTCGGCACGAACAACGTGGACCACTGCACCCGGCTCTGCCACGCCGCCTCGGTCGCGGCGCTGCTGGAGGGGATCGGCTCCGGCGCCGTCACCGCGCCCTTCACCGCGGCCGCGGACGCCGACCTGATCCTCGTCATCGGCGCCCGGCCGACCGAGAACCATCCGGTCGCCGCGACCTTCCTCAAGGACGCCGCGCGCCGCGGCGCCACCCTGGTGGTGGCCGATCCGCGCGGCAACGGCCTCGACCGCTTCGCCGCCGAGGTGCTGCGCTTCGCGGCGGGCAGCGACGTCGCGCTGCTCAACGCGCTGCTGCACGTGGTCGTGACCGAGGGGCTCTACGACCGCCAGTTCGTCGCCGCCCGCGTCGATGGCTTCGAGGCGCTGCGCGCGCACCTCGCCGCCTACGGCCCGGAGGCGATGGAGCGCGTCTGCGGCGTGCCGGCGGCGCAGCTCCGCCGCGTCGCGCGGCTCTACGCGCGGGCGCGGGCGGCGCTGATCCTCTGGGGCATGGGGATCAGCCAGTCGGTGCACGGCACCGACAACGCGCGCGCGCTGATCGCGCTGGCCCTGCTCTGCGGCCAGGTCGGGCGGCCGGGGACGGGGCTGCATCCGCTGCGCGGCCAGAACAACGTCCAGGGCGCGTCCGACGCCGGGCTCATCCCGATGATGTTCCCGGACTACCGCCGCACCGGCGATAGCACGGCGCGGGCCTTCCTCGAGGAGCTGTGGGGCGCGCGGCTCGATCCCGACCCCGGCCTGACGGTGGTGGAGATCCTCGATGCCGCCCTGCGCGGCGAGATCCGCGGCATGTACATCATGGGCGAGAACCCGGCGATGTCCGACCCCGACGCGGCGCACGCGCGCGCCGGGCTCGCCCGCCTCGAGCACCTCGTCGTGCAGGACCTGTTCCTGACCGAGACCGCGGCGCTCGCCGACGTGGTACTGCCCGCCTCCGCCTGGCCGGAGAAGGACGGCACCGTCACCAACACCAACCGCCAGGTCCAGATGGGCCGGAAGGCGGTGGAGCCGCCCGGCGAGGCGCGTCAGGACCTCGCCATCATCGTCGAGATGGCGCGCCGCCTCGGCCTCGGCTGGTCCTACGCGCATCCGCGCGAGGTCTTCGCCGAGATGGCGCGCGCCATGCCCTCCCTCGCCCACATCACCTGGGAGCGGCTGGAGCGGGAGGGCAGCGTCACCTATCCCTGCCCCGCCCCCGACGCGCCCGGCGAGGAGATCGTGTTCCGCGACCGCTTCCCCACGCCGGACGGGCGCGCGCGCCTGGTGCCCGCCGGCCTTTCCGACCCCGGCGAGATGCCGGACGCGGAGTTCCCCTTCATCCTCAGCACCGGGCGCGAGCTCGAGCACTGGCATACCGGGGCGATGACCCGCCGCGCCGCGGTGCTGGACGCGCTGGAGCCCGCGCCCACCGCCTCGCTCGCCCCGGCGGAGCTGCGCCGGCTCGGCCTCGCCCCCGGCGCGAGGCTGCGTGTCGCGACCCGGCGCGGCGCGGTCGAATGCACCGCGCGGGCCGACCCGGCGGTGCCGGAAGGGATGGTGTTCATGGCCTTCGCCTATCGCGAGGCGGCAGCGAACCTGCTCACCGATCCCCGGCTCGATCCCCTGGCCAAGATCCCGGGCTTCAAGTTCTGCGCGGCACGGGTCGAGCCGGCGTGAGCCGGCGGCGGGCGGGGCCGGGCACGCTCCCCATTGCCCGCCGCCCCGCTTGACGCGATGCTGGCCCCGTCCGGACTGCCCCCAGGCGAAGGAGGTGGCGCGACCGTGACCCGGCCCCGCGCGATTGACTGCGACCTGCACCCGACGCCGGCCGGCCTCGCCGCGCTCGTCCCCTACCTCGAGCCCTACTGGCGCGACAGCGTCGAGGAGCGCGGCATGGAGGCGCTGGAGAGCGCCTCCTACCCGCCCAACGCGCCGATCACCGCGCGCGCCGACTGGCGCCCCAGGGGCGGCCGCGCCGGCGCCACCCTGGCGCAACTGCAGGCCGAGGCGCTGGACCGCTTCGGCGCCGGCATCGGCATCCTCAACTGCCTCTTCCCGGTGCAGCTCCCCTTCAGCGAGGACATGTCGGCCGCCTTCGCGCGCGCGCTGAACGACTGGGTGCGCGCCGAGTGGCTGGACCGCGACCCGCGCCTGCGCGCCTCCATCGTGCTGCCGATGGCGAGCCCGGAGCACGCGGTGGAGGAGATCGAGCGCCTCGCCCCGGACCGGCGCTTCGTGCAGGGGATGATCCTGGCGATGGGCGAGGTCCCGGCGGGCCGCCGGACCTTCTGGCCGGTCTATGCGGCGCTGGAGCGGCACGGCCTGCCGCTCGCGATCCACGCCGGCAGCGCCTACCGCCATCCGGTGACCTCGGTCGGCTGGCCCTCCTGGTACCTGGAGGACTACGCCGCGCACCAGCAGGGCTTCCAGAGCACGCTGGCGAGCCTGGTGACCGAGGGCGTCTTCGCCAAGTTCCCGGGCCTCAAGGTGGTGCTGCTCGAATCCGGCGTGAGCTGGCTGCCGCCCTTCCTCTGGCGCCTGACCAAGACCTGGAAGGGCGTGCGCTTCGAGGTGCCCTGGGTGGACCGGCCGCCGGCCGAGATCGTGCGCGACCACGTGCGCCTGACGGTGCAGCCCTTCGACGCGCCCGACGATCCCGACCTGGTGCGCCGGCTGCTCGACCACCTGCGCTCGGACGAGCTGCTGCTCTGGGCCTCGGACTGGCCGCACTGGCAGTTCGACGGCGACGCCGTCGCGCCGCCCGGCCTGCCGGCCGATCTCCTGCCGAGGATCATGGTGGACAACCCGCTCGCCACCTATGCGCGGCTGCGGGAGGAGGGAGTGCCGTCATGAACGTCGTCCGCCCCATCGCGGCGCCCGGGCGCCCCGCCGTCGCGACGCTCGGCCTGTTCGACTGCGACATCCACCCGCGGCCGCTGAGCCTGGAGGAGTACCGGCCCTGGCTCTCGGCGGAGATGTGGCACCGGCTCTCGACCTACGGCATCCGGCCGCGGCACGGCTTCGCCAAGGGCTATCCCTTCCCCAAGGCGGCGCCGCTCGCGAGCCGGCGCGACGCCTGGCCGCCCGGCAAGGTGCCGGCCTCCGACCTCGACTTCCTGCGCGCCCAGCACCTCGACTTCCACGGCATCGACATCGGCGTGCTCAACCCGCTGCAGCCCTCCGGCCAGGGCGACCAGAACGACGCCTTCAGCGCCGCCATGGCCTACGCGGTGAACGAGTGGCAGCTCGAGCGCTGGCTCAGGGACGAACCGCGGCTGCGCGCCTCCGTCGTCGTGCCCTACGAGGACGGCGAGGCGTCCGCGCGCGAGATCCGCCGCCGCGCCGGCGACCGCCGCTTCGTCCAGGTGCTGCTGATGAGCCGCACCGCCGAGCCGCTGGGGCGCAAGCGCTACTGGCCGATCTACGAGGCCGCCTGCGAGGCCGGGCTGCCGGTCGCCTTCCACGCCTTCGGCTACTCCGGCTGGGCGATGACCAACGGCGGCTGGCCGAGCTTCTACATCGAGGAGGTGAGCGAGCACGCCACATCCTGCCAGTCCCAGGTCATCAGCCTGATCGTCGAGGGCGTGTTCGAGCGCTTCCCGAGCCTCAGGATCCTGATGATCGAGTGCGGCTTCGCCTGGATCCCCTCGGTCGGCTGGCGGCTCGACAAGCACTGGCGGAAGCTGAAGGACGAGGTGCCGCACCTGAGGCGCGCCCCCTCGGAGTACCTGCGCCAGAACTTCTGGGTCTCGACCCAGCCGATGGACGAGCCGGAGCGGCCCGAGCACCTGCTCGACGTGATGGAGTGGATCGGCTGGGACCGCATCCTCTACGCCAGCGACTACCCGCACTGGGACTTCGACGACCCGCGCACCGCCTTCCCCGCCTTCATCCCGCCGGAGCGGCGGCGCGACATCTTCGGCGCCAACGCGCGCGCGCTCTACGGCATGCCGGCGGCCTGATGGCGGCGCGCTACGTGGTGGCGCCGGCGGCGGAGATCCCGCCCGGCGCGCGCAAGGTGGTGGAGGCCGGCCAGGGCCGGCGCATCGTCGTGTTCAACCTCGGCGGCGAGTTCTTCGCCCTGCTCGACCGCTGCCCGCACCAGGGCGGGCGGCTCTCGGAGGGCAAGCTCTGCGGCCTGGTCGAGAGCGACGAGCCGGGCGTGTTCCGCTACGGGCGCAAGGGCGAGATCCTGCGCTGCCCCTGGCACCAGTGGGAGTTCGACATCCGCACCGGCCGTTCCTGGCATGACCCGGAGCGCACCCGGGTGCGCGCTTTCCCCGCCCGCGTCGAGCGGGGGGCGGTGCTCCGGGAAGGCATCCCCGCGGTGGAGACCTTCCCGGTGCGGGTCGAGGACGACTACGTGGTGGTCGAGGCGTAGCGCCGCCGGAGGGGCGCGCGCCTCAGATGTCGAGGAAGACCGTCTCGCCCTCGCCCTGCAGGCGGATGTCGAGCCGCCACTCGCCGGGCGCGCCGGTCGGGCGCGCGATCAGCGTGGCGCGGCGCGCGGGCGTGACGGCCTGCAGCACCGGGTCGGTCTCGTTCAGCGCCTCGCCCTCAAAGTAGAGGCGCGTGACGAGGGGCTTCAGCAGGCCGCGCGCGAAGATCGAGAGCACCACGTGCGGCGCCTGGGTCTGGTTGCCGCGGCCCGGCACCGGGCCGGGCTTCAGGGTGACGAAGCGGAACATGCCGTCCGCATCGGTGCCGCAGCGGCCGAAGCCGTGGAAGGCGCCGTCGTAGCGGCCCTCGGGGTCGGCCTGCCAGATCTCGACCATGGCGTCCGCGACGGGCGCGCCCTGGCCGTCGGTGACGCGGCCGGTAAGCACGATGCGCTCGCCGCCGGCGACGCCCGCGTTCGGCCCGTCGGCCCGCAGCAGGTCGGCCCATTCGGGGAAGTCGATCAGGTGCCAGTACGGCCCCGCCGTCTGGCTGGCGGTCGCGGCGGTCATGTCAGTGCGCTCCGTCGTTCTCGAAGGGCGTGGCCTCGCGGCCGCGCAGCACGATGTCGAAGCGGTAGCCCAGCGCCCATTCCGGCTCGGTGATGTCGAGGTCGAACCGGGCGATCAGCCGCTCGCGCGCCGCCGCGTCGGCGATGCCGTTGAAGATCGGGTCGTAGGCGAGCAGCGGGTCGCCCGGGAAGTACATCTGGGTGATCAGCCGCTGCGCGAAGCCCGCGCCGAACAGCGAGAAGTGGATGTGCACCGGGCGCCAGGCGTTGGGATGGTTGCGCCAGGGATAGGCGCCGGGGCGGATGGTGGTGAAGCGGTAGCTCCCCTCCTCGTCGGTGAAGACCCGCCCGCGACCGAGGAAGTTGGGGTCGAGCGGCGCGTCGTGCTGGTCGCCGGGGTGGTGGTAGCGGCCGGCGGCGTTCGCCTGCCAGACCTCGACCATCGCGCCGCGCACCGGGCGGCCGTCCTCGTCCAGCACGCGGCCGGCGACGATGATGCGCTCGCCGAGCGCCGCCTTGCCGTTCAGCGTCGAGAGGTCGGCGTGCGGCGCGTACCAGGCGGGCGAGAAGCGCGGGCCGCTGACCTCGGTGAGGGTGTGCGGCACCCGCACCAGCGCCTGCTTCGGATGGCGGTGGTGCGTGCTGCCATAGGCCGGCACGTCGTAGGGCGGCTGCGTGGCCGGGTCGGGCCGGCGGTAGCCGGTGGGGTCGGTCATGCTCGGGCTCCTTGCGGTAGCGCGGTCACCTGCGGGCGACCCCGGAACGGGGTCGGCGGTCCAAGATCCTTGCGGCCGCGCCGCACGCCTGCCAACGGGGATCGGGCGCCCGCGGCGCGGCCCCGATCGCCGCGGGGCCGGCCGGGCCGTGACGCCTCGCCGCCGGGGGCGGGCGGGGAATTCGAGCGGGCGGAGGTCCGATCAGCGAGAGCGTCAGCGGCAATTTCCGTGCCGGGGGCGGGCGGGGAATTCGAGCGGGCGGAGGTCCTCTCATCGGCTCTTCGCGCAACCACACCTCGGGCGGCCCAGAGGAGATTGTTGCCTGCCGCGGGGAGCGCACGAGCGTCCGCCCCCAGACCTTGCCCGGGCGCGCCAGCCCGCACTGTTTTCGTACGAGTAGCCGGCGCGTGGCCTTCAGGCCTTGCGGTGGATCAAGGCATCCCCCGGCGCGTTGCCTCCCCATGCCGCCCCGACCAGGAGGAGACCGGCCATGCCGCGCACCATGAAGGCCGCCGTGTTCGTCGAGCCCGGCCGCATCCAGCTCCGGGAGAAGCCCATTCCGGAGGTGGGGCCCCTGGACGCCCTGCTGCGCATCACCACGACGACGATCTGCGGCACCGACGTCCACATCCTCAAGGGCGAGTACCCGGTGGCGAAGGGGCTGACCATCGGCCACGAGCCGGTCGGCGTGATCGAGCGTCTCGGCTCCGCCGTGCAGGGCTACCGCGAGGGCCAGCGGGTCATCGCCGGCGCCATCACGCCCTCGGGCCATTCCAACGCCTGCCTCTGTGGTTTCTGCTCCCAGGACGGAGCGGGGACGAAGCACGGATGGAAGCCGATCGGCGGCTGGAAATTCGGCAACACCATAGACGGCTGCCAGGCGGAATACGTGCGGGTGCCCGACGCGATGGCGAACCTCGCGCCGGTGCCGGACGGGCTGACGGACGAGCAGGTGCTGATGTGCCCCGACATCATGTCCACCGGCTTCGGCGGCGCGGAGAGCGGCGCGATCCGCATCGGCGACGCGGTGGCGGTCTTCGCCCAGGGCCCGATCGGCCTGTGCGCCACGGTGGGCGCGAGGCTGATGGGCGCCACGACGATCATCGCCGTCGAGCGCGTGCCGGAGCGGATGGCGGTGGCGAAGCGCCTCGGCGCCGATCACGTCGTGGACTTCACGCAGGAAGACCCAGTGGAGGCGATCCGCCGCATCACCGACGGGCGCGGCGTGGACGTCGCGATCGAGGCGCTCGGCACCCAGGCGACCTTCGAGGCGTGCCTGCGCGTGCTGCGCCCGGGCGGCACGCTCTCCTCGCTCGGCGTCTATTCCGGCGACCTGCGCATCCCGCTCGACGCCTTCGCCGCCGGCCTCGGCGACCACCGCATCGTCACCACGCTCTGCCCCGGCGGCAAGGAGCGGATGCGGCGGCTGATGGAGGTGATCGCGAGCGGCCGCGCCGACCTGCGGCCGCTGGTGACGCACCGCTTCAGGCTGGACCAGATCGAGGAGGCCTACGACCTGTTCAGCCACCAGCGCGACGGCGTGCTGAAGGTGGCGATCACGCCCTGACGCCCCCGCGGCCGGGCGGGTCAGGCGTTCGGCCGCAGGATCTGCCGCAGCACGCTGCCTTCCGCGAGGCGGTCGAAGCCGGCGTTGATCTCCTCGAGCCCGAGGAAGCCGCTGCGCAGCCGCTCCACCGGCAGCTTGCCGCGCTTGTAGAGGCCGAGGAAGCGCGGGATGTCGCGCTCGGCGACGCAGCTTCCCATGTAGCTGCCGCGGAGCGAGCGCTCGTCGGTGACGAGCTCCGCGTGCAGGTAGGAGAAGGTCGCCTTCGCGTCCGGCAGGCCGGCGCTGATCGTGCTGCCGCCGCGCGCGGTGATGGCGGCGGCGAGCTGCATGGCGGGGATGCTGCCCGCGGTCTCGATCACCGTGTCGAGGCCGCCCTCCGTCGCCTCGCGCACCTTCTTCGCGCAGTCGGGGTCGGTGGCGAGGAAGGTGTCGGTCGCGCCCCACTGGCGGGCGAGGCCGAGCTTCTCCGGGTTGGTGTCCACCGCGACGATCCGCTCCGCCCCCGCCGCCACCGCGGCGAACAGCGCGTTCATGCCGACGCCGCCGAGCCCGACCACGGCGATGTTCTCGCCCGGCCGCAGCCCGGCGGTGTTGAACACCGCGCCGGCGCCGGTCATCACCGCGCAGCCGAAGATCGCCGCGTCCTCGAGCGGCACGGAGGGGTCTATCTTGACCGCGGAGCGGCGGTGCACCACCGCGTACTGCGCGAACAGCGACAGGCCGCTGCCGTGGTTGACCGGCGTGCCGTCGAGCCGGCGGATGCGACGCGCGCCGGAGAGCAGCGTGCCGGCCGCGCGCGCCGCGAAGCCGCTCTGGCAGATGTTCGGGCGCCCGCGCACGCAGTAGCGGCACTCGCCGCAGCTCGCGACGAAGACGGTGATGACGTGGTCGCCGGGCCTGAAGCCGGTGACGCCGGGGCCGACCTCGCGCACGATGCCCGCGCCCTCGTGCCCGATGACGATGGGGAGCGGGCGCGGGCGGATGCCCTCGATCGCCGACAGGTCCGAATGGCAGAGGCCGGCGGCGGCGACCTCGATCAGGATCTCGTCCGGGCCGGGCCCCTCCAGCTCCACCTCCTCGACGACGAGCGGCCTGGTCTCCGCATAGGGGCGCTTGAGGCCCTGCTCGAACAGGATGGCCGCCTTCATGCGCATCGCTATCGTCCCCCCCTTCCCGGCGGCCGGCGCTGCCTGCGCCGCGCCGCGTCTGCCCCGCCCTACCCGGCGGCCGCCTCGCCTTCCCCGGCGCCCAGCACCTCCGCGCTGTGCTCGCCGAGGCGCGGCGCGGCGCGGCGGATGCGCGGGCGCTCGCCGTCGAAGGAGAGCGGCAGGGCGACGAGGGAGAAGTCCTCGCCCGGCACCGGCTGCAGCATCTCCATCGCCGTGGTCTGCGGCTCCGCCAGCACTTCCGGAATGGTGTTGATCGGCGCGCAGGGCACGCCGGCGGCGACCAGGCGCTCCAGCCACTCGGCGCGCGGGCGCGTGCGCAGCACGGCGGCGATCTCCGGCAGCAGCTCCGCCTTGTGGGCCAGGCGCTGGCGGTTGGTGGCGAAGCGCGGATCCTCCGGCCAGTCCGGGCGCCCGGCGACGGCGGCGAACCTGGCGAACAGGCGGTCGTTGCCGCAGCAGACGAGGAGCGGCGCATCCGCCGCGTCGAAGGCCTGGTAGGGCACGAAGTTCGGGTGCCCCGAGGCGTGGCGCTCCGGCAGCTTGCCCTGGTTCACGTAGGCGCTGATCTTCTGTCCGGCCCAGAGCAGCGCGGTCTCGAACAGCGAGGTGTTGACGACGCCGCCGCGCCCGGTGCGGTGGCGCCGCTGCAGCGCGGCGAGCGCGCCGATCACCGTCCACATGCCGGTGCCCTGGTCCACCACCGAGGCGCCCATGCGCACCGGCGGCCCGTCCGGCTCGCCGGTGATGCTGGAGAGGCCGCAGAAGGCCTGGAACAGCGGCTCGTAGCCGGGGCGGAGCCGCAGCGGCCCCTTGTGGCCGAAGGCGCCCATCGCGCAGTAGATCAGCCGCGGATGGCGGGCGCAGACCTCCTCCGGCCCGAGGCCGAGCGCCTCCGCCGCGCCGGGGCGCAGGTTGTGGATCAGGATGTCGGCGGTCTCGAGCAGGCGGTGCAGCGCCTCCCGCCCCGCCGCCGACTTCAGGTCGAGCACCACCGAGCGCTTGCCGCGGTTGAACTCGTGGAAGTTGAGCGCGTCGCCGTGGCGGAAGGCGGGGCCCATCTGGCGCGCGTCGTCGCCGCCCCCGGGCTTCTCGACCTTGATCACGTCGGCGCCGAGATCGGCGAAGATCGTCCCGGCGAAGGGGCCGGAGAGCACCTGGCCGATCTCGACGACGCGCACGCCCGCGAGCACGCCGCCACCGTCATCCGCCATGCCGCGTCACTCCGCCGCCTTCGCCGGGCGCGCGCGGCGGTAGGCCGTGAGCGAGCCGCTGTGGATCAGGCGGCCCGAGAGCTTGCGGCCGATGATGCGCTCCGCCATGCGCCCGCACTCGATCAGCGCCTCGAGGTCGATCCCGGTCTCGATGCCGAGCTCGTGGCAGAGGAAGACCATGTCCTCGGTGCAGATGTTGCCGGCCGCGGTGGCGTCGCCATGGCTCGCGAAGGGGCAGCCGCCGAGCCCGGCCACCGAGCTGTCGAACAGGTCCACCCCCATCTCCAGCGCCGCAAGCACGTTGGCCGCGCCGAGGCCGCGCGTGTCGTGCAGGTGCAGCCCGATGCGCACCTCCGGCAGCGCCTCGCGCACCATGCCGACCAGGCGGCGCACCGAGTCCGGATTGGCCCAGCCCATGGTGTCGGCGAGGAAGAACTTCGGCAGCTTCTGGCCGTATTCGCGGCACAGCGCGTCGGTCCAGCGCGCCAGCTCGACGACGCGCGCGGGCGGGATCTCGCCCTCGTAGTTGCAGCCGAAGGCGGCCATCACCAGGGCGTTGTCGATCGGCAGACCCGCCTCGGCGTAGAGCTCCATCCAGCGGCGCTGGCGCTCCTTCATATCCTCGGCCGAGCAGCCGTTGTTCCGGCGCGCGAAGGCGTCGGAGGCGTAGAGCGAGAGCTTGGCGGAGAGGTCCACGTTGGGGGTGCGCCGCGCCCGCTCGAAGCCCTGCTCGTTCAGCCACAGCGCGGCGTAGTGCACGCCCGGCTTGCGCCGGATGGCGGCGAAGAGCTGCTCCGCGTCGGCCATCTGCGGCACGTGCTTCGGGCTGACGAAGGAGGCGACCTGGATGTATTTCAGCCCGGTCTCGGCCAGCGCCTCGACCAGCGCGACGCGGTCGGCGAGCGGGTAGATCCGCTTCTCGATCTGGAAGCCCTCGCGCGGGCCCTCCTCGCGGAACTCGACGAACTTCGGACGGTCCGACATCGCTGCTCCTCCCGGCCGCGCCCCCCGGGGCGCGCCCGCCGCGGGCACCAGCATAGCGCGCCCGCCGGGCGGCGACAGGCCCCGGGGCGCGAGGCGTGCCGCCAGCCCGCCCCCCGCTTGCCGCCGCGGCCTTGCCGGATACAACAGCGGCCGCGCCAACCACTCCGGAGCCCGGAATGTCCGCCACCGCCGCCGCGGCCGCCGCCGAGACCCTCGCCGATCTCCTCAGCGCTCGCTACGGCGCGGTGGACCCGCCGCCGCCCGGCCCGGACAACGCAGTGATCCGCACGCTGCTCCGCCACCGCTCCGTCCGGTCCTTCCTGCCCGACCGCCCGCTGCCGCCCGGCGCGCTGGAGACGCTGATCGCCGCCGCCTCCTCCGCTTCCACCTCCTCCAACCTGCAGGCGTGGAGCGTCGTCGCGGTCGAGGAGCCGGAGCGCAAGGCGCGGCTCTCGGTGCTCGCGGCGAACCAGAAGTTCATCCGCGACGCGCCGCTCTTCCTGGTCTGGATCGCCGATCTGTCGCGGCTCGAACGCCTCGGCCGGGCGTGGGGGAAGGAGATGGAGGGCCTGCCCTATCTCGAGTCCTTCGTCCTCGCGCTGGTGGACGCGGCGCTGGCGGCGCAGAACGCGGTGGTCGCGGCGGAATCGCTCGGCCTCGGCTGCGTCTATGTCGGCGCGATCCGCAACCGGCCGGCCGAGGTGGCGGCGGAGCTCAGGCTGCCGCCGAACGCGATGGCGGCGTTCGGTCTCGCGGTCGGCTGGCCCGACCCTCTGGTGCGGACGGAGATCAAGCCGCGCCTGCCGCAGCGCGTCGTGCTGCACCGCGAGACCTACGGCGCCCCGGCGGAATCCGAGGACATCGCGCGCTACGACGCCGCGCTGGCCGAATTCTCGCGCCGCAATGGCCTTGGCGACTCCGCCTGGACGCCGCGGGTGCTCGAGCGCATCGGCACGCTGGCGGGGCTCGCCGGCCGCCACCGGCTGCGCGAGGTGCTGATCGCCATGGGCTTCGGCCTGCGCTAGGGCCGAGCGCGGACGGCCCCGGACCGCAGCCACGAGAGAGGGAGGCAACGCCGCCATGCGCCAGACCGCCATCCGCCCGGTGCGGAGCGTCGCCGTGATCGGCGCCGGCACCATCGGCGCGAGCTGGGCCGCGTGCTTCCTCGCGCACGGTCTCGAGGTGGTGGCCTACGACCCCGCGCCCGGCGCGCCGGAGCTGATGCGCCGCATGGTCGCGCAGGCCTGGCCGGTGCTGGAGCGGCTCGGCGCCGTCGCCCCCGGCGCCGATCCCGGGCGCTGGCGCTTCGAGGCCGACCCGGCCCGCGCCGCGGAAGGCGCAGACTTCGTCCAGGAGAGCGCGCCGGAGCGCTACGAGGCGAAGCAGCCGCTGCTGCGCGCGGTCGCCGCGGTGCTGCCGGCGGATGTGGTGATCGCCTCCTCCACCTCCGGCCTGCTGGCGAGCCGCCTCGCCGAGGGCTGCACGCATCCGGAGCGGGTGCTGATCGGCCATCCCTTCAACCCGCCGCACCTGATCCCGCTGGTCGAAGTGGTCGGCCCCCATGCGAGCCGTGCCGCGATCGAGGCGGCGCTGGCCTTCTACCGCAGCGTCGGCAAGCGCCCGATCGAGATCCGCAAGGAGGTGCCGGGCCATGTCGCGAACCGCCTGCAGGCGGCGATGTGGCGCGAGGCGGTGCACCTGGTGGCGGAGGGCGTGGCCTCGGTCGCCGACGTGGACGCGGCGGTGTCGGAGGGGCCGGGGCTGCGCTGGGCGCTGATGGGGCCGACCCTGACCTTCCACCTCGCCGGCGGCGAGGGCGGCATGGCGCACTTCCTGCGCCACCTGCTGCCGGCGATGCAGGGCTGGTGGGACACGCTCGGCCGACCGGAGATGACGCCGGAGCTGCAGAGGCGGCTCGTCGAGGGCGTGGCGGAGGAGGCGGCGGGCCGCTCCGTGACCGACCTCGCGCGCTGGCGCGACGAGGCGCTGGTGCGCCTGCTCGCGGCGCGCGAGGCGGTGTCCTAGCGCGGCGCGAGGCCCGCGGCGCCGAGCGCGGCGAAGACCAGGCCGGCGGCGCCGAGCACGAGAACGGGGCTGGCCCGCGGGTGGAGCAGCGCGAGCGTGGCGAGGACGGCGGTCGCCACCTCGGCCACGCCCGCCTCCGACGCCCGCAGCAGCGCCAGCGCTCCGGCGAAGATCAGCCCCACGGCGACCGGCGCGAGGCCGCGCTCGATCGCCGCGCGCAGCGGCGAGGCGGCATGGCGCCGCCCGAGCACGCCGACCGCGCAGACCAGCAGCGAGGAGGGCAGATAGAGCGCGAGCGCCGCCGCCACAGCGCCCGGGAACCCTGCCGCCTTCCAGCCGACCAGCGCAGCGATCAGCGAGCCGGGCCCCGGCGCACCGCGCGAGATGGCGAACAGGTCCACGAACTCCGCCTCCGTCATCCAGCCGTGCACCTCCACGGCCTGGCGCTGCATCTCGGCGAAGATGCTCGGGCCGCCGCCGAGCGAGACCAGGGAGAGCGGCGCGAAGACCAGGACGAGGGCGAGCAGCCGGTCAGGCGCCACGGCGCTCCCGCTCCTGCCGCGCCGACCGCCAGGCGAGGGCGACGCTCGGCGGGATCACCGCCAGCACCACCGGGACCATAGGCCATTTCAGCACGCCCACCGCGACGAACACGGCGGCCGCGATGCCGAACGGCCCGACCCCGCGCATCCGCCGCGCCGCGCGCACGCCCGTCGCGCAGGTGAGGCCGATGCCCGCCGCCGCCACCCCGGCGAGCGCGGTGTTCACCAGCGCCGCGCCGCCGTAGCGCCCGTACAGCAGCGCCAGGGCCAGGATCACCAGGAAGGGCGGGCCGAGCAGGCCGATCCCCGCCGCCGCCGCGCCGATCCCGCCGCGCAGGTGCAAACCGATCTGCAGCGCCAGGTTCACGCTGTTCGGCCCCGGCAGCACCTGGCCGAGCGCGAGCGCGGCGAGGAAGCGTTCCTCGCTCATCCAGCGGCGGCGCTCAACGATCTCGCGGTGCATCCAGCCGGAGAGCCCGCCGCCGAAGCTCACCATGCCCATGCGGACGAACACGGCGAGGAGCGCGGGCAGGGTCGCGGGCGAACGCAGGGCGTCGTCTGGCATGCGCCGAAGCTAGCGGAAGGCGCGCCCGCGCAAAGGGGGCCGATGGCCTCCCCCGCCCGGGCCGCTAGACTGGCGCCGCATCGCCACTGGGGAACCGCCATGGAGCACGTGAAGGTCTGGGACGACGGGCCGGTGCGGATCGTCGCGCTGAACCGGCCGGAGAAGGGCAACGCCATCACCAGGGGCATGGCGGAGGGCGTGCAGGCGGCGATGCGCGACTTCGCCGCCTCCGGGACGAGCCGCGCCATGGTGCTGACCGGGACCGGAACCCGCGCCTTCAGCTTCGGCGCCGACGTCACCGACCCGCCGGAGCTGTGGCGCGCCGTGCCCACCGTCGGCGTCGCCACCAACAAGCCGATCATCGCCGCGATCGAGGGCTGGTGCGTCGGCGGCGGCATCGTGCTGGCGATGATGTGCGATCTCGCCGTCTGCGGACGGAGCGCGAGGTTTTACTATCCGGAGGCCAAGCTCGGCATCACCGGCGGCATGATTGCCGGCCTCGTCTCGCGCATCCCGCACAAGATCGCGATGGAGATCGCGCTGCTCTGCCGCATCGTCGAAGCGGAGCGCGCCGAGCGCGTCGGCCTGGTCAACGAGGTGGTGCCGGACGGCGAGGCGCTGGCGAAGGCGATCGCCTGGGGCAAGGAGCTCGCGGCGATGGCGCCGCTCGTCCTCGGCGAGATCAAGCGCATGGTGACGGAGGAGATCCTGCCCCGCGGCCCCTCCGAGCGGATGGCGATCCACATGCAGCGCATGGGCGCGATCCGCAACTCGGAGGACTTCCGCGAGGGCGTGGCGGCGTTCAGGGAGAAGCGGCCGCCGCGCTTCCAGGGGCGCTAGCTAGCGCGCGGGCGGCGGGGCACGGCGCGCCGGCGGCGCCTCGCCGCCGGTGATGGCGTCCACCTCGGCCATCTCCTCCGCGGTGAGCGCCCACTCCGTCGCCTTGATGTTCTGCGCGACCTGCTCCGGCGTGCTGGCCCCGGCGATCACGCTCGCCACGGTCGGGCGCGCGAGCAGCCAGGAGAAGGCGAGCTCCAGCAGGCTGCGTCCGCGCCGCTCGCAGAAATCGGCGAGACGCTCGGTGATCTCCCAGTTGCGCTCGGTCAGGAACGTGTCGGCGAGGCGCTGCGTGGTGGTGAGGCGCGCCTTCTCCGGCAGCGGCCGGTTGCGGCGGTACTTGCCGGTCAGCAACCCGCTTGCGAGCGGGAAGTAGGGCAGCAGGCCGAGACCGTGCGCCTGCATGGCGGGAATCAGCTCCTTCTCCGGCGCGCGCACCAGCAGGCTGTACTCGTCCTGGCACGAGACGAAGCCGTGGCAGCCGAGGGAGCGCGCGGTCCACACCGCGTCCGCCACCTGCCAGGCGGCGAAGTTCGACACCCCGACATAGCGCACCTTGCCCTGGCGGATCAGGTCGTCGAGCGCGCGCACCGTCTCCTCGAGCGGGGTGCGCGGATCGAAGCGGTGCACCTGGTAGAGATCGATCCAGTCGGTGCCGAGGCGCCGCAGGCTCGCCTCCACCGCCGCCATGATGTAGCGGCGCGAGGCGCCCTGCTTCTCCGGGTCCCCGTCCATCTCCATGCCGAACTTGGTCGCCAGCACGATGTCCTTGCGCCGGGGGCCGAGCGCGGCGCCGAGGAATTCCTCCGAACTGCCGTGACGCACCGGGCGGCCATAGACGTCGGCGGTATCGAACAGCGTGACGCCGAGGTCGAGCGCCGCGTGCACCACCCGCCGCGTCGCCTCGGCGTCCAGCCGCGCGCCGAAGTTGTTGCAGCCGAGGCCGACCACCGACACGCGAAGACCGGACGAGCCGAGATTGCGCTGCTGCATGAGGCGACACCCTTCCTGCGGACGCCGGGGCGGAGGATAGGCGCCGCGCCGCGGGCGGCACAAGCCGCGCACCGCGCTTGACCGCGCGCCTGGACGGCGGAAAGCTCGCCGCCACGCCGGCCACCCCGACGCCGAAAGGAACCGCCGATGGCCTTCCCGCTGCCCGCCGCCGATCCCGCCGCCCTCGGCCTCGATCCGGACGCGCTGGCGCGGCTCTGCGCCCTGGTCGAGCGCCACATCGCCGAGGGCCGCCATCCCGGCGCGCAGCTCGCCGTGGCGCGGCGCGGGCAGCTCGCGCTGTTCCGGAGCTTCGGCCAGGCGCGCATCGGCGCAGAGGCGCGCGCCGCCGACGAGCGCACGCTCTGGCTGCTCTACTCCAACACCAAGGTCGTCACCGCCGCCGCGGTGTGGAAGCTGGTCGAGGAGGGCGCGCTCCGCTTCTCCGACACCGTCGCGAGCCACGTCCCCGGCTTCGAGCGGAACGGCAAGGGCGAGATCACCGTCATCCAGCTCCTCACGCACCAGGCGGGCTTCCCCTCCGCCGCGGTCACGCCCGAGGCGTGGGAGGACCACGAGCGCCTGCGCCGCGAGGTGTGCGACTTCGTCCTCGAATGGACCCCCGGCTCGCGCGTGCACTACCACCCCGCCGCCGCGCACTGGGTCGCGGCGGTGCTGATCGAGGCGATCACCGGCGAGGACTACCGCCGCGTGATCCGGGAGCGGATCGTCGCCCCGCTCGGGCTCGGCGAGGAGCTGTTCGTCGGCCTGCCGGCCGCCGAGGAGCCGCGCGCCGCCGGCATGTACGATCCCCTTCCCGGCGGCGGCTTCGCGCCGCGCATGCCGGAGAACACCTCCGCCCACCGCGCCGCGGGCATTCCGGGCGGCGGCGGCTATGCGACGGCGCGGGCGATGGCGGCCTTCTACCAGATGCTGGCGCAGGGCGGCACGCTCGGCGGCGAGCGCGTGCTGGCGCCGCGCACCCTGCAGTTCGCCATCCGCAACTTCACCGGCGAGCGGGTGGACGGCTACATGGGCATGCCGATGCATCGCGGTCTCGGCCCGCACCTGCGCGGCACGACGGAGACGATCCGCGGCCTCGGCAGCCTGGCCCACCCGCGCACCTTCGGCCACGGCGGGGTCGGCTCCTCCTACTGCTGGGCGGACCCCGAGTCCGGCGTCTCCTTCGCCTTCCTCAGCAATGCGCGGCACGAGAACGTCTTCCACGAGCCGCGCATGGACACGCTGAGCAACCTCGTCCACGTCGCGATCGTCGGGGAATGAGGCGGCGGCGCTACACCGCCCGCACCCAGCCGCCGTCCACGTCCCACAGCGCCCCCTGCACGTAGCCGGCGGCGCGCTCGCTGGCCAGGAAGGCGACGACGCGGCCGATCTCCTCCGGCACGCCGATCCGCGCCACGCCGTGCTCGGCGGCGAGGCTCGCCGCGCCCGCCGCCTCGTCGGCGCCGAGCTCGGCCGCGCGGGCGCGGATGCGGGCGGCGAGACGGTCGGTCGCGATCAGGCCGGGGTTGATGCAGTTCACCCGCACGCCGTCCCTCACGCCGCGGTCGGCCAGCGCCTTGGTGAAGTTCATCAGCGCGGCGTTGACCGAGCCGCCGATGGTGAAGTCCGCACTCGCCACGCGGCCGCCGGCGCCGGCGATGTTCACCACCGCGCCGCGCGCGGCGACGAGGTGCGGCCAGGCGGCGCGGCACATCCGCACCGCGCCGTGCAGCTTCAGCGCGTAGCCGTCCGCCCAGTCCTCGTCGGTCAGCGCAAGGAAGTCGCCGCGCTTCGTCGCGCCGGCGCAGTTCACCAGCAGGTCGAGCCGGCCGAAGCGCGCGACCGCCGCCGCCACCGCCTCCTTCGCCGCCTCCGGCTCGCGCAGATCGGCCGGATGCGTGGCCGCCTCCGCCCCGGCCGCGCGCACGGCTGACGCGGTCGCCACCAGCCCCTCGGCGGAGCGCGCGACCAGCAGGAGGCGCATCCCCTCCCCCGCCAGCACGCGCGCGGTCGCGGCGCCGATGCCGCGGCTCGCGCCGGTCACCAGCGCGACGCGGCCTTCGAGTCCGAGCTCCATGCGGCCGTCCTCAATCCATCGTGATGCCGGCGGCGCGGATCACCTCGCCGATCTTCTCGAGGTCGCGCGCGATCAGCGCGCCGAACTCCTCCGGCGTGCCGCCCACCACCTCCGCCCCCTGCTCCAGCAGCCGCGCCCGCATCGCCGGCTGGGTGACGATGCGGTTCACTTCCGCGTTCAGTCGTCGCACCGCCGCTTCCGGCATGCCGCGCGGGCCGATCAGGCCGTACCACTCGGCGATCTCGAAGCCCGGCAGCACCGTCTCCGCCACCGTCGGCACCTCGGGCAGATGCGCGGTGCGCCGCCCCGCCGTGACCGCGAGCGGCCGCAGCCGCCCGGCGCGCACGTGCGGCAGGGTGGAGGTGGCGTTGCCGAACATCGCGTCCACGTTGCCGGCGATGAGGTCGGTCAGCGCCGGCCCGCCGCCGCGGTAGGGCACGTGTTGCATCGGGATGCCGGTGCCGAGGCGGAACATCTCCCCGGAGAAGTGGGTCGAGGTCCCGGTTCCGGACGAAGCGAAGGTGGTCGGCCGCGCGCTGCGCCGCCCATGCTCGGCGAATTCCCGCACCGTGCGGATCGGCGAGGCGCTCGGTACGACCAGGATGTTGCTGACGTTCACCACCCAGACCAGGGGCGTGACGTCGCGAACCGGATGGAAGGGGTGCTGGCGCACCAGATGCGCGTTGGCGACGTGGGTGCTGATGATGAATCCGAAGGCGTGGCCGTCCGGTTCGGCGCGCACGATCGCCTCGGTGCCGATCAGGCCGGCGGCCCCGGCACGGTTCTCCACGACGACCGGCTGCCCGAGCGCCTCGGCGAGCTGGGGCGCGAGCATCCGCGCCACGATGTCCGTGGTGCCGGCGGGCGGCCAGGGAACGACGAGGCGCATCGGGCGGCTCGGGACCCACGGCGCCGGCTGCGAGAGGGCGTCGCCGACCGGCAGGGCGGCGCCGGACAGTCCGGCAAGCAAGGCACGTCGTCGCATCGCTTCCTCCCTTTCCCGCAAGCGTGGCGCCTGGGCACGCTGCTGGCAAGGCCGCCGCCCCGGATCACGCCGGCGCGGGATCGCATCCGAGGCAAGGAAAGACCCGCTCCCGCCACCGGCTGCCGCGCGCCGACGCGCCGAGCATGCCGCGCGAGAAGATCGCACCGACCGCCGCATCCGGGAGCCGGAGGACAGCGCGACTTTGCTCGGCGCGGAACGGCATTTCGTGCAGGAGGGCGGCCCGACCGCCTTCGCCGCGCTGCGCCGGCGCGGCCTCAGCCCATGCAGCCGGAGCACATCTTCGCCGCCCCCGTCCCCTACCTGCCCATCAAGGCACGCAACGTCGCCGCGATGCCGGACCCGGCCACGGCGCCATGACCGAGGCGCCGATGCGGAAGAGGGAAGGCGCGCGGCCCCTACTGCTCGGCCGAAAAAGCGAGTGCCGAGGCATCATGCCCGTCGTCGGGCCGGAGAGCGGACTGATCCAAAGAGGCATGGCGCTCGGCTGCCCGGCGGTCACACCTCCACGCAGGTTGGCGCTCGCCGCGTTCGTCTTCGGCATCGTCGTGACCGGCGCTGCGGCGGCCCATGCCGAGGGCGATGCGGACCACGGTCGAGGCCCCTGGTCCGGCGCGGCGGCGGAGTGGTGATCCTCGCCATCCTCCCCCGGCATCGGTACCGGCAAAGCGATGGAGCACGCATCGCGCATGCCTGATCGCCATCCGCGGGCTCTCGGTCGAGGGCCGGCTCACGGCCCGCAACAGGTCCGTCAAGGTTGGCGCGCCTGGGGGCATGGTGTCGCGGCACGAGAGCGCCTTTGCTTTCTTCGCAGGCCGCCCCTTCGCTTCGCAGGGCACGGAGTTGAAACGTGCGCCGGTGCGCCGGCATGCGCTGCCGAGCGACCCCGACGCCTTGGTGGACTGCGAAGTGACGCGCGACCGGCCGGGATCGTGCCGATGGTCGGTCCGGGCATCAGCCTGGGGACGCCTTGCCGATGACCGGGGCGTGCCTGATCCGGCCGACGCCGCGCGGATCCAGCGTACCGCGACGCCATGCGGCGCGCTTTAGCCTTCCTGGCGTCGGTATAGGCCGCGCCGCCGGAGACGAGCGCCGCGGATCGCGTCTTCGTCGGCTCCTGCGCCGGCATCCGCATCGCGCAGTTCCGCCGTGCCGCCGCCGTGAGCGCGGACGCAAGGCCGCGGTCGGCGTACGTGCCTCCTGGGTCAAGCCCGACTCCGCGCAGTGAAGCGCACGGCCAGGGCATACCGATTCGATGCCGTGTCCCGCGCCGCGGGCTTCGCGTCACCCGCTTCGCGCCACGCGAAGCCGCCGGCGCCCGTCACGCCTCCTGATGCGAGTAGAGCGTCCGGCCAGCGACCGGCATGTCGGCGGCGAGCACGACCCCCGTGTCGGAGACGGTGATGAACAGCGTGCGTCCCTCCGGCCCGCCGTAGCAGACATTCGTCGTCCACAGCCCGCGCGGCGAGCGCAGCCGCGCCAGCGGCTCGCCGAGGCGCGAGAACAGCCAGACCGTGCCGAGCCCGACATGGGCGATCGCCAGGTTGTCCTCGGCGTCCATCGCCATGCCGTCCGGCCCGCCGAGGCTGCCCGAGAGCTGGAGAAAGACGCCGACGCGTCCGACGCCGCCGTCCGCCTCCAGCGGCACGCGCCAGATCTGGTTGGCGCGGGTGACGCAGACGTAGAGCGTGCGCTCGTCGCCGGTCAGCGCCAGGCCGTTCGGGCTCGGGACGTTGTCGAGCAGGCATTCGAGGCGCCCGTCGGCGGCACGCAGGCGGAAGACGCGGCCCGTGGGGTCGCGCAGCGAGCTCTGCCCCTGGTCGGTGAAGTAGAGGTCGCCGTTGCGCGCGAAGGTGAGGTCGTTGAGGCCCTTGAACCCCTCGCGCCGCACCCGCGTCAGCACCGCATCCAGCCTGCCGCTGCGCGGGTCGAAAACCAGCAGGCCGCGCTTGTGGTCGGCGATGAAGACGCGGCCGTCGCGATGCAGGGCGAGGCCGTTGGGCTCGCCGTCGTATTCGAGCGCGACCGTCCAGCGCCCGTCCGGCGCGACGCGGAACAGGCGGCCGAAGGGAATGTCGGCGAGCCAGAGATGGCCCTCGCGGTCGAAGGCGGGGCCTTCGAGGAAGGAGTCGCCCGGCGCCCGGTTGTGGAAGAACTCGGCCGCCCGCCCCTTCAGGCGCAGCTCCGGCGGCACTTCCGTGTGGACCCGGGTCGCG
Organism: Caldovatus aquaticus; assembly: GCF_019458025.1. GTDB lineage: Bacteria > Pseudomonadota > Alphaproteobacteria > Acetobacterales > Acetobacteraceae > Caldovatus > Caldovatus aquaticus. The sequence goes on along the minus strand of NZ_JAHZUY010000007.1, from coordinate 33,563 downwards.
ATCTCGGGCGGGGCGGCGAACATGCGGCGCGGCTCTCCTATTCGATGGTGATGTGCGCCTCGCGCACCAGCCGGCCCAGCGCCTCGCGCCTCTCGGCCACGAAGCGCGCGGCCTCCTCCGGGGAGCTGCCGACGGTGACGGCGCCGATCTGGGCGAAGCGGTCCCGGACGTGGGGCTGGGCGAGGGCGTGGCGCACCGCCTGGTGCAGCCGCGCGAGCACGGCCGGAGGCGTGCCGGCCGGCGAGGTCAGGACGTTCCACTCGTCCATGTCCGCCATCGGGAAGCCGAGTTCCGCCATCGTGGCGATCCCCGGCAGCGAGGCGACGCGCTCGCGCGAGGCGATGGCGAGGCCCTTCAGCCGCCCGTCGCGCACGAGCTGGCTGCCCACCGAGACGGTGGCGAAGGCGAAGACGATGTTGCCGGCGAGCAGGTCCGGCAGCACCGCCGAGCCGCCGCGATAGGGCACGTGCGTCATGTCGAGCCCCGCGGCGCGGGTGAACAGCACGCCGGCGAGATGCGAGCCGGTGGCATTGCCGGAGGAGCCCCAGGAGAGCCGTCCGGGCCGCGCCTTCGCCCAGGCGACGAACTCCGCCAGGATGCCCGCGGGAACGCTCGGCGGCACCACCAGGATCTGGCGCAGCACCGTCACCAGGCTGACCGGCGCGAAGGCGACGGCGTAGTCGAAGCGGAGCCCGCGCAGCAGGTGCGGGTTCACCACATGGCCGAGCGAATCGACCAGCAGGGTGTGCCCGTCCGGCGGCTGTTCCGCCACATGGCCGGCGCCGATCGCCCCGCCCGCGCCGGGGCGGTTCTCGACCACGATCGGCTGGCCGAGGAACTCGCTCATCGGCGGGCCGATCAGCCGTGCCGTGGTGTCCGTCCCGCCGCCCGGCGGATAGGGCGAGACGAGGCGGATCGGCCGGCTCGGGAAGCCACCAGCCGGCTGCGCCGCCGGCGGCCGCGGGCCGAGCGCGGCCGCACCCAGCCCGGCGGCGAAGGCGCGGCGGCGCGTCACGTGCGCGCCCCGCCGCGCCGGCGCCAGGCGCTCATCTGGTCGGCCGAGGCGTGCACGTGCACCACCACCGGCCGGTCCTTGACCGCGAAGGCGCGGGCGATGCCCGCCTCGACCTCCGATTCGCTGCGGATGGCGATACCCTCGGCACCGAAGCTGCGCGCCCAGTCGGCGAAGTCCGGGTTCCTCAGGCTGGTCGCCGAGGCGTAGGGGCGGTTCGGGTAGCGCACCTCGTGGTGCATGCCGATCGTGCCGTACATCCGGTTGTCGGAGACGATGATGATCGGCGCCGTTTCGTAGAGGCGGGCGGTGGCGATCTCGTTGCCGGTCATCAGCATCCCGCCGTCGCCGACGAAGGCCACCGCCTGCTTGCCCGGCCGGCGCAAGGTCGCCGCCACCGCCATCGGCACGCCCGCGCCCATCGCGCCGACGACGGAGGCGAGGAACTGCTGCCCCGGACGGAAGCGCAGGTAGCGGTGGAGGAAGCTCGAGAAGTTGCCGGCGTCCGAGGTGATCGCCGCGTCCGGGGCGAGGTGCCTGTTCACCTCGCACACCACGGCGGCGAAGTTCACGCCGTCGCGAGTCTCCGCCCAGCGCGGCTCCATCAGGCGGCGATGGATCGCGTGGAGCCCGGCAACCCAGGCGCGCCGCACCTCGCTCACCGGCGGCGCCGGGCGGGCAAGCAGCGCGCGGATCACCGCATGCGGGCTCGCCGCGATGCCGAGATCGGGGCGCCAGACGCGCCCGACCTCGTTCGCGTCCGGCCAGACGTGCACGAGCGGAAGCTGCGGGTCGGGCGCGGTCGGGAAGGTGTAGCTCTGGCTGACGGAATCGGTGAGGCGCTCGCCGAGCGCGACCAGCAGGTCGGCGCGCTTCATCTCGTCGAGCAGATCCTTGGGCACGCGGATGCCCATGTAGCCGCCGTAGTTCGGATGGTGGCTGTCGAACAGGTGCGGGCGCCGGTGCGTCGGGCAGACCGGCAGGCCCCAGGCCTCGGCCAGCTTCGCCAGGTCGGCCGCGGCCGCCTCGCCCTCCGCCGCCAGCGCGCCCCCCGCCAGCACCAGCGGCCGCTCGGCGCGCGCGACCATCGCCGCGAGCCGGTCGATATCCTCCGGCGTGGCGCCGGAGGTCACGCGCGGGCGCGGCTTCGCCAGCGGGGCGTCGGTCTGCTCGTCGAACAGGTCCTCGGGCAGGATCACCGCGACCGGGCCCTGCGTGCCGCTCTCGGCGAGGTGGAAGGCGCGGGCGACCGCCTCGCTCGCCTGCTCCGGCTCGTTGACCTCGATCACCGCCTTGGTGACGTCGCAGAGCAGGCGGCCGTAGTGCTGCTCCTGCAGCGCCAGCCGGCCGAAATCCTTCCGCTCCACCTGGCCGATCAGCGCCACCATCGGGGTCGCGTCGTGGTAGGCGGTGTGGAAGGCGACCATCGCGTTCGAGAGGCCGGGCCCGCGCGAGACCAGAAGCACCCCGGCGCGGCCGCCGTTCATGCGTCCGTCGGCCACCGCCATGAAGCCGGCGCCGCCCTCGTGGCGGCAGACGATCAGGCGAATGCTCTCCACGTCGCTCAGCGCGTCGGTCAGGCCGAGATAGCTCTCGCCCGGGACGCAGAAGATCGTGTCAACGCCATGCGCCTCCAGGCTCTCGGCCAGCAGGCGGCCCACGGTGCGGCTCATCGTCTCTCTTCCCCTGCGTTTGATCGGCGGTCACTCGACGCGGATCCCGGCCTCGGCCACCACGCGCTGCCAGCGCGGCACCTCCTCGGCGGCGCGGGCGGCGAGCGTTTCGGGCGGGGCCATCAGCGGCGGCGCGCCAAGGGCGAGGAAGCGGTCGCGCACCGCCGGCACCTCGCGCATCGCGGCGAGCTCGGCCGAGATCCGCGCGAGGATCGGCCGCGGCAGGCCGGGCGGCGCCCAGATCGCGAACCAGAGCGGCACGGCGTAGCCCGGCACCGTCTCGCCGATGGTCGGCACCTCGGGCAGCGCTGCCGCGCGCTCCGCCGTGGTGACGGCGAGCAGCCGCACGCGCCGCTCGCGGTAATGGCCGAGCGCCTCGACGATCCCGGCGAAGGCGAGGTTCACCTCGCCCGAGATCACCGCGGTGACCGACTGCGCCGTGCTGCGGTAGGGCACGTGCACCGTCTCGATCCCGGCCAGCGCGTTGAGCAGGGCCAGCGCGAGGTGGTTGGCGCTGCCCACCCCAGCGGTGGCGACGCTGACGCGCCCGGGCGCCGCGCGCGCGGTCGCGATCGCCTCCGCGAGGCTGCCGAATCCCGGCGCCTCCGGCCGCGCCACCACGGTCATCGGCACGTCGGCGACGAGGGCGACCGGGGTGAGGTCGCGGCGCGGGTCGATCGCCTGGCGCGGGTTGAGGGCCGGCGCGATGGCGACGGCGGAGCTGTGGAACAGGAAGGTGTACCCGTCCGGCGCCGCCTGCGAGGCGATCAGCGCCCCGGTGCTGCCGCCGGCGCCTGGGCGGTTCTCGACGACGAAGGGCTGGCCGAGCCGCTCGCGCAGCCGCTCGGCCACGATGCGCGCCATCACGTCGTTCGGGCCGCCGGCGCCGAAGGGGACGATGATGCGCACGGCCCGCGCCGGCCAGTCGCCGCCCTGCGGGACCTGCGCCCGCGCCGGCAGGGCCGCCGCGGCGCCCGTCGCGAGCAGCAGGCGGCGCGGCGTCGGGAGCGCGCTCATTCGGCGCGGATCCCGGCCTCGGCGACGACGCGGCGCCATTTCGGCACGTCCTCGGCAAGCCGCGCCGCCAGCGCCTCCGGCCCGAGGAACAGCGGCTCGGTGCCGACCGCGTGGAACCGCTCGCGGATCAGCGGCAGGTCGCGAAGGGACTGCAGCGCCCGCACGAAACGCGCGACGATCGCCGGGCCGAGCGCGCGCGGCCCCGCCATCGCGTACCAGTTCGGCGCGTGGTAGCCCGGCACCAGCTCCGCCGCCGCCGGCACGTCGGGAAGCTGGGCGATGCGCCGCGGCGTCGTCACCGCGAGGATGCGGGCACGGCCGTCGCGCCAGTGCGGCATCACCTCGACGGTGCTGGCGAAGACCAGGTCCACGTCGCCGGCATAGAGGGCGTTCATCGCCACCGCGGCGCCGCGATAGGGCACGTGCAGCAGGTCGAGCCGCGCGCTGGTGGCGAACAGCGCGCCGGCGAGGTGGTTGCTCGATCCGACGCCGCTCGAGCCGTAGGTGACGCGTCCCGGCCGGGCGCGCGCCTCGGCCAGGAGGTCGGCAAGGCCGCGGAATCGCGAATCGGCGCGCACCGCGATCGCCGTCGGAACCTCGGTGACCAGGCTCACCGGCGTGAGGTCGGCGATCGGGTCGAAGCCCTGGTTCGGGTGGATCGCCGGGTTGATCGCGAGCGAGGAGGAGGTGAGCAGGAAGGTGTAGCCGTCCGGCGGGGACTGGGCCACCGAGCGCGCGCCCAGGCTGCCGCCCGCGCCCGGCCGCGTCTCGACGATGAAGGGCTGGCCGAGCCGCTCGCGCAGCGGCTCCGCGATCAGGCGCCCGGTGGTGTCGATCGGCCCTCCGGGCGCGAAGGGGATGACGAGGCGCACCGGGCGCGTCGGCCACGCCTCCTCAGCGCGCGCGGCGCGCGAGGCAGGCGGCGCGAGGGCGCCCAGGCCGAGCGCGGCGCCGAGGAGCGCGGTGCGGCGGGAGGGCATGGCGGGCCTCAGTCGCGATAGGAGGGATCGGTGGCGTCGAGCTTGCGCAGCAGCGCCGGCCACTCGAGCAGCCCGTAGCGGCGCGAGTTCGGCGGGTCGTACATGGCGCAGGACTTCGCCACCACCTCGTCCGAGGGCATGTTCAGCGGCGTGTTGCAGGCCATGGCCGCGAGCTGGGCCTGACAGGCGCGTTCCAGCCCCCACATGGCGATGAAGGCCTCCGGCACGCTCTCGCCCACCGTCAGGAGGCCGTGGTTGCGCAGGATGCAGTAGTTGTGCTTGCCGAGCGAGCGCGCCAGCGCCTCGCGCTCGGAGGGGTCGCGCTCGGGGCCGCGGAAGTCGTGATAGGCGATGCGGCCGTAGAACCGCGTCGCCGTCTGGGTCAGCGGCAGCAGGCCGCACTGCAGCGCGGAGACCGCCATCCCCGCGACCGTGTGGGTGTGCATCGCCGCCATCACGTCGGGCCGCGCGCGGTAGATCGCGCTGTGGATGGTGAAGCCCGCCGGGTGCAGGCCATAGGGCAGGTCCGGCTTGTAGAGGATCTCGCCCTCGAGCGAGACCTTGAGCAGCGAGGAGGCGGTGATCTCGCTGAACAGCATGCCGTTCGGGTTGATCAGGAAGTGGCCGGGGCTGTCGGGCACGCGCGCCGTGATGTGCGTGTAGATCATGTCCGACATGCCGTAGAGGTCGCACAGCCGGTAGCAGGCGGCGAGATCCACGCGCGCCTGCCACTCCGCGTCGCTCACCGAGGCGCGGATCGGGGCAATGGCGAGACGTCCGGTCAGGGTCATGGCGCAGCTTCCTCCCGTCCGGCCGCAGTCGGTCGCCTGGCGGTTCGCGCGGCGGCCGGACTTCGCCGCACGATCCGCCTTCCCGGGGCGAAGGGCAAGACGGGGCGCGCGGGAGGTGACGGCGGCGACGCCGTCGCTATGGTGACGCGCGGAGGACCCTTGTTCGAGGAGGCCGGGGCGGCATGAGCGACGACGGGCTGGAGGATCTCGCCGGCTGGATCGGCCGGGCGCGCGAGGTGGAGGACGAGCTGACCGCCCCGGCCATGCGCCGCCTCGCCGCGCTGCTCGACCGCGAGGCCGTCCCGCTCGCGCGCGGCGAGGCGGTGCTGCCGCACTGGATCGCCGTGCTGTTCGACGATGCCGCGCCGCAGAGCCGCCTCGGCCCGGACGGGGCCGCGCTCAAGGGCGAGTTCCTGCCGCCCGTTCCCCTGCCGCGGCGCATGCTCGCCGGCCGGCGCATCCGCTACGCCGCGCCGCCGCGGATCGGGGACGCGCTGGTGCGGCGCTCGGAGATCGCGGCGATCACGCCCAAGCAGGGGCGCAGCGGCCGGCTCGTCTTCGTCACCGTGCGCCACACCATCCGCGGCCCCGCCGGCGTGGTCGCGGTGGAGGAGCAGGACATCGTCTATCGCGAGGCGGCGACCGCCTCCGGCGGCCGGCCCGCCGGACCGGGCGGCGACCGCGCCGAGCCCTGGCCCGCCGCCGCCTGGCAGGAGGAGTTCCGCACCGACCCGGTGCTGCTGTTCCGCTACTCCGCCCTCGGCTTCAACGGCCACCGCATCCACTACGACCTCGCCTATGCGCGCGAGATCGAGGGCTACCCAGGCCTCGTCGTCAACGGCGGCCTCAGCACGCTGATGCTGATCGAGGCCGGGCTGCGCCGCGCCGGCGCGGCGATGCTGCGGCGCTACGCCGCGCGCACCCTGCGCCCGCTGATCTGCGGCCGGCCGGCGCGCCTCCTCGGCACCGCGCCGGACGCGCACGGCGCTGCCCTGCTCTGGGTCGAGGACGAGTCCGGCGCGCCGGCGCTGCGGCTCGAGGTGGAGTACGCGGCATGAGCGGACCGCTCGCGGGCGTGCGCGTGCTCGACCTCTCCTCGGTCGTGGTCGGCCCGGTCTGCACCGGCGTCCTCGCCGAGCACGGCGCCGAGGTGGTCAAGCTGGAGAGCCCGCCGGAGGGCGACCTGCTGCGCCGCCTCGGCGGCAAGGGCCGCAGCCCGGGGATGTCCGGCAAATTCCTCAACTTCAACCGCGGCAAGCGCTCGCTCTGCATCGACCTCAAGCACCCGCTCGGCGCCGCCGCGCTGCGGCGGCTGGCGGCGACCGCGGACGTGTTCGTGACCAACGTCCGGCCGGAGGCGCAGCGGCGCCTCGGCGTGGACGCGGCGACGCTCGCGGAGGCGGCACCGCGGCTGATCCACTGCGCGATCGTCGGCTTCGGCACCCGCGGGCCCTATGCCGGGCGCCCGGCCTACGACACGGTGATCCAGGGCGTCTCCGGCGTCGCCGCCTGCTTCGAGGCCTCGACCGGCGCGCCGCGCTACGTGCCGATGCTGATCGCCGACCATACGGTCGGGCTGATCGCCGCGCAGCTCATCGGCTTCGCGCTCTACCGACGCGAGAGGACCGGGCGCGGCGAGGCGATCGAGGTGCCGATGTTCGAGAACATGGCGGCCTACGTGCTGATGGAGCACCTCGGCGCCATGTCCTTCCGTCCGGCGATCGGCCCGTTCGGCGACCACCGCGTGCTGAGCCCGGAGGCGCGGCCTCTGCCGACGGCCGACGGCTACATCTGCCTCTCCGCCAACACCGACGCACAGGCGCACGCCTTCTTCGACGCGATCGGCCGGCCGGAGCTCAAGACCGACCCGCGCTTCGCCACCGTCGCGGCGCGCACCGCGCACACGGAGGAATACTTCGCGCTGCGCGCCGAGGCGCTGAAGGGCCGCACCACCGCCGAGTGGCTCGCGATCTTCGACCGGCTCGACGTGCCGGCGATGCCCTACAACACGATCGAATCCCTGCTGCGCGACCCGCATCTGCGCGCCGTCGGCCTGATCCGCGAGGAGGAGCACCCGACCGAGGGACCGACCTACGCGATCGGCGCGGCGAACCGCCTCTCCGGCGGCGAGGCGCCGCCCGCCCGCCCGGCGCCGCGGCTCGGCGCCGACGGCGCGGCGGTGCTGCGCGAGTCGGGCTTCGCCGAAACGGAAATCGCCGCGCTGCGCGAGGCGGGGGCGCTGTTCGACGATCCGGCCTGATCGCCCCGGCGGAAGGATCGGGCTTGCCACCCCGCCCGGCGACGGCACACTGCGACGAACCGGAGGGGAGGAAACGGGATGACCCGTCGCGGACTGCTGCTCTCCGGCGCCGCCCTCGCGGCCGCGCCGGCCCTTGCGCCACGCATCGTCCACGCCCAGGAATGGCCGAGCCGGCCGATCCGCCTCGTCGTGCCCTTCCCGCCCGGTGGGCCCAACGACATCATCGCCCGCCTCTACGGGCCGCGGCTCTCCGCGCTGCTCGGCCAGCCGGTGGTGATCGAGAACCGCGCCGGGGCGGGCGGGGTGGTCGGCACCGACGCGGTCGTGCGCTCGCCGCCGGACGGCTACACCCTCGTGATCACCAATGGCGGCTCGCTGGTGATCAGCCCCCACGTCAGCAGCAACGTGCCGTACAAGGTGCCCGGCGACTTCACGCTGATCAGCGTCGTCACCTGGGTCCCCGAGGCGCTGGTCGCGAACCCCCGCCTCGGCGTGAAGACGCTGCCGGAGCTGGTCGCCCTGGCGCGGCGCCAGCCCGGCCGGCTCAACATCGGCACCGCCGGCGCGGCCGGGCTGTCGCACCTCGCGGCCGAGCTGTTCAAGGTGCAGACCGGCGCGGACGTGGTGGTGGTGCCCTATCGCGGCGCTGCTCCGGCGGTGACCGATCTGCTCTCGGGCCAGATCCAGCTCCTGTTCGCGGACCTGCCGGTGCTGATGCCGCATATCCGCGGCGGCACCCTCGCCGCGCTGGCGATGGCGAGCCGGCGGCGCAGCGCCGCCCTGCCGGATCTGCCGACAACCGGAGAGTTCGGCTATCCGGATCTGCTCGCCGAGAACTGGTACTGCCTGGTCGGCCCGGCGGGCCTGCCGCCGGCCATCCTGGCGCGCCTGTCCGAGGCGGTGCGCAGGGCCGCGGAGACTCCCGAGGTCCGCGACGGCCTGGCCGCACAGGGCGCGGAGGCGGCCTGGACCTCGCCCGCGGAATTCGCCGCTATCGTCCAGCGCGAATCCGAGAAGTGGAAGCGCATCGCGGACGCGGCGGGGGTCCGGACCGACTGACCTTCGCGGGTCCGTCTCGCCCGCCGGGGATCGACGCGCGCGGAAGATGCCGCGGCGCGAGGGGGGTCTACCGGGTCGCGCGGACAGGACGGGCCTCCCTTCTGCCAGGGGGCACGGCACAGAGGCGCACCCCGCGGCGAGAGGATCCGCCGGCGTCCGGTCGCGCGAGCGGCTCGGGCGGTAACCGGGGGCGCCGCGTGCCGCCCCTGATCGCGCGCGGGATCAGCCCCGGCGCGCGCGCAGACGCGCCGTCTCCGCCTGGTCCACGCTGCCGTCGGCGGCGAGCGCGACGCCGTAGTCGCTGCGCGCCTCCTCCGACCCGAGATAGCCGTAGCGTACGTCGCGCGCCACCAGCGCGGGATCGCGGGCGAAGGGATCGCCGAAGCCGCCGCCGCCCGGCATCTCCACCACCAGGCGGTCGCCTTTCGGCACCACCTGGAAGCCCTTGCTGCGCAGCACCGCGCCGGAGCGCAGGCCGAGGCGTCCGGGCTTTCCCGGCAGGCCGCCCTCGCGCCCGCGCGTCGGAAACCGCACGCGCTCGAAGCGGGCGAAGATGCCGAAGGGCGCGTCCTCGCGGCTGCCGATCTCCATGATCTGGCCGAGGCCGCCGCGCTGCCGCCCCGGCCCGCCCGAGCCCGGCCGCAGCGATTTCCGCCAGACGACGAACGGCATGATCGCCTCCGTCACCTCCACCGGCACGTTGCGCACGCCGCTCGGGAACGGCGTCGCCGAGAGCCCGTCCTGCCGCGGCCGCGCCCCCGCCCCGCCCGAGTGGAAGGTGGTGACGTTGAAGGGCGTCCACGCGGCGCCGCCGGCGCCGGTCAGGCCATGGCCGGCGGCGAGGCCGAGGTTCCACAGGTTCGAGGTGCCCTCGGCCGGCACCGTCTCCGGCAACGCCTGGTGCAGGCAGCCATAGACCACGTCCGGCAGCATGTGGCCGATGATCGGGCGCGAGAATACCGCCGCCGGATGCGGCGCGTTGACGATGCTGCCCGGCGGCGCCGTCACCGTGATCGCGTCCAGCGTGCCGCCGTTGTTCGGCACGAAGGGCGCCACGACGCATTCGACGCCGAAGGCGGTGCAGGCCTCCGTGTAGCAGAGCGGGCAGTCGATGGCGTAGGGGGAGACGCCGGAGGTGCCGGCGTAGTCCACGTGGATGCTGTCCTCGCCGATGGTGAGCGTCGCCGCGAGCTCCACCGGCGCCTCCATCCCGTCTATGGTCATGGAGGCGCTCCAGCCCCCCTTCGGCAGCCGGCCGATCGCCTCCGCCATGGCGCGGCGGCTGCGCCCGACGATCTCCGTGCCGAGGCCGTCGAGATCCTCGAGGCCGTACTCCTCCATCATCGCCAGCAGGCGGGCGCCGCCGCGGTCGTTGCAGGCCGCAAGCGCGTAGATGTCGCCCACTACCTGCACCGGCTCGCGCACGTTCGCCCGCACGATGCGCAGCAGGTCCTCGTTCATCCGGCCCTCGCGCGAGAGGTGCATGAGGGGAATGGAGAGGCCCTCGTGGAAGACCTGCCGCCCCTCCGGCGTCTGGCCGATGCCGCCGATGTCCACCACGTGCGTCGTGCAGGCGAACAGCGCCACCGCGCGCCCGCCGCGGAAGGTCGGCGTCACCACCGTCAGGTCGAAGAGGTGGCCGGTGCCCTTCCACGGGTCGTTGGTGATCAGCACGTCGCCAGGCCGGAGCGTGGCGAGGGGAAACTCGGCCAGGAAGTGCGCCACCGAGCGCGCCATGGAATTGACGTGGCCGGGCGTGCCGGTGACCGCCTGCGCCAGCATCCGCCCCTCGGTGTCGAACACCCCGGCCGAGATGTCGCCGGCCTCGCGCGCGGCCGTGCTGAAGGCGGTGCGGACCGGCGTCTGCGCCTGTTCCTCCAACACGGAGAGCAGACGGTTCCACAGCACCTGGATCGCGATCTCGCCGAGCCGCGGCCTGCTCATGCCTCCATCCTCTCGATCAGGATGTCGCCCGCGGCGTTGATCGTCGCGACGAAGCCTCCCGGTACCAGGGTCGAGGTCTCCGGCTCGGCAATCACCGCCGGCCCTGCGATGCGCATCCCCGGCCGCAGCGCGGCGCGCGCATGGATCGCGGCCTCGATCTCGGCCCCCGTCGCGGGGTCGGCGAGCCGGCGCCGGCCGAGCGGGTCCGGCGCCGGCGCGGGCGCCACCTCCGGCAGCCGGCCCGGCAGCGGCCGGTCCTCGGAGAGCGAGAGCGTCCAGGTGAGAGCCTCGATCTCCAGCCGCGGGATGATTCGCCCGTAGAGCGCCTCATAGGTGGCCTCGAACGCCGCGCGCAGCCGCGCCGCGCCGTCCGCGCCGAAGCGGTCCCGGGGGAGCGGCACCGCCATCTCGTGCCCCTGGCCGCGGTAGCGCATGAAGCGCCGCGCTGCTCCCGGAGCGGCGCGTCCGGCGCGCCGAGGCGCACCACCGCCTCCGCCCGCATCTCGTCGAACAGCGCGTTCACCGTCGCCGCGTCGAAATCGGCCAGCGCGACGAGCCGCGTGCGCACCACATCGTAGGCGATCGGCGCGCCGAGGAAGCCGTGCGCCGAACCCACCCCCGCCCCCGCCGGGACGACGATGCGCCGGCTGCCGAGCTTCTGCGCCAGCCGCGCCGCGTGCAGCGGCGCCGCGCCGCCGAAGGCGATCAGCGTGCGGTCGGCGGTCTCCTTGCCGTTCTCGACGGCGTGGACGCGCGCCGCGCTCGCCATGGTCTCCGTCACGATCTCGGCGATGCCGAGCGCGGCCTCCTCCGCCGTCATGCCGAGGCGCCGCGCCGCATGCTCCTCCACCGCGCGCCGCGCCCGGTCGGGCTCCAGGCGGATCCGCCCGCCGACCGGCCTCTCCGAGGATCGCCGCGGCACCCTGCATCACCGCGCGCTCCGGCGCCTCATGCGTGGTCAGGACCTTGGCGGAGAGCAGCCGGCCGGCGTGCTCGAGCACCAGGTCCGTGAAGGTGCCGCCGATGTCGATGGCCAGGCGCGCGGAGGGGGTCATGAGATCCGGGAAGGGAGCGGGATTGTCCTGCGCACGGCGCGCGGCGGCCGGCTCAGTCGGCCCGGATGCCCGCGGCCTGGACCACCGCGGCCCAGGTGGTCAGCTCGGCGCGAACGAAGGCGGCGAATTCCGCGGGCGGCAGGGGCGCAGGCTCGAACCCGATGCGCCGCAGCGTCTCCGCCACCTCCTCCTGCGCCAGCGCCGCCGCGATCTCGTCGCGCAGCCGTCCGCGGATCGCATTCGGCGTGCCCGGCGGCGCGGCCACACCATACCAGTTGGCGATGTCGAAGCCCGGCACCGCCTCCCGGATCGCGGGGATGTCGGGCGACTGCCGCCAGCGCGACGCGGTACTGACGGCGAGCAGCCGCGCCTGGCCCTGCTGCGTCGCCTGCCAAACCGAGGTGTCGCCGAAATACACGTCCACATTGCCCGCGATGAGGTCGGTCATGGCCGGGCCGGTGCCGCGATAGGGGATGTGCACCATGCGCGCCCCGAGACGGAGGCTCAGCAATTCGCCCGCAAGATGCTGCCCGGTGCCGACGCCGCCGGACGCGAACCGGATCTGGCCGGACCGCGCCTTCGCCAGGGCGGCGAACCCGGCCAGATCGCCCGCCGGCAGGTCCTTCCGGCACACGAACAGCAGCGGGCTCTGCACGACGCGCGTGACGAAGCCCAGGAGAGCGGATCGTAGGACGCGGGCCGCACCGCCGGGCCGGAAGTCATGTTGCCCGGGCTCACCATGCCGATCGTGTGGCCGTCCGGCGGCGCCTTCGCGACGGCCTCCACGCCGATCGTGCCGCCGGCGCCGGCACGGTTCTCGACCGCCGCCGGCTGGCCCGGCGCAGCGCCGAGAAGGGGCGCGATGATCCGCGCCGTCGCGTCCACGCCGCCGCCCGGAGCGCAAGGCACGATCAGGCGGATCCGGCGCGGGGGGTAGGGCTGGGCCGATGCCCGCCGCGGCGCGCTCGCTGCCCCGCCGCGGCGACGGCCACGGCGGCCTGAACGAGCCTCCGCCGTCCGGCCGGAAACGGCATGGCGGGATCCTCCCTCGCTGAGCGACCGGCCCGCGCGTCCTCGGTCCGTGACGGCGCCGGCGTCAACCGGCCGCACCGGGTCGCGCCGCCGGCCTCGCGCCGCAGCCGGCCCGGACCAGTTCCTTCCCGCTCGCACGGCGGCACGCGCGGCCCGCCCGGGTTCCGCTCCCGTGATGCGCGTGATGCGTCGCCGACGCCGGAGCCGTTTCCGCTCGGCCGTCCTCGCCGCGGCGGCTCCCGCTCCCTGCCGGCCGAGCCGCTGCGCACTCCCGGCCGGCCGCGAGCGGCGGCGCTAGAACGGCGCCGGCGCCCCGGCGCGCATCAGCGCCCGCATGCGCGCCACCTGTGCCTCCGGCAGACCCAGAAGGCCGGCATTGAAGATCTGCGGATCCGGCGTGTGGATCAGGTAGGCCTGCGCCTCGTTCATCATCAGGTCCTCGTCCTCCGTATCGTAGCCCTCGGCGCCGAGGAAACGGCGGAAGGCGGCGCGTTCGGCCTCCGTGAAGCCCTCGCGCCAGACGCGGCGGACGTGCGCGGCGTAGGCCGGCAGCGTGAAGAAATGGCCGTGGCCGATCTCATGGCGCAGGATCGCCGCGCGCAGCGCCTCCGTCATCCGCGGCCCGGGCGCGGCGATCGAGATCAGCGCGACCTCCTCGCCCTCGGGCACCAGACGACGGGCGTGCTCGAACTGGGCGCGCACCCACGACTCCAGCGGATTGAGCGCGATCCCGTCGCGGTCGGCCAGGGCGAAGAAACGCTCCAGGTCGCGGCCGCGATAGTCATGACCGTAGTACCAGGTTTCCGGCGTGTCGCGGCTGCGCGCGATGGCGGCGGCGAGCTCGCTGTCCGTCAGCAGCCGGTCGCGCGGCAGCCCGGCCTTCTCGACCAGCGCGGCGACACGGTTCAGCGCGGCGCCCTGGCTGGCGAGATCGGGGAAGTCCAGGACGAAGACGCGGGGATTGACCGCCAGGCGCAGCAAGGTCGGCACGGCCGCGCGATGCGCGAGGATCTCCGCCTCGCCGAGCAGCGGCGGCCCGGCGTCGGCCTGGGGCGGCGCACGCCCCGGAAGCGCAGCCGGAGGCGGAGCGGGGACGCCTGCGGCAGGTGACACCCCGCCCGGCGCGACGCCCGCGCCGGGCGGCGGCCCGCGCTGACCGAGCCACAGGGCGCCGGCCGCGATCGCCAGGCCGGCCATCACCGCAGCGGCCGCCAGCCGCACGGCGACGCGCCGCGCCGCCTTGCGCGCGCCGGGGCGCCCTTCGCCCGCAGCGGCGGCGGAAGCGCCGGTGCCGGCTGGCGGGGACGGCGGGGGCGCCATTCCCTGGCCGCTGCCTCGCCGCGGCACGGCCGGGCGGTGCAGCCGCACCGTCGCGTCGGGATCCTCCGCTCCTCCGGTCATCCGCGCGGTCGGTCCCAAGCCCCGGCGGGCCGACTGGTCAGCCGCCGATGTTCAGGACCTGGACGCGCCGGTTCCGGACCTCCGGCACGCCGTCGCCGGTCGGGACGAGAGGCTGGGTTTCCCCGAGACCAACCGCCTCCAGCCGCGCCGGGTCCACGTTGAAGCGCCGGATCAGATAGTCGCGCACCGCGGCGGCGCGCCGCTCCGATAGCGCCTGGTTCATGGCCGCGTCGCCCACCGTGTCGGTGTGCCCCTCGATGCGGAAGCGGTAGGGCGCGAGCTCGGGCGAGCTGAGGGCGCGGCCGAGCGGGGCGAGCGCCGCTTCCGCAGACGGAGTCAGAGCCGCCGAGCCGGTGGCGAAGGTGACCGTGATGGAAACGGCCGGCACGCCCGGCGGCGCGGTGGTATCGGGCTGTGCCGCGGCCTGGGGCGGGCGGGCGGGTGCGGCGACCGCCGGCCCGGCGCTGCCGCCGGTCTTGCCGCCCGGGACCGGCTCCGCGGCGGCGCCTCCCGCAGAAGGCGCCACGGCCGGCGCGCTTCCCTGCGGGGCAGCGCCGGTGCCCCCCGGCACACGGATCCCCCGGGTGAGCGGCGCCTCGCCGCCGGACGGGCGCAGGCGCTCGATGAGCTGCAGGGCTGCGGGATCGGACTGGGCCAGGGCGGGAGCGGCGGCGAACAGCGGCAGAACGATGCCGGCCGCCATCGCGCCGAGGGCCGTGCGCGTCCCGAAGGGGGCGGGGAAGAAGCGAGGCATGGTCGGACTCCCAGGAAGGGAATGCCCCCAGGGTATCACAGACGTGCAGCGGGGACGCGACCGGAACGTTGGGCCCCGCGGAGGCCGCGCGGAGGACCGACGCCCGGGCGGCCCGGCCGGGCGCCGCGGCCGCCGGGGAGACGGCGGCGCCGGGAAGATCCGGGCGGCGCGATCGCCTCCGGGCCGCTCGGGCCGATCCCGGTCCCGGCCCCGTCATGGCTCGCCTTTCCCGGCGCTTCCCGCCGGCTTCGCGCCGATCGCCCGCATCTCGCGTGCCTGTCGGGCAGAACCCGGAAGGACGGAGCGGGGGCAAGGCGGCACCTGGGAGCGGCCTCCGCGCCGGGCCGTGCTCCGCCCGCCGACGGAAGGCGGCCCCCTGCTCCACCAGGTCCCATACCCTGGTGACATGTTCGATTTTTTGGTGAAATATTGAAATGACGCTCGGCGGATCCTCGCGGACACGGCCAAGCGCTGCCACCCTGCGACATATGCCGGCCGCCTCGCTTCAGGCCGAGGCGGCGTCCGCGGCATCGGAGGCCTGAGTGCGCTCCTCTCAAGGCTGTCAGCCTGGCCCGGCCGGAATTCACGGGCCCCGCCAATTGCGGCTGCGTCATGCCACGCGCATATCCGTCAGGGCCATGCGCCGCACCGCCCTGTTCCTCGCGCGCGCGCTGGCCCTGCCGGCATCGCTCTGGCTCGGGCCGGCGGAGGCGCCGGCGCAGCCCCTGCCCCGGCCGAGCGCGGCGGATGCGCGCCAGATCCTCCGCACGCCCCTGGACGCCTCGATCGGACGCGTCGAGGCCCTGCGCGTACGGCGCTTCGCCGTCCTCAACGGCTTGCTGCAGCACTGCGGCATGGGCTGGGACACGCATTTCGCCCTGCTCATGGGCTATCATCGCATCATCGCGGGGCGCTCTCCCCAGGACCTGGTGAAGATCGCCGTCTGGTACGCCGCCTGGCACGAGGCGGCGACGCGCCTCATCGCCGCCTTCCGCCCCACCTGCGACAACGACCTGCGGCGCGCCGCCCGGGAATGGGCCAATGCCCTCGGCAACGGCGTCAGCCTGGAGGGGGACGAGACCCAGGCGCAGGCATCGCCGCAGAACCCGCCGCAGACCGCGCAAACGCGCTGACCCGGCGCCCCCAGGGCACCGCCGGCGTCCCGAGCGGCGGTGCGCCGCGGGAGGCGGCCGGCCGAGCCCCCGCCGGCTCCGGCGGAACCGGCGGGGCGGCGACGCGTCCCGGAGCCGTTTCCGCTCGGCGGTGCGCGCAGCAACGGCTCCGGCGCGTCGTCTGTCGAGCGGATCCCCGCTCCCGGCTGTCTCCCGCCGTCCGCGATCCGCCCTACCCGGCGTCCGCCACCGCGCGCTTGGCCATCACCGTGACCAGATGCGCGCGATACTCGGCGCTGCCGTGGATGTCGCTGTTCAGCCCGTCGGGCGACTGCCGGATGTTCGCCACCGCGTCGGGCGACCAGTTGGCGGCGAGCGCGGCCTCCATCTCCCTCTGGCGGAACACGCAGGGGCCGGCGCCGTTGATCGCGACGCGCACGCCCTGCGGCCCCCGGGAGACGAAGGCGCCGGTCATCACGTAGCGGCTCGCCGGGTTCTTCATCTTGGCGTAGCCGGCCTTCTCCGGGATCGGGAACTCGATCGCGACCAGCAGCTCGCCCGGCTCGAGCGCGGTGCTGAACATGCCGGTGAAGAAGTCGTCGGCGGCGATGCGGCGCCGGTCGGTGACGACGGTGGCGCCGAGGCCGAGCACTGCCGCCGGGTAGTCGGCCGCCGGGTCGTTGTTGGCGACGCTCCCGCCCAGCGTGCCGCGGTTGCGCACCTGGACGTCGCCGATGGTGCCGGCGAGCCGCGCCAGCGCCGGGATCGCGCCCTTCACCGCGTCGCTGTTCGCGACCTCCGCGTGGCGCGCCAGGGCCCCGATCACCACCTTGTCGCCCTCGCGCCGGATGCCGCGCAGCTCGGCGATGCCGCTGAGGTCCACCAGCGCGGTGGGGCGGGCGAGCCGGTGCTTGAGCGCCGGCAGCAGGGTGTGGCCGCCGGCGATCGGCCGCGCCTCGGGGTCGGCGGAGAGAAGCTTCACCGCGTCCGCGACGCTGGACGGCTTGTGGTAGGCGAACTCGTACATGGTCGTGCTCTCCGTCCCCTGGTTGCTACTCGGCCGCCATGCGGGGCCGGTTGGCGTTGATGATCCGCCAGATCCTCTCGGGCGTGGCCGGCATCTCGACATGCCGCACGCCGTACTCCTTCAGCGCGTCCACCACGGCGTTGATCACCGCGGGCGGCGCGCCGATCGCCCCCACCTCGCCGCAGCCCTTCACGCCGAGCGGGTTGTGGGTGCAGAGCGTGGTGTGAGTGGCGACGCCGACGGGCGGGAGATCGTCGGCCCGCGGCATGGTGTAGTCCATCATCGAGCCGCTGAGGAGCTGCCCGTTCTCGTCGTAGACGCAGGCTTCGAGCAGCGCCTGGCCGATGCCCTGGGCGACGCCGCCCTGCACCTGGCCCTCGACGATCATCGGGTTGATCACGCGCCCGACGTCGTCAACGGCGGTGAAGTTCACCACCTGCGTCCGGCCGGTCTCCGGGTCGATCTCCACCTCGGCGACGTGGCAGCCGGCAGGGAAGGTGAAGTTCTTCGGGTCGTAGAAGGCGGTCTCCTCCAGGCCCGGCTCCAGCTCCTCGATCGGGTAGTTGTGCGGCACGTAGGCGGCGAGGCTGATCTCGGCGAGCGTCTTCTTCTTGTCGGTGCCGGCGACGCGGAACTCGCCGCGCTCGAACTCGATGTCCTCGACCGAGGCCTCGAGCAGGTGGGCGGCGATGCGCTTGCCCTTGGCGATGATCTTGTCCATCGCCTTCACCATCGCGCTGCCGCCGACGGCAAGCGAGCGCGAGCCGTAGGTGCCCATGCCGAAGGGCACCTTGCCGGTGTCGCCGTGCACCACCTCGACCTGGGCGATCGGCACGCCGAGCTTGTCGGCGACAAGCTGGGCGAAGGTGGTCTCGTGCCCCTGCCCGTGGCTGTGCGCGCCGGTCAGCACGGTGACGCTGCCCGTCGGATGCACGCGGATCGTGCCGACCTCGTAGAGGCCCGCGCGCGCGCCGAGGCTGCCCACCACCGCCGAGGGCGCGATGCCGCAGGCTTCGATGTAGGTGGAGACGCCGATGCCGCGCAGCTTGCCGCGCCGCCTCGCCTCCGCCCGCCGTGCCTCGAATCCGGCCCAGTCGGCCGCCTTGAGCGCCTGGTCGAGCGTGGCGTGGTAGTTGCCGCTGTCGTACTGCAGCGCCACCGGCGTCTGGTAGGGGAACTGCTCCGACCCGATGAAGTTGCGCCGGCGCAGCTCGATCCGGTCGATGCCGGTCTCCATCGCCGCCACGTCCATCAGCCGCTCGAGCAGGAAAGTCGCCTCCGGCCGCCCGGCGCCGCGGTAGGCGTCCACCGGGACGGTGTTGGTGAAGACGGCCTTCACCTCGCAGTAGATCGCCGGGGTGGTGTACACGCCGGCGAGCAGCGTGGCGTAGAGGTAAGTCGGGATGCAGGGCGCGAAGGTGGAGAGGTAGGCGCCCATGTTGGCGAGCGTGGAGACGCGCAGGCCGAGGATCTTCCCGTCCTGGTCGAGCGCGAGTTCGGCCGTCGTGACGTGGTCGCGGCCGTGGGCGTCGGAGACGAAGGATTCCGAGCGGTCGGCGGTCCACTTCACCGGCCGCTCCAGGCGCCCCGCGGCCCAGGTGACGATCGCCTCCTCGGCGTAGTGGTAGATCTTGGAGCCGAAGCCGCCGCCGACGTCGGGCGCGATGACGCGCAGCCGGCTCTCCGGGATGTGCAGCACGTAGGCGCCCATCAGCAGGCGGATCACGTGCGGGTTCTGGCTGGTGGTCCAGAGCGTGTAGTCCCCGGTGCCGCGGTCGTACTCGCCGATCGCGGCGCGCGGCTCCATCGCGTTGGGGATGAGGCGGTTGTTGACCAGCTCCAGCCGCGCCACCTTGTGCGCCCTGGCGAAGGCCGCGTCCACCACCGCCTTGTCGCCGATGTGCCAGTCGTAGCAGAGGTTGCCGGGCGCCCCCTCGTGCAGTTGCGGCGCGCCGGGGGCGAGGGCCTGCGCCATGTTCACCGCCGCCGGCAGCACCTCGTAGTCCACGGCGATCGCCTCGGCGGCGTCGCGCGCCTGCGCCCGCGTCTCGGCCACCACCACGGCGACCGGATCGCCGACATGGCGCACCTTGTCCAGCGCGAGCACCGGGTGCGGCGGCTCGGCCATCGGCGAGCCGTCCTTGTTGTGGACCTGCCAGCCGCAGGGCAGGCCGCCGACGCCGGCCTCGGCCATGTCCTTGCCGGTGAACACGGCGAGCACGCCCGGCATCGCCGCCGCCGCCCCGGTGTCGATGCCGCGGATGCGGGCGTGAGGATGCGGGCTGCGCAGGATCCAGGCGTAGGCCTGGCCGGGCCGGTTCAGGTCGTCGGTGTACTGCCCGCGGCCGGACAGGAAGCGGAGGTCCTCCTTGCGGCGCACGCTGGCGCCGATGCCCTCGAACGGCGTGACGACGTTCATGTCTTCCTCCCCGATGCGCTGTCGCGCGGATGGCGGACGCCCCGGGGCGCCCTACTCCGCCGCGCGCGCCAGTTCCTTGCGCCGGCCGTGCATCACCTCCTGCGCGGCGGCGATCGCCTTGACGATGTTGTGGTAGCCGGTGCAGCGGCAGAGATTGCCCTCGAGGCCGTGGCGGATCTCCTCCTCGGAGAGGCCCTGGGGGTTCTTCTGCACCAGGTCGATGGCGCTCATCACCATGCCCGGGGTGCAGAAGCCGCACTGCAGCGCATGGTACTCGCGGAACGCCTCCTGCATCGGGTGCAGCGTGCCGTCCGGCCTGGCCAGCCCCTCGATCGTCGTCACCTCGGCGCCGTCGCACATCACCGCGAGCGTGGTGCAGGACTTCACGCTGTCGCCGTTGACGTGCACGACGCAGGCGCCGCACTGGCTCGTGTCGCAGCCGACATGGGTGCCGGTGAGGCGCAACGTCTCACGCAAGAGCTCGACGAGCAGCGTGCGCGGCTCGACCTCCACCGTGTGCTTCTTGCCGTTCACCGTAAGCGTGACCTGCGGCATGTCGCTCGTCTCCCCCGCCAGATGCGTCGGTCGGGCGCCCGGGGTGGGCGCCGCGCGTGGTGGGCGCAGCCTCGCCCTGCGCGTGGCGTGTCGTCAAGCGCTTGACGGCGTTCCCGGCGGGTCTCCGGCGCACCGGGCGGCGGGAGCGCGCCCGGGGCCGGGCGCCGGGGCCGCCGGCGACGTGTCAGACGGCGAGGACCGCCGCGCCCTTGGCGCCGGCGAGCGGGTTCTGCTCCGCCGGCAGGTCGTGCAGGTGGCAGGCCGCCCAGTGCCCCGCCTCGGTCTGGCGCAGCGGCGGCTCCTCCGCCCGGCAGCGGTCGAAGGCGTAGGGGCAGCGGGTGTGGAATCGGCACCCCTTGGGGGGATTGATCGGGCTCGGCACGTCGCCCTTGAGGATGATCCGCTCCCGCTGCGCCCCGGGCATCGGCACCGGCACGGCGGAGAGCAGCGCCTCGGTGTAGGGGTGCCTGGGCGCAGCGAAGAGCTGGCGCTTCGGCGCCACCTCCACGATCTTGCCGAGATACATCACGGCCACGCGATGCGTCATGTGCTCGACGATCGCGAGGTCGTGGCTGATGAAGAGCAGGGCGAGGCCGAGCTCCTGCTGCAGGTCCTGCAGCAGGTTGATGATCTGCGCCTTGACCGAGACGTCGAGCGCGCTCACCGCCTCGTCGCAGATGATCAGCTCCGGCTCGGCGGCGAGCGCGCGGGCGATGCCGATGCGCTGGCGCTGGCCGCCGGAGAATTCGTGCGGCCAGCGGTTCACCGCGTCGCGCGGCAGGCGCACCTTGTCCATCAGCGCGGCGATCCGCTCCTCGAGCTCGGCGCGCGACCGCGCCAGGCCGAAATTGCGGATCGGCTCGGCCAGGATGTCGCGCACCCGCATGCGCGGATTGAGCGAGGAGAAGGGGTCCTGGAACACCACCTGCACGCGCCGGCGCATCGGGCGCAGCGCGCCGGCCGGAAGGTTGTCGATGCGCCGGCCGTCGAGCACCACCTGGCCATCGGTGATGTCGAACAGCTTGAGGATCGCTTTGCCGACGGTGGACTTGCCGCAGCCGGACTCGCCCACCAGGGAGAGCGTCTCCCCCCTGTTGATGTGGAAGGAGACGCCGTCCACCGCATAGACGTAGCCGGTGACGCCGCCGAGGAACCCGCCGCGGAGCGGGAAGTGCTTCTTGAGGCCGCTGACCTCGAGCAGCGGGCGATTCGCGTCGGACACGGGCGCGTTCATGCGGCAACCATCGCGGCGGCGCCGCGGCTCTCGCGCGGCGCGTAGTGGCAGGCGGCAAGGTGGCCCGGCGCCTTCGCCTCCAGCGCCGGCGCCACCTTGCGGCAGAGGTCGGTCGCATGGGCGCAGCGCGAGGCGAACACGCAGCCCTCGATGCGCTGCTTTAGGCTCGGCACCAGGCCGGGGATCTCCGAGAGCCGGGTCGCGGTCCCGGTGAGGGAGGAGCCGAGCTTCGGCACCGAGCCGAGCAGCCCCTGCGTGTAGGGATGGCGGGGATTGCGGAACAGCGGCCCCACCGGGGCCTCCTCCACCTTCCGCCCGGCGTACATCACCACCACGCGCTCCGCCACCTCCGCGACCACGCCGAGATCGTGGGTGATCAGCACGATCGCCGCCCCGACGCGGCGCTTGAGGTCGCGCATCAGGTCGAGGATCTGCGCCTGGATGGTGACGTCGAGCGCGGTGGTCGGCTCGTCCGCGATCAGCAGCTTCGGGTTGCAGGCGAGCGCGATCGCGATCATCACCCGCTGGCGCATGCCGCCCGAGAGCTGGTGCGGATACTCGCGCACCCGGCGCGCCGGCTCCGGGATGCCGACGAGCTGCAGCATCTCGATCGCCCGCGCCTCGGCGGCGCGCTTGTCGAGGCCCTGGTGCAGCCGGAGCGTCTCGCCGATCTGCCAGCCCACCGTGAGCACAGGGTTGAGCGAGGTCATCGGCTCCTGGAAGATCATGCTGATCTCGTTGCCGCGGATGTCGCGCATCTCGCGCTCCGAGAGGCCGAGCAGCTCCCGCCCGTTGAAGCGGATGGAGCCCGCGATCTTGCCCGGCGGCTCCGGGATCAGCCGCAGCACGCTCATCGCCGTGACCGACTTGCCGCAGCCGGATTCGCCGACGACCGCGAGCGTCTCGCCGGCCTCGACCTGGAAGGAGACGCCGTCCACCGCGCGAACGATCCCGTCCGGGGTGCGGAAGTGGGTCTGCAGGTTCTCGATTTCGAGCAGGGCCATCAGATGCGCTTCGCCATGCGCGGGTCGAGCGCGTCGCGCAGCCCGTCGCCGAGGAGGTTGACCGCCAGCACCGTGACCGAGAGGAACACGGCCGGGAAGAAGACGATGTAGGGCTTCACCTGCCAGAGCGCCCGCCCCTCCGCCATGATGTTGCCCCAGGAGGGGATGATCGGCGGCGTGCCGGCGCCGATGAAGGAGAGGATCGCCTCGATGATCATCGCCGAGGCGCAGATGTAGGTCGCCTGCACGGTGATCGGCGCGATCGTGTTGGGCAGGATGTGCCGCCAGATGATCACCGGCGTCCGCGTACCGGCGGCGATCGCGGCCTCGACGTAGGGCTGCTCGCGCAGGCTCAGCACCACGCCGCGCACGAGACGCGAGACGCGCGGGATCTCGGCGATGGTGATGGAGATGATGACGTTGCGCACCGACCCCCGCGTCAGGGCCATCAGTGCGATCGCGAGCAGGATCGGCGGAATGGACATCATCCCGTCCATGACCCGCATAATGATCCCGTCGGCCCAGCGCACGAAGCCCGAGACGAGGCCGATGAGAAGCCCGACCGCCGAGGAGAGGAGCGCCACCGCGAAGCCGACGATAAGCGAGACGCGCGCCCCGTAGATCACGCGGGAATAGACGTCGCGCCCCAGCATGTCGGTGCCGAACCAGTACTGCGCCGAGGGCTCCCGCGTCCGCCGCGCCGGGGCGAGCGCCGTCGGGTCCACGGTCCAGAGGAAGTCGGCGAAGACGGCGACGAACACCATGAGCAGCAGGAGCGCGCCCCCGATCGCGATCGTCGGGTAGCGCCAGAGGAAGCCGAGCACCCCGCGCCGCGCCTTCACCGGCGGCATGATGTCGGGCATCGGCGGCGCCGCCGCCACCTCGTGCGGCGGCGGCGGCGCGGCGGGGCTCGCGACGGTCGCGGAGGCCATCAGTACCGGATCCTCGGATCGAGCAGGGTGTAGATCAGGTCTATCGCCAGGTTGACCAGCACATAGACGAAGCTGAACAGCAGCACGACGCCCTGGATCACCGGGTAGTCGCGCCGCAGAATCGCGTCCACCGTCAGCCGCCCGAGCCCGGGGATGGCGAACACGCTCTCCGTCACCACCGCGCCGCCGATCAGCAGCGCGATGCCGATGCCGATCACGGTGACGATCGGCACCGCGGCGTTCTTCAGCGCGTGCAGGAACAGGATGCCGCGCTGGCCGACCCCCTTGGCGCGCGCGGTGCGGATGTAGTCCTGCTGCAGCACCTCGAGCATGGTGGCGCGGGTGATGCGCGCGATCAGGGCGATGTAGACGCTCCCCAGCGCGATCGCCGGCAGCACCAGGTTCTCGAGCCAGGGGCCGAAGCCCTCGCGGAACGAGGTGTAGCCCTGCACCGGCAGCCAGTCGAGCTCGAGCGCGAAGACGTAGGCGAGCAGGTAGCCCACCACGAAGACGGGAACGGAGAAGCCGAGCACCGCGAAGGCCATCACCATGCGGTCGATCAGCGTCCCCTGCTTCCACGCCGCCACCACGCCCATCGGCACCGCGACCGAGACCGCGAAGAGCAGCGTCACCACCATCAGCGACAGCGTCGGCTCGATCCGCTGCGCGATCATCGTGCTGACCGGCAGGTTGGTGAAGATCGAGACGCCGAGATCGCCCCGCAGGATGTCCCACAGCCAAGCCCCGAACCGCACCAGGTAGGGCCGGTCGAGGCCGAGGCTCTGGCGGATCCGCTCCACGTCCTCGGGCGTGGCCTGGTCGCCGGCGATCACCGCCGCCGGATCGCCCGGGGCGATATAGAGCAGCGAGAAGACGAACAGCGCGACCACCGCCATCACCGGGATGGTCGCGAGGATCCTGCGGGCGACGTAGGCGTACATGGCGATGCGGTTACACCAGCCCCGTCAGCCCTTGGCAACGCCCCAGAAGAAGGGGATCGGCCCCTTCACCACCCCCGAGACGTTCCGCCGCCACGCCTGGAAGCCCAGGTAGAAGCCGGTCGGGATGTAGGTGACGTGGCGGAACAGCTCGCGGTTCATCTGCTCGACCGCGGCCTTCTCCTGCTCGAGCGTGGTCGCCTCGAACCAGCGGTCGCGCGCCGCCTCCACCGCGTCGTCCTTCGGCCAGCCGAACCAGGCGCCGTCGCCGTTGGCGCGGATCTGGATCTGCGTCGCCGGGTTGGTGCAGTCCGCCCCCGCGTGCCAGGTGTGGAAGATATGCCACCCCCCCTGGCCGGGAGGCGCCTTGGAGGCGCGCCGCTGCCCGACCGTACCCCAGTCGGTCGCCACGAAGTCCACCGTCATGCCGAGCGACTTGAGCAGCGCGTCCGTCACCTCGCCCATCGCCTTGAGCGGCGCCTGGTCCTGCGCCACCAGCACGGTGATCGGCTGGCCGTTGTAGCCGGCCTCGCGCAGCAGCCGCTTCGCTCCCTCGATGTCGCGCCGCCCCTTCAGGATCTCGCCCCCCGCCTCGGTGTAGAGTGGCGTGCCGGGGGTGAAGAAGCTGGCCGAGGCCTTCCAGAGACTGGTGTCGTCGCCCGCCACGGCGCGCATGTAGTCCTCCTGGCTCAGCGCCATGGCGACGGCGCGGCGCGCGCGCACGTCGTTGAAGGGCGGATGCAGGTGGTTGAAGCGGAACGAGCCGATGTTGCCGAGCGGGTCGGCGATGTCCACCACCAGGTTGCGGTTGCGCCGCAGGCTCGGCACCAGGTCGGTGAGCGGCGTCTCCCACCAGTCCACCTCGCCGTTCTGCAGCGCGGCCGAGGCGGTGGCGGGATCGGGCATGACGATCCACTCGATCCGGTCCACCAGCATCCGCTTGCCGCCGGCGAGCCAGGAGGGCGGCTCGTCGCGCGGCACGTACTGGTCGAACCTCGCGAACACCGCCTTGGCGCCCGGCACCCATTCGTTGCGCACGAAGCGCATCGGGCCGGAGCCGACATACTCGGTGATCTGCTGGAACGGGTCGGTCCTGGCGATCCGCTCCGGCATGATGAAGGCCATCGGCGTGTTGGTCTTGCCGAGCGCGAGCAGCATCTTCGGGTAGGGCTGCTTCAGGCGCCAGCGGAAGGTGCGGTCGTCCACCGCCACCAGCTCGTCCTGGATGGCGCGGATCATCTGGCCCATGCCGTCGCGCACCATCCAGCGCGAGAGGCTCGCCACCACGTCCCGCGCCAGCACCGGCTCGCCGTCGTGGAACTTCAGGCCGGGGCGGAGGCGGAAGGTCCAGGTCTTGCCGCCGTCGCTCTGCTCCTCGCTCTCGACCATCTGCCGGCGCGGCTCGAGCTTGTCGTCGAGCCCGTAGAGCGTGTCCCAGACCAGGGCGGAGGCGTTGCGCACCACGTACTGCGTGCCCCAGATCGGGTCGAAATTGGCGAGGTTGGCCTGCGGCACGAAGCGCAGCGTGCGCGCCGCCGCGCCCTGCGCCAGCGCCGGCGCGGCCAGTCCGCGCGCCCCGCCGAGCACGGCCGCGCCGGCGGCCGTCGCCTTGAGGAAGCTCCTGCGGTCCATGGTCCCGTGTCCCTTCTCTCTCCCGCGGGCGGCGTGCCGCCCGGATTTCGCCTCGCGATGCGTCACCCTGCCCCAGACTTGGGCATTGCGCCAGGGTTCCGACGCGCAATCCCGCGCGCACCCGGCCTGCCGCACCGCAGCATCGCGTTCCGCCATGCAGGCCGCGTGCCAGGCGCCCCGCCCGCCGGCCCTCTCACGTCCGCCGCACCCCCCAGAACATCGAGGAGCTGCCCTTCAGCACCCCGGTCAGGCTGCGCCGGTAGGCCTGCACCGGCAGCACCTGGCCGAGCGGGATGAACGGCACCTCCTGCCAGACCAGGCGCTGGATCTCCTCGGCGATGCGCCGCTCCTGCTCGGGGTCGGCGGCCTCGAACCACGCCTCGCGCAGCTCCTCGAGGCGGGGAATGGTCGGCCAGCCGGCCCAGGCCGCGGCGCCGTGGCCGCGGATCGGCTGGTGGCTGCCGGGCACCGAGACGTCGAGCCCCTCCCAGGTGGTGCAGAAGGCGCTCCAGCCGCCCTGCTCCACCGGGCCGCGGTTGGTGCGGCGCTGGATGTGCGTGCCCCAGTCCATCGCCTGCAGGTCCACGTTGAACCCGACCCGGCGCATCAGGTCGGCCGCCACCTCGGCCAGGCTCTGCAGCACGGGGAGGTCGGTCGCCGAGAGCATCACCACCCGCTCGCCCCGGTAGCCGGCCTCGCGCAGCATCCGCCGCGCCGCCTCGAGGTCGCGGGGCCGGGTCAGCACCTCGATCCCGGCGTCGTTGGCGAGCGGCGTGCCCGGCGTGAACACCCCGGCCGGCACGCGCCACAGCGCCGCGTCGGTGCCCATCGCCGCCTGCATGAAGGCGCGCTGGTCGATCGCCGGCAGCAGCGCCCGCCGCACCGCCGGGTTGTCGAAGGGCGGGTGCAGGAAGTTGAAGCGCAGCACGCCGAGATTGCCGAACTCGTTGATCCGCTCCACCACGATGTCGCGGTGCCGGCGCAGGAGCGGCAGCAGGTCGGCGAGCGGCGTCTCCCACCAGTCCACCTCGTTGTTCTGCAGCGCCGCGGCGGCGGTGGAGGGGTCGGGCATCACCCGCCACTCCACCCGGTCGAAGTGCACCCGCTTGCCGCCGGCGAGGAGGTCGGGCGGCTCCTCGCGCGGCACGTAGTCGGCGAAGCGCTCGTAGACCACGACGTCGCCGGGGCGGAACAGGTCCTGGCGGAAGCGGAACGGGCCGCTGCCGGTGTAGTCCTGGATCTGCTGGAACGGATCGGTGCGGGCCACGCGCTCCGGCATGACGGCGCAGATGTTGGCCGAGGGCTTGCCGAGCGCGAAGGCGAGGCCGGGCCAGGGGCGCTTGAGCCGGATCTCGAACCGGTCGTCGTCGAGCGCGCGCATCTCCTCGAGCAGCGCGTCCAGCCGCTGGCCGAGCACGTCGCGCTTCGCCCAGCGGGCGATCGAGGCGATGCAGTCGCGCGCGCGCACCCGCTCGCCGTCGTGGAACTTCAGGCCCGGCCGCAGCGCGATCGTCCAGCGCCGCCCGTCCGCCGAGACCTCGTGCCCCGCCGCCATCTGCGGCCGCGGGCGCAGGTCGGCGCCGACGCCGAACAGCGTGTCGTAGATCATCAGCCCGTGGTTGCGCACCACGACGGCGGTGCTCCAGACGGGGTCGATGTTGGCGAGGTTGGCCTGCGGCACGAAGCGCAGGGTGCGCGCCTGCGCCTGCGCCGGGGCGAGGCGCGGCACCGCCAGCGCGGCGGCGCCGGCGGCGAGGGCGCGGCGGCGGGTCAGGCGCATCGCGGCCTCCTCAGCTCTTGCCGATGTTCCAGAACACCGTCGCCGGGGCGCGGAACACGCCGGTGACGTTGCGCCGCCAGGCGCTCGGCTGCCAGTAGAAGCCGAGCGGGATGTAGGACATCACCTCCATCGCGCGGCGGTTCAGCGCCTCGGCGATGCGTCGGCCCTCGGCCGGATCGCCCCCCTTCTCCACCCACTCGGCGCGCAGGCGCTCGATCTCGGCGTCCTCCGGCCAGCCGAACCAGGCCTGGGCGCCGTTGGCGCGCAGGAACAGGTGGGTGGCGGGAACCGCGAGGGTCTGGCCCGAGCTGGTGGTGTGGAACACGCTCCAGCCGCCGCGCTCGACCGGCTCCTTGCTGGCGCGCCGCTGCACCAGCGTGCCCCAGTCGGCCGAGACCAGCTCGAGGTTCATGCCCATCCGGCGCAGCAGGTCGGCGGTGACCAGCGAGAGGGCGTTGATCTGCGGGTAGTCGCCCGGCGCGACCAGCACCACGCGCTCGTTGTTGTAGCCGGCCTCGCGCAGCGCGGCGCGGGCGCGCTCGACGCTGCGCACCTTGAGGATCTCGCTCCCTGCCTCGTTGGCGAGCGGCGTGCCGCAGGTGAAGACGCCCTCGCACACGCCCCAGCCGTCCGGCTCCTCGCCGGCGACGGCGCGCAGGTAGTCGCGCTGGTCCACCGCCATCGCCACGGCGCGGCGGATCGCCGGGTTGTTGAAGGGGGGATGCAGGCAGTTGAAGCGGCAGATGCCGTAGGTGCCGTCGAGCAGGCGCTGCTGCACCACCACCTCGCGGGCGCGGCGGAGCTGCGGCAGCAGGTCGTGCAGCGGGTATTCCCAGTAGTCCTGCTCGCCCGTGACCATCGCGCCGGCGCTGGTCGAGGGGTCGGTGATGACGGTCCACTCGATCCGCTCGATCCTCGGCACCCGGCCGCCGGCGAGGCCGTCCACCGGCTCCTGGCGCGGCACGTAGCGCTCGTTCCGCGCCCAGACGGCACGCTGGCCCGGGTTCCACTCGTCGCGCAGGAAGCGGAACGGGCCGCTGCCGACCGCCTCGCGGATCTGCTGGAAGGGATCGGTCTGCGCGATCCGCTCCGGCATCACGAAGCAGGGGAACTGCGTCTGGCCGAGCGCCATGAGCAGGAGCGGCGTCGGCTTGTGCAGGCGGAAGCGGAAGCGCCGGTCGTCCAGCGCCTCCACCGCCGCGACGTTCGGCCACAGCACCTGCATGAAGGGATCGCGCCGCGCCCAGCGCAGGATCGAGGCGACGGCGTCCCTCGCCAGCACCTTCTCGCCGTCGTGGAAGGCGAGGCCCTCGCGCAGGGTGAAGGTCCAGGCGAGGCCGTCCTGCTCCGTCGTCCAGCCCTCGGCCATCTGCGGGCGGATCTCGCCCCGGGAGTTCTGGGCGCAGATCTGGTCGTAGACCAGGAAGGCGTGGTTGCGCGTGACCACCGCCGTGGTCCAGACCGGGTCGAGGCTGGTGAGGTTGGCCTGGGGGATCACCCGGAGGGTGCGCGCCGCCGCGCCCTGCGCCACCGCGAACCGCGGCAGCCCTCCCGCCGCCGCCGCGGCCGCCGCCGCCCCGCCCGCCAGGATGCCGCGCCGCCGCATCGTCGCATTCCCTCTCATGTCCGCCGGATCCCCCAGAACATCGCCGGCCCCTCCACCCGGTCCGCGAGGTCGCTCCGAAGCGCGGTCATGGACATGTAGGCGCCGAGCGGCACGTAGGGCAGCTCGTCCATCGCCACACGCTGGATCTCCTCGGCGATGCGCTTCTGCGCCTCGAGGTCGGGGGCCTCGAACCAGGCGTCGCGCAGCTCCTCGAGCTTCGGGATGGTCGGCCAGCCGAACCAGGCGCCGGCGCCGTTGCCGCGCAGCGGGAAGTGCCCGGAAGGGTCGAGGAAGTCGTACGCGCCGAACGCCGTGTAGAAGACCGACCAGCCGCCCCGCTCGAGCGGCTCGCGGCTCGCGCGCCGCTGCACCACCGTGCCCCAGTCGGTGATCACCGCGTCGAGGTTCACGCCCAGCCGGCGGAACAGGTCCACGCCGACCTGGGTCAGCGCCGCCGGCGCCAGGATGTCGGTCGGGCCGATCAGGCGGATGAGCTGGTTGGTGTAGCCGGCCTCGCGCAGCAGCGCCTTGGCCCGCTCGGTGCTGCGCGGCCCCTTCAGCGGCTCGAGTCCGACCTCGCTCGCGAGCGGCGTGCCCGGCGTGAACACCCCGCCCATCCGGTACATCCCCGGCTCGGTGCCGACGATCGCGACCAGGTGGTCCTCCTGGCTGATCGCCGGCAGCAGCGCCTGGCGCATCCGCTTGTCGTTGAAGGGCGGATGGAGGTGGTTGAAGCGCAGGATCGCGCCGTTGGGCAGCGGGTCGATCGGCTCCACCCGGATCGCGCGGTTGCGCCGCAGGAGCTGCTGGATCTCCGGCGTCGGCTGCTCGTACCAGTCGATCTCGCCGGTCTGCAGCGCGCTCGCCGCCGTCGCCGCGTCCACGATGATGTGCCACTCGACCCGGTCGAAATGGGCGACCTTCGGCCCGGCGAGCAGCGACCTCTGCCCGACCGGGGTCGGGCTGTAGTCCGGGTTGCGCTCGTAGACGACCAGGCTGCCCGAGTTGAACTCGTCCGCCTTGAAGCGGTAGGGGCCGCTGCCGACCGCCTCGCGGATCTGCTGGAACGGGTCGGTGCGCGCGAGCCGCTCCGGCATGATGAAGGGGATCGGCGCGTTGACGCTGCCGAGCGCGCTGAGCAGCAGCGGGAAGGGGCGCTTGAGGCGGAAGCGCAGGCGCCGGTCGTCGGGCGCGGCCAGCTCGTCCACGACGGTGGCGAGCTTCTGCCCCATCGGGCTGCGCCGCATCCAGCGGTTCAGGCTCGCCACGCAGTCCGCGGCGCGCACCGGCTCGCCGTCGTGGAACTTCAGGCCCGGGCGCAGCGTGATGGTGCAGATCCGGCCCTCGTCCTCGAACACGTGGCCCTCGGCCATCTGCGGCTGCGGCCGGAACTGCCGGTCCACGCCGTAGAGCGTGTCCCAGACCATCAGGCCGTGGTTGCGCGTGATGTAGGCCGTGGTCCAGATCGGATCGAGGCTGGTGAGGTTGGCCTGCGGCACGAACTTCAGCACGCGGCCGCGGGCGGGCTGGGCGATGGACGGGCGCGGCAGGCCGGCGGTGGCGGCGGCGGCGCCGATCAGCAGGTCGCGGCGGAACATCTCCGTCTCCCTCGGTCGTCTCCCTGGGCAGGATGGGACCATCGCCCGCCCGCCGCCGCCTTGACAAAATTGCCGGGGCGCCGCGGCGGGCGCGGGGGGGGCGCGCCGGCCTCAGTCGCTCCGCT
The DNA here is from genome assembly GCF_019458025.1 of Caldovatus aquaticus. GTDB lineage: Bacteria > Pseudomonadota > Alphaproteobacteria > Acetobacterales > Acetobacteraceae > Caldovatus > Caldovatus aquaticus. Next base: position 2,623 of record NZ_JAHZUY010000007.1, on the reverse strand, counting down.
GCACGTTCCAGAACAGCGGCAGCCCCTTCAGCACCCCGGTCAGCCCCCGCCGGTAGGCGGTGGCCTGGAAGTACTGGCCGAGCGGCAGGTAGGGCACCTCCTCGAACGCCACCTTCTGGATCTCGCGCGCGATGCGCTTCTGCGCCTCCAGGTCGGGGGCCTCGAACCACTGCGCGCGCAGCTCCTCGATGCGCGGGATGGTCGGCCAGCCGAACCAGGCCTGCTGGCCGTGGCCGCGCAGCGACTGGTGGACGCCGGGGTTGAACATGTCCACCCCGGCCCAGAAGGTGAAGAACACGCTCCAGCCGCCGCGCTCCGGCGGCTCCTTGCTGGCGCGCCGCTGCACCACCGTGCCCCAGTCGGTGGCGACGAACTCCACGTTCATCCCCGCCTTGCGGAACATGTCGTGGCCGACCTGCGCCAGGGCGTTGAGCGAGGGGAAGTCGGTGGCGGCGATCAGCACCACCTTCTCGCCGCGGTAGCCGGCGGCGGCGAGGTCGCGCTTGACCTTCTCGTAGTCGCGCGGGCTGGTCAGCGCCTCCATGCCCTCGTCGTTGGCGAGCGGCGTGTCGGGCGGGAAGAAGCCGACCCCCTCGCGCCAGAGGCTGCGGTCGGTGCCGATCACCGCGGTCATGTAGTCCGCCTGGTTCACCGCGCCGAGCAGGGCGCGGCGCACCGCCGCCTTGTCGAAGGGCGGGTGCAGGTGGTTGAAGCGGCAGATCGCCATCAGCCCCGTGGGGTCGGGAATCTCGAGGACGATGTTGCGGTTGCGCCGCAGTACCGGCTGCAGGTCGCCGGTCGGCTGCTCCCACCAGTCCATCTCGCCGTTCTGCAGCGCCGCCGCCGCCGTCGCGGGATCGGGCGTGACGTGCCACTCGACGCGGTCGAAGTGCACGCGCTTCGGCCCCGCGGTCCAGCTCGGCGTCCCCTCGGGGCGCGGCACGTAGCCCTCGAACCTCGTGTAGACCACGCGCGCGCCGGGCACGCGCTCGTCGGCCTTGAACCGGAACGGGCCGCTGCCGACCAGCTCGCCGCGCAGCGGCTGGTTCGGGTCCTGGCTCGCCAGCCGCTCCGGCATGATGAAGCAGACCGGGGTCGAGGGCTTGCCGAGCGCCTCGAACAGCATCGGGAAGGGCCGCTTGAGGCGGAAGACGATGGTGCGGTCGTCCGCCGCGGCAAGCTCGTCCGTCTGCGCCATCAGCACCTGGCCGAGCGCGTCCCGCGCCGCCCAGCGCCGGATCGAGGCGACGCAGTCGCGCGCCCGCACCGGTTCGCCGTCGTGGAACTTCAGCCCCTCGCGCAGCCGCATGGTCACGCGCCGGCCGCCGTCCTCGACGACGTGCCCCTCCACCATCTGCGGCTGCGCCTTGTAGTCGCCGTCGAAGCCGTAGAGGGTGTCCCAGATCATGTAGCCGTGGTGGCGCGTCACGTAAGCCGTGGTCAGGATCGGGTCGAGCACGGCGAGGTCGGCCTGCGGGATGAACTTCAGCGTCCGCGCGGCCCCCGTGGTCCCCTGCCCGAGGGAGGGGCGCGGCAGGCCGGCGGCGGCCGCGGCGGCAGCGCCGGCAAGGAGTTGGCGTCGTTGCATCGGTGCGTCCCCCAGTGACGGATCGGTGTCGGCGGCAGCAAACACAGCGGCGATGCGGGACGCAAGCGCCTCGGGGCGCGGCCGCTCGCCTGCCCGCCGCAAGCGGCCCCGCCCCGCCAGGCCGCGCCCGCCTCCGCGCGCGGGGTTCGGACTTGCTTCGCCGCCGCGCCACGCTATGCGGACAGCCGCGCCCTGCCGCATCCGCCCCGCCCCCCACGGAGACTGTCCCGATTCGCGTCCCGCGCCGCGCCGCCGCCCTGTTCGGCCCCGACCAAGCACCCCTCGTCCGGGAATTCCTCCGTTTCGGCGTGGTGGGCACGATCGGCTTCCTGGTGGACACCGCAGTGCTCTACGCCGCGATCGGCCTCGCAGGGGCCGGGCTCTATGCGGGCCGCGCCCTCTCCTACCTCGCCGCGGCGACGACGACCTGGGCCCTCAATCGCCACTGGACCTTCCGGCACCGACGAGGGAGCGCCCACCCGGCGCGGCAGTGGATCGCCTTTCTCGTCGTCAATCTGTTCGGCTTCGCGAGCAACTACGGCACCTATGCCGCCCTTGTGAGCCTCTCGCCCTTCTGCGCGCAGCACCCAGTGATCGGCGTCGCCGCCGGGGCGGTCGCGGGAATGGCCTGGAACTTCTCACTGTCGCGGCGCTTCGTCTTCTCGCCGCGCCCCGGGCGCGGCTCCTGAGGGACAACCACCCGCGCGTGCCGGGGCGCGTCGGCGATCACGGCCCCGCCTCGCCGGCTTCGCGGGGTGGCGCCTCGCCTCCGGCTTCCCTCTGCGGAATGGCGCCGGGGCGCGACGCCGATAGTGCTCTCCGGCCGCGGGCGCGCCGGCCGCCGACCCGCCCTCCGATCGCTCGGCCGGGGCGTCGAGAGCCCTTCCCGCAAGGCTGCGCTCGCGGCCTTAGAGCGTGTTTGAGAAGTGCTGGCTGCTAGGTGATGCGGCGGAGCATGGTGGCGGTGGCGGCGATGACGATGAGGGTTTCGGCGACATCGGTGCGCTGCTCGAAGTCGCGGACGAGACGGCGGTG
>NZ_JAHZUY010000081.1 GCF_019458025.1 Caldovatus aquaticus | reverse complement strand
CACCCGCCCCCGCCGCCTCGGCCGGCGCCCACGGAGGACGACCGCCACGCCCCGGGGGCGAGCCGCGCCGCCTACTGGCTCTACGGCCAGCACGCGGTCGCCGCGGCGCTCGCCAATCCCGCGCGCCGCCTGCGCCGCCTGCTGGTCACCGCCGAGGCCGAGGCCGCGCTCGCCGCGCGCGTGCCGCGCCCCTGGCGCGTCGCCGCCGAGCGGGTCGAGGACCGGGCGCGCTTCCGCACCTTCCTGCCCGAGGACGCGGTGCATCAGGGCGCGGCGTTGCTGGTCGAGCAGCTCGCCCCGGCCTCGCTGCACGCCGCGGTGACGGAGCGTGCCGGGCCGGTGCTGGTGCTCGACCAGGTGACCGATCCGCGCAACGTGGGCGCGATCCTGCGCTCGGCCGCGGCCTTCGGCGCCGCCTGCGTGGTGCTGCAGCAGCGCCACGCGCCGCCCGAGAGCGGGGCGCTGGCCCGCGCCGCCTCCGGCGCGCTCGAGCTGGTGCCGGTGGTGCGCGAGGTGAACCTCGCGCGCGCGCTGCTGGCGCTGAAGCGCCGCGGCTTCTGGGTCGTCGGCCTGGACGCCGGGGCGCCGCGGACGCTCGCCGAGGCGGCGCTCGGCGGGCGCCGCGTGGCGCTGGTGCTCGGCGCCGAGGAGGGTGGCCTGCGCCGGCTGCAGCGCGAGACCTGCGACGAGCTCCTGCGCCTGCCGATCGCGCCCGAGGTCGAGAGCCTGAACGTCAGCGCCGCCGCCGCGGTGGCGCTCTACGAGCTGGTCCGGGCGGAGCGACCGGCCGGCCGCGAAGGGAAGGAGTGACGACGCCCATGTCCGATGCCGACATCGCCGCCGAACGCGCGGCCGCCCTCCTGCTCGAGGCGCGCCGCGCCCGGCCGCGCGCGCCGCTCGCCCCGCTGCCGCCGGCGGTCGCGCCGGCGGACGAGGGCGCGGGCTACGCGGCGCAGCGCGCGCTCGCCCGGCGCCTCGGCGCCGACCCGCCGGCGGGCTACAAGATCGGTGCGACGACGCGGCAGATGCAGGCGTATCTCGGCCTCGCCGGCCCCGCCGCCGGCTTCGTGCCGCGCGAGGGGCTGCACGCCGCGCCGGCCGAGCTCCGCTTCGACGACTTCTTCCAGCCCGGCGTGGAATGCGAGATCGGCCTCCGGCTCGGCCGCGACCTGCCGCCCGGCCCGTGCTCGCGCGCCGCGGCGGAGGCCGCGGTGGCCGAGGTCTTCCCGGCGATCGAGATCGTCGAGCGCCGCTACGGCCCCGACCTCGCCGCCTTCGGTACGCCGAGCCTGATCGCCGACCAGGTGTTCCACGCCGCCGGCGTGCTCGGCGCCCCGGCCACGGACTGGCGCGCGCTCGATCTCGGCGCGACGCGCGGGCGGATGTGGGTCGGGGAGACGCTGCGCGGCGAGGGGCACGGGCGCGATCTGCTCGGCCATCCGCTCGAGGCGCTGGCCTGGCTCGCCGGCTCCGGCGCGGCGCGGGCCTTCGGCGGGCTGCGGGCGGGGCAGGTGGTGTTCCTCGGCTCGGTGACGCCGCCGATCTGGCTCGAGGGGCCGTGCACGGTGCGCATCGCCTTCGACGGCCTCGGCGCGGTCGAGCTCCGCTTCGTCTGACGGCGCGCCCCGCACACGCTCGATTAACCGGGGGCGGCGAGGATCGCCGCCGGCCCGCCGGGGCCGCGGCCGGCGGCCGCAGGGCCGGGCGGAAGGCTTCCGCGCCAGGACGGCGCCCAGGGATCGGGAGACCCCATGCGCCCCGCCTCCGGCGCTCGCGCCATCCCCTCGGCTGCCGACGCGGCCGATGCCGCGGACGGCTGGCACGCCCTGACCGACGCCCAGCAGCTCTCCCTGGCGCGCGCGGCGTTGCGTCGCGCGGCGGAAATCCTCGCCGGCCAGGCGGAACTCCTGGCCGAGGAGATCGAGAGCGGCGCGCTGCGCGACCGCGGAGGACCGGAGGCGCTGCGGCTGTTCGCCGCGCTGGTGCGCGCGACCAGCCGCGACGCCTGCGAGGCGATCGGACACGCCTAGAACGGATCGCAGCCGGCCGGGAACAGCCCCTCCCGCGGCCGACCATGCGCCGAGGCCGCCGCCGCGGGCGCGGCCGTGGGAATCGGCGCCAACACCCTGAGCCAGGCCGCGATTGAAGATTCGTTGCGCCCCGCGTAAAATGAAACATAGGCGATCACCCGCGACGAGCGCCGCCCCGTCCCCTGCGGCAGTCCGGGCGGCACCGCGCGCCATCGCAAGGGCGCCTGCGCGCCGCGCAGCGAGGGAACGGCGGGACCGTGGAGCGCGACACCGGCGAAGGCCATCCCAGCCTCCTCGCGATCGGGGAGGACTGTCTCGCCACCCTGGCGCTCGCCCTTGCATCGCTTGGGGAGACCCCTGCCGCCGCGGCGGCCGCATCGCCTGGGGCGGCGGCAGGCTCCCGCCCGAACCTTGATCCCGCCCATTTGCCGCCGGGTACCGCGCCACCGGAGCGGCTCTCCCCCAACGCCCTGCTGATCGCGCACCGCCCGCCCGACCGCGCTCGTCATTGGCACGTCTACGACCGTCCTCGCTCGGGCGAGGCCTCGACCCGGCCGTTCATGTTCCGCCAGGCGATCGCCCTCGACGCGCCCGTCGCCGACTTCCTCTGCGCCGCCTATCGCGCCCTCCTGCGGCGCGAGCCCGACTGGGACGGCTACGCCCACTACCAGGCGCGGCTCGGCGAGGGCCGTCTCGCCCGCCACGAGGCGCTGCTGGAGATCGCGGTCTCCGACGAGGCCCGCCGCCTCGACGTCGAGCTCCTCCTCCTCGCCACCGACGCCGCCGAGCCCGGCTCGGCCTGATGGCCCCGCATCCGACGGTTCCGGCGGACCGCGTGCCGCCGCGGGGAGGGCAGTTCCCGTCATGACCGCGCCGCCGCCGCGCCCGCTGACGCTGCTGGCGCTGAGCCCCTGTCCGGCCTACGACCCGCCCCGCAGCGGCGCCGAGCTGCGCCGCCTGCACCTCTACCGCGCCCTCGCCGCGCAGGGCTGCGCGGTGACCCTGCTCGCCCCGACCGATGCGGCGGGACGGCGCGAGGTCGTCCACCACGCCCCCGGCCTGCGCGAGATCCGCATCCCGAAGGACGGCGCCTGGCGCGCCGCCCACGCCACCCTCGAACGCGCCGGCCTCGCGGGCGACCTCTCCGGCCTCGCCTTCGCCCTCGCCGCCGGCGAGCCCGACGGCGCGCTGCGCCAGGAGGCGCTGCGCCTCGCGGCCGCGGCGGACCTCGTGGTCCACGACTCCCCCTGGTCGGCGCCGCTCCTCGCCGACGCTCCCGGCCCGCGGCCGGCCGAGGCCTACAACGCCCGTCACCCCGCCCTCGCCCTTCTCTCCGCCCGCGTCGCCGGCCCCGGCCTGCCGCGCGCCTTCGAGCGGGTGCGCCGGCTCGAGGGCGACCTCGCCCGCCGCTGCCGCCTCGTCCTCGCCTCCTCGGAGCGCGACGCCGAGCTGCTGCGCCTCGCCTACGGCCTCCCTGCCGCGCGCCTCGCCGTCTGCCCCGACGGCCACGACGAGGACGAATTCGCCCGCATCCGCGCGGCGCGCCGCCGGCGACCCGCCAACGCCCGTCCGCGGCTGCTGTTCGCCGGCTCCGAGACCCGCGCGAACCTGGACGCGGCACGGTTCCTGATGCGCGATCTGGCGCCGGCGCTGCCGGAGGCGGACATCGTCCTCGCCGGCGGCGTCTGCGCCGCCCTCGGCGCGGCCTCCGGCGCGCCGCCGAACCTGATCCTCGCCGGACCGTTCGACGAGCGGGGGAAGCAGGACCTCTTCGCCGCCGCCGACGCCTATGTGAACCCGGCCGCCGAGGGCCCCGGCACCAGCCTCAAGACCATCGAGGCGCTCGCCGCCGGCCTCCCCCTCATCGCCACCCCGGCCGGCCTGCGCGGCCTGCCGGTGCGGCCCGGCGCCGAGGCCATCGCCGCCGAGCGCCCCGCCTTCGCCGCCGCCGTGCGCGCCGCGCTGGCCGATCCCGCTGCCCTCGCCCGGATCGCCGAAGCCGGCGCCCGGCTCGCGCGCGACCGGCTGGGCTGGGGCGGCATCGCCGCGGCGCTCGCCCCCCGCCTGCGCGCCGCCGCGGCGGAGGATCCCCTCCCCGCCGCGCCGCCCGCCGAGCGGCCGCTCCTCCTCGCCGTCAACGACTACGCGGTGGCCGGCGTCCCCTCCGGCGGCGCCCGGCGCATCCGCGAGGTGCTCGGCACCCTCGGCCGGGAGCTCGCCTGCGACGTCGTCCTCCTCTGCTTCGCCGACTCGCCCGGCGCGACCCTCCTCGCTCCCGGCTTCCTCCAGCTCGCGCTCGCGCCCGAGGCGCGCCACCGCGCGGTGCGGCACGCGGTCAACGCGCTCGCGCCGGTCTCGGCCGACGACATCGTCGCCGGCCTGTTCTGCGCCGCGAACGCGGCCCTCGTCGCCGCGGCCGCGGACCTCGCGCGCCGCGCCGCGGCGGTCGTGCTCGAGCACTGCTACATGGCGCCGCTGCTCGATGCGGTGTTCCCGGAGGGCTGCCCGCTCCCGGTCGTCTACAGCGCGCACAACGTCGAGGCGGAGCTCAAGGCGCAGCTCCTCGCGGCCCACCCGCTGCGGGCCGCGCTCGCCGGCTTCGCCGCGCGCATCGAGCCCGCGCTGGCGCGCCGCGCCGATCTCGTGCTCGCCTGCAGCGCCGAGGACGCCGCGCATTTCGCCGCCGCCGGCGCGCGCCGCACGCTGCTGGTCCCCAACGGCTGCACCCCGGACGACGTCCCCCCGCCCGCGCCGCGCGCCGACGGCGCCCCGCTTCGCGTCGGCTTCCTGGGCTCCGCCCACCCGCCGAACGTCGAGGCCGCGCGCTTCATCCTGGAGACGCTCGTCCCCGCCTTCCCCGCGGTGCGCTTCGAGTTCGTCGGCGCGGTCTGCGCCGCCCTCGGCGCGCCGGCCGCGGCCAACGTCCTCCTGCACGGCGTCCTCGACGAGGCCGCCAAGTCCGCGGTGCTGCGCGGCTGGGACGTGGCGCTCAACCCGCTCGCCGGCGGCGGCGGCTCGAGCCTGAAGGTGCCGGACTATCTGGCGCACGGCCTCGCCACGCTCTGCACGCCCGAGGGCGCGCGCGGCTTCGCCCTGGCCGAGGCCGGCGCCGCCCTGGTCGTCCCCCGGCCCTGCCTCGCCGACGCCCTCGCCGCGCTGCTCGCCGACGCGCCGCGCCGCCGCGCCCTCGCCGCGCGCGCCGCCCGCCACGCGCACACGAATCTGTCCTGGTCCGCCGCCTGCCGGCCCTACGCGGCGGCCCTGCGCGACCTGCTGCGCCGCGCCCCGCCGCCCTCCCCGGAGCGCCGCCTGCTGATCGTCGCCCACCACGGCGCCACCGCGCCCGGCGAGGCGCAAGAGGCGCTGACGCAGCTCGCGGCCCGGCTGCGGCCGTATTTCGCCCGCCTGGACCTCGCCGCGATCGCCGTGGCGGAGTGCGCCGATTCCGCGCGCTTCGCCTGCCGCGTCACCCCCGCCGAGGGCGGCTCCTCCCTGACGCTCGGCGATCCCTTCGACCGCGCCGTCTTCTTCCCGCCGGAGGCGCCACCCGAGCCGGACGCGGAGGCCCGCTGCCGCCGGCTCGCCCAGGCCTGGCTCGAGGAAGACGCCACCCTCGTCCGCGCCTTCCTCGGCCGCCTCGCCCTCGCCGGCCGGCCGGTGCTCGTCGGCGGGGTCCACGAGCCCGAGCGCACCGCGGAGGGCGGCGCGCGGCGCTGGACCGGGGGCCGCTTCCAGGTGCTGCTGCCGGCCGGCAGCCGCGTCCTTGAACTCGCCGGCTGGTCGCCCCGCGCCAGGACCCTGCGCCTGCACCTCCTTCCCGCCGCCGCGGCCGACGCGGCCGAGCCGCCGGCGCCGGAGGAGGCCGCCAGCCTTGCGACGGAGGTCGCGCAGCATTTCGTGCTGCGCGTCGCCCTCCCGCCCGCCGCAGCGGACGCGCCGCTCCTCCTCACCGGCGACACCGAGTCCGACGCCGGACCGGACGATCCGCGGCCGCGCGGCATCCGGCTGGAGCGCCTTGCCGTGCTGCGCGCGGACCCCGCGGCGCCCGGCGACGGGGGCGGCGCGCTCCGTCCGCTTCTCGGCGCCGAGGCCGACCTCGCCGAGGAGGCGGAGGCCGCGCTGCGCGCCCGCGACTTCGAGTCCTGGGCCGCCGCCGTCCTCGCCCTGGCGCGGACCCGCAGCCGCGACCGCGAACAGGACTACGCCGCGCTGCGCGGGCCGCGCTCGGAGGCCCTGCAGGGATGGCTGCGCGCGCGGGCGCGGGACTACGACGCCGTGCTCGTGCTGGGCGCCGCCACCGACCCGGCCGCGCCGCGCACCGTGGAGACGCTCGCCACCCTCGCAGGCCCGCGCCCGCGCGTCGTCCTGCGGCCGGCGTTCCGCGGCGACGACCGCTTCCACTACTGGCGCCACCAGCTTGACGCCTTCGCCCGCGCCGACCGCACCCTCCTCGTCTCGCGCACCATCGCCGGCCTGCTCGGCGGCAAGCGGTTCGCCGTGGTGCCGGACGGCGGCGTGGATCCGGCCGAGCTCGCCCTTCCCGACGCCGCCGCCCGGTTCCGCGAGGCGATGCCCGCGCTGCGGGAGCCCTTCTTCCTCGTCCTCGCCGGGCGCGACGCCGAGCCGCGAGGGGACGCGCGCGTGGCGCGCGCGGTGCGCGCGCTCCGCGCCGCCGGGCGGGAGGTCGCGCTCGTGCGCCTCGGCGCCGCGCCCGGGGCGCCCGCCGCCACCGCCGAGCCGGGCGTCCATGCCCTCGGCCATCCGTCCCGCGCGGTGGCCCTCGGCGCCCTCGCCTGCTGCCTCGGCGTCGTCGCCCTGGACGCGGACGAGGGCGGTGCCACCGCGCTGTGCGAGGCCTGGGCCTTCCGCAAGCCCGTGGTCGCCAGCCGCGCCTGCCTCGCCTTCCGCGATCTCGTCGAGGACGGCGCGACCGGTCTCCTGGTCGAGACCGACGCCGAGCTCGAGGAGGCGCTGGCCCGCCTGCTCGGCGACGCCGGGCTGCGCGACCGCCTGGGCGCGGCGGGTTTCGCCGCCCTGACCGCCCGCCATGCCCGGCCGGCTGCGGCCCGGGCGATCGCCCGCGCCCTCACCGGCGCGGACCGCGCCGATCCGCCCCGCCCCCCGGCCCCGCCCTGCGGCGCGGGACCGTCCCCCCCGGCGCGGGACGACGCCGCCCTTCCCGACAGCCACTGCCAGGTCACGGATTTCGAGGCGGTCGGCCTGAGGCGGCGCTTCACCCTCGTCGTTCCGGCCGGGTTCCTGGCCGCCGAGCGCGACCGGCGCCTCGCCCGGCTGCCGCGCGGCGAATGGGAGGCCGATCCCGCCCTGGCGACAGCGGCCCGGCGGCGGATCGCCGCCGCGCTCACCGCGGAGATCCTGCGCGAGGCGGTCGAGGCCGCGTTCCGGCGCGAGGTCCAGCGGCGCGCCCTGCGCCCCGCCGGGGGGCCCGACTTCGAACGCCTCGACGGCGGCGACGCCGGCGGCGACTTCCGCCTGCGCGTCCGCTTCGAGGTGCTGCCGCGCCTCGCCGTCCCCGACCTCTCCGCCATCACCCTCGAGCGCCTGGCCGCCGAGCCCGGCGAAGCCGAGGTGGCGGCCGAACTCGAGGCGCTGGCCCGCCGCCACGGCGCGCTGCGGAGCGCCCCGGCGGACGGCCGGGCTCCCGCGGAGGAGGGCAGCGGCGACCCCCCCCGAGGCACCGGGAACGGCGCCCAGGCGCCGACGATCCCGCGCCCGGTCGTGGACGAGGCGCTGCTGGCGCGCCGGCTCGGCCTCTCCGACCCCGCCGCGCTCCGGCTCCGGGTGCGCGCGGCGCTGCAGCGGCGCTACGACGCCCTCGCGCAGGCCCGGCTGCGGGACGCGCTGCGCGCCGCGCTGGCCGATCGCGTGGAGGACGTCCCGGTCCCCTCGGTCCTGGTGGCCGAGGAGGAGGAGCGGCTCCGCGAGGCGGCGGGGGAGGAGGAGGACGCGGCACGCCGCGCGGAGCGCCGCGCCCGCGCCGAGCGCAACCTCCGCGTCGCCCTGCTGCTCGCCGAGATCGCGCGCTCCTTCGGCGTCAGCGTCACCGAGGCGGAGCTCGAGGCGGCCATGCGCCGCGAAGCCGCCCGGCATGCCGGCGCCGCGGACCAGGCGATGGCGCATTTCCGCGCCAGCCCGGCCGCCCGCGCCATCCTGCGCGCGCGGCTCCTCGAGGAGAAGACGATGGCGCTCGTCCTGCGCCGGGTGCGGGTGACGGAGCGCCGCGTGCCCCCCGGCGTGCTGGCGCCGCCGCAGCGCGGAATCCCGCCGGCCGCGGCCGGCGATGTGGCGACGGAGCGGCCCTTCTCCGCCGCCGAGGATCGCCCCGCCCCGGCCGCCCGGTGACGCGGCGGCCGCCGCGCCGCATGCCGCGCGAGCGCCGGGACGGCCTCGGCCGCGCGCGCGGCGTCGCGCGCTGATCCCGGTCCGCTCCGCCTTTCCGGCCGATGCGGCCCCGCCGCGTCGGCTGTCGCGTCGCTCCGCGCGCCCGGCCGTTGCCCGCCGTCCGCGCCTCCCCTTCCGGCCCCCGTTCGCCCGCCCGAGCGCGCCGCAGCGGCGGCGGCGCGTCGTCCGACGAGCGGGGATCGCGCCGCCGGCTGTCGCGCGTCCTGCGCGACCCGCTCGCGCGCCGTTCGCGCCCGGCTGTGCGCGCGGCCACGGCTCCGGCCCGTTGCCGGGCGAGCGGATCCACGCTCCCGGCCGCTCCCGGCCGTCCGCGACCGGCTCTAGCCGAGGCCCTTCCGCGCCAGGAACGCGTCCACCGCCGCGCCGAGCCCCGGCTCGTCCATCTCCTCGAACTCGTAGCGCACGCGCACCAGCGGCCGCGCCGGCCGCAGCAGCCGGGCGAGATCGGCGGGCGTGGCCGAGACCACCACCTCCGCCGCCGACCGCGCGATCGTCTCCTCGAGGCCGCGGCGCTGCGCCGCGTCGTAGCCCATCGCCGGTAGCACCGGGCCGAGATGCGGCCATGCCGCGAACACCGCCGCGATCTCCGGTGCCGCCGAGGCCCGCGGGTCCACGATCTCCGCCGCTCCCGCCGCGCGCGCCGCGGCATAGCCGGCGCCGTGCGGCATCCCGCCATGGGTCAGGGTCGGCCCGTCCTCCACCACCAGCACGCGCCGTCCGCGCACCGCCGCGGGATCGTCGAGCCGCACCACCGAGGCGCCGCGCAGCACCGCCGCCCGCGGGTTGAGCGTTCGCACGGCCTCGGCCACCCGCCGCACATCCGCCTCGGGCGCGGCGTTCGCCTTCGCCACCACCACGATGTCGGCCATGCGCAGCACCGTCTCGCCGGGATGGTGGGTGGCCTCCTGCCCGGGCCGCAGCGCATCGGCGAGCGTCACCAGCAGGTCCGGCCGCACGAAGGGGAAGTCGTTGTTCCCCCCGTCCCACAGCAGCAGGTCCTGCTCCCCCGCCGCCAGCGCCAGCACCCGCGCGTAATCCACGCCGGCGTACACCGTCGTGCCGCGCGCGATGTGCGGCTCGTATTCCTCGCGCTCCTCGATCGTGCACGCGGCGGCGTCGAGGTCCTCGAACCGCGCGAAGCGCTGCACCGCCTGGCGCGCCAGGTCGCCATAGGGCATCGGATGCCGCACCACGCCCACGCGCAGCCCGCGCGCCCGCAGCCGTGCCGCGAGCCAGCGCGTCACCTGCGACTTGCCGCAGCCGGTGCGCGTCGCGCAGACCGCGATCACCGGCACCGCCACGCGCAGCATGGTCCGCTCCGGCCCGAGCAGCGCGAAGTCCGCCCCCGCCGCGAGCGCCACCGAGGCGCGGTGCATCACGTCGAGGTGCGAGACGTCGCTGTAGGCGAAGACCACCCGGTTCGCCCCCGTCTCGCGCACGAGGCGCGGCAGCTCCGCCTCCTCCACGATCGGGATGCCGTCGGGATAGAGCGGGCCCGCGAGCTCGGGCGGATAGCGCCGGCCGGCGATGCCCGGGATCTGCGCCGCGGTGAAGGCCACGACCTCGCTTCCCGGATCGTCGCGATAGACGACGTTGAAGTTGTGGAAGTCGCGCCCGGCGGCGCCCATGATCACGACGCGGGTCCTGCGCATCGCGTCTCCTCCCTGCCCGCCCGCCTCTCGCGGCGCCGCGCGGTGCCGTCAGGTTCCCGGGGGGCGCACATGCGTGCCGCACGGCCGCCCGGCCGGCGCCGCGCGCGGCGATCCTGCCGCCCGCCTCCGCCGGCCGGTGGCATGCGCTACCCCTCCTCCGGCCGGAACCTCGCGGCCTCCAGGATTCCCATCACCTCGACGACGCGCGCCGAGGCCCCGCGCCGCGCTTCCGCGCCCACCGCATCGTCCGCCTCGAGGCGGGCGATGGCCTCCTGCACCTCGGCCACGCTCGCACCGGTGCGGAGAATGTCCGCCACCAGCACCTCGTCCGCCGGGCCCAGCAGGGCCGCGATCTCGGACGCGGTCGCGGCGGCGCCCGCGCGCTGTTCCTCCGGCATGGTCGTCACGCTCCTTCTTCCTCCGGCCTGCGCCTTCGTGGTGCCTCTCGTGATGCCTCCGGCGCGGGCGGCGGCGCCCACCGCGCGGCGCGGACGCCCGCCGCAGCCCCGGAAGGGCGAGCGGCGGCAGGCCCATGCCTGGCGGCTCCTCCTCAGTTCTCCTCGCGGACGCCGCGCTCCGCCCCGTTCGGGACGACATAGACGCGCACGCGCGCACGGCTGCGCGCAGGGTCGTGCTCGGCCACCGCCATCTCCATCCGGCCGAGCAGTCCGGCCGGCTGGTCGTCCCTGTGGTGCTGCGGGATGCGGCCGACCACCGCGTCGCCGCCATAGGTGGCGAAGCCGATATCCTCGTCATGGCCGGTGTAGCCGCCCAGCCAGCCGGCGCCGGCCCCGGCGTCGGCGCGCCCTTCGGCCGCAACGCCCGCCGCCTCGGCGCCGGTCCGGCCCTCGCGCCGCCACTGCGCCGCGCGCGCCTCGATGTCCGCCGCACCGCACGCCTCGATCGCCGCCGCCGCCGCCTCGACATGCCGGAGCGCAACGCGCGCCGCCACGACGACGCCGCCGCGCCGCACGCCCTCGCGCAGCACGAGCATGTCGTCCGCGGGCGGCCGCCATCCGATCAGCAGCGAGGCCGCACGGGACCCGTCCGGGCTGCTCCGGTCCGCGGCGATTCCGCTGCCGTGCAGTTCCATCGCCTCGAGACCGTCGCCCACGGCCCGCGCCAGCTCCGCGGCGGCACGCTCGGCGTCGCCGACACTGTCGAACAATCCGACCACGATCCGCGTCATGTCACCTCTCCGGTCCGCGTCCGGCCGGCCGGAAGGTCCGGGGTCGGGACGCCACGATTCCGCTCCGCCGCCGCGCAGCCGGCGGCCGGCGCCGCCCGCCGGCCGACGCGCCTGGCGGGAAACGCACCACGGATAGGCGATCGGCCCGATGCCGCATTGACCGAGATCAAGCCCTGCCCTGACCGCCCTCCGGGACCGGGTGTCCCCAAGGCCAGACGCATGGCGCGTGACATCACGCGACGGCTAGCGAACGCCGGGCTGCGAGACGGCAACACGCGCCCGGCCGCGCCCCGCCGATGCGAAGGGGGCGCCCGGCGGGCGCCCCCCCTGCGGTTCGCGTGGCGGGCCGGCGGCGGCTCAGCGCAGCACGATC
>NZ_JAHZUY010000080.1 GCF_019458025.1 Caldovatus aquaticus | reverse complement strand
GGCCGCGGGGCCGGGGGCCGCGCCCGCTGCCGTTGCGCGCGCGGCGGCGCCGCAGGCCGACGCGACGGCGGGCGGGGCGGGCACCGCCGGGCCGGGCGCGAAGCAGGAGCTGCGGGCGCTGTGCCTCGCGCAGATCGACCCGACGACGGTCGCGGCGATGCCGCAGGAGACGCTGATGCTCGAGGTCGAGCGGCTGGTCGCCGAACTCGCCGACGAGCGCCGCATCGGCCTCTCCGGCCGGGAGCAGCGCGAGCTCGCCGCCGAGCTGGTGGACGACATGCTCGGCCTCGGCCCGCTCGCGCCGCTGCTCGAGGACGAGAGCATCACCGACATCATGGTGAACGGGCCCTATCGCGTCTTCGTCGAGCAGGGCGGCAAGGTCTCGCTCCACCCGGCGCGGTTCCGCGACGCCGGCCATCTCGCCGCGATCGCGCAGCGCATCGCCGCGGCGGTCGGGCGGCGGATCGACGAGTCGAGCCCGATGGTGGACGCGCGGCTGGCCGACGGCAGCCGGGTGAACATCGTCTTCCCGCCGCTGGCGCTGCAGGGGCCGTGCCTGTCCATCCGCAAATTCGCCAGGCGCAAGCTCGACTTCGTGCAGATGGTGCGCAACGGCTCGCTCAGCCCGGCGCTCGCCCGGGTGCTGGAGATCGCGGCGCGCGCGCGGCTCAACATCATCGTCTCCGGCGGCACGGGGTCGGGCAAGACGACGATGCTCAACGCGCTGTCGCGGCTGATCGACCCCTCCGAGCGCATCGTCACGGTCGAGGACGCGGCCGAGCTGCAGCTCCAGCAGCCGCATGTGGTGAGCCTGGAGACGCGCCCGCCCAACCTCGAGGGCCGCGGCGAGGTGACGCAGCGCGACCTGGTGAAGAACGCGCTGCGGATGCGCCCGGATCGCATCATCCTGGGCGAGTGCCGCGGCGCCGAGGCCTTCGACATGCTCCAGGCCATGAACACCGGCCACGACGGCTCGATGAGCACGATCCACGCCAACAGCACGCGCGATGCGGTGACGCGGATCGAGAACATGGTGCTGATGGGCCAGACGAGCCTGCCGGCGCGCGCGATCCGCCACCAGATCGTGAGCGCCGTGGACCTGATCGTGCAGGTCGAGCGCATGCGCGACGGGGTGCGCCGCGTCACCCAGCTCGCCGAGGTGGTGGGGCTCGAGGGCGACGCCGTCATCCTGCACGACATCTTCCAGTGGGAGTATGCGGGCGAGGGGGCCGACGGCCGGCTTCTCGGCAGCTACAGGGTGAGCCGCGCGCGTCCCGGCTTCCTGCCGCGGCTCGCCTATTTCGGCCTGGATCGCGCCTGGTTCGCGGCGCTCGCCGAGGACGGGGCGCCATGAGCATCGCGTCGGCGAGGCTGGCGCTGCTGCTGCTTGCGCTGGCGCTTGCCGCCGCGGCGGCCGTGGTGCTGCGCGGCGCTCTGCCGGGCACGCGCCAGCGGCGCCTCGCGGCGCGGCTCGCCGGGGTCGCGGGGGGGCGGGCGAGCGGCGCGGCGGGAGGGCGGACCGCAGCGGCCGCCCGCCTGCGGCGGCGCCCGGCGCGGCGCCGCGCTGAGGGGGCGGATGGACGCGCGGCCCGGATTGCGGCGCTGTTCGGCCATGTGCCGGAGCGGCGGCACCAATATCCGGCACCGCCCTGGCTGATCGTCGCGATCGCCGGCGGGGCGGCGCTCCTTCTGGGCGCCTACGCGGCCACGGCGTTCGGCCCGCCGGGCTGGATCGCGGCGCCGGCGGCCTGGATCGGCGGCACGCGCGGCGTCTTCGGATTCGTCCACCGCCGGCGGGCCGAGGCGATGTACGCCCAGTTGCCCGATGCCCTGGCGATGGTGGTGCGCAGCGTGCGCGCCGGCATTCCGGTGAGCGAGGCGCTGCGCACCGTCGCGCGGGAGGCGCCGGAGCCGACCGGGGCGGAGTTCCGCCGGCTGGCCGACCAGCTCGCCATCGGCGTCGCGCTGGACGGGGCCCTGCGCGACCTCGCCCGGCGCTCCGGCCTGCCGGAGTACGGCTTCTTCAAGGTGGCGCTGACCCTGCAGGGCAGCGCCGGCGGCAACCTGACCGAGACGCTCGAGAACCTCGCCGACGTGGTGCGCAAGCGGGTGGCGACGCGCGCGCGGGGGATCGCGCTCGCCGCCCAGGCGCGGGCCAGCGCCTATGTCCTCGCGGCCGTGCCGGCGATCACCGGGCTTGCGCTGGCGGCGATCAACCCGGGCTATGTCGCGATGCTCTACGACGACCCGCGCGGCCAGGCGATCCTTGCGCTCGCGCTGCTGTCGCTGCTGACCGGGCTCGGCACGATGCGGGTCATCATCAGGCGGAGCCTGGCCTGAGATGCGCCTGCTCGCCCTGCAGGCCGGCGTGACGCTGGTGCTTCTGAGCCTGGGCGGAGCGCTGACCCTGCTGCCGCGCCTGCAGCGTGCAGAGCGGGTGGAGGAGCGGCTGCGGCGCCTGCGCGCGGCCCCGGACAGCCTGCCGCCGCCGGTGCGCGAGAGCCTGGCCGGCCTGGTGCAGCGTCTCGGCCAGGCGGTGCTCGACAGCGGCCTGCTCGGCGCGGCGACGCTCGCGGAGATGCGGCGCACCGTGGCCGGCGCGGGGTTCCGCGGGCCGCGCGCCCTGGCCGCCTTCGTCGGCGCCAAGGCGGTGCTGGTCGCGGCGCTGCCGCTGCTGGCCTGGCCCCTCAGCGCCGGCCTGCCGCCGCTGCCCGGCAACCTGCTGCTGGCGGGCGCGGCGATCGCCGGGCTGCTGCTGCCCGACGCGGTGCTGCGGCGGCTGCGCGAGCGTCACCGCGCGAACGTCGAGCGCGGGCTCGCGGACGCGCTCGACCTCATGGTGATCTGCGCCGAGGCCGGCCTGGCGCTGGAGGCGGCGGTGGAGCGCGTCGCGACCGAGATGCGCGAGGCGAACCGCGCCCTGGCGGAGGAGTTCGCCGCCACCGCGGCCGATCTGCGGGTGCTGCCGGACCGGCGCGAGGCGCTGCTCAACATGGGCGCGCGCACCGGCCTCGAGCCCTTGCGGCGGCTCGGCGGGACGCTGGCGCAGACGCTGCAATACGGCACGCCGCTGGCGCAGGCCCTGCGGGTGCTGGCGGCGGAATTGCGCCACGAGATGCTGATGCGCTTCGAGGCGCGCGCGGCGCGGCTGCCGGTGATCCTCACCATTCCCACGATCCTCTTCATCTTGCCCTGCATCTTCCTGGTCGTGGGCGGCCCGGCCGTGCTGCGCGCCATGGACACCTTCGCGGGGCATTGAGGAGCGGGCGCGCGGCACGCGGGTGTCGCGTGCGGGTCGTGGCCGGATGCTCGCCGGCGTTGCGCCGGGCTTCGCAGCACGACCGGCGGGCCGCTCGTGCCGCGCCGCCCGGTCCGCCGCTGCGGGAGGAAAGGGCGATCCGCCGAGGTTCCGGCGCCGATGGCGGCGTGCGCCGCCGCGCGCGGATGGACAACTTGCGGCAGTAAAACGCGCAGTCCGGGCAGAAAAATCGGATCCTATCCAAGGTTATATCGAAGGACAGCCGAGGCTCCGGCCGCACAAAGCCACCGAACCTGCGGAACGCCCCGGCGCGAGGCGGCGAAAGGCGGAACGGGAACCGGCGCGAGGCGCGCATCACGCGACCGCCCTCTCGCGCGTTGCGCGAGAACCGGGAACGCGAGGATTTTCCTGCGCTCCCCGCAAAACCGCACAGGCCATTCCCTGGGTGCCACCACCGCGCGTGCGCCATGCGCGATGCTCCGCGCGGCGGTTGCGTTACCGTGAATTCCGGTGTGCCGGGCCGGAGCATTATTGCTCGGAGCCCGAATAACGACCTAGAACGCTGCGGATGAATTGTTGCCGAACGCGACTCGGGACTGGCTTTCGGGAGCGGCCGGTGATTGCGACGCCGGGAGTCCGGCGGGCGGACCGATCCGGCGCAGTGCCGGTCGCATCCCGTCCTCCGGGCGCGAGGCGGGATCGGGGCGCAGGCGGGACCTGGAAGCGCCCCGAACGACGGATGGAGACGGAGCATGCGGAGGGAATCGTCGGTGGGTCGCGATGAGGGCGAGGGCGGCCGGGGGCAGGACCGCCGGTTCCGCTGCGAACACGCGCTCGCCGCGGCCGGGCTGCTCGTGCTCGCGCTCGCGGTGTACGACACCTTCGCCGACCGCTTCAGCATGGTCGGGCGTTCGGTCGTCGCCGCCCTCAGCAGCCCGGCCGTGACGACACGCTAGAGCGGATCGGCACGGCCGGAAACGGCCGGCAGCAGGAATCCGCTCGACAGACGACGCGCCGGAGGCGTTTGCGCCCGGCCGTGAAGCGGGGGCGCGCGCCCGGCTGCCCCCGGCCGTCCGCGATCGGACCTAGGCCGGCGCGGCGGCGACCCGCGCGGCGATCGCGCGCCCGGCCGCGGCCGTGCCGAGCGGGCCGCCGAGGTCGCGCGTGGTCTCGCCGGCCGCGACGCTCGCCGCGACCGCCCGCTCGATCGCACCGGCGGCGCCGGCGAAGGCGTTGTTGCCCGTGCGCTCGGCGTGCCAGGCGAGCAGCATGGCGGCGGAGAGGATCAGCGAGATCGGGTTCGCCTTGTCCTGGCCGGCGATGTCCGGCGCCGAGCCGTGCGCCGCCTGCGCCATCGCGTGGCGGTCGCCGGCGTTGATCGAGCCGCCGAGGCCGATGCTGCCCGAGAGCTCCGCCGTCAGGTCGGAGAGGATGTCGCCGAACATGTTGGTGGTGACGATCACGTCGAAGCGGGCCGGGTCGCGCACCAGCAGCGCCGCCATCGCGTCCACGATCGCCGTGTCCAGCGCAACCTCCGGGAAGTCCTTCGCCACCGCGCGGCAGGCCTCGAGGAACATGCCGTCGCCCTTGCGCAGCACGTTGGCCTTGTGCACCGCGGTGACCTTCTTCCGCCGCCGCGCCGCCAGCCGGAACGCTGCGCGCGCGATCCGCTCGCAGCACCGCCAGGTGATGCGGCGCAGCGAGACGACCACCTCGGGCGTCACCAGAAGCTCGGCGTTGCCCTCCTCCATGTTGCGGTCGGCGTAGAAGCCCTCCGTGTTCTCGCGCACGATCACCAGGTCGAAGTCCTTCCCCAGCGGCGCGCGCACGCCGGGGTAGGTCCGCGCCGGGCGGATGTTGGCATAGAGGTCGAGCTTGCGGCGGAAGAAGCCGGAGGGGTTGATCTCGCCCTTCGCCGGGTCGCCGAGGCCGATCGAATCCACCGGGCCGAGCACGAAGCCGTCGGCCGCCTTCACCGCTTCCACCACCTCGGGGCGGAGGCTGGTGCCGTCGCGCGCCATGGCCTCGCGCCCGGCGCGCTCCTCCCGGAAGGAGAGGCCGAGGCCGAAGCGCGCGTCCGCCGCGCGCAGCACCTCCAGGGTGGCGGCGGTGATCTCCGGGCCGATTCCGTCTCCGGGGATGACGACGAGGCGCATCCTGGTGTCCTTCTCCAGCAGGGCAGCGGCGCGCGCGGCACGCCGATGATCGCCGGCTTGTTGGCCCAGCCGCCGCAGCGGCGCAAGCCGAGGCGCCGGCCGGGCGCGGCGGCCGCCTACAGCGCCCCGGTCAGCCCGCCGTCCACGCAGAGCATGTGGCCGTTGACGAAGTCGGAGGCGGGGGCGGCAAGGAACACAGCCGCGCCGACCAGCTCCTCGGCCTTGCCCCAGCGGCCGGCCGGCACGCGCCGGCACAGCCAGGCGGTGAACTCGGCGTCGTTCACCAGCGTCCCGGTCAGCTCCGTCTCGACATAGCCGGGCGCGAGCGCGTTCACCTGGATGCCGTGCCGCGCCCACTCGGCGCAGAGCGTGCGCGCGAGCGAGCGCAGCGCGCCCTTGCTCGCCGCGTAGGGGGCGATGGTCGGGCGGCCGAGCTCGCTCATCACCGAGCCGACGAGGACGATCTTGCCGCCCCGGCCGCGCGCGATCATGCGCTTGCCGACCGCCTGGCAGCACCAGAAGACGCCGTCGAGATTGGTCGCCAGCACCTCGCGCCACATCGCCGGCGGCATCTCGGCCGAGGGGGCGCGCCGCATCACGCCGGCGTTCGCCACCAGGATGCCGATCGGGCCGAGGCGCGCCTCGATCCCGCCGACCGCGGCCTCCACCGCGGCGGGATCGGCCACGTCGAACGGCGCCTGCTCGGCCGCGATCCCCGCCTCGGCGAGCGTCGCGGCGGCCGCCGCGAGCTTCGCCGGATCGCGCCCGTTCAGCACCACGCGCGCGCCGGCCTCGGCGAGGCCCTTCGCCACCGCCAGCCCGATCCCCTGGCTCGATCCGGTCACGAGGGCGAGCCGGCCCGTGAGGTCGAACAGCGCGCGCGACATCCGCGATCCCCTCCGCTCCAGCGGCCCGCGCCCCGCGCGGCGCGGCCCGGGGAAACCCTACGGGGGAGGCGCGCGCAGGGACAAGCCGAGGCCGCTCCGCGCCCCTCAGAACGGCAGGATCGTGTCGAGCACCTCCTGCCCCCAGCGCGGCCGCTGCACGTCGGAGAGGGTGCCGCGGCCGCCATAGGCGATGCGCGCCTCCGCCAGCCGGTCATGCCGGACCGTGTTGTCCGAGGCGATGTCCTGCGGCCGGATGATCCCCGCCACCTGCAGGTCGCGCAGCTCGCTGTTCACCCGCACCTGCTGCCTCCCGGCGACGACCAGGTTGCCGTTCGGCAGGATCTGCACCACGGTCGCGGCGACGCGCAGCGCGATCGTCTCGTTGCGCCGCAACTGGGCGCTGCTGTCCATCGCGCCGCTGCTGCTGGTGCTGACCAGGCGGTCCGCCTGCACGCCGTTCGGCAGCACGCGGTTCGTGGAGGCCTCGAGGCCGAGCAGCGCCGGCGCGCCCATCCGCTCGCTGTTCTCGCGCGTGCGCTCGGTCTGGTTCTGCAGCCGCGCCTCGTCCTGGATCGAGACCAGGATGGTGACCAGGTCGCCCACCGCGGCGGCGCGCTGGTCGCGCAGGAAGGTGCGGCTGCCCGGGCGCCACAGGCTGTTGGCCGGCGCGATCGGGTCCTGCGGGCCGGGCATCGGCATCGTCACCGGCCGCCAGCGGGGGTCGGCCGTGGGGCTCGCCACCGGCGCCATCGCCGGGGGCTCGCCGACGCGCGAGAGCCGCTCCAGGGAGCCGCAGCCGGCGAGCGCCGCCGCGAACAGGGCGGCGAGCCCGGAGCGCAGGGCGAAGGAGGCGCGCATCCTCGCCCCCGCCTCAGCGCGCCGCCATCACCGGTACCGCGCCGGGCAGCACGCGCACCCGGCCCGGCCCGATGGCCTCGGCCTGCACCACCGCGCGGCTCGCGAGGTTCATCACCGGCACCACGGCGCCGAGCGCGGCGCTCTCCAGCGCGCGCCCCTGGGCGGTGAGGGCGAGGCCCGGCGCGTCGAGCAGCATCAGCACCGGCGCGTTCCTGCGGATCACCTCGGGCGGGCCGAGGTCGGCGGCGGCGAAGATCACCTCCGGCGCGATCGGGCGGCGGAGCTGCTGGCCCACGACCTGGTCGAGCCGCTGCGCCGCGCCGGGCCGCACCCGTTCGGCGCGCAGCCGCACCAGCCGCGCATCGCCCGGCCCGACCACCTCGCCCACCGCGAGCCGGCGCGTCGCCACCACCACCGGGACGGTCGCCACGGCGCGCCCCGCCAGGCGCTGGCGCAGCAGCGGCATGCCGTCCGCCTCGACCGCGAGGGTGACGGCGAAGCGCGCGGTCGCGGCGTCGTAGGCGGCGGCCTCGACGGCGAGCCGGACCGGCGCCGCGGGCGGCACCAGGGGCGGGGCGAAGCCCAGGATGTCGATCTCCGCCGTCTCCTCCAGGCCGTGGCGGATCAGCTCGCCGCGGATCAGCGCCAGGATCTCCTCCCGCGGCACCGGCCGGCCGGGGCGCTCGATCACGGCACGCTCCTCGCCGCCGAGCGGGCGCCAGGGCAGGCGGTGGCGCTGCGCGATGGCGGCGAGCAGCGGCGCCTCGATCACGCTGCGGCGGCCGGGCGCGGGGGCGGGACCGAGCGGCAGCGCCGCCGCCTCGGCCGGGATGCCCTCGAACAGGTCGCCGAGGCGCACGACGGGGTCGTCCACCACGGCGAAGGGGCGCAGCGCGACCGGCCCCGCGGCGGGCGCGGCGCCGGCCGCCGGCGCGAGGGCGGCGAGGCCGAGGGCGATGGCGAGGACGTGCCGGCGGCGCATGACGGGCTGCCTCCTCACCGCAGCCGCGTGAGCGTCGAGAGCATCTCGTCGCTCGCGGTGATGACCTTGGAGTTCATCTCGTAGGCGCGCTGGGCGTTGATCAGCGCGGTGATCTCCTGCACCACGTTGACGTTCGAGGTCTCGATGAAGCCCTGTAGCACCTGGCCGAAGCCCGGCTGGCCCGGCGCCGCCTGCTGCGCCTGGCCGGAGCCGGGGGTGGCGAGGAAGAGGTTGTCGCCGATCGCCTCCAGCCCCGCCTCGTTGGGGAAGATGGCGAGCTGGATCTGCCCGACGAGCTGGGGCTCGGTGCGCCCGTCGAGCTTCGCCAGCACCTCGCCGGTGGCGTTGATCGTCACGTCGCGCGCCGCGGCCGGGATGGTGATGCCGGGCGCGACGACGAAGCCCTCCGCGGTGACGATGGTGCCGTCGGGCGAGAGGCCGAAGGTGCCGTCGCGGGTGTAGGCCGTCTCGCCGGAAGGGAGCTGCACCTGGAAGTAGCCGTTGCCGCGGATGGCGAGGTCGAAGCGGTTCTCGGTCTGCTGCAGGTTGCCCTGCTCGGCGATCCGGTAGATCGCCGAGGTCTTCACGCCGAGCCCGATCTGCGCCCCGGAGGGGAGCACCGTGCCGGTGTCCGCGCTCTGCGAGCCGACGCGGCGGAGGTTCTGGTAGATCAGGTCCTGGAACTCTGCGCGCCGGCGCTTGTAGCCGGTGGTGCTCATGTTGGCGATGTTGTTCGAGATGACCTCGACGTTGGTCTGCTGGGCCAGCATGCCCGTGGCGGCGACGTGCAGCGCTCGCATCGCGTCCGGTGTCCCTCGTGCGGGATGGGTCTCAGGCGTTGCCGCGGCGGCGGAGGATGCGCTCGACCGCGGTGCCGAGCCGCTCGCCCTCGCGCTCGGCGAACTGGGCGGCGAACTGGAACTCGCGCAGCCCCGCCATCAGCCGCGTCAGCTCGACCACCGGCCGGACGTTGGAGCCCTCGACCGCGCCCTGGACGAGCCGGGGGTTCTCGACCGGAAGAGGCGGCGCGGCGGCGGGGGCGGCGAACAGCCGGTCGCCCTCGGCGAGCAGGCGCTGCGGGTCCTCGAAGCGCACGATGCGCAGCCGGGCGATGACGCCGTTCTCGGAGCGCAGCGTGCCGTCGCCCAGCACCTCGAGCCGCGTGTCGCCGGCGGCGACGACGATCGGGCGGCCTTCGGCGTCGAGGACCGCGTTCCCTTCCATGTCCACCACGCGGCGCTCGGCGTCGAGGCTGAACCGGCCGGCGCGGGTGTAGCGCTCGCCGCGCGGCGTCTCGACGGCGAAGAAGCCCTCGCCGGCGATGGCGATGTCGAGCGGGTTGCCGGTGCGCTCGATCGGCCCGGGCGCGGTGTCGCGCCAGCTCGCCCGGTCCTGCGCGTAGGCGACCGCCTCCCCGCCCGGGGGCGCGGCGACGCCGCGCTGGCGGTCGAGATGGGCCGTGAAGACCATGCGGCCGGCGTGGAAGCCGGGCGTGTCGGCGTTGGCGATGTTGTGCGCGAGCAGCTCGATCGCGCGCGGCTGCAGGGCGAGGCGCGAGAGCACGACGTAGCCCGGGCTGTCCATCGGCGCGGTCTCCCTCTCTGCGGCGAGCGGTCCGGCGCCACCGGCAGCAAGCGGCGTGCCAGGGCGGAGCCGCCGCCCCGGCGGGCGCCGGCGGGGGCTGCCCGGCAGCTTCTGCCGTCGCCCGGCAGGCCTGGCCGCGCAAGTCTTCCTTAATCCGGTGCGGCGATGCTGCCCGGCGTTCGCGGGAAGGGCGGAGGCGCAGGACCGGGCGATGGCGGCCGAACAGGCGCAGGCGGAGGGGGCGGCGGGGCGATCCGGCAGGCGACGGCTTGTCCTGCTGGCCGGGGCCGCGGTGGTCCTGACCGGTCTCGGCGCCGCCGGGCTGTGGTTCGGCGGCGTGCTGCCGCCGCTTCCCGGCCAGGACGGCGCGCCGGGCGCGGCGGGCGGCCCCGCCGCCGGGGCCCAGGCCGCACCGCAGCCGCCGGCGTTCCTCGACCTGCCGGAGGTGGTCGCCAACCTCAACGTCGCCGGCCGGCGGGCGGCCTATGTGAAGCTGCGCGGCAAGCTGGAACTGGCCCGCGCGGAGGACGCCGCCGCGGTGCAGGCGGCGATGCCGCGCGTGCTCGACCTGTTCTCGACCTACCTGCGCGAGATGCGGCCGGAGGAGCTGCGCGGCTCGGCCGGCACCTACCGGCTGCGCGAGGAGCTGCTGGCGCGGGTCAACATCGCCGTCGCGCCGGCGCGGGTCACCGACGTGCTGTTCGTGGAGATCCTGGTGCAATGAGCGACGGGTCGCAGGAGGAGGACCTCGCCGCCGCCTGGGGCGCCGCGCTCGGGCAGGAGGCGGCGGGGCCGGGCGGGGGCGCGGCGCCGGATGCGGCGCGGGTGCTCAACCAGGCCGAGATCGACAGCCTGCTCGGCTTCGACGCCGGCCCCGGCGGGCGCGAGGAGGCGCAGACCGGCATCCAGCGGATCATCCGCTCGGGCCTCGTCTCCTACGAGCGCCTGCCGATGCTGGAGATCATCTTCGACCGGCTGGTGCGGCTGATGTCCACCACGCTGCGCAATTTCACCTCGGACAATGTCGAGGTCTCGATCGACTCCATCACCTCGCTGCGCTTCGCCGACTACCTGAACTCGGTGCCGCTGCCCGCCATGCTCGGCGTGTTCAAGGCGGAGACCTGGGACAACTACGGGCTGGTGGTGGTGGATTCGCCGATGATCTACTCGGTGGTGGACGTGCTGCTCGGCGGGCGGCGCGGCACCGCGGCGATGCGGATCGAGGGCCGTCCCTACACCACGATCGAGCGCACCCTGGTCGAGCGGCTGCTCGGCGTGGTGCTCGCCGACCTCACCGCCGCCTTCGAGCCGCTCTCCCCGGTGGTGTTCCGCTTCGAGCGGCTGGAGGTCAATCCGCGCTTCGCGATGATCTCCCGTCCCTCCAACGCCTGCGTGCTGGTCCGGCTGCGGGTGGAGATGGAGGACCGCGGCGGCCGGCTCGAGATCCTGATCCCCTACGCCACGCTCGAGCCGGTGCGCGAGCTGCTGCTGCAGCAGTTCATGGGCGAGCGGTTCGGCCGGGACTCGATCTGGGAGACGCACCTCGCCGAGGAGCTGCGCCACACCGAGATCGTGCTCGACGTGGTGCTGGACGAGCAGACCATGCCGCTCGGCGCCGTGCTGGACCTGCGCGTCGGCGACCGCATCGCCCTCGGCGTGCCGCCGGGCGCCCCGGTGCGCCTCGCCTGCGGGTCCGTCGCGCTGTTCGAGGCGCAGCTCGGCCGGCGCGAGAGCCGGCTCGCGGTGCGCATCGAGCGGGCGTTGCCGCGCGAGGGCGGCGGCCGCGCGGGGCGCGGCGGCGTCGCGCCCGCGGCGCAGGCGGAAGGCGCGCCGCAGGCCGAGGAGGTGCCGGCATGAGCGCGCTGGAATGGACGCTGCAGCTCGCCCTGCTCGGGCTGCTCGGCGCGGCGGTCCCGTTCGCGCTGCGGCTCGAGCGGCAACTCCGCGCGCTGCGGCGCGACCGCGCGGCGCTGGAGGGCAGCGCCGCCGGCTTCCAGGAGGCGACGCGGGTGGCCGAGGCGGCGCTGGTCCGGCTGCGGGCCGCCGCCGAACTCGCCGGCAAGCAGATCGCCGAGCGCGTCGCGGTGGCGGAGCCGCTGCGCGACGACCTGCGCTACCTGGTCGAGCGCGCCGAGGGGCTGGCCGACCGGCTGGAGGCGCTGGTGCGGGCCGCGCGTCCGCTGGCGGCGGCTGCGCCATCCGCGGCGCCGGGCCCGCTGCCGCCGGGCGGCGCCGTCGCGCGGCCGGAGGCGCCGGGCGCGGCCTCGCCGCCCCCCAGCCAGGCCGAGCGCGACCTGCTGCGGGCCCTGGCGCAGGCCGTCCCTCGCGCCGCCGCGCGATGACGACGACGCTCGTGCCTGCCCGCCTCCGCCATCGCGTGCGGCTGCTGCCGGCCCTGATCCTGGTCCTCGCCGCGGCGTTCGCGGCGCGCGCCGAGGCGCTGTGGCGTGCCGCGACGGCCCAGCCTGCGCCGGGCGGCGGGACGGCGCAGGGCGGGGTGCCCGCTGCCCGGCCGGGCGGGCCCGCACCGCCCTCCCGGCCGGCGGCGGTAGCCCGCCCGGCGCCGGCCGCGCTGGTGCAGGC
>NZ_JAHZUY010000079.1 GCF_019458025.1 Caldovatus aquaticus | reverse complement strand
ACCCCCGCCGCCGGGCGCCGCGCCCGCCCGCCGGCCGCGCCGCGGCGGGGCAGCCGCGCCGCCGCCGCCAGCGGATCGGGCAGCCGCACCGGGTCGCTCACCAGCCACAGCGCCGGCAGGCCGGGCGGCGGGTTGAGCCGGCGCGCCGCCGCCTCTAGCGTCCGCATCGCATGGACCCCCTGCCCGCCGACCTCGCCGCGACCATCGCCGCCAACCTCGCCCGCCTGCGGGCGAGGATCGCCGAGGCCTGCGCCCGCGCCAACCGGCCGGCGGAGAGCGTCACGCTGGTCGCCGTCTCCAAGACCCAGCCGGTCGAGGCGGTGCGCGCCGCCCTCGCTGCCGGGCAGACGGTGTTCGGCGAGAACCGGGTGCAGGAGGCGGCGGCCAAGTTCCCGCCGCTGCGCGCCGCGCATCCCGGGCTGCGGCTGCACCTGATCGGCGCGCTGCAGACCAACAAGGCGCGCGAGGCGGTGCGCCTCGCCGACGCGATCGAGAGCCTCGACCGCCCCCGCCTCGCCGCCGCGCTGGCCGAGGCGATGCGCAAGGAGGGCCGCCGCCCGACCCTGCTGGTCGAGGTCAACACCGGCGACGAGCCGCAGAAGGCCGGCGTGCCGCGCGC
This sequence comes from Caldovatus aquaticus, assembly GCF_019458025.1. GTDB lineage: Bacteria > Pseudomonadota > Alphaproteobacteria > Acetobacterales > Acetobacteraceae > Caldovatus > Caldovatus aquaticus. Next base: position 11,742 of record NZ_JAHZUY010000079.1, on the reverse strand, counting down.
CGAGGCCGAGGCCTTCCTGCGCGCCTGCCGCGAGGACTACGGGCTCGCGATCGCCGGCCTGATGTGCATCCCGCCCGCCGGCGAGGACCCGCGGCCGCATTTCGAATACCTCGCCGGGCTGGCGGCGAAGCACGGCCTGCCGATCCTCAGCATGGGCATGAGCGCCGACTTCGAGATCGCGATCGCCTGCGGGGCGACGCATGTGCGGATCGGCACCGCCCTGTTCGGGCCGCGCCCGCCGCTGCGGGCGGCGCGCTAGCGGGGTTTCCGCCCGGCCGCGCCGGCGGCGACGGCGCCGGCGCGTCGTTGCGCGGGCGCGCTGCCGGCCGGCGCCGGCGGGCGCGTCCGCCCCGGGCCCGGCGCCGCCCCGCGCCGCTTGACGCCCCCGCCCGCGCGCGGGAAACCGCGCCCGTCTTCACCACTCCACGGTCCGGCCCGCCATGCAGCGCGTCTTCTCCGGCATCCAGCCCTCCGGCGTGCCCACGCTCGGCAACTATCTCGGCGCCATCCGCAACTGGGTGCCGCTGCAGGAGGACCACGACTGCCTGTTCTGCGTGGTGGACATGCACGCCATCACCGTCTGGCAGGACCCGAAGCTGCTCGCGCAGCAGACGCGCGAGATGGCGGCGGCGCTGCTCGCCTGCGGGCTCGACCCGCGCAAGTGCGCCCTGTTCGTGCAGAGCCACGTGCGCGCCCACGCCCAGCTCGCCTGGATCTTCACCTGCGTGGCGCGCATCGGCTGGCTCAACCGCATGACGCAGTTCAAGGACAAGGCGGGCAAGGACCGCGAGGCCGCCTCGGCCGGGCTCTACGTCTATCCCTGCCTGATGGCGGCCGACATCCTCGCCTACCACGCGACCCGCGTGCCGGTCGGCGAGGACCAGAAGCAGCACCTCGAGCTCGCCAACGACATCGCGCAGAAGTTCAACCACGACTACGGCGTGGACTTCTTCCCCCAGATCGAGCCGCTGATCCAGGGCGTGGCGGCGCGGGTGATGTCCCTGCGCGACGGCACCAGGAAGATGTCGAAGTCCGATCCCTCGGACCAGTCGCGCATCAACCTCACCGACGATCCGGACACGATCGCGCTCAAGATCCGCCGCGCCAAGACCGATCCGCTGCCGCTGCCCGAGCATGTCTCCGGCCTCGAGGGGCGGCCGGAGGCGCGCAACCTGGTCGGCATCCTCGCCGCCATCACCGACACGCTGCCCGAGAACGTGCTGCGCGAGCACGGCGGCAAGGGCTTCGCCCAGTTCAAGGAGGTGCTGGCGGAGGCGCTGATCGCCCACCTCTCGCCGATCGCGGCCGAGATCCGGCGCCTGCTCGCCGACCCGCACGCGATCGACGCGGTGCTGCACGCGGGCGCCGAGCGCGCGCGGGCGATCGCCGACCCGATCGTGGCGCGCACGCAGGAGATCGTCGGCTTCCTGCCGGAACGCTGAGCCGGCGGCGGGCGGGGCCGGGCGCCGCCGCGCGGAACGGAACGCGCTACGCCGCCCCCGCGCCGAGCGCGGCGAGCAGCCGCGCGTGGCTGCGGATGCCGCGGCGCAGGCAGGCGAGCTCGAACTTCTCGTTCGGGCTGTGCACCTGGTCGTCGTCGAGCCCGAAGCCCATCAGGAGCGAATCGAGGCCGAGGATGCGGCGCAGGCTCTCCACCACCGGGATCGAGCCGCCGCTGCCGATGCGCACCGCGGGGCGGCCGAACTCCTCGGCGAGCGCGGCGGAGGCGGCGCGCACCCAGCGCGACTCCGCCGGCACCTCGATCCCCGGGCTCGCGCCGAGGACGCGGATCTCCGCCTTCGCGTCCGCCGGCAGGCGGGCGTCGAGGAAGGCGCGCAGCCCGGCGAGCACGCGCTGCGGGTCCTGGCCGGGGACGAGGCGGAAGGAGAGCTTGGCGTGCGCCTCGGCCGGGATCACGGTCTTGGCGCCGGGGCCCGTGTAGCCGCCCCAGAGGCCGTTGACGTCGGCGGTCGGCCGCGCCCAGAGCCGCTCGAGCGGCGCCCGCCCGCGCTCGCCCGCGGGCACCGAGAGCCCGACCTTGCCGAGGAAGGCCGCCTCGTCGAAGCCGAGCGCCTCCCACTCGCGCCGCTGTTCGGGGGAGAGCTCCGCCACGCCGTCGTAGAAGCCGGGGAGCCGGATGCGGCCGTCCTCGTCCTTCAGCTCGCCGAGCAGGCGCGCGAGCAGGTTGAGCGGGTTGAGCGCGCTGCCGCCGTAGAGGCCGGAATGCAGGTCGCGCGCCGGGCCGCGCAGGTCGATCTGGACATAGACGAGGCCGCGCAGCCGCGTGGTGATGGCCGGGGTGGCGATGTCCCACATGCCGGTGTCGCTGATCACCGCGACGTCGGCGCGCAGTTCGTCCCGATGCCGCTCGAGGAAGGGGTCGAGGTTCGGGCTGCCGACCTCCTCCTCGCCCTCGACCAGGATCGTGGCGCGCACCGGGATGGTGCCGGCGAGCGCATGGTGGGCGCGCAGCGCCTCGAGCCAGGTCATCACCTGGCCCTTGTCGTCCACCGCGCCGCGGGCGCGGATGCGCGGGCCGTGCGGGCCGTCCACCAGCGCCGGCTCGAAGGGCGGCGTGGTCCAGAGCTCGAGCGGCTCGGGCGGCTGCACGTCGTAGTGGCCGTAGTAGAGCAGGTGCGGCACGTCCGCCCGGCCGGGCCCGTCGTGGTGGGCGACGACGCAGGGATGCCCGGCGGTGGGCCGGACCTCGGCGCGGAAGCCGAGGGCGGCGAGCTCCCCGCGCAGCCACTCCGCGGCGCGGCGGCAGTCCGGCGCGTGCGCCGGCTGGGCGCTGACCGAGGGGATGCGCAGCCAGTCGAACAGCCGCGCGCGCGAGGCGTCGAGCGTGGCGTCGATGTGGGCGAGGAGGGCGTCGAGGGAGGCGGGCATCGGCGCTCGGGTCCGGCTGGGGGTGGAGCGGACCCCACTCTGGCCGCCGCGGCGCGGCGCGGGAAGGCCTTTCGGCGCGCCGGCCGCGCCGCGCCGTCAGCCGATCCGCTCCAGCAGCCCGAACCCCGCCAGCCGCCGGCAGAACGCCAGCGCCTCCGCGCCGCCCAGCTCCGCCGGCGTGGCGCCCTCCTCCAGCCGCTGCAGCCAGGCGAGCCGGGTCGCGTCCAGCGCCTCCGCCCCGCCGCCCCAGCGCAGCACCGAGCCGCCGTCGGCGAGCGGCACCAGGTGGTGGTGCATGGAATCGGCGAGGCGCAGCCGGTCGGCGGGACCGGGGGGCGGCGTCAGCAGGCCGCGCGCGGGCAGCGGCAGGCGCTCGGTCGCCAGCCGGTCGAGCAGGCGCAGTGCCAGGCGCTCCACCGCCGCCGGCGTCGCCAGCGCCGCGAGACGCCCCGCGAGCGCGGCGGCGAGGGCGGACGGTGCCTCCGGATCGGCGAGGCGCCAGCTCGGGAAGCCCTGGCGCAGCGCCGCGCCCTCCGCCGTGTCCGCCTCCAGCAGCGTGAGCAGCTCGCGCGCCGCCTCCGCCCAGGCCGGCTCGAACAGGCCGACGGTGACGTGCAGCGAGGCCTCCGCCACGCCCTGCGCCACCGCCGCGTCGTGCATCACGCCGCGCGGCAGGTAGAGCGCGTCGCCGGGCATCAGGGTGAGCGTCGCCGGCTCGCCCTCCGGCCGCACCGCGTCGCTGCCGGCCCAGGGGATGCGCCGCGTCGGGTGCGGCACCGGCTGGCCGGGCCAGATGCGCCAGCGCTTGGTGCCCTCCACCTGCAGCACGAGCACGTCGTGGGTGTCGTAGTGGAGGCGGAAGCCCTGGGCGCCGGGCGGGGTGAGGTAGATGTTGGCCTGCACCGGATGCAGGAACGCCCGCTCGAGGCCGCGGCAGAAGCGGGCGAGCGGCGCGTGCAGCTCGTGGAACTGCGACACCACCAGCGTGGCGCCGGCGTCGAAGCGCGCGAGCAGGCGCGGCAGGTCCACCCGGCCGTCCCCGTCGGCGTATTCGTGTTCCGGCACGGCGGCGCTGCCCTGGCGCGCGCTGTCGGCCATGGAGACGCGCGGGGCGCGCGCCGCGTCGGTGCGCAGGAAGGCGTCGAGGTCGGCGACCGAGAGCAGCGCGCGGAAGCGCGCCGGGTCGGCGCCGGGCAGGAGGCGCCAGGCGGCCGCCTCGCGCAGCGCGAAGCCCTCCTCGAGGGAGAGGGGGGCGAAGGCGAGGGCCCAGGCCTGCTCGGCGAGGGTGGCGGCGGAGGGAGGCGGCGTCGTCAGCGATAGGGTCCCCGGCCGCGGCCCGGCGCGTCGCCCGGGTCGCTGTCGCTGCGTCCGGTATAGGGTATCCCGCGCCCCGGCGCATCGCGCGGATCGGCATCGGAGTAGCCCGTGTAGGGGCGCCCGCGCCCCGGCGCGTCGCGCGGGTCGGCATCGGAATAGCCGGTGCGCGGTCGGCCGCGCCCGGGGGCGTCGTAGGGATCGCTGTCGGAGTGGCCGCTGTAGGGGCGCCCGCGCCCCGGCGCGTCGCGCGGGTCGGCATCGGAGTAGCCGGTGCGCGGGCGCCCGTAGCCGGGGGCGTCGTAGGGATCGCTGTCGGAATAGCCGCTCTGGGCCGCGGCGGCGGCAGGCGCCGCGGCGACGCCGCCGGCGCTCGCCAGCCGCAGCACGAACAAGCGGCGGCCGAGTCGCCGATCGCCTTTCCCCCCGGACATGCCTGCCGTCCCCGGATGGCCTCCTCAGTAGCCGCGCCAGCCGCGACCGGGTGCGTCGCGCGGGTCGGAATCGGTCAGCCTGCCGCGGCCGCGCCCCGGCGCGTCGCGCGGGTCGCTGTCGCTCACGCCGCGGTAGCCGCCGCGGCCATAGCCGGGGCCGTCGCTCGGGTCGCTGTCGGTGTAGCCGGTGCGGACGCGGTACACGCCGCCGCGGCCATAGCCGGGGCCGTCGCGGGGGTCGGCGTCCGTATAGCCGGTGCGCGGGCGATAGCCGCCGCGCCCCCGCCCCGGGGCGTCCGCCGGATCGGCGTCGGAATACCCGGTCGGCGGCGGGCGATAGACCACGCCGCCGCGCCCCTGCCCCGGCGCGTCGTAGGGATCGGCATCGGAGACGCGCGCCGGCGGCGGCGCGACCGGCACCGGCACCGGAACGCATCCGGGCAGGCCCGCCGCAACGCCGCCGAGGCCGGCCAGGCGCAACACCAGGAGCCGCCGGCCGGTCCTGCCCGGCGTGGGATCGTCCTCGGCCATCTCGGCGCGCTCCGCTCCTTGCTCTGCCGCGCCAGCATTCCGCACGATCAACGGTCACGCAAGGGCGATGGGCCGCGGCGGCGCGATTCCCGCGCGGCGGGCGCACTCCTCCAGCCGCGGCGGGATCGAGGGGTGCAGCGCCACGCCGCGCGCCAGCTGCTCCGCCCGCAGCGCGAGCGCCCGCGCCCCCGGCATGCGGGGCGGCGAGGCCGCGACCGCCGCCGGCGGGTTGGCCGCGACCGCCGCCGCCAGCCAGCCGGTCTCGCGGGTGAAGCCCGCGAGGCCGCCGCCGAAGCGCGCCGGATCGAGCACCAGCACCAGCACCGAGGCGCCCCACCCGGTCGGCGCGTCCGCCCGCCCGTGGCCGGCGAGGGCGGAGGTCAGCGCCTCGACCAGCAGGCCGAGGGCGAAGCCCTTGTGCCCCGCCTCCACCCCGCCGAGCGGGAGGATGCTGCCGGGCGGGTCGGCGAAGAACACGCCCGGGTCGCGGCTCGGCCGGCCGGCGGCGTCGAGCAGCGCGGGCGCGTCGAATTCCCGCCCTTCGGCGCGGCGGCGCGCGGTCATGGCATTGGTGGTGACGGCGGTGGAGACGTCCACCAGCGCCGCGCCGCCCTCCGGCAGCGGCCAGCCGGCGGCGATCGGGTTGGGCGTGATCAGCCGCCGCCGCCCGCCGAAGGGCGCGACCGAGGCCGTCGCCGGATCGGAGGAGGCGAGAATCAGCACCTGCCCGCGCGCGACGATGCGCGGCAGGTAGGCGGCGAGGCAGCCGATGTGGTGGCTGCGGCGGATCGCGACGGCGTAGAGGCCGGCCGCGCGCGCGCGCCCGGAGGCGAGGTCGGCGGCGCGCGTCACCAGCCACGGCCCGGGCAGCTTGCGGCCGTCCCAGGTCTGCCCGGCGGGCGCGTCGGCGAGGACCGCGGGTTCGCCCTCGCGCGCCATGTCGCCGGAGGCGAGCGCGTCGAGATAGGGGGGCAGGTGTGCGAGGCCGTGGGTGTCGTGGCCGAGCAGGTCGCCCTCGACGAGGATGTCCGCTACAGCCTCCGCCTTGTCGGGCGGCAGGCCGGCGGCGCCGAGGAGCGCGGCGGCGCAGCGGCGCAGTTCGGCGGCGTCGTAGCGGGCGCGGGGAGCGGAAGGGTCGGTCACGGCGCGGTCCTCCAGGGATGGCGCCGATATGCCGCGGATCGCGCGCGCCCGCAGCAGGCGCGCCGGGGCCGGCGACGGACGAGCCCTTGCGGCGCGCGCCGCGGCCGTGGGCAGCGTGCCGCGCCGCGGCCGGCCCGCCCACGCGCCAGTCGCGCCGCCGGGCGGGCGAGGGCGCGCCCGTGACCTGCTGGCCGGAGACCACGATCTGCAACGCGCCGCCGGGCGGGCGGGGGCGCGCCCCATCCGCGCTCCGGCCGAGCGGCGTTGCGCATCGGGGCGGCGCCGCGATACTCGCGCGCTCGTGGCCGCCGGCGCGGTCCGCCCCTTGCGGGGCGGCCGCGTCCCGCCACCCGTCGCCGGCCGCGGCCGGCGCGGCGCCCTCCCGCCCGTGCTCCCGCCAGGAGTTCCGATGCCGTCCTCCCGGGTGCTGCTGCTCGCGGTCTCGTTCGTGCTCGTGCTGGCGCCCTGGCTCCTCTGGCGCCTGCGCGCGGTGCGCGCCGTGGCGCCGCTCGCCGTCGTGCAGATCCTGGCCGGGGTGGCGCTCGGCCCCTCGCTGCTCGGGCGCGTCGCGCCGGAGCTGCATGCGGCGCTGTTCCCGCCCGCGGTGCTGGCGGCGCTGCAGGGTGTCGCGACCCTCGGCGTGCTGCTCTACGTCTTCGCCGCCGGCATGCACCTCGACCCCGCCGCGCTGCGCGCGCAGGGGCGGCGGCTTGCCGGGCCGGCGCTCGGCAGCTTCCTCGTCCCGCTCGCGCTCGGCGTGGGCCTCGGCGCCTGGATGGCGGAAGCGGTGCCGGGCGCGCCCGGGCCGCGCGGCGGCGCGCCGGGCTTCGCCGCCGCGATCGGCGCCTGCATCGCCTGCACCGCGCTGCCGGTGCTGGCCGCGATCCTGCGCGAGGCCGGCTGGACCGGCACCCGGCTCGGCCAGACCGCGCTGGCGCTGGCCGCCCTCAACGACGCCGCGCTCTGGCTGTTCCTGGCGACGGTCCTGGCGCTGACGGCGGGCAGCGGCGGCGGCGCGCTCGCCACGCTCGCCCTCGCCCTCGCCTGGGGCGGCGCGATGGCCTGGATCGCGCGCCCGCTGCTCGCGCGCCTCGCCGAGAAGGCCGACGCGGACGGCCGCATGCTGGTCGTCGGCGTGGCCTTCGCGCTGGCCTCGGCCGCCGCCGCCGAGGCGATCGAGATCGGCTACATCATCGGGGGCTTCGCCGCCGGCGCCGTCATGCCGCGGCGTTGCCGCGCCGCGCTGCTGGAGCGGCTGGAGCCGGTCGCGGCGACCGTGCTGCTGCCGTTCTTCTTCCTGTCCACCGGCCTGCGCGCGCTGATCGAGCCGGACTCGGCGGCGTTCCTCGCGGTCTTCGCGGCGGCGACCGCGGCGACGGTGGCGGGCAAGGTGGCCGGGGCCGCCCTGCCCGCCCGCGCCGCGGGGGAGGGCTGGCCCTTCGCCCTCGCGCTCGGGGCGCTGATGCAGGCCAAGGGCCTGATGGAGGTGGTGGTCCTGGCGGTGCTGCTCGACGCCGGCCTGATCGGCCCGACAGTGTTCTCCGCCCTGGTGGCGATGGCGATCGCCTGCACCGTCGCCGCCGCGCCGCTGGCGCGCCTGGCGCTCGCGCGCGGCGGCGTGGCGGAGGCCGGTGCGGGCGCGGCCGCGCCGCGCGGCGCCGGATAGGCGGCGGCCGCCCGCCGCGGGACGGCGGGCGGGGATGCCTGGCCCGGGGGGGGCTTCGCCGTTGCCCCGCCGCCGCGTCCGGCTGCTACGCTGCGGCCGGCGTGGCGCGCATCGCGTCCGGACAGGGAGACGCCTCGGCGGAAGAGCGTCCGGCCGGGCCGACGACACGCCGGGAGGAGCGAGGGACCGCATGATCCGCCGCAGGAGGATGCTCGGCACCACGGCGCTCGCCGCCGCCGGGGCGCTCGCGCCGCCGCCCGCCGCGCCGCGCCGCGCGCACGCGCAGGCCCCGCGCGCGACGCCCGGCTGGCCGGAACGGCCGATCCGCTTCGTCATCACCGCCCAGGTCGGCGGCGTCTCCGACATCTTCATCCGCATCTTCGAGAACCGCCTGCGCGAGCGGCTCGGCCAGCCGCTGTGGATAGACCCGCGGCCGGGCGCGGGCGGCTCGGTCGGCGGCGAGGCGATGGCGCGCGCGACCGACAACCACACGATCATGATCAACCACATCGCCTCGCACGGGATCGGGCCGACGCTGCACAAGGCGCGGCTCACCTTCGACCCGCTGCGCGACACGCCGGGCATCGCGCGCATCGCCGCGCTTCCCAACGTGCTCATCGTCAAGGGCGACGGGCCGGTGCGCGACCTCCAGGGCCTGGTCGCCTACATCAAGGCCAATCCGCGCCGGGCGAACTTCGCCTCGGCGGGCGCCGGGACCTCCTCGCACCTCTCGGGCGTGCTGTTCGGGCAGAAGATGGGGCTCGAGCTGACGCACGTGCCCTACCGCGGCACCGGCCCCTCGATGGCCGCGGTGCTGAACGGCGAGGTGCTGTTCGCCATCGACAACGCGCCGGCGAGCCGCCAGCACGTGCTGGCCGGACCGCTGCGCGCGCTCGGCGTCAGCACGGCGCGCCGCGCCTCCACCATGCCCGAGCTGCCGACGCTGCGGGAGCTCGGCGTGCCGGATTTCGACGTCTCCTCCTGGTACGGCATCGCCGGTCCCGCCTCCCTGCCGCGCCCGGTCGTGGCGCGGCTGGAGGAGGAGTTCCTGGGCTGCATGAACGACCCGGAGATCGCCCGCCGCTTCCGCGACTACGGCGCCGAGCCCTGGCCGCTCGGCACCGCCGACTACAACGCCTTCCTGCGCGCCGAGGTCGCGCGCTGGGCGGAGGTGATCCGCACCGCCGGGGTGACGGCCGACTGATGCGCGCCGGTGCGGGCGCCGGGCGCCGTCCGCCGCGCGGCGCGCCGGCGCGAAGGCGGACGCGCCGCCAAGCGCGGCGCGGGGCCGCGCCCGCCGCATCTTCGCCACGCTCCTGCCCTAGCCGGCCGGCATGACCGCCGCCGCCCTGCCGGCCCGCCGGGCCGTCTTCCTCCTGCTGGTCCTCGCCGTCCTCGCGGGGCTGGCCGCGCTCGCCGTCGCCGCGCTGGCGCCGGGCGGGTGGAGCGCGGCGGAGGTGGCGATCCTGCTCTGCTATCTCGGCGCCGCGCCGTGGTCGGCGCTCTCCACCGCCAACCCGCTGATCGGCTTCGCCCTCCGGATGGCGAGCCGCGATCCGGCGGGCGCCGTGCTGCCGGCGCTGCGGGCGGCGCGGCCGGCGGGCGCGCCGCGGCTCTCCACCGCGATCGCCGTCTGCGTGCGCGACGAGGACATGGCGCAGGTGCTGCCGCCGCTCGCGCGCCTGCTCGACGGGCTGGAGGCGGCCGGGGCGGGGCACCGCTTCGCCCTCTGGATCCTCTCCGACACCAGCGATCCCGCCCTCGCCGCGGCGGAAGAGGCCGCGGTCGCCGCCTTCGCCGCGGCGCGCGCCGGCCGGCCGGTCCCGGTGCGCTACCGGCGGCGGGCGGACAACGCCGGCTTCAAGGCCGGCAACGTCATGGACTTCCTCGACCGCCACGCCGCCGGCCACGACCTGTTCCTGGCGCTGGACGCCGACAGCGCGATGGCGCCGGCGACGGTGCTGCGCCTCGTCGCCTGCATGGAGGCCGATCCCGCGCTCGCCATCGTGCAGCCGCTGATCGCAGGGCGGCCGGCGCGCGCGGCCTTCCCGCGCCTCTTCCAGTTCAACATGCGCCAGGCGATGCGCGTCTGGGCCACCGGCCAGGCGTGGTGGCAGGGCGGGGAAGGCCCCTACTGGGGCCACAACGCGATCCTCCGCATCGAGCCCTTCCGCCGCCACTGCCGGCTCGCGCCGCTGCCCGGCGGCGCGCCGGTCCTCTCGCACGACCAGGTGGAGGCGACGCGCCTGCACGCCGCCGGCTGGAAGGTGTGCGTGCTGCCCGAGGACGAGGGCAGCCTCGAGGCGAACCCGCCCGCCATGCCGGAATTCCTCGCCCGCGACCGGCGCTGGGCGGCGGGCAACATGCAGTATCTCGCGCTGCTCCGGCAGCCGGGGCTCTCGGCAATGGCGCGCTGGCAGCTCGCCCAGGCGGTCCTGCTCTTCGCCGCCGCGCCGCTGTGGTGCCTGGCGCTGCTGCTCGCGGTGGCGAACGCGGCGGCCGGAGGCGGGGCGGGGACGCCGCCCGGGGCGCTCGCCCTCTTCCTGGGCGCGAGCCTCGCCGCCTACTACGCGGCGGAGCTCCTGGGCCACGCGGAGGTGCTGCTGAAGCCGGCGCTCGCCGCGCGCTACGGCGGGCGGGCGCGCTTCGCGCGCGGCGCAGCGGCGGCGATGCTGTTCGCGCTGCTGTTCCAGCCGGTGCGCCTCGTGCACCAGGCGCGCTTCCTGCTGCGGCTCGCGCTCGGCCGCGGCCGCGCCGGCTGGGCGCCGCAGAACCGGGCCGAGCGCGGCGTCGCCTGGAGCGACGCGGCGCGCCTGCTGTGGCCGGAGACGGCGCTCGGCCTCGCCCTGGCCGCGGCGCTGGCGGCGACCTCGTGGTCGGCGCTGCTGTTCGCGCTGCCCTTCCTCGCCGGGCTGGTGCTCGCCGTTCCGCTCTGCGTGCTGACCGCCGCCCCCGGCTTCTCCGCCTGGCTTGCGCGCCACCGCGTGGCGGCGACGCCGGAGGAGCTGGCGGCCGCCGCGGCGCCGGGCGGCGCGGCGGAGCCGGCGGCCGGGGCGGCGGAGGAAGCGGCGGAGCGGGCGCCGGCCTCGGCGGCGTGAGCGCGGCGCGCCTCAGCGCCGCGCCTCTCCCCCCGCCTCCGCCGCCGCGTCGCGGTCGAGCGCGGCGCGGAGCGCGGCGATGGTCTCGGGGCGCAGGCGCCGGATCTCGCGCGCGAGGCGGTTGGCGAACTCGGTCGCCTCCGGGCTGAGGCCCGCGGTGTCGAGCCGGACGCGCGGATGCGACAGGCGGGCGAGGCGCGCCATCTCCTCGGCGTCGTCCCAGATCAGGCCGAAGAACTCGTTCACCTGGTGGACGAGGCCGGGCGAGGGGCGCCCGCGCCGCCCGTGCTCGAGCGCGGAGAGGTAGGCCGGCGAGACCTGCAGCGCCGCGGCCAGCTCGCGCAGGGTGACGCCGCGCTGGGCGCGCAGCGCGCGCAGCCGGGCGCCGAAGGGCGTCATCGCCGCCCCTGCGCCGCCGCCGCGCGGCCGGCGCGGCGGCGCAGCAGGAGATGCACCGCCCCGCCGCGCGCCGCCTCCGGCTGCGCCGCGCCGAGCAGCAGGCGGCCGAGCTCCGGCGCCTCGAGCCAGTGCGGCAGCTCGCGCCGCAGCACCCCGCCCTCCGGCCCCGCGCCGCGGCCGGTGACGATGGCGACGCAGCGCAGCCCGTCCGCGCTCGCCGCGTGCAGGAAGGCGCGCACCGCGGCATGCGCCTCCGCCGCGCGCAGCC